>NZ_CP123961.1:1200000-1800000 GCF_036327415.1 Bartonella grahamii subsp. shimonis
AGTGCCTAGTGGGCATTTGCGAAAAATGTATGGTAAATCCTTCATGGCGGAGATTCTCAATGAGATACTCAGTGATGCGCCCCGTTCTGTTTTAGCGGACCGCAATGAACGTGCAGCGATACAGCCGAAAATTGATATAGATGAAGATGAAAAAATTCTAGATGGCAAAGCCGATTTTACTTTTAGTTTAAAGTATGAAGTTTTACCAAAAATTGAAATTAAAGATTTCGAACATATTAAGGTTATCCGTGAAATTGCAGCTATTCCTGAAAAGGATATTGATGATCAAGTCAATCGCGTCCTTTCTTCTACGCGTAATTATTCCCTAAAAGAGGGGGGGGCTGAAGAAGGTGATCGTATTACTATAGATTATCAAGGTAAGCTTGAAGGTATTCCATTTGAAGGTGGGGCAGATAATGATGCACAACTAATTCTTGGGTCAAAACAATTTATTCCTGGTTTTGAAGAGCAATTGGTTGGTGTGAAAGCTGGGGATGCAAAAACGATTTTTGTTAAATTCCCAGATAATTACAGTGCGGCACATTTGGCGGGACGAGAAGCAGAGTTTGACATTACTGTCAAAGCTGTCTTTAAACCAGATGAATTAAAAATTGATGATGAAGCAGCGAAAAAGGTTGGTTTAGAGTCCCTAGATCGCTTACGTGAGGTTGTTCGTGGGCAGATTGAAAGCCAATATGGTTCAGTAACACGTCAAAAAGTTAAGCGCCAAATTCTTGATGCTTTAGATGCTGATTATAATTTTGAGATTCCTGAAGAACTTTTAGAGATTGAATTTAACAATATATGGGCTCAGGTTAATGATGATTTGAAAAAGGCTGGGCGCAGTTTTGAAGATGAAGGTATTACAGAGGAAAAGGCACGGGAGGAATATCGTGTCCTTGCGCAACGTCGTGTTCGTCTTGGTTTGGTGCTTTCTGAAATTGGAATGAAGGTTGGTGTTAAAGTTAGTGAAGATGAGCTAAAAGCAGCCGTTTTTGATCAGGTTCGCCAGTATCCTGGGCAAGAGAAAGAGATTATGGATTTTTTCCGTAGGACTCCGGAAGCTGTTGAAAATCTACGTGCTCCGATTTTTGAAGAAAAGGTCATTGATCATTTATTAGCACAGATAAAAGTCACAGATAAAGAAGTGACGGTTGAAGAGTTGATGAAAGAATATGACGAATCAGATGTTCTTGAAGAGAAGCCGGCAAAGAAAAAATCTGCAGTGAAGGAAACGTCTACAGAGAAAACATCAGCTAAGAAAAAGGCTTCTAAAAAAGCTTAATATTTACGCAAACAAAACGAGCCCGGTAGAATCGGGCTTTTTGCAAGATTTATATCCTAGGATTGCACTTAAGAGAATGGTTTTAGATAAGCCGTGAGTATATTTTAAATATTGGTAGTGGATTAGCAATGAGCATCATTGATACGCGTACTCCTGATTCTAAGCGTTTTATTTCTGGAGTTACAGGTGATTGGGAAGTCATCATTGGCATGGAAGTTCATGCGCAAATCATATCAAATTCGAAACTTTTTTCAGGAGCATCAACCAAATTTGGTGCAGAGCCGAACAACCATGTATCACTTATTGATGCAGCTATGCCAGGTATGTTGCCTGTTCTTAATCAAGAATGTGTTCGTC
Organism: Bartonella grahamii subsp. shimonis; assembly: GCF_036327415.1. Lineage (NCBI taxonomy): Bacteria > Pseudomonadati > Pseudomonadota > Alphaproteobacteria > Hyphomicrobiales > Bartonellaceae > Bartonella > Bartonella grahamii. The sequence continues at coordinate 1,201,643 of NZ_CP123961.1, forward strand.
AAGCGGTTCGAACGGGGTTAGGATTAAAGGCGCATATTAATTTAAAATCTGTTTTTGATCGCAAAAATTATTTTTATCCAGATTTACCGCAGGGGTATCAGATTTCTCAATTTCGCTATCCCATTGTGGGAGAGGGAAAGATTATCATATCTGTTGGTCCAGATTCGAATGGCCAATTTGAGGATATTGAAGTGGGAATTGAGAGGTTGCATCTTGAACAGGATGCTGGAAAATCGATGCACGATCAACATCCAACGATGTCTTTTGTAGATCTTAATCGTTCTGGTGTTGCTCTTATGGAAATTGTTTCCAAACCTGATATGCGCTCATCAGATGAAGCCAAAGCCTATATGACAAAATTGCGTACGATTGTTCGTTATTTAGGCACTTGCGATGGCAATATGGATGAAGGTTCTATGCGTGCAGATGTCAATGTATCTGTTCGTCGTCCTGGTGAAAATTTTGGAACGCGCTGTGAAATTAAAAACGTTAACTCTATTCGCTTTATTGGTCAGGCGATTGAATATGAAGCGCGTCGTCAGATCGCAATTTTAGAAGATGGAGGCATCATAGATCAAGAGACACGGCTTTTTGATGCCGCTAAAGGTGAAACGCGCTCTATGCGCTCAAAGGAAGAAGCGCATGATTATCGTTATTTTCCTGATCCTGATCTTTTACCATTAGAATTTGATCAAGGATTTGTGGATTCTTTGGCAGCAGACTTACCAGAATTACCTGACGCTATAAAAGCACGTTTTGTTAAGGAAATGGGATTGACAGTGTATGATGCTTCCATTCTTGTGACAGAAAAGGCTATTGCTGATTATTTTGAAGAAGTAGCGCGTGGGCGTGATGGAAAAATAGTTGCAAATTGGGTGATTAATGACCTTTTAGGGGCTTTAAATAAAAGTAATCGTGAGATTGAAGAGTCACCAGTATCGCCAAATCAATTGGGAAGCATTATTGATCTCATAAAAGAAGGCGTTATTTCTGGAAAAATTGCCAAAGATCTTTTTGAGATTATTTGGAATGAGGGGGGAGATGCACGTCAAATTGTAGAAGAGCGAAATATGAAGCAGGTAACGGATACAAAGGCTATTGAAAGAGCTGTTGATAAGATCGTTGCCAATAATTCTGATAAAGTTGCGCAAGCAAAACACAAACCTGCTTTAGTTGGTTGGTTTGTTGGACAGGTAATGAAAGCAACAGGTGGTAAGGCAAATCCTCAAGCTGTTAATGAATTGGTTAAGATGAAACTTGGGATAGATTAAATTTTATGAGGTGGAGAAGAAGCCATACATATGATATCTTCTTGAAATTAAGGGATAGCACATTATTCTATCATATTGGAATTGTAGCTGAATTTACTAGTAACTTTTTCGGTAACTTCAATTGTTAACAAATTTATTTCAATGATTAATTTCATCAGTGCACTAAATGAATGGAATAGCAGATGGCTCGTTTTTTTAAGCAAATCTTCACATGGTGGAATGGCAATACCATTGGTACGCGTTTTTTCACATGGCGCAAAGGTAAGCGGATAGGGGAAGATCAATTTGGAAATATATATTATGAAGGAGGACTTCATAAGGATGGTTATCCGCACCGTTGGGTTATCTATAAAGACTATTCTGAGGCCTCTACTATTCCACCAGGTTGGCACGGTTGGATTCATCATCGCTGTGAGTGTCCACCAACACAGGAAGATTATCATCCCTATGAATGGGAAAAGCCTCATGTTGCAAATATGACAGGAACAAGTAAGAGCTATCGACCAAAGGGGGCAATCACCTCCAATAGAGAGCGTTCTTGTGTGCATGAAGATTATGATGCGTGGTCACCTAAAAAATAAAATGTTTTAATGTACGCGTGTATTTTTATCTTATTTGACTCTATGTTATGAAAAGAATTATTTTTAAGGTATGATTGATTTTGATATGATAAGATTTTTTTATGTTAGGGGGGAAGCGTTTTTTATATTTTTTTTTAATGGGAATTTTAGTGTTTTTATCCTTAAATAGTGGAGTGCAGGCTGAGCGTATTAGCAATGGAATTGCTGTTTTTGCGGGTCTTGACAAAATCACCGGGCGGACCACACGTTTTGAAGTTACTCTTGGTGAGTTTTATCAGTACGGTGCATTACAGGTAACGCCACGTGCGTGTTATACGAGCTCTAAAGATGAACCAACGCGTACAACTGGTTTTGTTGAAGTCAATGAAGTGACATTAGATAAAAAAATACGACGTATTTTTACAGGATGGATGTTTGCAGATAGTCCTGGTTTGAATGCTGTTGAGCATCCTATTTATGATGTCTGGTTAAAGGATTGCAAGCAAAATTCTCAAGACCTTCCTCTTCAATGATGAGTGTGTTATCTATTTATAACACATTGATTTATAATGGTCCTTTATCATTTTAGAACTTAATAAGAGTTTTAAATTCCTATGATTGTCTCATTTAAAATTTTTTATATTGAATTAATTCAAACTGTTCTCTTGTGCGTTACAAGTGGCGGATATGTAAATAAGATTGTCTAAGAAAGGAATAAAAATTTTCTTCATGAACTTTTTAAAATCAAACATATTTTTTCAGTGTTTCATAGGAGAGAGTTCTTGAATTATATCTGTTAGAGATTGAAATGAAAGGCTTATTTATATTTGTTAAAGAGATGAACTGACGCTTTCGCATTTATGAGGGAAACAGACTATCAAGAGAGTAATTCATCATGAAACACTAATTAGTATATCTAGAGAACGCTGTATTGGTAGTTTTTTTCTCATAGAGATGTCGTTTTTCATTCAAAGAGTAGAAGCAATGCAAGATACATTAATGGAAAATCGAGATTTAAGATTATTTAAAATCTTTTGTATAAAATACACGTGTTTCCATGTAGAGCTATTGAAAATTTAAAAAGGGACTTCGAGAGGCGTTGAAAAGATTCTGCATCACGGGGAGTGGTATATTTATTTTGTATAAAGAATAACCCATTCTCTAAAGAATACGAGATTTTACATAAAAGAATACGAGATTTTACATAATGAAAGTTTCTAGTCACCAACATAATGATGTTTCCCGATTGCCGAAAAAAACTAAAGAATCCTTGTTGAATGTTCCATTTATTATCGTTGTTTTGATAGCATTTTGTTTTTGTCTTTATTGCATTTCTCAGTATTTTTTTTCTCATCAGGTTTATGTTGAAAGTCTTGAGTTTTTTTCATTTATACCAGCATTATTTAAGAGAGATCCTGTAGCATTTTGTTATACCATGGTGAGTTATTCATTTATGCATAGTAGTTTTAAACATGTTGCTCTTAATATGGTTTGGCTTTTGGTTTTTGGCTCTCCTTTAGCAAGGCATTTTGGTGTTTTACGTTTTTTAATTTTTTGGGTGTTAACGGCAGTTATTTCTGTTTTGACTTATTTTGCATTTCATCAAGAAAGTACCATATCACTTATTGGGGCTTCAGGTGCCGTATCTGGAATGATGGGTGCTATTGCACGTTACGGTTTTTCTAGTGGTTATCTAGCTATCAATGTGCAGAACGAAAAACTTCTTGGACCCTTATTGTCCATCAAAAAAGCTCTATGTTCTAAGGGGGTGCTTGTTTATATGAGTGTATGGCTGACAGCTGATTTTATCATAGGTATTTCTTCTATTTTATTTGAAGAAAATGATATCTCAATAGCATGGGAAGCTCATATTGGCGGCTTTCTTGCGGGTTTTTTGTTGGTTGGTTTTTTTGATGTTTCACAAAAAAAATTAAAAACTAGAATCTAAGATATTTATGTGCCACATAAAGCGCTATTGTTGCAGCATTTGAAACATTTAATGATTTAATATTTCCAGGCATATCAAGGCGTGTTAAAGCACAAACGGTTTCACGTGTTTTTTTACGTAAACCTTTACCTTCTGCTCCTAAAACAAGAGCAATTTTATTCCCTGTTAATGCTGTTTCTAGAGGTTTGTCACCTTCTGAATCGAGACCAAAGCTTGTAAAACCTGTTTGATGAAGTTCTTGAAGAGCTTCAGCGAGGTTTCGTACGGTAATATAATGAATCATTTCTAGAGCTCCAGATGCTGCTTTCGCAAGAACACCGCTTTCGTGGGGAGAGTGACGGCAAGTTGTAATAAGTGCTTTAGCTTTCAATGCAACTGCAGAGCGCATAATAGCGCCAACATTATGTGGGTCGGTAATTTGATCCATGACAATGACCAAATCAGTATTGGTTAGTTCCGACAGTTCACATGGTTTGAGGGGGAGAGTTTCCAAAACAACACCTTGATGAACAGCCTCACTTCCAACAAGCGAATCAAGATATTTAGGGGTGCATAATGTAACAGAGCAAGGATAATCTGATTCGGATATATTTAATCGTTTTAAGGCATTTTGTGTAACGTAAAGACATTTTAAAATTCTTTTTGGGTTTTCTAAGGCAGCCTGAACAGAGTGAATGCCATAAAGATGGATTATCCCTTGCTGTAAAGAAGCAGCTTTCTTCTTTAGGGGTGTAAAAGATCGAGAAGGAGAGCCTTTTGTATCGCGATATCGGCGACGTAAACGAGCATAATGAGAATTTTGTGATGTTGTTTTTTTCATAACTTCTTTATAGCGTGTTAATAAGAAAAATAGAGAGAAAAAATCTATGATTTAAAGTTATGAGCAGGAATTTTGTACAAAATTGTATTTATTCTGTTGACAGATACAATAGTAATCGTCATAACCACTTCGCAATCAGATTGAACTAAAGAGGTATTCAAGATGGTTGCCGTGATATCTCATCGCGCGACTTTACCGGTGTAATGGAGGGGTGCCCGAGTGGTTAAAGGGGGCGGACTGTAAATCCGTTGCGTATGCTACGTTGGTTCGAATCCAACCCCCTCCACCATTCATCGAAGGAGAGTTAGTACGTGGGTCATGCGGGTATAGCTCAATGGTAGAGCAGCAGCCTTCCAAGCTGAATACGCGGGTTCGATTCCCGCTACCCGCTCCAAATGGTTGTTGGTGATTGGGCAAATAGGTATGATGGAGGATATTCCATTTATAGATTGGGTGGGGTCTTTGCCTAAGAGTTGTGGTGATTGGGCTGGTTACAGTCTGGTCAGACTCAATTTTGCAGGACTGTCCCCTAGGTGCTAACAAAAATAGGGAATAAAACATAGAGATTAATAGCAATGGCGAAGAGCAAGTTTGAACGAACAAAACCGCATGTTAATATTGGTACGATTGGTCACGTTGATCATGGGAAGACCTCGTTGACAGCAGCGATTACGAAATATTTTGGTGAATTTAAAGCCTATGACCAAATTGATGCTGCCCCAGAGGAACGCGCACGCGGAATTACTATTTCTACAGCACACGTTGAGTATGAAACAGAAAATCGTCACTATGCGCACGTTGATTGTCCAGGACACGCTGATTATGTAAAGAACATGATCACAGGGGCAGCACAGATGGATGGTGCTATTTTGGTTGTTTCGGCAGCTGATGGTCCAATGCCTCAGACACGTGAGCATATTTTGCTTGCGCGTCAGGTTGGTGTTCCAGCGATTGTTGTTTTTCTTAATAAAGTTGATCAGGTTGATGATGCAGAACTTTTGGAGCTTGTAGAGCTTGAGGTTCGGGAACTTTTATCCAAATATGATTTTCCAGGCGATGATATACCAATTGTTAAGGGTTCTGCGTTGGCAGCTCTTGAGGATAAGGATAAAAGCATTGGTGAAGATGCCGTTCGTCTTTTAATGAGTGAAGTTGATAATTATATTCCAACTCCTGAACGTCCAGTTGATCAACCATTTTTGATGCCGATAGAGGATGTATTTTCGATTTCGGGTCGTGGAACCGTTGTTACGGGTCGTGTTGAGCGTGGTATTATTAAAGTTGGAGAGGAAATCGAGATTATCGGTATTCGTCCAACGTCTAAGACGACAGTTACAGGCGTTGAAATGTTCCGCAAGCTTTTAGATCAAGGTCAAGCGGGTGATAATATAGGAGCTCTGCTTCGTGGTGTTGACCGTGAAGGAATTGAGCGTGGACAAGTATTGGCGAAGCCAGGGTCCGTTACGCCTCATACACGTTTTAAAGCAGAAGCTTACATTTTGACAAAAGATGAAGGTGGACGTCATACACCATTTTTCACGAACTACCGTCCTCAGTTTTACTTCCGTACGACAGATGTTACAGGTATTGTTACTCTTCCAGAAGGAACGGAAATGGTTATGCCAGGCGACAATGTTGCCATGGATGTTTCGTTGATCGTTCCGATAGCGATGGAAGAGAAACTTCGTTTTGCTATTCGTGAAGGTGGTCGTACTGTTGGTGCCGGTATCGTCTCTAAGATCATTGAATAAATAATGCTTGTTGGAGGGATGTTAAAAGTGTTTTAGTTTTGCGAGTTAGGGGTATAGCTCAGTTGGTAGAGCGGCGGTCTCCAAAACCGCAGGTCGCGGGTTCAAGTCCTGCTGCCCCTGCCAAGGGGAATAGAATTTTACATATAAGGGAGTGGATTTGCTGCCTTTTTCGCTTTTTTTGATATGGGGCTTGTTTTTTTGTGTGTGAAACGGTATTGAATAGGAAGTAAGGAGATTGCATAAGTCTGAAAGTTGGCTTTTGCATTTTTTCTGTTTATTTTGTTGTATGAAACACAATAGGGCTAGAGAGAGTACAGTGTGACGATGGCATCTAAAACCAATCCGATTACCTTTTTGAAGCAGGTTTATGCAGAAACAATTAAAGTGAAATGGCCTACGCGTCGTGAGACAGTTATTTCTACTGTTATGGTTTTGTTGGTAACTGCATTGGCTTCAGCTTTCTTTTTTATTGTGGATCAGGTCATGCATTTTGGTGTTTGGCGGGTTATTGATCTTCTGAAATATCTTTTTAGTTGAGAGTATAAGGAAGTGTGACTGTGGCGGCTCGTTGGTATATTGTTCAGGCATATTCAAACTTTGAAAAGAAAGTAGCGGAAGCTATTGATAAGGAGGCAAAGCAAAAAGGACTTGATCATCTTTTTGAAAAGATTTTTGTTCCAACGGAGCGTGTTGTAGAGGTTCGTCGTGGACGCAAAGTTGATACTGAGAGAAAATTTTTTCCTGGTTATGTTCTTGTTCGTGCTGAGTTAACAGATGAAGTTTATCATCTTATTAAGAATACGCCTAAAGTGACAGGTTTTTTAGGATCGGATGCACGTCCTGTTCCCATTTCTGATCGAGAGGTTGAACAAATTCTCAAACAAGTTCAGGAAAGGGTTGAGTCTCCAAAGTCTTCTGTGCTGTTTGAAGTTGGAGAGCAAGTTCGCGTTGCTGATGGTCCTTTTGTTTCGTTTAATGGAATTGTTCAAGAGGTTGAAGAAGAGCGTTCTCGTCTTAAGGTTGAAGTGCTTATTTTTGGGCGTCCTACGCCTGTTGATTTGGAATTTGGTCAGGTTGAAAAACTCTGATTCAACTTAGAGTAGTTTTAATTACTTTAAGGAAGGAGTGGGAGGTGATTTATGGCTTTTGTCGGCTTAATGATCCGAACCACGTGACTGCAGCGGGTAGCAGGCAAGATAAATTGTCAGTATACCAGTGAAATTAAAGGCAGATTGTTATGGCAAAAAAAAGTATAGGTCAGCTTAAGTTGCAGGTTCCTGCAGGGGCTGCTACTCCATCTCCACCGATTGGTCCAGCTCTTGGGCAGCGTGGTATTAATATCATGGAATTTTGTAAGGCGTTTAATGCAGCTACACAAGAAATGGAAAAGGGGGCGCCGATTCCAGTTGTTATTACGTATTACCAAGATAAGTCTTTCACATTTTCTCTCAAGACGCCTCCTGTATCATTCTTTTTAAAGAAAGAAGCAAACCTGAAATCTGGTTCAAAAGAGCCTGGTAAAGTGTCTGTAGGAAGCATTTCTCGCGATAAAATTCGTTCGATTGCGGAATCAAAGATGAAAGATCTTAATGCGAATGACATTGAGGCAGCAATGCGTATGGTTGAAGGTTCTGCTCGCTCGATGGGCTTGGAAGTGGTGGGCTAATATTATGGCAAAAGTAGCAAAAAGAATAAAAAATATCCGAAAAGATATTGATTTTAATGAACTTTACGCTTTAAAAGATGCTGTTTTAATGGTTAAGGAGCGTGCAGTTGCTAAGTTTGATGAAACAATCGAAATTTCAATGAACTTGGGTGTTGATCCTCGTCATGCTGATCAAATGGTTCGAGGAGTTGCTCATTTGCCTAATGGAACAGGACGAAATATTCGTGTTGCTGTTTTTGCTCGTGGGGATAAGGCTGAGGAAGCTAAGGCGGCAGGAGCTGATATTGTGGGTGCTGAAGAATTATTTGAAAGCATTAATGGAGGAACGATAGACTTTGATCGTTGTATTGCAACACCAGACATGATGCCTCTTGTTGGTCGTCTTGGTAAGATTCTTGGTCCACGGAGTTTGATGCCAAATCCGAAAGTTGGTACTGTAACACTTGATGTCGCTGGTGCTGTGAAAGCTTCTAAAGGTGGTGCTGTTGAGTTTCGTGTGGAAAAAGCTGGTATCGTGCATGCTGGTATTGGTAAGGCTTCTTTTGGTGTTGAGAAAATCGTAGAAAATATAAAAGCCTTTGCAAGTGCAGTTATTAAAGCCAAACCGCAAGGTGCAAAAGGTGAGTATATTAAGCGCGTTGCTGTTTCTTCGACTATGGGAATTGGTGTTAAAGTTGATCCAGCAACGGTTCGTTCAGAGTCAGTATAAGCTGATTTATAATTTTGTTTTGGGGTATGTGAATATCAAAATTGTATTTAAAATGCTGGTTTTGATCAGCATTTAGTTATCTAAGCTTTATAGGGCTTAGGTTATACCGGGAGAAATTCCGGAATATCCTGTCCGAGATTGTAGGTGGTGCTTTTAAGTATCTTAATCAAAAAAACCTGCATGAGACTGGGGTAAAAACTGAGAGTTAAAAGACTTAAAGGGTTTGAGCCAAGGTTGCCTTTGAACGCTGTGCGTGAAAAAGGGGACAGGATCCTCATCGGTGACATGAAGTATTTTATGTTATCAAAGGTAACCAACAGATTTGTTTTAAGCAAATCTGTTAAATGGAGAGAGACAGTGAATAGAGCGGAAAAACGCGAATTTGTTACATGGCTTAACGAGGCTTTTCGGAAGTCTGGTTCTGTTGTTGTTGCACATTATTCCGGTCTGACAGTTTCACAGATGAATGATTTGCGTTCGAAAATGGGTGAAGCTGGCGGTGCCGTTAAAGTCGCCAAAAACCGTCTTGCTAAAATCGCTCTTCAGGGCACGGAATCTGAATCGATAATGGGTTTGTTTACTGGACAAACACTTATTGCTTATTCAGAAGATCCAATCACAGCGCCGAAAGTTGCTGTTGATTTTGCGAAAAGCAATGACAAATTTGTCATCCTTGGCGGTTCAATGGGTGCAACAAGTTTAACTGTAGATGCTGTGAAGTCATTGGCTTCGTTGCCTTCATTAAACGAGTTGCGTGCAAAACTTGTGGGTATGATTTCTACCCCTGCGACCCGTATTGCACAGGTTGTTAATGCCCCTGCTGGTCAGGTTGCACGTGTCATAGGAGCATATGCTCAGGAGGATAAGGCGGCTTAAGGCTGTTTGTATTCACGTTTATGGAAGAGCTTTAATGCTTTTCTGTTTTTTTGAATAAGATTAATAATGGTTCAAATCTTTTAATTGAAGGAATTTAAAAATGGCTGATCTAGAGAAGATCGTAGAAGACCTTTCTAATCTAACCCTTTTGGAAGCCGCTGAGCTTTCTAAGTTACTTGAAGAAAAGTGGGGAGTTTCGGCTGCTGCTCCTGTAGCTGTTGCTGCTGTTGCCGGTGCCGCTGCTCCAGCTGCTGAAGAAAAAACAGAGTTTGATGTTATTCTTGTTGAAGGTGGTGCACAAAAAATTAATGTTATTAAGGAAGTTCGTGCTCTTACTGGACTTGGTCTTAAAGAAGCTAAAGATCTGGTTGAAGGAGCACCTAAGCCTATTAAAGAAGGTGCTTCTAAAGAAGAAGCAGAAAAAATTAAATCTCAACTTGAAGCTGCTGGTGCTAAAGTGGAACTTAAGTAAATTTAATTTTATCGGCGGGCATTTATGTTTGCCGATTTTCTTTCTCTTAATACAAAAGAGGGAAAATAATGAGTAAAAAACCTTTTCCCAATGGTTTCGTAACAATAATGGGATGGGTTTGGATTACTCATCCCTTCGTCATAAAGTCAGAAAGATGAATGGCTTATGTTGGTGGGGAAAAGTAATGATGCTCATTATTGAGTGTCAAGTGAACTGGTCTGCATATGCAGGTTAATGATATAAGGCTTTCAAGGTTTGTTTACCTTGAAGAGTAAAGATCAAGGAGCGACGATGGCTCAGACTCACGCAATGATGTCTCAATTCAATGGTCGTAAGCGCGTACGCAAATTTTTTGGTAAGATTCCTGAAGTAGCAGAAATGCCGAATCTTATTGAGGTTCAAAAAGCGTCATACGATCAGTTTCTCATGGTTGAGGAACCGAAAGGTGGACGACCAGATGAAGGTTTGCAGGCTGTTTTTAAATCGGTTTTTCCTATTTCGGATTTTTCCGGTACAGCTATGCTTGAGTTTGTTGGTTATGAATTTGATTTACCAAAATTTGATGTTGAAGAGTGCCGTCAACGTGATTTAACTTATGCAGCCCCATTAAAGGTGATATTGCGTTTAATTGTTTTTGATGTTGATGAGGACACTGGCTCCAAAGATATCAAAGACATCAAAGAGCAAGGCGTTTATATGGGCGATATGCCTTTAATGACGACGAATGGTACCTTTATTGTTAATGGTACGGAACGTGTTATTGTTTCTCAAATGCATCGTTCTCCTGGTGTCTTTTTTGACCACGATAAAGGAAAGTCCCATTCATCAGGAAAGCTTCTTTTTGCTGCTCGTGTTATTCCGTATCGTGGCTCTTGGCTTGATATTGAGTTTGATGCTAAGGACATCATTTATGCTCGTATTGATCGACGCCGCAAGATTCCTGTTACCAGCCTTTTGATGGCATTGGGTATGGATGGGTCGGATATTTTGTCGACGTTTTATGATAAAGTAACTTATGAACGTGATGGAGAAGGATGGCGTGTTCCTTATTCTGTTGATCGCTTTAAAGGAATGAAGCTCATTTCTGACCTTATAGACGCAGATAGTGGTGAAGTTGTTGCGGAGGCTGGTAAGAAATTAACAGTTCGTACTGCAAAATTTTTGGCAGAAAAAGGACTTAAAGCGGTTAAAGTTAGTGAAGATGATTTATTAGGTTGTTATCTAGCCGAAGATATTGTCAATTACGAAACAGGTGAAATCTATCTTGAAGCTGGTGATGAAATTGACGAAAAAGTATTAAAAATTTTGCTTGATGTTAGTGCTGACCAAATCAATATCCTTGATATTGATCACATGAATATTGGCGCTTATATCCGCAATACTTTAAAGGTGGATAAAAATGAAAGTCGGCAGGATGCATTATTTGATATTTACCGAGTGATGCGTCCAGGAGAGCCCCCAACGATTGATACAGCAGAAGCAATGTTCCATTCATTGTTTTTTGATACAGAACGTTATGATCTTTCAGCTGTTGGGCGTGTTAAGATGAATTTGCGTATGGATCTTGATTGTCCAGACACTATTCGCATTTTACGCCAAGAGGATATTATTGCTGTTGTTAAGATGTTGGTTGAACTGCGTGATGGTCGTGGTGAAATTGATGATATTGATAATCTTGGCAACCGTCGCGTTCGTTCCGTTGGGGAGCTGATGGAAAATCAATATCGCATTGGTCTTCTTCGTATGGAGCGTGCGATAAAAGAGCGTATGTCATCGGTTGAGATTGATACAGTTATGCCACAGGATTTGATCAATGCAAAGCCTGCAGCAGCAGCAGTTCGTGAATTTTTTGGGTCTTCACAATTGTCGCAGTTTATGGATCAAACCAATCCATTGTCGGAAATTACCCATAAGCGCCGTCTTTCTGCTCTTGGTCCAGGTGGTTTGACTCGTGAACGTGCGGGCTTTGAGGTCCGTGACGTACATCCTACGCATTATGGTCGTATTTGTCCGATTGAAACACCAGAAGGACCCAATATTGGTCTCATTAACTCCTTAGCAACATTTGCGCGAGTTAACAAATATGGCTTTATTGAAAGCCCATATCGAAAAATTATTGATGGAAAAGTTACAAAAGAAGTTATTTATCTTTCCGCGATGGAAGAGGCGAAGCATTATGTTGCTCAGGCTAATTCCTCATTAGATAGTGAAGGTCGTTTTATAGAAGAGTTTGTTGTTTGCCGTCATGCTGGTGAAGTTTTAATGGCGCCGCGTGATCATGTTGATTTGATGGATGTTTCACCAAAACAGTTGGTTTCAGTTGCAGCAGCGCTTATTCCTTTTTTGGAAAATGATGATGCGAATCGTGCGCTTATGGGATCAAATATGCAGCGTCAGGCAGTTCCTCTTGTACGCGCTGAAGCGCCATTTGTTGGGACGGGAATGGAATCCATAGTTGCGCGCGATTCAGGAGCAGCTGTGAGTGCAAAACGTAGTGGTATTGTTGATCAAGTCGATGCTACCCGTATTGTTATCCGTGCAACAGAAGATTTAGATCCTTCAAAATCAGGCGTTGATATTTACCGCTTACAGAAATTTCAGCGTTCTAATCAGTCCACTTGTATTAATCAGCGTCCTCTTGTGCATGTCGGTGATAGGGTAGAAAAAGGTGATATCATTGCAGATGGTCCATCAACGGATCTTGGTGATTTAGCTCTTGGGCGGAATGTTCTCGTAGCCTTTATGCCTTGGAATGGATACAATTATGAAGATTCTATTTTGTTATCCGAGCGCATTGTTGCTGATGATGTGTTTACTTCAATTCATATTGAGGAATTTGAAGTTGCAGCACGCGATACAAAACTTGGTCCTGAGGAAATTACGCGCGACATTCCTAATGTTGCGGAAGAAGCATTAAGAAATCTTGATGAAGCTGGCATTATTTATATTGGTGCTGAAGTTCAACCAGGTGATATTTTAGTTGGAAAGATTACCCCAAAAGGTGAAAGTCCAATGACGCCAGAAGAAAAGCTTCTGCGTGCAATTTTTGGGGAAAAGGCATCTGATGTTCGTGATACTTCTATGCGTATGCCTCCTGGGACTTTTGGTACTGTTGTTGAAGTTCGCGTTTTTAATCGCCATGGCGTGGAAAAAGATGAACGTGCGATGGCAATTGAGCGTGAAGAAATTGAGCGTTTAGCAAAAGACCGTGATGATGAACAGTCTATTCTTGATCGCAATGTTTATGCGCGCCTCATCGATATGTTGACAGGTAAAATTGCCGTAGAAGGTCCGAAAGGCTTTTCGGGGGACAAAAAGCTTGATAGTACGGTAATGGGGCAATATCCACGATCCCAGTGGTGGCAATTTGCTGTTGAGGATGAAAAGCTTCAAAATGAAATTGAAGCTTTGCGCAAGCAATATGATGAATCAAAAGAAGCATTACAACGTCGCTTTATGGATAAAGTTGAAAAGGTCCAAAGAGGTGATGAAATGCCTCCTGGCGTCATGAAAATGGTGAAGGTTTTTGTGGCTGTGAAGCGCAAAATCCAACCAGGTGATAAGATGGCGGGACGTCACGGGAATAAGGGTGTTGTCTCACGCATTCTTCCCGTAGAAGATATGCCATTTCTTGAAGATGGAACTCATGCTGATATCGTCTTGAATCCGCTTGGTGTGCCTAGTCGTATGAATGTTGGACAAATTCTTGAGACACACCTTGGTTGGGCATGTGCGGGAATGGGCAAGAAGATTGGTGATTTGTTAGAGTTATATCAAGAGACTGGGGATATATTGCCTTTGCGCCAGCGTATTGAAAATCTTATGCCTGATGATAATCATAATGAACCAGTCCGTCAGTATGATAATGAAAGTCTTTACAAATTGGCATTACAGATGAAGAAAGGTGTTTCAATTGCAACGCCTGTTTTTGATGGAGCGCATGAGTCTGATATTAACATGATGCTGGAAGATGCAGGCTTAGATAGTTCAGGGCAGGTTACGCTTTATGATGGTCGTACTGGAGAGCCTTTTGATCGTCCAGTAACGGTGGGATATATTTACATGTTGAAATTGCATCACCTTGTGGATGATAAGATTCATGCACGTTCGATAGGTCCCTATTCACTTGTTACGCAGCAGCCACTAGGAGGTAAGGCACAGTTTGGTGGTCAGCGTTTTGGTGAAATGGAGGTTTGGGCACTTGAAGCTTATGGTGCTGCATACACTTTGCAGGAGATGCTAACAGTAAAATCAGATGATGTGGCTGGTCGAACGAAAGTCTATGAGGCAATTGTGCGTGGTGATGATACATTTGAGGCGGGTATACCCGAAAGCTTTAATGTGTTGGTAAAAGAAATGCGTTCACTCGCTCTTAATGTGGAGCTTGATGATGCGCGTGAACTTATTGCACAGCGGGCATTGTCTGATACGGCAGAATAATAATTCGAGGAGCGCACTAGAAAAAGGTTGCGCTTTGATTACCTTAAGAAGCTCAATAACCTTATTAAGGTTATACAGGTCGTTTTTTAAAGTGAATGTATTTTAAAGAAGATTTGTTATAAAATAAATGAGATATTACAACAGGTTCTAAGAATCTTTGAAGGAGAACAGCATGAACCACGAGGTCATGAATCTTTTCAATCCTCAAGCGCCAGCGCAGACATTTGACTCTATTCGTATTTCTATTGCGAGTCCTGAGAAAATTTTGTCCTGGTCGTATGGTGAGATTAAGAAGCCTGAGACTATTAATTATAGGACTTTTAAACCAGAGCGTGATGGTCTTTTTTGTGCACGTATATTTGGCCCTATTAAAGACTATGAATGTCTATGTGGCAAATATAAACGCATGAAGTATAAGGGCATTATTTGTGAAAAATGTGGTGTAGAGGTTACTCTTTCGCGCGTACGTCGTGAGCGTATGGGGCATATTGAGCTTGCGGCACCTGTTGCGCATATATGGTTTCTTAAATCATTACCAGGTCGTATTTCTACACTTTTAGATTTAACTTTAAAAGATATTGAGCGGGTTCTTTATTTTGAGAATTATATTGTAACCGAACCAGGGTTGACATCTCTTAAGCTCCATCAGCTTCTTTCTGAAGAAGAATATATGCTTGCTATTGATGAGTTTGGAGAAGATCAGTTTACAGCTATGATTGGCGCTGAAGCTATCTACGAGCTTTTAGCTGGTATGGAGTTAAATAAAATCGCCAATGATTTGCGTCTCCAATTAGCTGAAACAACTTCAGAGTTAAAGCAGAAAAAATTGATTAAACGACTTAAAATCGTTGAAAACTTTCTTGAATCTGGAAATAAGCCAGAGTGGATGATTATGAAAACAATTCCGGTTATTCCACCGGATTTGCGTCCATTGGTTCCGCTTGATGGTGGGCGTTTTGCGACATCAGATCTGAATGATCTTTATCGGCGTGTTATTAATCGTAATAACCGCTTGAAACGGCTGATTGAATTGCGTGCTCCTGGAATTATCGTGCGCAATGAAAAGCGTATGGTACAAGAAGCTGTTGATGCATTGTTTGATAATGGACGGCGTGGGCGTGTGATTACTGGAGCCAATAAACGTCCTCTCAAGTCTCTATCAGATATGTTGAAGGGCAAGCAAGGACGTTTTCGTCAGAACTTACTTGGGAAGCGTGTTGATTACTCAGGGCGTTCTGTTATTGTGACGGGTCCTGAATTAAAATTGCATCAATGTGGTCTTCCCAAAAAAATGGCTCTTGAATTATTTAAGCCTTTTATTTATGCGCGGCTTGATGCAAAAGGCTATTCATCAACAGTAAAACAGGCAAAGAAGCTTGTTGAAAAAGAACATCCAGAAGTTTGGGATATCTTGGATGAGGTTATTCGTGAACATCCTGTTTTACTTAACCGCGCGCCTACATTGCACCGTTTGGGGATTCAGGCTTTTGAACCTATCTTAATTGAAGGCAAAGCTATTCAACTTCATCCACTGGTGTGTACTGCTTTTAATGCGGATTTTGATGGAGATCAGATGGCGGTTCATGTTCCGCTTTCTCTTGAAGCACAGCTTGAAGCCCGTGTTTTGATGATGTCGACCAATAATATTCTTCATCCGGCCAATGGTGCCCCAATTATTGTTCCCTCACAGGATATGGTTCTTGGTCTTTATTATCTTTCAATTGTTTCTGAAAAAGAACCAGGTGAAGGAATGGCTTTTTCTGATATAGGTGAGCTTCATTATGCCTTGGAAAATAAGGTTGTAACGCTTCATACGAAGATTAAAGGCCGTGTTAAGAATATCAGTAAGGATGGAAAAGAAGTTTCTAAACTGTATGATACGACACCTGGTCGTTTGATTATCGGTGAGCTTTTGCCAAGAAATTCGGATATCTCATTTGATCTTGTCAATCAAGAAATGACGAAAAAGAACATTTCTAAAATGATTGATCATGTTTATCGGCACTGTGGACAAAAAGAGACGGTTATTTTTTGTGACCGTATTATGCAGCTTGGTTTTTCTTATGCTTGTCGTGCAGGAATTTCATTCGGGAAGGACGATATGGTTATTCCTGATAGTAAGTCGCGTTTAGTTGCAGAGACAGAAGCTTTGGCTAAGGAGTACGAACAGCAATATAATGATGGTTTGATTACACAAGGTGAAAAATACAATAAGGTTGTAGATGCTTGGGGTAAATGTACAGATCGCGTTGCAGATGAAATGATGAAACGTATTCAAGCTGTTGATTTTGATCCTAAAACAGGTCGTCAACGGCCGATGAATTCGATCTATATGATGTCGCATTCTGGTGCACGTGGTTCTGCTAACCAGATGAGACAATTGGCCGGTATGCGTGGATTAATGGCAAAACCATCGGGTGAAATTATTGAAACCCCCATTATTTCAAATTTTAAAGAAGGTCTAACTGTTAATGAATACTTCAATTCCACGCATGGTGCACGTAAAGGACTTGCTGATACGGCGTTAAAGACGGCGAATTCTGGTTATTTAACACGGCGTCTTGTTGATGTTGCTCAGGATGCTATTATTTCAGCAGTTGATTGTGGTACCGCAAAAGGGCTTACCATGCAGCCAATTGTTGATGCAGGACAAATTGTTGCCTCCCTTGGGCAAAGAATTCTTGGTCGTACAGCGCTTGTTGATATTCTACATCCTGTCTCTGGAGAGGTTATCCTTGAAGGTGGAGCGATGATTGAGGAAGCTGATGTTGCGAAGATTGAAGAAGCCGGGATTCAATCTGTTCAAATTCGTTCTGCTTTAACATGTGAAACACGTCTTGGTGTTTGTGCAAAATGCTATGGTCGTGATTTGGCGCGTGGAACACCTGTTAATCAGGGAGAAGCCGTTGGTGTTATTGCTGCTCAATCCATTGGTGAGCCGGGGACACAGCTTACTATGCGTACTTTCCACTTAGGAGGAACTGCGCAGGTTGTTGATTCATCGTATTTAGAGGCATCTTATGAAGGTAAAGTGGAGATTCGTAATCGTAATGTGGTTCGTAACTCTGAAGGACATTTGGTTGTTATGGGGCGTAATATGGCTATCCTTATCAAGGATGAGTTAGGAAAAGAGCGTGTTGTACATCGTGTTAGTTATGGTGCCCATATTTTTGTTGATGATGGTGATGTGGTTAAACGTGGCCAACGTATAGCAGAATGGGATCCTTATACACGTCCAATTTTAACGGAAGTTGAAGGCTATGTGGGTTTTGAAGATATGGTTGATGGTTTATCTGTCACTGAAACAGCTGATGAATCTACGGGTATTACGAAGCGTTTGGTGATTGATTGGCGCGCTAATCCACGTGGTGCAGATCTTAAACCAGCCATTATTATCCACGCAGATAAAGAAGGTGAATCCATTGCTAAATTGTATAAGGGAGGTGAAGCCCGTTATATGATGTCAGTGGAAACTATTCTTTCTGTTGAGCTTGGCGCTCATGTTAAGGCTGGTGATGTTATTGCTCGTTTGCCAATGGAAAGTGCTAAGACGAAAGATATTACGGGTGGTTTACCACGTGTGGCTGAGCTTTTTGAGGCGCGTCGTCCAAAGGATCATGCGATTATTGCTGAAGTAAGTGGCACGATTCGATTCGGCCGTGGTTATAAGAATAAACGTCGTATCATTATTGAACCAAATGATGAAACTCTTGAGGCAGTAGAATATTTGATTCCAAAAGGTAAGTTGTTTCACTTCCAAGAAGGTGATCAAATTGAAAAGGGAGATTATATCCTTGATGGTAATCCAGCACCTCATGATATCTTGGCGATTAAGGGGGTTGAAGCTTTGGCATCTTACCTTGTTAATGAGATTCAGGAGGTTTATCGTTTGCAGGGGGTCCTTATTAATGATAAACACATTGAAGTGATTGTTCGTCAAATGTTGCAAAAAGTTGAAATTACTGAATCTGGAGATTCAGGATATATTCCAGGTGATAATGTTGATCGTATTGAACTTGATGAGATAAATGATAATTTGATTGCAGAAGGGAAAAAACCTGCATCTGGTAATCCCATTCTTCTTGGAATTACAAAAGCTTCTCTTCAAACGCCTTCTTTCATTTCGGCAGCATCGTTTCAGGAAACAACACGTGTTCTTACTGAAGCAGCAGTTTCTGGTAAAATTGATACGTTGCAAGGACTTAAAGAGAACGTTATTGTCGGTCGTCTTATTCCAGCAGGCACGGGTGGTACGATTTCTCAAATCCGTCGTATTGCTGCAGTTCGTGATGATTTGATTGTAGATGAGCAGCGTAAGTCTAGTAATAATGAAGTGGCTAAGGCTATGTTGACAAATATGACAACCGACGCCGTTGCTGAATAATTTAAATACAACATCACATAATATAAAAACGTCTGAATAGAGAGTTCAGACGTTTTTTATCTCGAAATGCAGAAGTTGCATATTCTCCTAAAAAATATCAAAAATTATAAGGCAATAGTTATTTTAAACATCTTTAGTGGCTTATTATTTTGTAACGAAGCTTATCTTTTTTTGTAATTTGACACTAGGTTTTGTGCTAAGTGGGAAGAGATAGGAATAGGTAGTAATTTGTTGTTTTTATGTACAATTTTTACCATTAAATGCGCGTTTTGTCAAAATAGATTTTGACGCCTAAAATTGCGGAATTTACCGAAAATCAGAAAAAAGAGCGTTTTCATAGTAAAAATGAGAGAAGGTTTTGAAAGGTCTTTAAAAATCCTTTGAGAACCACTTAAAGACTCTTTTAAAAAAATAAATTGGTACAAAACCTGCTGGCAAAATATACAAAATCTAGTGATAAGCTACATTTTTGTTACTTTATTTTAAAGTTTCTTAATTTCTAAAAGCAGTATAAAATTTTTCCAAAATATGTGAAACTCAAAAGCCATATTCAAGGAAAAGAGTTGATTATCTACAAATAAAATAATGATTGATTTTGAATTTTAGAAAAATTGTTGGTCGATATCTTCTATAAAGATTTAAAAGGGCTTATAATGAAAGACCAATAGTCTTTTCTGTAATCTAAAAAATAATTGGTTCTCTACTATACAATACTTGTATGACAAGAATGTATTTTCTTATAAATTAGAATGCAGGAAAGTAGAAATTAGAGTGCTTAACTGAAGTTTTATAAAAAATAGATATATTTCTTATAACAATGTGATCTATGAAGACAGAATTATAAAATGTACGGATATTATTCAATTGGAGAATTAACACGTGAGTTTTCAATAACAGCTCGGATTTTACGTTATTTATGAAGAAGAGGGGCTTCTTATCCCTTTCCGGCGTGGAAATACACGGCTTTATACACAAACGGATCGTCATAAGTTAAAACAAATACTGCGCGCTAAAAGAGTTAAATTTTCGTTGTCTAAAATATCTGATATGTTGACAATGGTTGGAAAAATACCTGATGATAAGAAAAAGCTTAAGAAATTAATTGCAGGAATTCATAAAAAACGAGCTGATTTAAAGCAGATGCAGCATGGTATTGATGATCTTATACAGGATTTAGAACGAATTGAGGAGATTTTTTTGAGAGCTTAGCGGAGCTGGGGGTAATCATTGATTATAATATCTGCTTTTAGGCAATTTTTTTATTAAAGAGATAGGTTATACTATCTCTAAGGGGAATCTTTAACACTGTGTAAAATGTGTAAGTCATTTAAAGAAATAGAGTGTTTGAAAAAAGCTGCAAAGGTATTTCGGCAGTATATTGCTCCTTGATAAGCAAAAAAATCTTTTTTATAAAGAAAGTAAAAACAATGGCAGTTTCTCCTATGAGTGTTTTTCAATCTATTTTGTCACGAAAGTCAATTCGCGCTTTTACTGATCAGCCAGTTAGTTTGGAAACAATCAAAGAAATCTTAAAATTTGCAGCACGTGCACCATCTGGAACAAATATTCAGCCATGGCAAGTGATTGTGCTTACAGGAAGTGTATTACAGAAAGTAGGGAAAGAGCTTTCACAACTTGTGTTATCAGGTGTAAAAGGAGAGCGTGAATATAATTATTATCCGCGTCAGTGGCGTGAACCTTACATTTCAAGGCGACGAAAAGTTGGTTTGGATCTTTATCAGAGTCTTGGAATTCAAAAAGGTGATGAAGAAAAAATACTTCATCAAAAGGCACGAAATTTTTTATTTTTTGATGCACCTGTAGGACTCTTATTTACAATGGATCACGACATGGAAATGGGGAGTTGGCTTGATTTGGGTATGTTTATGCAGACCATTATGTTAGCTGCACGTGGATTTGGATTAGATACCTGTCCTCAAGCTGCTTTTGCTGACTATCATAAACAGATTCGTATGCTTTTATCTATTCCTTCTGATCGTCATATTATCTGTGGTATGGCACTTGGTTATCGCGATATGAGTGCTCCAGAAAATAATTTTGAGACAGAACGAGAATCGTTAGAAAATTTTGTACGTTTCATTGAAACATACCCATAAAATATTTTATATAATTAAGCATACGCTTTGAAGAAATTGGTGCATTATGAAAAATATTTCCGATAAGAATTTCTTATTCTTATTGAATTTTGATGTTGCATATTAACACTTATTTTACTACGTTTGGAACATTAAGAGCGATGACTCTAGGGGCATTATCCATTTTTAAGGTTGGTTGATGGAAAGCGCTATAGAAAGAAAGTGTTGGGTGGTAGCAAGACGAGCGACGTTCGTATTTATTGCTGTCATTTTTCTAGTTTATCTCGCAATCTGATTTTAAGCGGGACAAACGTTATGAAAAAGCATATATGCTCAAGCTGTACTATAGTTTTTATAGTTTTGAGGTGATACGTGTTTCTATCTGTTTTTGAACTTTTTAAAATTGGGATTGGTCCTTCTAGCTCACATACGATGGGGCCGATGACGGCTGCTAATATGTTTTTGCAAGAGATAGGAGATTTTTCTCAGTCGTCTGATATTCAAGTTTCTCATATACGTGTTTATCTTTATGGTTCTTTAGCTTTCACGGGTATTGGTCATGCAACAGATAGGGCTATCATATTAGGACTTTTAGGAGAAAAAGCTTCTACTGTTGATCCTGATAGCATAGGGGTTTTGTTAGAAAAAGTTATACGTGAAAAAAAAGTGCAACCAGAAGGCCATCCCACTTATCAGTTTGATGTGCAACGTGATCTCATTTTTGAACGAAAGAAAATCCTCCCTGGACATACAAATGGACTAGCCTTTGAAGGACTTAATACTGATGGGAATGTTCTGTTGCGGCAAATTTATTATTCTATCGGTGGTGGCTTTGTTGTGACTGAGGATGAATTAAGCCATATGAATGATAATATACAACCAGAAGCATTTGAGGTACCATATCCATTTGATTCTGCTCGTACAATGTTATCAATGGCAGAAAAATCAGGACTTTCAATTGCTGAAATGAAACGCTTAAATGAAGAAACAAAGATAGAGCGTTCTTCTCTTGATACAGGGCTTGATGAAATTTTTTCAGCGATGACAAATTGCATTGATAGAGGTCTTTCACAAGAAGGTGAGTTGCCTGGTGGATTGCGTGTTCTAAGGCGTGCTAAAAAGCTGCATGAAACGCTTTTGAAAAATCAAAAGAAAAATTGCAATTATCCACTTTGGGCAAATGATTGGCTTTCGGTATATGCTATAGCAGTCAATGAGGAAAATGCAGCAGGTGGTCGTGTTGTTACAGCCCCAACAAATGGGGCAGCCGGTGTTGTCCCAGCAGTTTTGCGTTATTATCTTCAATTTAATGATGATTCAGATCGAGATGGAATACATAATTTTCTATTAACGGCAGCAGCTATAGGCGGTGTTATCAAACATAATGCCTCTATTTCTGGTGCAGAAGTTGGGTGTCAAGGTGAAGTTGGAACAGCATCTTCAATGGCCGCAGCAGGGTTGACTGCAGCGTTAGGTGGAACACCAGCTCAAATTGAAAATGCGGCAGAAATTGCGCTTGAACATCATTTGGGAATGACATGTGATCCTGTTGCAGGTCTTGTACAAGTTCCTTGTATTGAGCGTAATGCAATGGGAGCTGTTAAGGCGGTAACGGCTTCTTCTCTTGCATTATATGGTAATGGAGATCATTTTGTTTCTCTTGATACTTGTATAGAAACAATGCGCCAGACTGGTCATGATATGAGTGAACGTTATAAAGAGACAAGCAAAGGTGGTCTTGCAGTTAATGCAATATCTTGTTAAAAGCTGGAACATTTTTCAATCTATAACTAGACTTTTTGGAGAGGGATCGTGTTTCCTGCTAAAGCTTATGTTTTTTTATTACTTATAAATTAAAATTCCAATTTAATTCAGCAGCATGCTTAAAATAAATTTGAGATGCCTCTATACTTTCTTAACGAATAATAGCTTTTGCATGTAAGTTTGGAGGGAGAGTGTTGCTGATATCTGTCTGATTTGTCTCTGAAATAGGAAAAAGTCTAATTTGGAAAAAATAAAAAAGCGTAAAGTAAAATTTTAGTGATCAACCTGCCATTATTTTTTGCTGGGTTTTATGGCTTTTAAAAGTTTTCATAGCCATATCTTTTAAGTAATGGAAGACTATGCATGACTGTCCAAGGAAAATTTGTTTTAAATCTGAATAATTATGATGAGGTGAGAGAGAGTTTTAAAGCTTTTAATTTTTTAAAAGTGAAGATTTTTGGGTACCTAGTATGGTAAAAAAGACCTTGAAAAAAAACGCTAATTTACAATAATTAAAGATATATTGGAGATATCTTTATAAATTCTGTAGCCCAAAAAAATTAAAATAAATAATAACGTATACATAAAAAATATTTATCAAAATTCTCGTGAGAATAGAATGCACACGATAGAACATTATTGTGTTACTCATTTATAAGTTTTTTTTAAAGAAATATCTCTCAACGCTCCCAAACTCATTTCGCGATAGCATCTGTGAGTGGGTATAAAGGTAAATTCCATTGAGTCCCCCATCTTTATGCTTAATAAAAGGAGCACATTGAGCATGATCGCACACTTTGCCAGCTCCCTTATGCGGGGAAAAGTCCTTGGCATTTGAAACGGTTCATTATAGGCATTTTGAGTCTTTCTGGTACAGTTTCACGTCACACGCTCATCCCGTTTATAACATGCAAGAGAACGGTTTCGATTGATTCAACATACACAGATTTGAAATGAGAGAATCTTACGACATTCGAGATTCTCATCTAACATGAAAAATAATAAACCATCTTTATAAATCAGTATCTTGCATATGAATAGTATAATGTAAGTTTTCCATGAATGGTATAAAATCTATAGAGTATTAGCACCTTTATCTATAAAGGGAGAAAATCAGCACTATCATCCTTTTTTCAACTTTCAATGTTACAAAAGATCCTAGTACTTGAAATGATTCATAAGAGATATTTTGATTCCTTTTTAATAAGTTTATATGCCAATCTTTCTCGTGATGAGAAATCGAATAGTTTTGGCTTATTCAATATAAGAAGGAAAATAAGAGAATCTTATAAAAATCTCTTATTGAAGATGTGAAAAATAAATTATATAAATTAAAATCTTAGGAAATCGTTATCATGATATTTAATCTGATAATTTCTTTTATGTTTTTTATCGATAGTATTTGTATTTTTAAATTTTCTTTGTCCGTTGAAAAAAATATCAATAAAAGAAGTTAGATTATTTTTTACAGTGTTTATGTTGTAGGGGGAGACCGTTATTGAGAGGGATTTTCCTTATTGAACTTTTACAATAATCCCTAAAATGATAAACCTTCACTCAATGAATCTATTCATTTTTTCCAGAAAGATATCAAGGACGATTTTTTATATTAAATCCAAAAGCAGAAAAATATTGAGTATTTTTATGTCCTTAACAATGGTTTTATTGAAAGCTTAAAGGTATTGGATAATTGAAAAAGCTGTCAGTACAATTTCTAATGATTTAAGAAAGACGTATGTTTATCAAAAGTTTTTCTGAGACTGTAGAGATGGTTAATAATAAAATAATTTTTTAGAGATGGTCTGTAGAATTAAGTGTTTGTTGCTCCTAGACGGATTTTAATAGGTACATTACCCGTTTGGCTCGCAACGCGTAAGTGAATGCGTACAGGAGGCATTATGAGACGACGGTTGCGCATTGTTTGGCAAATGAGAAGGTTAACAAGAGATTGTGTATCTAAGGTAGTTGAATTATATTTTAAACCAGCAAGTTTTGCGGCAGCATTGTGAAGAGAGCGCAATGAAAGGAGGGATGATTGCTTCAATAAAATTTCTTTTTTATGAAATAAAGCAAAAGCATTATCTGTCATAATACTATCCTAACGCAGAATTCAAAAACTTTTAGTAAGCTACAGTATAGCAGTTAAAATTTGCTTTCTTTAATGTAGAACAAGCATCAAATGCAGCTTTTTTTGATTGAAACCCTGTAAATCGTGCTCGGTAATAACGCTGCCCATTTTTTTCAAACAGTTGCATGTGTGAAGATGCCTGCTTTAAAGTAGAAAAAGCTGCATTTTTTGCTTTTAAAAGCAGAGTTTTTGCTTGTTTTTCACTAGGAAGAGAACCAATTTGGATAGCCCATCCGGCGTTCGCGGACAAAGAGGCTGTTACAATTTTATGAGTCTCAACCGGTATAGTTTTTTGAGGGTTTGGTATTGGTATAATTACCTTATTTACAGCCGTTATTGCGATATTGGAGTTTTTAGGTTGTTCTGCAAATGCTGTCAACATAGTTGAAATTTCATCGTCAAAATCACTTGAATCAGCTTTAATGGTTGGTATAGGAGTATTGGCGCCAGTGGGTAGGTGATAGCGTGCAGAAGCCATTAAACGTTCACCACTTTTCATTTGGCTTGCTTTTGGTAAATATTGATTCAATAAGCTAGCCATATGCTCGTCACGTGCAGTAGATGATTTACCTCCCATAACAACAGCTACAACAGAGCGCCCCTCAAGACGCATTGAAGTTGCTAAATTAGAACCTGACATTTGTGTGTATCCTGTTTTAATTCCATCGACACCTTTCATTATTTTAACGAGTTTATTGTGGCTGTTAATTGTACGTCCATGGAAATTAAAACTTTTTGTTTTGAACAATTTATATTGTTTTGGAAAATGTTTACGTAAAGCTAATGACAAAGTAGCTATATCTCGTGCTGTAGTATAATTGTGCACATCCGGAAGTCCTGAAGCATTTGCGAAATGTGTATGTTTCATACCAAGTTTACGAGCTTTTACTGTCATCATTTGAGCAAATTTTTTTTCACTACCTCCAAGATATTCTGCAATGGCAGCAGCAACATCATTTGCGGATCTTGTAATGAGTGCTTTAGCTGCTGCTTCTGCAGAAATTGTTTGGCCTGCTTTAAAACCAATTTTTGTCGGTGGACGCATTGCTGCATAATGTGAAACAGGAATTGGTGTATTTGGTGTCACACGACGCATCTGCATAGCTTCAAAGAGTAAGTACAATGTCATCATTTTTGTTAAAGAAGCAGGATAACGTTTCAGTGTTGCATTGGCTTGAAATAGAGTTTTTCCCGTGGTAGCATCTATAACAATAGCGGCATACTTATCAGGATAGGCTCCTTGAGGTGTCGCTGATGCCCAACAGTAAGAAAAAGCTAACATAACAAAAGAAATTGTTATTTTTTTATAGTAGCGCATAATTTTTTGATAGTTAATATACACTTGCAGTATCCTATTTCTCCATTTATCTTAAAAAACTTCTATAAAGCTTCCTTTTCTGTAACTTTTTTATGCAGTTTAAACGAATGGTATTACTAATTTGTTTACAGAAGTTATTTTCTGAGTGAGTGATTGAAGTCTAACTATAGAGAGAAAGTTTTTCTCTTATACAAACAGGTATTGCAATAGTTATGAAAGAATTTAAAATTAATAAAAAATGTGCTTCATAGGAAACGATAATGGGACAGACGCTCATAACAAACTCTATAGCTCATATTATGCATAATGAAAAGAGCAAAAATGGTGATGAAGGTAGGCATGGTGCGGTTATAATACCTAAGGCTAAAGCAAAACTCCAAAAACCTAAATTATATCGCGTTCTTTTACTTAATGATGATTACACACCTATGGATTTTGTTGTTTTCGTTTTGAAGAACTTTTTTAAAAAAAATTTCGAAGAGGCAACACGGATTATGTTAAATGTTCATCACAATGGGATAGGTGAATGTGGAACTTATACTTATGAAGTCGCTGAAATGAAAATAGTACAAGTGAGGGAATGTGCACGTCAAAATGAACATCCGTTACAATGTGTAATGGAATGGAAGTGAGGAATTATGCCATCTTTTACACCTAGTCTTGAAGAGGTTTTGCATCGTGCATTAACAATTGCTACTCAAGCACGGCATGAATATGCAACATTAGAGCATCTTCTACTTGCACTGTTAGATGATGCCGATGCAAATTCCGTTATTCAGGCATGCCAAGTAGATGTGGAGGAATTGCGAGAGCGCTTAACCAATTATCTTCGCTCAGAGTTAGATGAACAGATTAGAGCTGATGAGGATACAAAGCCTACAGCTTTTTTCCAGCGTGTTATCCAACGTGCGGTGATTCATGCACAATCAGCTGGAAAAGATGAAGTATCGGGGGCAAATGTTCTTGTTGCAATTTTTTCTGAACGTGAAAGCCATGCAGCATATTTTCTTCAAGAGATGGGAATGACACGCTATGATGCTGTACGTTTTATTTCACATGGTGTCACGCGTGATGATGGGCTATCTATGTTACTTGAAGGACTTGAAGAGCAATTAGATCAGCAGATTTCGGATAATGGTGAAAGAGGAACAAGTGCTTTAACGAATTATTGTGTTGATCTCAATTGTAAAGCACTTAATGGAAAAATTGATTTATTAATTGGCCGAGAAATAGAAATTTCACGCATGATTCAGATTTTATGTCGAAGGTCAAAAAACAATCCGCTTTTGGTTGGTGATCCTGGAGTGGGGAAAACCGCTATAATTGAGGGATTGGCAAAGAGCATTGTTGATGGGCAAGTGCCTGAAGTTTTATCAAATGCAACAATATTTTCTCTTGATATGGGGGGACTTGTTGCTGGTACACGTTATCGCGGTGATTTTGAAGAACGCTTAAAGCAAGTTATTAAAGAGTTTGAGCTGTATCCAGATGCTATTTTATTTATTGATGAAATTCATACCTTAATTGGGGCAGGAGCGACATTAGGGGGAAATATGGATGCAGCAAATCTTTTAAAACCTGTATTATCTTCTGGAACTATGCGATGTATTGGTTCGACGACTTACAGAGAATATCGCAAATTCTTTGAACAAGATCGTGCTTTAGAGCGTCGTTTTCAGAAGATTGATATTAATGAACCTTCTGTTACAGATGCGATTAAGATTTTGCAGGGGATGAAGCCTTACTTTGAAGATTTTCATCAGATTAAATATACAGATCAGGCAATGAAGGCATCCGTAGAATTATCTTCACGCTATATAATTGACCGTAGGTTACCTGACAAAGCAATTGATATTATTGACGAAAGTGGCGCAGCGCAAAAGCTTTTGCCGCAAAAACAGCGCAAGAAGAGTATAGGTGTTAAAGAAATTGAAGCGACTGTTGCTACAATTGCAAGAATTCCACCAAAAACAGTTTCTCGGAATGATCAGAAGATACTGAGTAAGCTTGAAAGAGAACTCAAACATGTTGTTTATGGTCAAGATCAGGCAATTTCTGTCTTGGTTTCATCCATAAAATTGGCGCGAGCAGGTTTACGCGAACCGGATAAACCAATAGGAAGTTATTTATTTTCAGGACCAACAGGTGTAGGAAAAACTGAAGTTGCAAAACAGCTTGCATCATCTTTAGGCATTGAATTATTGCGTTTTGATATGTCAGAATATATGGAACGGCATACGATAGCACGTTTAATCGGAGCTCCTCCAGGTTATATAGGGTTTGATCAAGGCGGCCTCCTTACAGATGCAGTTGATCAGAAACCTTACGCAGTCCTATTGCTAGATGAGATTGAGAAAGCACACCCAGAGTTATTTAATATTTTATTGCAGGTAATGGATTATGGTAAATTAACAGACCATAATGGTAAGAAAATTGATTTCCGCAATGTTATTTTGATTATGACAACCAATGCTGGTGCTTCAGATATGGCAAAATCAGCTATTGGATTTGGGAAAGTACATCGTGATGGTGAGGATATAGAAGCAATTAATCGGTTATTTACACCAGAATTTCGTAATCGGTTAGATGCAATTATTCCGTTTGCACCTTTATCTCACTTAATCATCAATCAGATAGTACAAAAATTTATTTTTCAGCTTGAAGCACAATTAGCTGATCGGGGAATTTGTTTTGAATTAAGTCCTTCTGCAACTTTATGGCTTTCCAATAAAGGATATGATTCTCAGATGGGAGCACGCCCATTAGGGCGTGTTATACAAGAATATATTAAAAAGCCATTAGCAGATGAAATTTTATTTGGAAAGTTACGCAACGGTGGCATCGTTCGCATATTGACACAAAAATCAAATGACAAAAAAGAAAGCTTACAGTTAGAAATCTCATCTTCCAATATATCTGTAGGCTCAAAAAAAAGTAAAATGGAAAATTTTACAAAAAAACGTGTAGGAAAAAAAAGCACAACAAATTAAGAGTTTGTTATAAGGCAGCGCGGATTTTTTTTGCATTCTCTTCAAGTATTTCTGTAGGCGTTATCACATTATTATGAGGGGTAAGTTCTATTCCCTCCATACGTGGTATAATATGGAAATGGAGGTGATAAACGGTTTGTTGGCTAGCTGCTTCATTAAATTGCATGACAGTTATGCCATCTGCTTGAAAGGCTTTTTTGATGGCATTTGCAATTTTTTGAACAGCTTTAATAACAGGAAATAATGTTTCAGTATCTGCATCAAGTAAATTTCTAGAGCCTTTTTTAGGAATGACCAGCGTATGACCTGGTGCCTGTGGCATTATATCCATAAATCCAATAACATCATCATCTTCGTAGACACGAACAGAAGGGATTTCATTGCGAATCAATTTAGCAAAAATATTGTTATTGTCATAAGCTTGTTTCATACAAATATTTCCTTTTATTATAAGTCTAAGATTTTAATTTCAAAACGAAAAAATGCAAGGTTTATCAAAGTTTAAGACAAACGAAGTATTTTGACTTCAGTTATATTTAGGATAGTGCCCTGTCTTAATGAAGATTTAGATTTCTATGATGGCTTCAACTTCTACCGGAACATCCATAGGAAGAGAGGAAACACCAATAGCAGAACGGGCGTGTTTTCCAATTTCACCAAGGATATTAACGAATAAATTAGAAGCTCCATTGGCAACAAAAGGAATATCGGTAAAATGAGAATCTACAGCCACAAAAACAGTAATTTTTACCACACGTTTTATTTTATTTAAGTCACCTAGAGTTGCCTTGAGTTGAGCGAGAATATTGAGAGCGCAAGCTTCGGATGCTTTTTGGGCTTGTTCGGTATTCACAGTTGCACCAACTTTACCGATGGCTATTGGTTTTCCATTAATAAGAGGGAGTTGTCCAGAAATAAAGAGTTGATTGCCACTTTGTGAAGTGGTGATGTAATTAGCAAGGGGGGAGATTACTTCAGGAAGAGTGATTCCGAACTTTTCTAAGTTTTTTTCAATCATATTGGTCATAATTAAACTCCATAGCTACTCTATAATACATTCATTGCATAATCTATTTTTTGATTTAAGGAAATGTGTGGTTAATTGAGAAATTAGCCTTTTTTGCCTTATTGTATGATGTTATGCAACGGGGATAAAGTTCGGAAGTTGGGAATGATTAGATCATTATTTATAATAATTTTATATATTGTTTTTTTATGTACCGCGAGAGCTGAAGAGCCAATTTTTATTTTGCCTCATCGAGCAATTTATGATTTTCATCTCGATAGCGTTTCTCATGAAATGGCAATTTCTGCGATGTCAGGGCGAATGGTTTACGAGCTTACTGGTTCGGCATGCCAAGGTTATAGCACACGTTTTCGTTTCATTAGCCGTATTCACATTGAAGATATGCCGGTCCGTTTAACGGATCAACAGACGACGAGTTATGAAACAGGAGACAGTCGTACATTTCATTTTAATATTACAGATCAAGAGGGAGAAGAGGTTACGCATCGTGCCGAGGGGGTTGCGGAGCGTACTCAAGATGGTATTACAGTTACTTTAAAAAAGCCAAAGAAAAAAGAGTATAAGCTTGCAATGGCTGAATTTCCAATGATGCAACTAAAAAATATTATCCGCCATGCAAAAGCAGGACATCATTTTTATAATGTTACTGTATTTGATGGGACAAATAAAGCAGATAAAGTTATAAAAGAAAGTATCGTCATAGGAGAAAAGAAGGCGCTTTTATCTGATAGCGAAACGGAAAAAATGAGAAAATTGGATGAAGAGGAATATTGGCCTGTTACAATTTCTTATTTTGATGATGGAGAAAATAAAGATGGTTTGCCGGTTTATCGGAGCAGTTTTCTCTTACATGAGAATGGCGTCATGCGTGATTTTCATATAGATTATGGAACTTTTTCAGTGCGTGCAAAATTGAACAGTCTCGAATTCTTGGAGCCTGGAAAAGATCTTAATCAATGTGAAAATGCAAATATTAAATGATTAAAGAAAATGACTTGAAAAAGAATCAAATATTAGTATGTTTGCGCTATTCCACACGCGGAGTTTGGGTGTTTGCAAATGATTTATGAGAAAAGTCTAGCAAGCATCGGCCGGTAGTAGGTTTTCCTGCTTTTTCCGCGGAGGTTGAACCGGAAAGGATAAGATTTATGGCACTACCCGATTTTACTATGCATCAGCTTTTAGAAGCAGGTGTGCATTTTGGTCACCAGACTCATCGCTGGAATCCCAAAATGACTCCCTATATTTATGGTCAGCGTAATAATATCCATATTATTGATCTTGCTCAGACCGTTCCGCTTTTACACCAAGCGCTTAAACTTGTTTCAGATACTGTTGCGCGTGGTGGTCGTATTCTCTTTGTTGGTACGAAACGGCAAGCATCTGACATTATCGCTGATGCGGCGAATCGTTCTGCCCAGTATTACGTTAATGCACGTTGGCTTGGAGGTATGCTCACAAACTGGAAAACGGTTTCCAATTCGATACATCGTTTGCGAAAGCTTGACAAAATTCTTGCTGCTGAAGCGCAAGGTTTTACCAAAAAAGAACGTTTAAATCTTGAACGTGATCGTGAAAAGCTTAATCGTGCGCTTGGTGGTATTAAAGATATGGGATCTGTTCCAGATCTTATATTTGTTATCGATACGAATAAAGAAAATATTGCCCTCCAAGAAGCGAAGCGTTTAGGCATTCCAGTGATTGCTATTATTGATACCAATTGTGATCCTGATGACGTAACGCATCCAATACCAGGTAATGATGATGCTTCACGTGCAATTTCTCTTTATTGTGATCTTTTTGCTCGTGCCGCTCTTGATGGTATTGCACGTCAGCAAGGAGCAATGGGTATCGATTTAGGAGCTCAAGTTGATGCGCCTGTGGAGCCTATTTTGGAAGAAAATGTGGTTTCAGAAGTTTCTGGATAATATAAAGTGCCTAATTAAGGTACTTTGTATTTTATAAAAAAGAAGTTATAGGCGTGCAGAGGGATTTTGCACGCTTTCACTGTTACAAAATAAAGAGGCAAATATGAGCGTTACTGCTGCACAAGTAAAAGAACTTCGAGAACTATCTGGCGCTGGTATGATGGACTGTAAAGCCGCTTTAGCAGAAACCAGTGGTGATATGGAAGCTGCTGTTGATTGGCTTCGTAAAAAAGGAATAGCTAAAGCAGATAAAAAGGCTGGTCGTACAGCAGCTGAAGGATTAATCGGAGTTGTATCAAAAGATTTAAATGCGGTTTTAGTTGAGATTAATTCTGAAACAGATTTTGTTGCACGCAATGCCGGATTCCAAGACATCGTGCGCAATGTAGCAACTGCTGCTTTGGATACGCCAGGTGATGTTGAATCTGTTTCTGTTTCTCTTTATCCTGGTTCTGAGAAGACTGTAGAGCTTACGATTAAAGATGCAATTGGTACAATTGGCGAAAATATGACATTTCGTCGTTCTGCTAAATTGTCTGTTGAGAATGGTGTTGTTGCAACTTATATACACAATAGTGTAGCTGATGGTCTTGGTAAGCTTGGTGTTTTGGTTGCGATTGAAACAACAGGAAATAAAGAGGCAGCTTTTGCTTTTGGTCGGCAGGTTGCGATGCATATTGCGGCAACCAATCCGTTAGCGCTTACAGCACAAGATGTTGATGCTGCTGCTGTTGAACGTGAAAAAGCGATTTTTTCAGATCAAGCACGTCAGTCTGGAAAGCCTGAAAATATCATTGAAAAAATGGTAGAAGGACGTATGCGTAAGTTTTTTGAAGAGGTTGTTTTGCTTTCTCAAGCTTTCGTTATGAATCCTGATATGACTGTTGAGTCCGCTTTAAAGGATGCTGAGAAATCAATTGGTGCACCAGCAAAAATCACAGGCTTTATTCGTTTTGCATTAGGTGAAGGTGTGGAAAAAGAGGAATCTGATTTTGCTGCAGAGGTTGCTGCTGCTGTAAAAGGCTAGTTATTGCAAACTTTTGATCAGAGATTTAAAATCATATCGTTGGTTGTAGAAACTCTGATGGGAACAATGTAATTGTTGAGAGGGCGTCACGTAAAAAAGTGATGCCCTTCGTGGTGTCAAAAGCAAAAAGTAAATATGCTTTTGGGGAGATTATTAATGGCATTAGCACTTCCGTATAAACGTATTCTTTTAAAGGCTTCTGGTGAAGCTCTTATGGGGGGGCAGAGTTTTGGCATTGATGTTTCTGTTGTAGACCGTATTGCCGCTGATATTGCAGAAGTGCGCACAATGGGGATAGAAGTTGCGGTTGTTATTGGTGGGGGAAATATTTTTCGCGGCGTTGCTGTTGCTTCGCATGGTGGGGACCGAGTGACAGGCGATCATATGGGAATGCTTGCAACTGCTATTAACTCTTTAGCATTGCGAACATCTTTGACAAAATTAGGGGTTGAAACTGTTGTGCTCTCTGCGATTGCTATGCCACAAATTTGTGAAAGTTTCTCGCAACGTAAAGCAATAGCTTATATGAATCAGGGAAAAGTTGTTATTTTTGCGGGCGGTACAGGAAATCCATTTTTTACCACTGATTCTGCTGCTACTTTACGTGCAGCAGAAATTGGAGCGGATGTTCTTCTTAAAGGAACACAAGTTGATGGTATTTATTCAGCAGATCCAAAGATAGATCCTAACGCTAAGCGTTTTGACCAATTAACACATGTTGAAGTTTTGCAATGGGGATTATCTGTTATGGATTCAACGGCGGTCACTTTAGCACGTGAGAACAATGTACCGATTATTGTGTATTCCATTCATGAAAAAGGCGGTTTGGCTAAAGTCTTGAATGGAACAGGGCGCTTTACAATAGTATCGGAATAAGGGTAAGCTTCAAAGGACAATTGAAGGAGACAGAAATATGAATGTTACGTCAATTATGGATGATCTGAAACGTCGCATGGATGGTGCTATTACGGCTTTTAAACATGAATTAGGTGGTTTGCGGACTGGACGCGCATCGGCCAGTTTATTAGAACCGTTGACCGTTGAATCTTATGGTTCTATTGTGCACATAAATCAGGTTGCTAATATTTCTGTTCCCGAACCTCGGATGCTTTCTGTTTCTGTATGGGATAAAACGATGGTCGGAGCTGTAGAGCGCGCTATTCGCGATTCTGGTCTTGGTTTAAATCCCATAACTGATGGTACGACTTTACGTATTCCTTTGCCTGAGTTGAATGAAGAGCGTCGTAAAGAACTTGTAAAAATTGCGCATCACTATGCAGAGCAAGCACGTGTTGCTACACGTCATGTTCGTCGGGATGGTATGGACAATTTGAAAAAGTTAGAAAAAGATGGTGAAATTGGACAAGATGAAGCCCATAGTTTGTCTGAAAAAGTTCAAAAACTCACAAATGAAACTATTGCTGATATTGATAAAATTTTAGCCGTAAAAGAATCTGAAATTATGCACGTTTAAGACAGTTTTTTTCGCTAGAATAAAGGATGTTATACTCTTAGCCTGTAAATGGCTTCTATAGATAAGAGTGGGGAGTGGTGTCTTCTGTGGCAGCAAGGTGCAATGCAAGGGGGGATCGTTTTATTATCCTGATACGGCAGAGATTGATTTGAGAGGGCAGATGTTTTTATTCTTTAGTCTGTGTGGTAAATCATGTTCTTTGCTGAAAGACACTATTTAACAGTATGATGAGGGCTCTCAGTTTAGCGTGCCTTTGTTAAACTGCATAATGAAAGCATTATTAGAAATTATTTAAATATTCTAAGATGAGGTTGGGGAAAGAATATAACGCAAAAATATAAGCCTAACCTTTCTCTTATTTCCCATTAAAAACATATGAGTATAATCGATCAGGTAGATGTTATGTGGCATAATTCGTTTTTTAATAACGAATGGTTGATAGAGAAGTGTTTTTATATGAAACCTATATTAGTTAATTTATATGGAGCATGAATAGCTTTTTTTCATTTTATATTTGAGAAAATATCAAAAAATATTTTAGGATTAATCTTGACGGAGATTTTTGAAGCTGTTTTCATTGATTATTAGTCTCATAAGCGCTATCTTGGTAGACTAGATTGTTTATGATAAATTATAAGAGAAATTTATACAAGTATGAAATAAAAATACTGGGTAGAGGAGTTTTTCTTGCGTCAATTTTAGAATTTGTATTTTTATGTTTATTGTTTGGATGTTGTTTTGTCTAATTTGGTTTATCGTGTTCTGACAGCTTTTGTGTTTGGCATTATTGCGTTGTATCTAACATGGTTAGGAGGGATCTTCTTTTTTTTATTTGTATGGTGTATTGGCGGTTTTGTTCTTTATGAGTGGATGAGTATTACTAAAGAAAAATGGTGTGTTTTACAAAAAGTATTAGCAAGTATCTTTTATTTGATCTTTGGCTTTTTTTTAGTGTTGAATGTATCTGCTTCATTAAATTTTTGTGTTTTAATCGTTTTGGCTGTGCTGTTGGCTATTATATCTATAAAAAAGAGTGTTTGGGTTTTTTGTGGTTTTTTATATGCGTCTTTTCCTGTTGTTGCTTTATGCTTTCTGCGGGATCATGAAATGTTGGGGTTCCAAGTTGTTATTTTCTTATTTACGATAGTGTGGGGAACAGATATTGGTGGATATTTTATCGGACGTGCATTAGGGGGGCCTAAATTAGCACCACAATTTTCTCCTAATAAAACATGGTCAGGAGCACTTGGTGGTACATTTGTCGGAGTTTTCGGTGGTATATGGGTTGCTTTTGGATTTTTTGATATAAATTTAGCAAGTTTTTTTGTGCCACTCCTTACACTTGTTTTGTCAATTGTTTCACAATTGAGTGATTTAGGGCAATCATGGCTCAAAAGATGTTTTTCTGTTAAAGATTCTAGTTCTTTATTGCCTGGACATGGTGGTTTTATGGATCGTATAGATGGATTGGTAGGGGCAGCTTTTCTTCTTTATTTAATTGGTTCATTTATGTCTGATACGGATGCGCCTTTTAATCTTTTTAGTATGATCTAATTGGGAGAAGATAGTTTGGGACTTTTAAATCATATCGTCACTATGGGTGATTTTCTTTTAAGAAGTTTGAGTATTCTTTTTATCATTATGATTATCATTTTTGTGCACGAATTTGGGCATTATCTCATTGGTCGGTGGTGTGGTATTAAGGCGTTAATTTTTTCACTGGGATTTGGACCAGAAATAGCGAGTTATATAGATAAGCATGGCACGAAGTGGCGTTTAGCACTTATCCCCTTAGGAGGTTATGTAAAATTTGTTGGGGATGAGGAAAAAATCGATACGGTATCATCCCAATCATCACTGATTGTTGATGGTTCATTTGCTCGTGCGCATGCTTGGAAAAAAGCAGCAACTGTTTTTGCTGGTCCCTTCTTCAATGCCCTTTTTACTGTTATTATTCTAACATTTTTTTTCTTTATCTATGGTCGTGTAGCTATTGAGCCTGTTGTTGGTTCTTTGGTAAAAGATAGCCCTGCTCTTCAGTCCGGTTTGGAATTAGGTGATCGTTTTGTTGAAATGGATGGACGACGGGTTGAGAGTTTTGAAGATTTGATGAATTATATAGCTTTTAACGGAAGAGAACCCATAGAGTTTAAAATAGAACGTATGGGGCGAGTTTTTACAACGGTCATTACTCCGAAAGTCGTTGAGCGAGATGATGGATTTGGTAGTCGAACACAAAGTGCTATGATAGGTGTAGGTGTTCCTGTTGATTTAAATAATCCTGCACGTTTAGATCCAACTTATATAAAACATATTCGCTATGGTTTTGTAACAGCTGTAAGGGAAGCGGCAGACCGTACTGTGTTTATCGCCACTCAAACTGTTCTTTTTATGAGTCGTTTAATAGGAGGCAAAGAGGATCGTTGTCGGCTAAGTGGACCTTCTAAAACCGTTAAAATTGCTTGGAAAGTGAGCGAGACAGGTTTTATTTCTTTGTTGAATTTGGCAGCTTTTCTTTCAATAAGTGTTGGGCTTATTAACCTTTTTCCGATTCTACCGCTTGATGGTGGGCATCTTTTATTGCATGTCATTG
Organism: Bartonella grahamii subsp. shimonis; assembly: GCF_036327415.1. Classification (NCBI taxonomy): domain Bacteria; kingdom Pseudomonadati; phylum Pseudomonadota; class Alphaproteobacteria; order Hyphomicrobiales; family Bartonellaceae; genus Bartonella; species Bartonella grahamii. The sequence goes on from NZ_CP123961.1 coordinate 1,238,885, forward strand.
AGGTCATTACTGGGAGGAAAATATCCGCTAAAATTCAGGGAATTGTTTTTCGTTTAGGTTTTTCCATTCTTCTCCTTTTTATGATCTTTGTCTTTTTTAATGATTATTTTTGTTGGTTTAGCTAATTAAATTATGGAAAACGCTTTATAAATTGGGTAATAATAGCAAAAACAAATTGAAGGTTGTTTACCATGTCTGCAAAATGTTGTGGCGTCGTACATTATAATGAGTATTAAGGAATGAAAAGTCTTGCTGTAAAAAGGTTGTTACGGCAGTTAGCTTTTTAAGGCATCATGTCCAAGGAACAAGAGTAAGGTAAAAAAGCCAATGACTACAAATTCAAAGTTTTTAAATGCAGCATCTGTATTGGTGTTAAAGATGGGGATGATTGCCCCAGCAACAGTTTTTATGTCAATTGCTGCGGTTGGAGAAATACAAGCGTCTGTAGTCCGTTCTATTGAGGTTCGTGGGAATAAGTTTGTAAGTTCTCAGGCGATTCGAGACAATATGGGAATTAAGGCTGGACAAGGGGTTTCCAGTGGTGATGTTGATAATGCTGTGAAGAATCTTTTCGAATTGGGTTTATTTTATGATGTTAAAATAAATCCGGTAGGTGATAAATTAGTTGTATTTGTAAAAGAATATGAGGTTGTCAATCAAATATTGTTTCAGGGAAATAAATCTTTTAAAGACCCAGATCTTAAGCGGTTTATTTCTTTAAAACCGAATGAGCCTTTTAATTCTGCTAAGCTTTCTGCTGATATAAATACAATTCGTGAAGCCTATAAAACTCTTGGTCGTAATAATATCACTGTTAACGTTCAAACGATTAACCTTGGAAAAGGGCGAGTTAATGTGGTATTTAATGTTGTTGAAGGGCAAAAAACAAAGATTGGGGATATCACTTTTAAGGGGAATAGTGTCTTTGGAAGTCGCCGTTTGCGTGATGTGATTTCAACAAAAACTTCGGGAATTTTTTCGAAGTTGTTGGGAGGTGATGTTTACAGTGAAGAGCGTCTCGCTGCTGATGAAGAAGCTTTACGTCGCTTTTATTATAATCGTGGTTATGCGGATTTTCGTATAGTCTCTTCTAAAGCGACTTTTGATGCAGCAAGCAATACGTATAAAATTTCTTTCGTTCTTGATGAAGGTGTGCGCTATAAAATTAGTGATATTCAGGTTGAAAGTGACGTTGATGGAATTGATGTTCAATCTGTGAAAAGGATGCTTAAAACCCAGCCAGGTGGTGTTTATAGTGCAGAAGATATTGAACAGTCTGTTGCAATTATTAATAACAAGGTCGCTGATTCTGGATATGCTTTTGCTAAAGTTGAACCGCGGGGAAATCGTAATTTAGCAAATCATACAATTTCAATTTTATATAATATTGAACAGGGTACACGTGCTTATATTCAGCGTATTGATATACGTGGCAATGAGAAAACGCGTGATTACGTCATTCGCCGTGAGATTGATTTAAACGAAGGAGATGCTTACAATCAAACTTTATTACAGCGGGCAAAACGTCGTCTAGAAAGTTTAGGTTTCTTCAAAGCCGTTAATATTTCAATGGTTCCCACAGATCAATCTGACCAAGTTATTTTGGTGATAGATGTCGTTGAAGCTTCAACAGGAGACCTCTCTCTTTCTGGAGGATATACAACGGGGGGAACAAGTCCTGGTATGTCACTTGAAGTTTCTGTTACTGAACGTAATCTTGGGGGACGTGGTCAATATGTTCGTTTAGGATTAGGTGCGGGGCAAGAAAAATCTCGTAATTATAATTTATCATTTGTTGATCCTTATTTCTTAGGATATCGTTTATCTGCTGGCGTTGATGTTTTTCGCAGTACTTATCGTGCTGATAAAGCCTATGATGTACGACAGACAGGTGGATCGCTGCGGTTTTCATTGCCTATTAATAATCAATTATCTGCCAATCTAGCTTATTCTTATGTGCAGGAAGAATATGATTTTGGCGGAGAGTATGATTTTGACAAAGAGAGTGACGTAATAGAATTATATGGGAAATATTCTGGTGCGATTGTTCAAGCTGCAAAACAAAGTCCTTGGAAACGTTCATCAATTAGTTATGGTTTCACCTATAATACGATTGATGATATGAAATCTCCCCATGATGGGTGGTATGTGCATCTTCTTCAGGAATATGCAGGGCTTGGTGGGAGTGCAAAGTTCTTGAAGACCACGGGTAAGGCGATGATGTACAAGACTCTTTCTGATCAGAAGGATATTGTTGGTTTGCTTTCCTTTGGGGGTGGTTATCTCCATGAAATAGGCAAAGAAGGTGTCCGTATTTTCGATATGTTTAAAGCGAATACTGATATGATTCGAGGGTTCAAATATAATGGAATAGGTCCCCGTCAGGTTTCCAGTAAGGGTGAAGTTTATTTTTTGGGGGGAACAACATATATGAATGCGACTGCTGAAGTACAGTTTCCTATCCCTGTTGTGCCTGAAGGGTTCGGGTTGCGCGGTGCTTTATTTGCGGATATTGCCACGCTTTATGGCAATAATTATAAAGCCGTTTTTAAGGGTGAACCGTCTGTTACCAATACCAAAAGTGCTTGGCGTTCATCTGCAGGTGTGAGTTTGATGTGGGATTCTCCGTTTGGTCCTTTGCGTTTTGATTATGCCTGGCCAATAACGAAGCAGGAAGGTGATCGTTTGCAACAATTGAACTTTGGTATTTCTACGAAGTTCTGATTTGAGCGATTTTAAGAAGGAAAAACTTGAAGAGAATAGCTTAAGCTGGGAGAGAAAGTGTTTTGATGGCGGATACATTTTTTTTTACGCCGTCCCGGCGATTGACAGTTGCAAATGTTGCTGAGTTGACGGGTGCAAAGCTTCTTAATCCAGAGTTTTCTCATAAAGTTATCAATACTCTTTCTTCACTTGAGAGTGCTGTGGAAGGTTCTCTTGTTTTTGTAGAGCGTCGGAAGTTTTCTGATGCATTACTGGACAGTTCTGCTGTTGCTGTTTTTTGTACGAATGAGGTTGTTTTTAAAGTTCCCGAAACTATGGCAATTTTGGTGACATCCACACCACAGCGTGACTTTGCTCAGATTGGTCGTATTTTGTTTCCAGATTCTGTCAAGCCAATGCCTTGGTTGGGACCGAAGGGGATTTCATCGCATGCACATATTCATCCAACGGCTAAGTTGGCACATGATGTGTGTATTGAAGCGGGAGCTGTTATTGGTAAAAATGTTGAGATTGGTGCAGGAACGCTTATTTCATCCACAGCTGTTATCGGTGAAAATTGCCGTATTGGATGTGATTGCTATATTGCTCCTAAGGTAACAGTTCAGTGTTCTATAATAGGTGATAAGGTTCAGCTTTATCCTGGTGCTTGCATTGGGCAAGATGGTTTTGGTTATGTTGGGGGCGTTTTTGGAATCGAGAAAATTCCACAACTTGGTCGCGTTATTATTGAGGATGGTGTAGAAGTTGGTGCGAACACGACAATTGATCGTGGGACATTTCAAGATACTGTTATTGGTGAAGGAAGCAAGATTGATAATCTTGTACAAATTGCCCACAATGTAAAAATTGGCCGCTATTGTCTTATTGCCGCTCAATGTGGCATTGCGGGAAGTACATCTATAGGGGATATGTCTCAGCTTGGCGGAGGTGTTGGAGTAGCCGACCACATCATAATAGGTAAATGTGTTCAGATTGCTGCTCGTAGTGGTGTTATGAATGACATTCCGGATGGCGAAAAATGGGGAGGTAGTCCAGCGCGACCATTTAAACAATGGTTTCGTGAAGTAGCGACGTTGCGCAGTATGGGAAAAGTTAAAAAGGAGAAACGCTGATATGATCAGCAGTGAAAAGACTAAAAACTTAGAGGCTGTCGATATTGAAAAACTATTATCAATATTACCGCACCGTTATCCATTTTTATTAGTCGATCGTATCGTTGATATTGATGGTGAACAGGGAGCTATTGGTATTAAAAATATAACGATTAATGAGCCGCATTTTACGGGACATTTTCCCGCGAAGCCTGTTATGCCTGGAGTTTTGATTTTAGAAGCTATGGCACAAACGGCAGGAGCAATAGCTCTTTTAAATTTAGGCAATAAGCAAACAAATTTAGTTTACCTTATGACGGTTGATAATGCGAAATTTCGTAAGCCGGTTATGCCTGGTGATCAGCTCAAGATTCATGTTCAGCTTTTGAAAAAAAGGTCTGGTATGAGACGTTTTTCGTGTGTTGCAAAAGTAGAAGATGTCCGCGTCGCTGAAGCAGAAATTGCTGCGATGATTGTCGAAGAAGAATAAACGATATTTGATGGGAATTTAAAAATGTCCGGTACGAAAATCCATCCAACTGCTCTTGTGGAGAAGGGAGCGCAGCTTGGTGAGAATGTACGCGTTGGACCATTTTGCCATATTAGTTCAGAGGCTGTTATTGGTGATGAATGTAGTTTGACAAGTCATGTTGTGATAATGGGAAAGACAACGTTAGGAGCCAAGAGTAAAGTATTTTCTCATGCTGTTTTGGGCGCAGAACCGCAAAATAATAAACATAAAGGAGGGGCTACAACTCTTTCTATTGGTAAGAATTGTACGATTCGTGAAGGTGTAACAATGCATAGAGGCTCCGATTCGAGTGTAGGGATGACAGTTGTTGGTGATAATTGCCAATTTTTTTGTTATGCGCATATCGCTCACGATTGTTATGTAGGCAATCATGTAACATTTGCCAATAATGCCATGATTGCTGGTCATGTTACTATTGGTGATTATGTGATTATCGGTGGCGGTGCTGCTGTTCATCAATTTGTTCGTGTTGGACATCATGCATTTATCGGCGGCGTATCTGCACTGGTTGGTGATCTGATACCTTATGGAACAGCTGTTGGTGTGCAAGCAAAACTTGCTGGACTCAATATTATTGGCATGAAGCGTGCAGGACTTGAGCGTCAAGATATTCATGCACTCCGTCATGCGGTTGCGATGCTTTTTGATCATAGCAAACCATTTAAAGAGCGTGTTAGTGATGTTGCTTCTTTCTATTCTTCTTCTCAGTCTGTTGCTGACGTTGTTAATTTTATTAAAGAAGAGGGAAAGCGTTTTTATTGTACACCAAAATTTTAAGGTGATAGAATAAAAGAACATAAGGATTAAAAATGCCTATTTGGGGAACCAGAAGTTTTCTTTCCGGCCGTACTGCTGTTATAGCAGGAAATGGTGTTCTACCAATTACTGTTGCGCAGGCTCTTGAGAAGAATGGAGAGAATCCTTTTCTTGTGCTTTTGCGTGGTGAGGCAGATTCTGTTCTTTATCGCTATGAGCATTGCGAGTTATCAATTGTAGAGCTAGCGCGACTCGTTAAAATCTTAAAAGAGGCTAGAGTTTATAATGTTGTTTTGGCAGGTGGTGTGAAAAAGCGCCCACTTCTTAAACAATTGCGACTGGACTGGACAACATTTTTAGCTCTTCCTAAGTTAATCGGAGCTTTGAAAAGAGGGGATGATGCGTTATTAAAAGCTTTTATACGGGTTATTGAAGCATACGGCTTTTGTGTTATCGGTGCTCATGAAATAGTCCCAGATCTTTTAGCTCCCATAGGATTTAATTTAACAGTACGGCGTGCTACTCCAAAAGAGAAAAAAGATATTTTTTTAGCAGCAGAAGCAGCAAAGCTTTTAGGTCAATTAGATATCGGGCAAGCCGTTGTCGTTGTTCAAGGAAGGGTGATTGCACTGGAGGGCGCTGAGGGAACTGATAATATGTTGTGGCGTGTTTGTGAAATGCGAGAAAGAGGGCAAATTCCCCTTAAAGGTGGCATTCTTGTAAAATGTGCAAAACCACAACAGGATAATCGCGTTGATTTGCCATCAATTGGGCCCGCGACAATAATGAATATTGCAAAGAGTGGTTTATCTGGTGTTGCGGTGGAAGCAAATAGAAGTCTAATATTATCGGTGAAAACAACAATAGAAAAAGCCAACAAATATTCTCTATTTATAGAAACATTCGAAAAGTTTGGTCATGAGTAATTGTTTCTTAAAGATTGCTGTGGTTTCAGGTGAGGAATCTGGTGATTTACTTGCGTCCGATTTAATTTCTTGTTTATCACAACAGATAGGATACAATATTCATTTGATTGGTGTTGGGGGAAGGCATTTAAAGGCATTAGGTTTAAAAAGCTTTTTTGATCCCCATGATATTGCTTTAGTAGGCTTAAAGGAGGTATTGAAAAAACTGCCATTGTTGTTGCTACATATTCGCAATTTATCCAAATTTATTGCACAAGAACAACCTGATTGTTTAATTATTATTGATAGCCCTGATTTCACGCATCGTGTTGCAAAAAAGGTACATGCTTTAGCGCCTTCTATTCCTATCATTAAATATGTTGCACCAACCGTTTGGGCATGGAGGGCAGAGCGTGCAAAAGCTATGTGTGGATTTGTTGATCATGTTTTAGCGGTTTTTCCTTTTGAAGAAAAGGTTATGCAAGATTTGGGAGGCCCTGCCACAACCTATGTTGGACATCGTCTTTTGACATATCCCCCCCTTTTAAGAGTTCAGTCAGAAAAAAAACGCCAATTAGAACAAAGAAGTTTGATCAATATACAAACATCATCGCCTACATTAGTTATCTTACCAGGATCACGTAATTTAGAAATTCGTTCCTTAATGCCTATTTTTCGAGAAACAGTAGAGATTCTTATACAACGTATTCCTCATTTACGTATTATTTTACCAACCTTACCACGTTTAGCAGATAAAATTCGTGATTTTGTACAAGGTTGGAAAAGCAAAGTGGAAATTGTAGTTGGTGAAGATGCAAAATGGCGTGCTTTTGAACAAGCAGATGTTGCACTTGCAGCATCTGGAACGATTTCACTTGAATTAACATTAGCTAAAATTCCAATGGTCCTTTGCTATAAACTTGATCATTTTTCTAAATTCTTTATTTTCCCTAAAATAATGTTATGGAGTGCAGCTCTTCCCAATATTATTTCTGATAAGCCTATTGTACCGGAATATTTTGATGAATTTCTACGTCCAGGCATGTTAGCAAGACAAGTAGAACAACTTTTATATAATCCTTTAATACGACAGGCACAACTCGATGCTTTTGAGATTGTAGAACAGAAAATGAAAACTGAAGTACCATCGGGGGTTGTTGGCGCACAAACAATTATCACTCTTTTAAAAAGCAGAAATAAAATTGTATAAATAAAGCAATATGTTAATGATTAATATTTAATTTTAGCAAGAAAATTACAAGCACGTTGGCTTTTAGGATTGGTAAAAAATTCTTCAGAGGCTGTATCTTCAACAATTTTTCCATTTTCTAGAAAGAGTATTCTTTCTGAGACTTTACGTGCGAAGCCCATTTCATGGGTAACACAAAGCATTGTGATCCCTGTATCGGCCAATCGAGCCATCACTTCCAAAACTTCTCCCACACTTTCTGGATCAAGAGCAGAGGTTGGTTCATCAAAAAGCATGACTTCAGGCTCCATACAAAGTGCACGGGCAATCGCAACGCGTTGTTGTTGCCCACCAGAAAGTTGTAAAGGATATTTTTCACAATGTTTTTCAATACCAACATGCGTTAAGTAACGAATTGCCCGTTCTTGTGCTTGTTGTTTGGAAAGCCCTTGAACTGTCATAGGTGCTAAAATACAATTTTGTATAACGTTCATGTGGGGAAATAAATTAAAGTTTTGAAAGACCATTCCTATCTTACGAAGCACATTTTTCTGCTGTTGTACAGGAGCGGTATGGATATCAACGTTATGGATACAGATTGAACCTTTTTGTGCTTGTTCTAATTGATTAATACAACGAATTAACGTTGATTTTCCTGATCCGGATGGTCCACAAATAACAATATGTTCACCCGCTTGAACATTAAAGTTAATATCATGTAGAACCTGAAAGTTTCCATACCATTTATTTAGATTTCGAATAGAGATCACAGGGTTCTTACTGGGAGAGGTCGATTTATTATTTTTCAAATTCATCTCATTTTATTCTTTCATTGATGAATAACTTGATTAATTCAATATTTTGGTTTGGTAAAGTTTTTTATGATCATTTTATTTACCGTAAATATCGAGTAAGGCGCTGTTCTATAAAAACAATAAAACGATGAATGAGTTCAACGATAAAGAGATAGATAAGAGCAGCCCAAACGTAAACTTGAAAATCGAAAGTCCGTGAATAAGTGAGTTTAGCAACCCCCATTAAATCATAAACAGTAATAAGTGAGGCAATAGCACTAGATTTAATCATTAAAATCAACTCATTTCCTAGGGGGCGTAATGCTACAATCATTGCTTGTGGAAGAATAACTCTAAAAAATGTGACAGAGCTACTTAGCCCTAAAGCTTTTGATGCTTCACGTTGCCCAATTGTTACGGATAGAAAACTTCCTTTAAAGATCTCAGATTGATAGGCAGCAGAATTGAGTGTAAAAATAAAAAGACAACAATACCACGCGTTTTGAAAAAACCACCATAGTCCTACCTGTTGCCAAAAACTGTTCATTGAACCAAGCCCATAATAAAAAAGGAAGAGTTGAGCTAATAAAGGAGAGCCACGGAAAAAATAGACATAAGCATTTGCACAATATTGTAAAAATGTATTTTTTGATACACGTGCAAAAGCGATAAGCATACCAAGAAAAAAACCAAGAGAACAAGAAATAGAAACAAGCTCAACAGTAACAATAAAGCCATTAATAAATTTTGGTCCATAATGGTTTAAAAGATCAGGATTGAAAAGGAAATAAAGCCACTCAGGAATCATTGACGTAGCACCTTTTTATAGCCTATTTGAGTGTATATTTCCAAATGGCGTAAGATTGCAGCAAAAACTGCTGAAAATAGCAAATAAAGTAAGCATGCTACAAGATAAAATAGCATGGGTTTATTGGTAGCAGCGACAGCTAAATTCGTTTGTCGCATGAGGTCAACAAGTGCGATGGTTGAAACAAGGGATGTATCTTTCAGTAAAGTAAGCCAATTATTAGAAAGTCCAGGCAAGGCATTTCGGATGAGCTGAGGGAAGACAATACGAAAAAATGTGGTTGACCGTGAAAGTCCTAAAGCTTTAGCCGCTTCATATTGATTTTTATCAAAAATATTAAATGCTCCAAGCCAAACTTCACAAGAAAAAGCTGCAAGAACCATACTAAGCGCAAGAACACCAGCAACAAAAGCATTGATACTGAACATGATTTCAAGATTAAAATAATCAAAGACATTTTGAATAAGGCTTTGTAATCCGTAGTAAACTAAAAACAAAGTTAAAAGCTCTGGTAGCCCACGAAATACCGTTGAAAAGAGGCGTGCCATAGCTTTGGCCATCTTAATATTGGATCGAATCATCACTGCATTTAGAAGACCTAGAGGAAGCCCTAGAAGTCCACAACATAATGCCAACGACAATGTCATTCCTGCACTGGAAAGTATAACCGCTCCCCATCCACCATTGCTAAATGATAGCAATGCTAAATTTTCAATCATTCTTGTGTTCCTCATGAAAGAGTTAGATAATATTTTTTAGAAATAACCAGCGGATATCTGTTAAATATTATATTGATAATTTAATAGACATCACTTGTAAAATATTTTCTCATAATTTTCTCATAAGTTCCATCCAAACGAATTTCTTTTAGCGCCTTATTGAACTTATTTTTAAGATCATTATTATTTTGACGAAGTGCAATTGCAACAGGAAATTTTGTTTCTTCTAAAGTTCCTAGGAGCTTGCAGCAATCTTTTCCTTCATTTTTAAGCCAATTTAATGCTTGTAATTTATCAACAATAATCACATCAAGTCGATGGTTTAAAAGATCACGATTCACTTCTATTGTGGAAGGGTAGAGTTTGATCTTCACCTCTTCAGAGGCATAATGATCTTCTGCATAGAAAGCCTGTGTTGTATTTGATTGTACACCAAGATTTTTACCTCTAAAGTCTTGGATCGAGATTTTTTTAATTCCCGAAGCTTTGGTAACAATAACAGCCAGTGCTGTATCGTAGTAAGGATCTGTGAAGTCAATTTTTTGTAAGCGCTCTTTTGTGAGAGAGAGGGAAGCAATGATAGCATCATATTTTTTTGCAATAAGCCCAGGGATCATTCCCTCGAAGTCTTGTGTGACAATAGTACACTCAACATTCATTTTTTTACAAAGCGCATAAGATATATCAATATCAAGTCCCTGTAATTTGTTATTTGAGTCAATATAACTAAAGGGAGGGTAGGTGCCTTCACTCGCAATTTTTAATGTTTTCGCATCAGCCAATTGGGTGAATAATGCGGCGCTTATTATAAGAGCTACTGTTAATAGTTTCATGATGTTCTCCTATTGGATAAGCGGGCAAATATGAAATCGTTATGTTTTTATAATCTGTAAGCTTTTTGGGAGCAATTCAAAAATTTATTGATGCTTATTTTAGATCATTATGTTGGACATAATTATCAAAAAACTATCTTTTTTACAAAAAATAAATATCTTATTGCTTGTATGATAGCTTAATTTTCACGAAATGATTGATTAGATCATTTCGTGAGTAAAAACTGAGGATTTTTCTTGAAAATAAGGCGATTCAATTTGAACATAAAAAATTAGATTTTGATACGATAAAAATACAACCTTATTGTTGTCATTAGATTCTATAAAATGTTTAAATATCGAGGAACAATTAAAAATTATTTTGATAAATGTAAATTTTCTTATAAAAATACCGAATTTCAAATTATACTTGCATGCCCAATAAAGAGTTTAAAAATATTCTTTAAATATAAAGACTGAATTTTAATTGATATCTAATCGATATTAAAAGTAAAATATTTTCTCATAATTTTCTCGTAGGTTCCATCGGCGCGGATTTCTTCTATTGCTTTATTAAAACTGTTTTTAAGATCATTATTATTTTGACGGAGTGCAATTGCAATAGGAAATTTTGTTTCTTCTAAAGTCCCTAGAAGCTTACAACAATCTTTTCCTTCATTTTCAAGCCAATTTAATGCTTTTAATTTATCAAAGATGATGATATCAAGCCGATGGCTTAAAAGATCACGATTAACTTCTATTGCTGTAGGATAAAGTTTGATATTCACTCCTTCAGAGGCATAATGATCTTCCGCATATGCGGCTTGTGTTGTATTCGATTGTACTCCAAGATTTTTACCTCTAAAGTCTTGTGTTGAGATTTCTTTAATTCCCGAATTTTTGGTAACGATAACAGCGAGTACAGTGTTGTAGTAAGAATCGGTAAAATCAATTTTTTGTAAGCGCTCTTTTGTAGGAGAAAGGGAAGAAACAATAGCATCGTATTTTTTGGCGAGAAGACCGGGAATCATCCCCTCGAAGTCTTGTGTGACAATAGTACATTCAACATTCATTTTTTTACAAAGCGCATAAGATATATCAATATCAAATCCTTGAAGTTTGTTGTTTGAGTCAATATAACTAAATGGCGGATAAGAAGCATCGCTTGCAATTTTCAGCGTTTGAGAATTGGCCGATAGGGTAAACAATGTCGCGCTTATTATAAGAGCTCCTGCTAATAATTTCATTATGTTCTCCTATTAGATAAGCTGGCAAATATGAAACCATCAGGCATTTTTATAATCTGTAAGCTTTTTGGGAGCAATGTAAAAAATTTGTCTGTGTTTATTTTGCTATCATTATGCTGGATATCATTATCAAAAAAATGATTTATCCTTATCAAGGATGGGAATAAAAAATGCAGGGAAGAAGTACATTTCTTGTTGATTATATGATGATTTTTAACAATTTTATTTAAAAATCAATAAGTTATCTTTAATAGAAAAACTATTAACCTAAATATAAAGAAAATTTCAGCTCTTAACAAGAAAAGATGTAAAGTGTTTTTATTCTAATCTACTTGAAGAGGGATAAGAAGTTTTTGGCATCCTAAAGAAGCACTTAATGTAAGCCTTTTGCAATTTTATATGGAGAAGATAGAAAGTAGAATTCTGACATTGCTAGACTTTAATATGTAATAAGGCTTTTAATCATGAAGGAATGATAGGGAATACACTTCCATTAAAGATAATGAGAATTACAAAGTAAATTCTTATGATGCTGTTACCTCTGTAGAAAGAGTTTTAAAATCACGTTTTATAAAATTTTTAAAGGATGTTTTTTGATTATTCTCAATAAAGCTTCAGTAAATTGAAGCTTTATTGATTTCTTTTTTTAATTTGCACGTCCATCTATAGGAACATAGTCACGCATAGCATAGCCTGTGTAGAGTTGTCGAGGACGACCAATTTTTTGTGCAGGGTCTTCAATCATTTCTTTCCATTGTGCCACCCACCCGACACTGCGCGCCAATGCAAAAAGAACAGTAAACATTTCAGTTGGAAAACCTAGAGCTTTTAATGTAATGCCGGAATAGAAATCAACATTGGGATAAAGTTTTTTCTCAATAAAATATTCATCACTTAAGGCAATTTTTTCAAGTTCTATTGCAATATCAAGAAGTGGGTCATCTTGAATGTTGAGTTCTTTTAAAACCTCGTGACAGGTTTTTTGCATGATTTTTGCACGTGGATCATAATTTTTATAGACACGGTGCCCAAAGCCCATAAGGCGGAAAGGATCATTTTTATCTTTTGCACGTGCAATAAATTCAGGAATTCTTTTTATAGAACCTATTTCTTGTAGCATTTTTAGACATGCTTCATTGGCCCCACCATGTGCTGGTCCCCAGAGGCATGCAACACCTGCTGCAATGCAGGCAAACGGATTAGCACCCGATGATCCAGCAAGACGTACCGTAGATGTAGAAGCATTTTGTTCATGATCTGCATGAAGAATAAAGATTTGATCCATCGCCCGAGCAAGCACAGGGTTTGTTTTATATTCTTCACAAGGAACAGCAAAGCACATACGGAGGAAATTTGCAGCATAACTAAGATCATTACGTGGATAAACAAATGCTTGTCCGATACTATATTTATAGGCCATAGCAGCAAGCGTTGGAACTTTTGAGATAAGACGAACAGAAGCAATCATTCTCTGGTGAGGATCTGTAATATCAATAGAGTCGTGATAGAACGCAGACATAGCACCAAGGCAGGCAACCATGACAGCCATAGGATGAGAATCACGACGGAATCCATGGAAAAAGCGTGCAAACTGTTCATGTACCATGGTGTGCTGCATAATACATCGATCAAATTCATTTTTTTCTTGCTGTGTTGGGAGTTCACCATAAAGTAAAAGGTAACAACTTTCGAGAAAGTCTCCTTTCTCAGCCAATTGATCAATAGGGTAACCACGATAAAGCAATATGCCTTTATCACCATCGATATAAGTAATTTTTGATTCACAAGAAGCTGTTGAAGTAAAACCAGGATCATAAGTAAAAATATCGGTTTTTTTGTAAAGAGAAGCAATTTCAATGACTTCAGGTCCACTCGTGCCTTTACGCAAGGGAAGCTCTACTTTTTTATCATTCACAGTAATATATGCGTTATTCTCAGACATTCGGTATTCCTTTCAGATCCTTTACTTCTAAAAATTAAAACTCTGCTTCATCAGAGTGGAGGATGTATAACTGAAGCTTTTAAGGATAGATTGCCTCTAAAAGTGAGTACATGCAATCTAAAAATATTTCTGTATTGATCATTATTACTCAATAAAAAATGTATTTCAATGATATAACATAAAAAACTTTTTAGGGTGCGTTGATATATTTATATAGATTCCTATTTGAGGAAATATACTCAGTACACATCATGAACATATTGTTGTGATAAGTTGGTCCTTGATGCGATGAAGAGATTCATCACGTCCTAATAAAATAAGAACATCTACGATACCTGGTGATGTTGCACATCCTGTAAGAGCTGCGCGAAGTGGTTGGGCGATAGATCCAAATTTGAGATTCTGTGTTTGTACACAAGAACGAAGTGTTTCATCTAGGGCTTTTGTATCCCAAGAAGGGCAAGCTTTCAGGGCAAGATAAAGATCGTTTAAAATGGTTCGTCCATTTTTATCTAGGAGTATTTGTACTTTTTCATCAAGTTGTAAAGGTCGTTGCGCAAAAATGAAGGAGGCATTGTCAATCAGTTCGCACAGTGTTTTTGAACGTTCTTTCAAATGCGGGATTGCTTTTAAAAATTGAACACGGCGGTTTTCATCAAGTCTTTCAAAAATTTGTGCCCCCCTGTCGGTTTCTGGTAGAATATTAAGAGCAGCATCAAAAAGTTCTTGATCATTACTCATGCGCATATAGTGCCCGTTGATAGAATCGAGCTTTTTGAGATCAAAACGAGCGGCACCTTTGTTAATATCCTCAATGTCAAACCAAGAAATCATATCTTTAAGTGATATCAATTCGTCATCACCATGACTCCAACCTAAACGGACAAGATAATTGCGCAAAGCAGCAGGAAGATATCCCATTGTTCGGTAGGCTTCAACACCGAGTGCACCATGTCGCTTTGATAATTTTGCACCGTTTTCACCATGGATAAGAGGAATATGTGCCATAACAGGAATGTCCCATCCCATTGCTTTAAAGATGATCATTTGTCGGGCTGCATTGGTAAGATGATCATCACCACGTATAATATGTGTGATGCCCATATCATGATCATCAACGACAACAGCATGCATATAGGTAGGCGAACCATCAGAACGTAAAATAACAAAGTCATCCAGATCTTTATTAGGAAAACGAACATCACCTTGCACACGATCATGTACAATCGTTTCTCCATCTTCAGGGGCTTTGATGCGAATAACAGGCTTAACACCTTTAGGAGCTTCAGAACAGTCACGGTCCCGCCAACGTCCATCATAACGTGGTGGGCGCCCTTCTGCACGGGCTTTTTCACGCATTTCAGCTAACTCCTCAGGTGAAGCATAACAATAATATGCTTTGCCGTTTTTGACCAACTGTTCGGCGATTTGGCGGTGACGTTCAGCACGTTCAAATTGCAAAATAGGGGGGCCATCATAACTAAGCCCCATCCAGTGCAAGCCATCTATAATAGCTTTTACAGCTGCTTCTGTTGAGCGCTCTCGGTCTGTATCTTCAATTCGTAAAAGCATTTTTCCACCAGTATGCTTTGCATAAAGCCAATTAAAAAGAGCAGTACGAGCGCCACCAATATGAAGGAAGCCAGTAGGTGAAGGGGCAAAACGAGTAATAACAGACACGAATATTTTCCTTTAAATTAAGATATTACTTATGGAACTTTATAGAAAAGTCATGTTAACATAGGTGATGGGGTGTGCAATAGCCGTATTGCGAGTTAAAGTGGGGGACGAATGTTTTATCAAAGTAAAGTTAAAGAGAGTTTATCCGAAAAATCTGTTATAGAAAGAAAAAAGCCATGTCAAATAGGGCAGAGCGTTTTTTCTATATATAATGATGCAAAGAATGGCAGTTATAACCGACAAAAATTTTTTTTATTGACACTTTTAAGAGAGGCAATCACTCTATTTCGCAAATGGTTAGAAGATTGTATCAATAAAGAAGTTTCTTTTGGTGTCTTTTTTTCGCTGATTTTAGTCTTTTTTGCCCTAGGAATCATTTTTTATTTTCATTTAGAGTGGGAGCCAAGTTGGGGACAATTGTGGGCGTTGGTCAGTATTTTTCTGGGAATACTCTACGTTGCACGTTTTTATCGAAAAATATGGATTCCCGTGGGATTTTTGTTTTGTATTATATTGGGTGCTTTGGCGGCAAAAATAGAAACGTGGCGTATTGCAACACCTATGTTAAGCAGTGACATTGTCACCACATTGACGGGAAGAATTGTTTCTATTGAGTCAGGAAACAAAGGGGGATTTCGTTTAATTTTGGATGTTTTGAGTACAGAAAAGCCTATATTACGCCATAGTCTTCATCGTGTTCGTTTATCGGCAAGATATTTGCCATCTGGCTTAGCGATTGGTGAAGGCCTATATGGGAAAGTTAAGATTCGTGCATTCTCTGGGCCAGTACGTCCAGGAGGCTACGATTTTAGTTTTCATAATTATTTTAAAAGAATTGGGGCACAAGGTATTTATTTAGGAAAACCAAGAAAAATATCCGTTTCGAAGTCTGATGGGATATTCGCTATCATTCTACAGAAAATTGAAAATTTACGCACGAAGATGACACAAAGAATTCGTATAGCCCTTGAAGGAGAAAAGGGGAGTGTTGCAGCTGCTCTCATAACAGGGCAGCGTGCTGGCATTTCAAATGAGACAAATGAAGCATTACGTACGGCTGGATTAGCCCATATTTTATCAATATCAGGTTTACATATGGCGTTGTTAAGCGGCATAGTTCTTTTGAGTATCCGTAGTTTTTTAGCATTTTTTCCAGTTTTTTCTTCCTATTATTCCAGTAAAAAATTTGCTGCTATCGTTGCGTTTATGATAACAGCTTTTTATTTGTTATTGTCGGGCTTAGCAATATCAGCACAGAGAAGTTTTGTGATGATTGCTGTTATGTTGGTTGCTATATTGTGTAATCGCTCTGCTATAACAATGCGTAATTTTTCTATTGCAGGGTTGATAACTCTGGCGATGACACCCCATGAAATATTAGGTCCTAGCTTTCAAATGTCCTTTTCTGCGACTGCTGCTTTAATCGCTTTTTTTGATTGGTGGAGTGGAAGGTCATTTTTTCGTAAAAGAAAAACAACTCCCTCTTATGTTGGAGGAGGAGTGATAAATTTTGTTTTCTTATCGATGCTTTCAGCATGTGCTTCTTCCCTTGTTGCAGGGAGTGCAAGTGGAATTTATGCTGCTTATCATTTTTCTAATACGGCATCTTTGAGCATTATCAGTAATGCTTTTGCTTTGCCTGTCATCTCAATTTTCGTCATTCCTTTTGGATTAATTGCAGTCTTCGCAATGTTAGGAGGATTCGAATGGCTCCCCCTTCAAATTATGGGGTTTGGTGTTGATCTTGTGATAAAGATTGCGCACGCTATCAAGGCTATTTCTCCTGATTTGAATCCTGGTTTTATGCCGTTATCTGCATTGGTTTTATTGAGTATAGGCTTGGTTGGACTGACTTTTTGCAAAACACCCATCCGACTCTTTTTCAGTTTATTTATTTTGGCTGGTATTTCTATTTGTGTAATACATTCACCTGTACAACTGATTATAGCAGACAATATGCGTCTCGTGGGTGTTATCCATGATAAAAAATTATATATTGATCGTTACCATATTTCTAAGTTCACGACATCTATATGGAAAAAGTCATTTCGTGTGAATGAAACGATAAAACCGACAAAATATGGTCCTTCGTTGTACGGACAATTTATTTGTGATTATCATGTATGTACGTCATTATTAGAGAATGGATTAAAAGTAATTGTTTTACAGAGAGAAACAGATCAATGTGTAGAGGCAGATATTCTCATTCAGACATTTGTAATGTATAATCCAACTTGTTACAAGAAGGCAAAAATAATATTTACGCCTCAACAATTGTTATCACGAGGAAGCGTTATGATGACCAAAGGTGGAGAGATTATTTGGTCTTCGCTAGGGTTTCATAGACCATGGAATATGCACAGACAGCATTCATAACAATATATAATCCATCATATTTTGCTTCACATTTGGATAATGACAAAACAAAAAATAATAGAAGACTTTTCTGGTAATATTTTGCGGCATTTAAATTGGTAAGTCTATCAACGTTATTGAAACGAGATAATAATCTACAGTTTTCTAGAAGTAGATGATTTTTTATAATCTGATCATTTTAAATTTTCAAAGAAAATTGATATGTGTATCCTATTGATAGCACAAGATAAATCAAAAACTCTTATTGAATGAGAAAAATGCTAACAAATTTTCTCAAAGAAATAAAAAAGATAATTGTTGATTATTCGATTTTATTCTTATCATATATTTCTATAACGAGTAACATCTCTTCAAGTCAAAGATGATGGTAAATTTAAATAGATTGCGTCAATAAGTTATCATTATTATCGGTGGTAATAGGGGGGTGAATGCTGTTTATACAGATAAAAGGCAAAGTCATTTATGAATGTTCAGCAGTTAAAAAAAATGGCAGCTATTAAAGCGCTTGAATTTATTGAAGATGATATGCGGCTTGGTATTGGATCTGGTTCGACAGTCAATGAATTTATTCGTCTTCTTGGTGAGCGTGTTGCGGATGGTTTGCGAGTGACTGGTGTTGCTACTTCACGATATTCTGAACAACTCTGTTGTAAGTTTGGAGTGCCTGTTGCTACTTTAGAACAAATACCTGAACTGGATCTTGATATTGACGGAGCAGATGAAATTGGTCCTGAGATGATGCTCATTAAAGGTGGAGGGGGAGCATTGTTGTATGAAAAAATTGTAGCATCGGCATCTCGTACAATGCTTGTCATTGCTGATGAAACAAAGATGGTAAAAAGACTTGGTGCTTTTGCACTACCAATTGAAGTTAATCCATTTGGTATCCATACAACATGCAGAGCCATCGAAAAAGTTGCTAATGATTTAGGGCTTTCTGGAGAAATTGCATTGCGAATGAATGGAAAAAATCCTTTTGAAACAGATGGTGGACATTTTATTCTTGATGCATTTTGGGGCTGCATTTTGCAACCAAAACCATTATCGGATGCACTTCTTGCCATTCCTGGTGTTGTTGAGCATGGACTTTTTTTGGGGTTGGCTTCACGTGCAATTGTCGCTATGGCTGATGGTCAAATAAAAGTTTTAGAACCATTTGATTTTTAGAAAAGGCATTTACATGATGATATGTTAGCGGAGTAAAAAGGGTCTTAAAGATTTTAGGTAGAATAACGAATTAAAATTATAATTAGCGATCGGGGTAATCATTAAATGAGAATAATATTTTCTTTTCAGCGTTTTGTCGTATATTTTGGTGCAATTGCTATTTTTTTTGTGAATGTTGGAATGGTTGATGCACAAGGTGTGAGTGATCAACATTTAGATTCAGCGCGAAAGGCAATCAGAGCTATTCATGCAACGGATCAATTTGATAGTTTTTTACCAAATGCGGTCCATGATTTCAAAAATGAACTGATCAGCGATGATCCGAATTTGGCAACAGCTATTTCTGATATTGTTGATAAGCAGGCGCTTGCTTTAATTAAAAGGCGCTCTGATCTAGAAAAAGAGATTGCTCATGTATATGCAAAATATTTTACTCAAAAAGAGCTTGATGCAATAACAACATTTTATAATTCTGATACCGGTAAAAAGTTTTTGACAGAAGTTCCCAATATTGCACGTGATTCTTATTCAGCATTTGATATATGGCGTACTGCTCTTATGCAGGATCTTGTAGAAAATGTGAAAAAAGAGATGTCTGAAACACTTAATTTGAATAATTCTACTATGCCTACAAATATGCCTATAAAATCAGAATCTTCAGAAAATAAAAAATAGCGTGATTGATATCATGACAACCAATGAGTAATTTCTGATTTTTTAAATAGCGGCGGTTTTCCCACCGTTTTTAATATTTTAATGAGAGTAGGTCTATTTAGAATACGGCTTTATAAAAAATGCTTCTTCAAAAGAAAAAAGACTTTCATTTGATAATAAATGATCTTAGCCTATTCTTGCAGGTATATAAGAAGGAATAATTCGTGGGCTCTTTTGACTTTGATTTATTTGTTATTGGAAGTGGTTCTGGTGGAGTGCGTGCAGCACGGCTTGCTGGGGGGCTTGGCAAGCGGGTTGCCATAGCAGAGGAATATCGTATAGGGGGCACTTGTGTTATTCGTGGTTGCGTTCCAAAAAAACTTTATGTTTATGCATCACAATATGTAAAAGAATTTAAGAAAAGTGTTGGTTTTGGATGGAAATATGCGGATCCAATTTTTAGCTGGGAAAAGTTGGTTGCAGCTAAAAATAAAGAAATATCAAGGTTAGAAGGGCTGTATCGTAAGGGATTAGAAAGTAACAATGTGCATATTTATGAAAGTCGTGCTACTTTTATAGATGATCACACATTAGAGCTTGCTGCTACGGGGGAGCGGGTAAGTGCAGAAAAAATTTTGATTGCAACAGGGGCAAAAATTGCACCAAATACTTTCATAGAAGGCGGTGGATTTTGCCTTACTTCTAATGAGATTTTTGACCTTGATCAACTACCAAAATCAATAGTTATTGTTGGTGGAGGGTATATTGGTGTTGAATTTGCTAATATTTTTCATGAATTAGGTGTAAAAACAACACTACTCCATCGGGGTGATTTAATCCTTCGTGATTTTGATCATGATTTGCGGCAATTGCTTAGCGATGCAATGGTTGAAAAAGGGATTTCTATTCTCTATGGCGTAACAGTTTCTAAGGTGCAGTCTGCAGAAAATTGTTATGAAGTTGTTTTATCAAATGGGAAAATGATCAGTGCCGATCAGGTTATGTTGGCTACGGGGCGTGTGCCCAATACAGTCGGTTTAGGACTTGAGAGGGCAGGGGTTAAAGTTAATACGTTTGGTGCAGTTGTTGTTGATGAAAGAATGACAACAAACATATCCCATATTGGGGCTGTTGGTGATGTAACAGGTCATATTCAATTAACACCTGTTGCGATTCATGATGCAATGTGTTTCGTGAAGACTGCGTTTGAGAATATTCCAACGACACCTGATTATGATTTAATTACGACGGCAGTTTTTTCTCAGCCAGAGATTGGAACAGTTGGTCTTTCAGAAGAAGATGCAGTACGCCGCTATAAACGTCTTGAAATTTATCGTACAGTTTTTCGTCCTATGCGTAATGTTCTTTCTGGTAGTTCAGAGAAAATGCTTATGAAACTCATTGTTGATGGTGAAAGCCGTATTGTTGTGGGCGCTCATATTTTAGGGGAAAATGCTGGCGAGATGGCCCAGCTTATAGGGATATCTCTCAAGGGTAAGCTGACGAAGGATATCTTTGATGAAACGATGGCAGTGCATCCAACGATGGCAGAAGAATTGGTAACGATGTATAAACCAAGTTATATATATGAAAATGGTAAGAGAATAGAAAGTTAAACAGCATATATTGTGGTAAAAAGCTTTTGATATGCCAATTTGTAAGATTAATCTTTAGAGAGTGTGTAATGATAAAAGAATGGGCGCCTGACTCTTGGAGAGTAAGGCCAATTAAACAAGTTCCGACTTATCCAGATAAGTCTATGTTAGAAGATGTTGAACGAAAACTGAGAAGTTATCCTCCTTTAGTTTTTGCCGGTGAAGCACGTGATTTAAAAAATGAATTAGCAGCTGTTGCAAAAGGACAAGCTTTTTTATTGCAAGGTGGTGATTGTGCCGAAAGCTTTGCAGAACATGAAGCTGATAATATCCGTGATTTTTTTCGTGTCTTTTTGCAAATGGCGATTGTTTTAACCTTTGGTAGTTCTAAACCTGTTGTTAAAATTGGTCGTATTGCTGGTCAATTTGCAAAGCCCCGTTCTTCTGATATCGAAAGCAAAGAGGGAGTTGAATTTCCTGCTTATCGGGGGGATATTATTAATGGCATTGAATTTGAAGCCGATTCTCGTATTCCAGATCCGCAACGGATGTCTATGGCTTATCGCCAATCTGCGGCAACACTTAATCTATTGCGTGCTTTTTCACAAGGTGGCTATGCTAATTTAGAAAATGTTCACACATGGATGTTGAGTTTTGTTTCTAACAGTCCACAGGGGGAGCGTTATGAATTATTGGCAGAGCGTATTTCTGAAGCAATTGATTTTATGCGTTCTATAGGGATTACATCCAAAACCCATTCTTCATTGCGTGAAACATCTTTTTATACCAGTCATGAAGCACTTTTATTGGGTTATGAAGAGGCATTGACGCGGATTGATTCAACTTCAGGAAATTGGTATGCAACATCTGGTCATATGTTATGGATTGGTGACCGTACACGTCAGATTGACCATGCTCATGTTGAATATTGTCGCGGCATTAAAAATCCTATAGGATTAAAATGTGGTCCTTCTATTGAGTCTGATGAGCTTTTAAAATTAATTGATATTTTAAATCCTGAAAACGAGCTGGGTCGGCTTACTCTCATTACGCGCTTTGGTTATGATAAAGTTGAAAGTTATTTGCCTAAACTCATCCGTGCCGTTGAACGCGAGAAGCGTGCGGTTATATGGTCATGTGATCCAATGCATGGCAATACAATTACTGCTAATGGTTATAAGACGCGTCCCTTTGATTATGTTTTAAAAGAAGTAGAGAATTTTTTTGCAGTACATCGTGGAGAGGGAACTTATCCAGGAGGCATTCATATTGAGATGACAGGTCGTGATGTTACTGAATGTACAGGAGGGGCGCATGCCATTTCTGTAGACGATTTATCTGATCGTTATCATACGCAATGTGATCCACGGTTAAATGCAGACCAAGCGTTAGAATTAGCTTTTCTTGTTGCTGAACTCCTTAAAAAAAATCGTGTGATTGATCCGTTAGCAATTGCTGCTGGTGGGTAGGCAAAAATTTTCCTAATATATTTTTAGGTCATTATGGCAGAGGAGAATTTTTAAAAAAGTGATATTTCCGATGATGAAGAATGAAGTTGTGGTTGCTAAACTGATGAAATGATACAAAGGCTTATAAAAAATGATTTTCGGGTATCAATTGCCCAATTAAATCCTATTGTCGGTGATATTGAGGGAAACTTTTCTTTAGCTGTTATGGCACATCAAAAGGCCAAAGAAGAGGGGGCTGATATTGTTTTATTCACGGAGCTTTTTATAAGTGCTTATCCGCCGGAGGATCTTGTTCTAAAACCTGCTTTTACAAAAACATGTGAAAAGACTGTTGAGAAATTAGCAAAGATAACCGTAGGCGGACCAGGAATTGTCATTGGTCTTCCATTAAGACGCAATGGCAATATTTACAACGGTGTCATGCTTCTTGATGAAGGTAGAGTCATTGCTGAAAGTTTGAAGTTTGATTTACCTAATTATGCTGAATTTGATGAAAAGCGTTTATTTTCTTCAGGTACACGTCCTGAGCCTATTGTTTATCATGGAATCAAATTAGGAATTGTCATTTGTGAAGATCTTTGGAATGATTTCTCTCTCAGTACAGAGCTTAAAGATAAAGGAGCGGAAATTATTCTTGTCCTTAACGGATCTCCTTACTATCGTAATAAAACTTTAAAACGTATAGATATTGTTCATACGCAAGCTCTACGATCTGGAGTACCAATTATCTATGCTAATCAAGTTGGTGGTCAAGATGAGCTCGTTTTTGATGGCGGGTCCTTTGCCTTGAATGGACAAGGCAAAAGGATATTTCAAATGAAACACTTTGATAGCCATATTGCTTTAAGCCATTGGCAAAAAACAACGACGGGATGGCACTGTGTTTCAGGTCCTAATGAAAGTCTTCTCAATGGATTAGCGGCCGATTATCAAGCTTGTGTTTTAGGTTTGAGAGATTACGTCAATAAAAATCGCTTTAAGGATGTTATTCTTGGTCTTTCAGGAGGAATTGATTCAGCCCTGTGTACGGCAATGGCGGTGGATGCTCTTGGTGCTGAGAGGGTTTGCACCATTATGATGCCCTATCATTATACTTCGCAAGAATCATTAAAAGATGCTAAAGAATGTGCACACCTTTTAGGATGTCGTTATGAAATCATACCGATTGAGCAAGTTGTTGAAGTTTTTTTAAAGACAATGGCACCTATTTTTTTAGGGTTACCCTCTGATATAACAGAAGAAAATCTTCAAAGTCGTATACGCGGTACACTTTTAATGGCTCTTTCAAATAAATTCGGTTCAATGGTGGTAACGACAGGCAATAAGTCAGAAATGGCTGTGGGATATGCGACACTGTATGGTGATATGAATGGCGGGTTTAATCCTATTAAAGATATTTATAAAATGCAGGTTTATGCATTAGCTGGGTGGCGCAATAAAAATCACTTGCACAATTTGAGAGGACCAGAAGGAATTGTCATTCCATCCAATATTATAGAAAAAGCGCCTTCTGCAGAGCTGCGGGAAAATCAAAAAGATGAAGATTCTCTTCCCCCTTATCCTATTCTAGATGATATCTTGCAATCTCTTGTAGAAAATGACATGAGTGTTTGTGATATTATTAAACGTGGGTATTCACGGGAAACTGTTGAGAAAGTTGAACAGCTTCTTTATGGTGCCGAATATAAAAGACGACAATCTGCACCCGGTGTAAAAATCAGTTACAAGAATTTCGGACGCGATCGTCGCTATCCCATAGTTAATCGTTTTCGCGATAAAAATTGAGTATTATTTTATGGTTAAAGTTCGTTTTGCTCCCTCTCCAACAGGTTATATTCATATCGGCAATATCCGTATTGCGCTTTTCAATTGGCTTTATGCGCAAGCGTATAAGGGAAAATTTATTTTGCGCTATGATGATACAGATGTTGAACGTTCTAAACAAGAATATATCGATGCTATTGCTGCTGACCTTGAATGGCTTGGTATTCAACCAGATGCAGTTTATTACCAATCTAAGCGATTTAATCGATATGATGAAGTTGCGGAAATTCTCAAACAACGCGGGTTTCTTTATCCCTGTTATGAAACAGCGGAAGAATTAGATCGGCGTCGTAAAATCCAGCTTTCGCGCAAATTGCCTCCTGTTTATGACCGTGCTGCATTAAAATTGACAGTAGAAGAGAAAAAAGAATTTGAATCACAAGGTCGTAAACCCCATTGGCGTTTTCTTCTCCCTAATTTTGAAAATAATCCTTTGCAAACAAAGCGAACAGAAGTTTGCTGGAATGATGCAGTAAAGGAAAAGCAGACGATTGATTTGGCTTCTCTTTCAGATCCTGTTCTTATTCGTGAAGATGGAAGCTATCTTTATACATTGCCGTCTGTTGTTGATGATGTAGATATGGCTATTACGCATATTATTCGTGGGGATGATCATATTACAAATACAGGCGCTCAAATTGCTCTTTTTAAAGCTCTTAACGCAGAGTTACCGGTTTTTGGTCATATCAATTTATTGGCGACAGTTTTAGGAAAAGGATTTTCAAAACGTAATAATGATCTTTCTATTCGTTCTCTACGGGAAGAAGGATTTGAATCTATAGCTGTTCAGTGTCTTGCTGTTTTGATTGGAACATCGCAAAATGTGTGTCCCTATCCCAATCAAGCAGCACTTTTAGAACATTTTAATCTCCAAGATACGTCAAGATCCGTTGCAAAATTTGATATTGCTGATCTTCTTGCTTTAAATAGTCATCTTGTCCATGAGTTAACTTATGAAGAAGTTCAAATGCGACTTAAAAGCCTTTCTATTGAGGGAGATAAGGCGGAATATTTCTGGAACGCGATAAGAAGCAATATTGATAAAGTCAATGATGCTGTTTTGTGGTGGAAAATCATTCATGATGAACAGAATTTTGATACAGTGGCACCAGAGGATCGTGCTTTCGTGCAGCAGTCACTTAATTTCTTACCTGAAGGTGTATTGAAGGATGAAAGTTGGAAAATTTGGACGACAGCATTAAAAGAAAAAACAGGTCGGAAAGGAAAAGCTTTATTTATGCCATTACGTCAGGCACTTACAGGCATGGATCATGGGCCTGAAATGGGAAAAATTTTACAGCTTTTAGGGCGTGAAAAGGTAGCAGAAAGACTCTCTAGGAAATAAGAGCGGCTTTTTTAAAAGCATTTCGTTCATTTTACTCTTAAGGAGAATAAAGAACAAGTTTATTTACACGTTTTTATAAGCATGAAAGCAGGAATATCGTCACCAAATCCAAGGGGCGTGTAATTCTTATTTTTTCGTGGGCGTTGTTGCTCAGGTGGCTTCTCTTTATTATTTGCATTTTTGATATATTCTGTTTTATTCTCTTCTACAGATTTTTTAGTGTGAGCAACAGGCTCTTTTTGAGCAGTTTTCTTTGATGATTTTGAAGATTTTTTCTTTACAACAATATCTTCTGTTTGATCATCGGCTATTAAAGTTGAGAGATCTCCATTGAGCCATTCAATTTTTTCATTACTCATTTCCTCAATGGCATTGATATATTTTTGATCAGCTTTTGTGACAATCGTAAAAGCTTTTCCGCTACGATTTGCACGCCCTGTACGACCAATTCGATGGATATAGTCTTCAGCATGTGTAGGAACATCATAGTTAAATACATGACTTACAGCTGGAATATCGAGTCCACGGGCAGCAACATCAGAAGCAACAAGAAGTGTAAGTTTATTATTTTTAAAATCAGCTAGGGTGTTCATGCGCGAATATTGGTCCATATCTCCATGAAGTGCTCCTACATTAAAGTTATGTTTGATGAGCGATCTAAAAAGTTCAGAGATATCTCTCTTTCGATTACAGAAAATGATTGCATTTTGAAGCTCTGCACCTTCATTTTGGATAAGTTCTCGTAAAACCGCTCTTTTATCCCATGATTTATTTCCAGATTTAACAAGCCGTTGTGTAATTGTGGTAGCTGTTGAGGAAGCTTTTGTAACTTCAACAGATACGGGAGAATGTAAAAATTGTTTTGTTAGTTTTGTAATTTCTGGCGCCATTGTTGCAGAAAAGAATAAAGTTTGACGCGTAAAAGGGGTTAGCTTACAGATACGTTCAATATCAGGAATAAAGCCCATATCCAACATGCGATCAGCTTCATCAATTACAAGGATTTCAACGCCCATCAGGAGCAGTTTACCGCGCTCGCAGTGATCAAGAAGGCGCCCCGGTGTTGCTATAAGGACATCAGCTCCCCGTTCAAGTTTGCGATCTTGGAGTTCAAAAGAAACTCCACCAATCAAAAGAGCAACATTTAAACGATGATTTATTCCATATTTATCGAAATTTTCTTCAACTTGAGCTGCAATTTCCCGTGTTGGTTCTAAGATGAGCGTACGGGGCATTCGTGCTCTTGCACGACCTTTTTCCAGGAGAGTGAGCATAGGCAATACGAAAGAGGCGGTTTTACCTGTTCCCGTTTGGGCGATTCCTAAAACGTCTTTTCTTTGAAGGACATGCGGAATTGTTTCACTTTGAATAGGTGTTGGAGCCGTATACCCCGCTGATTTCACCGCATTAATAACTTTTGCGGAAAGACCTAAATCATCAAAACTGTTTAAAGATGGTATCATTTTTTTATCAATTGCTCTGTGATTTTAACTGCGCTATCTAAATAATGATTATAACCAATATTCTCCACTCTTAAAAAGTGTTAAGATGTTTTCACAAAAAAACTAACTATAACAATCATATACACATAAAACGCATAATACAATCATTAATAGCGAAATTGTTCTGATAAAATGCGCTCATCCCATGAATGATTTGAGTCAAAAAGGATTGAAGCTGTTACATCTGTTGCCATTGAAATCGTAACTGAATGGACAGATTTAACTTCAATATTATCTGCAGCAGCGTTGACAGGGCGTTTGTCAGGTTCAAGCATATCAAAACGCACTGTTACTGTATTGGGAAGCAAAGCTCCATGCCAACGCCGAGGGCGAAAAGGGCTAACAGGAGTGAGGACCATAAGGGGGGCCATAAGAGGTAAGATAGGTCCTTGTGCTGATAAATTATAGGCGGTCGATCCAGCTGGTGTAGCGACGAGGACACCATCACAACTTAATTGTTCCATGCGCACGTTGTTATCAATGGTGATGCGAATTTTTGCGGCTTGATAAGATTGCCGAAAGAGGGATACTTCATTAATTGCAAGCGCCTCGATAAAGTCTTGACATTCAGATTTTGCAATCATGCGCAGGGGATGGATTTCTTTTTTATGTGCGACAGCAATACGATTGGGCAATTTTTTTTCATGAAATTCATTCATAAGAAATCCTACAGAACCTTGATTCATGCCATAAATAGGTTTGCCTGTGTTCATGACGTCTCGTACGGTTTGTAACATTGTTCCATCACCACCGATAGCAACAACAATATCAGTTTCTTCCAGAGAAGAATGACCATAAACAGAAATTAATTTATGGGTAGCTTTGATAGCGTCCTCAGTTTCTGCGGAAATAAAATGAAAGCGACTTGGTAATGTAGTCATTTAAAAAATATCCTGATACTTATAATTTATGTTGTAACTTATTTTTGAGAGTTTTGAAGTTGTAATAAAAGCTCTTTTTATAATAAAAAGAGCATTGAATAAAGAGAAGTTATTTCAAGGTAAAGTATCATTGAAAAGTAAGAAGAGAGTGTCGTTAAATAAGTTACAAACAAGTAATTTTTTATTAGAATGATAATTTAGCATTGAAGCTAAGAGTATGATTAGTTAAAAGACTACAATTGATTTTAATAATCAGTTTTAAGCACCCGTAGCTCAGCTGGATAGAGCGCTGCCCTCCGAAGGCAGAGGTCACAGATTCGAATTCTGTCGGGTGCACCAAATTCTTCAATTTCATATCACCTTAAATAACAATATTACCTAAAAAGAAGCCACTTTCCTCTTTTATGAAAATGGTCATCTGAGTTGTTTATTTAAGTTTTGTAGCAAATAAGAAAATGATTTTAAGAGAAGTAAAATTTACGGCTGCGTCTATAATTTTTCGGTTAGTTATTGTTGAATATCGAGATAAAAAGCAAGATTATCTAAATACGCTTTCAATTTAACTATAAACATTTATAACATAAAAATACATATTAATTCAATATGTTACTGTATAATTGATCTGGCGATGTTGACAGTAGATTGCTAAATATATTGTTCTGAGCATTAAAATAGATAGCTAAATTTGCTTATATCCTATTTTGGGAGCTAAAGGCTGTTATGCTGAGATGGAACGCGGATGAGGAATATCACTAGTTAAAGGAATAATAATGGGGAAAAAATAATCGTCAAGATTTGAATTGTTTCAAAAAGCTGTATTCAGTATGGTTATCACGGTTTTGAGAATGGGTATCGGACGTTCTCTATACACCAATATTGTCAGTTATGTTGGATGAGGGACCGTGTACCTTTAATCAACTTTCTTATAAGCTAGCGCTAATTATGGTGGTTATTTAGTTGGGAGTATGTTCTTTACGTTTGGCAGAATTGGGAATATATCTCTTACTCCTCGCATGCTATCTTGTGCAGCTACAATAATGAGTGCACTTATTATTTCCATGGCATTAACACTTAGAGTTCTTTTGATCCGTTTTTCTGCTGGTGTTGTGAGTGCAGCAATGATGGTTTTGGGTTCTATTATGGTCATGCAGCATAGCCATAATGGGCGGATTATTGCTTCGCTTTATGCAGGTGTCAGAGTTGGTATTCTACTAGGTAATGAATATGTTATTATTAGTTTGAACAGGGGCTTTATGCGACAAACATTTGGTTTGGAGTCGGTTTAATGTCTGTTCAAAACTTTTAAAAACATACAGGTTTAATTATGACAACTATATCAAAAAACACCCCCGTTATTTCTTCCATTGAAAATAAAATCGCTCCTGTTAATAAGAAAGAAACATCCAAAAATATGAATTGACCAATCAAATGGATTTCGTGACTGGTCATATATTATATTGCATTCGTGCTTTAAAAGATTTTGGTGATGTAAAAAAGCGATCTAGATGGTTTTATTGAAAATGAAAGGGGCTATGGCAATGCTGCCATTGGTGGCTCTGTGTATGGCAATGCCCTTATATGTGATAAAACCCGCGTGTATTTTGCTGCTCATGTTTATGACAAGGCTCATCTTTCTTATAACGCTTGAGTTTGTCATTATGCGCGGGTTTATGGGAATGCAAAATTATCCGGTAGAGCACGTATTCATAGCAATGCTGCGGTTTATGATCATGCTGTTGTTAGCATGCAAGGTTTATGGCAATGCAAGAATAAAAAACATAGTGATTTATATTCGGTTCCTATAAATTCTGAGGTTTATGAAAGCAATAACGTTGTCAAGATTGATGAACAGAATAAATGACAGGCTTGGGAGGTGCCTTCTTTATGGCTATAAACCCATCATAAAGAGAGAATGCATAAAAGAAAGCTGTGCCAATTGATATGACGCGGCTTTTAAATAGAAGTACTGCAGATCATACAAAAGAAACCAATAATGAATGCATATATAGAAAACGTATTATATTGCAAGCACTCTATTCTATTGATTAAAACTTATTAAAAGGAACGTAAATGAACAGGTATGATCATTAATCACTCATTTGAATTACAGAACCTATAAACACTTTTTTATGGCTATAAAACGTATTAAGAATAACGCCTTCATTTTTGAGGTGATCATTTGAAACAAAGCACATTATCAAAATGCCTCTTTTAAAACGTTTCAAAATATCAAGCTCAAAATCGAGCTGAGTGAATTGAAATAATTTACATTCTACAATTAAACGTATCAAATAAATTAAAATGCTTGGTAGGTTCATATCAAGATAATCAAGAGAAAATGCGTATTAAGTGAATATCTGTAATAAAACCCGTTTTTTACATTTACGAGCATTGGTTTTTAAAAGCAGCTTTTCATAAGGACAATAAACAACTACTTTTTATAAAATCTAAGGCTTTTAAACTGTTATAAAAGCTAGGTTTCAAACGTTTTTAAGAGATATCATTTTATGTTTCTAAACGTTTATTTAGTGAGGTTCTCATAAGCGTATTTTCATTTTGCACTCAAACATAACTTCTTTGCAAATAAGCCGGTCCATATTTGGGCTAGAAAAATTAACCAGCTCAAATTAGAGCTCGTTAACTTTAGAATAGAGCATTCTTTAAACATTGTCGCCTTTGATTCAAAATTGAGTAAAACCCCATGCCTTTGTGATATGATTACAATTCTTTTGAAATTTTCCTGCTTATCTTTCTAAGGAGGTGCTCTCAAATTTGAGGGGACCTCATTTGGTTTCGTATTTTAAAACTGTAACTTTTAAAACGTTTTTGCTTGTTTGCTTGCGTTATATCATTAAAAGGCTTTCTCTTTCACAAGACATAACATTATCAATTTCATTACCTGTTGTGATGATAGGATCTACATAATGTCTGCTTATCATTTACTAACTTTTTAATAAGCGGCACTTTAAAATCGACTTATCTTTAAATCCTTTTATGTGCCCTTTGAATTTAAACCTATCGTATAATAGTTTCAAATGATTATTTTTTTAAGGTTTAGCTCAAAAAAGAATAAACACCATATCATTCTTTAAACGCACGCAATTTATGTTATCAATAATTTCAAACAATTACGTTTTTAACAATGTGATTTGTGTGCGATAAAAACGTATCATAAAATTTATGAATTGTTATGAATGATAGCTGCTTTCACTTCATTTGAATGTTTACATGCGTTATAATATTTGCATCATGATTTGCTTTTTATGGTCTATTCATACATGGCAATTGTTTATAAAAAATGGTCAATTGAATCACGTATAAAAGTGTGGGTTTTAAATGGGATTCATATAAATAATTGCACACAAACTATTAATTTTGTTTATGTTTTTCAGGATAAGATTCCATCTCGTTTAGACGTTGCAAAAGAAATTACCAAAGACCTTCTTGATAAGATTCTTCTCTTATACGGTGTTATCAATTTTGTTTGAAAAAATCTGCTTCGTTTTTGATTTTTGATATGGATACAACCTCTTTTGAGGTAGAGAAAAGAATTTTTTAACCATGGAGAGTACAATAGCGCTCTTCAAATCTTGATTGGTTTGTTGAGAAAATTAAAGAGGTAGATAATTTATTCAGCACGTTATCAACTACCAGATCGTGAAGTGCAAATTCTTTATAATAACGTAATTATCAAAGGTTATCGACAATTTGATGTTGGAGTTTCGATTAGTATTGGTATTTTAGCTGCTGCCTGCACGGTAATTGATCCCTATCAATTCTCAGTACTTACAAAATCTATAACTTGATTTTGATAAAAAGGGGTTGAGAGTTTGTGAAGAAGAAATATATGCAGATTGGTTAAAATTAGAGCTTGATTATGTCTTGAAATGGGCGATGGAAAAAAATTGATCTTCATAAATGCTTTTATTCTAGATATGGAGTATCACCTTGGCAAAAGAGTGAAGTTGAGGTACATAAAAGGTTATCAAAGTAGATGATGCAGATTAGAGTTTACTTCATATTGGTGCACTGGCTTTATTGGGTGATGTTGCAACCTTACAATCTTATTATCAAAGTTTCAGTGCAGGGGATCATTTAGGCTTTGATGAAAATACCCAACAGATTCATCTTGAACGTACATTGGCTTTAGCCAAAGAAGTGGTGAAATCTAAGTAGCTCAGCTACACTTTAATTGCAAAAGTAGCAAAAAATATGAGCCATCTGGAAGAAAAACAAAGTTCTTAGTAAGAGATTTTCAGAGAGGTGGAGTCTCATTCTTAGAAGGAAAAAAATAGCTAAATTTATCGAAACAAAAGATAAGAAATAGCTCCTTAAGAAATATCAAGAAGATCTCAAAAGATTATAGGAGCTAGAGTGTAGTTTAACGCTACCATCATCGGTTGAGTAAACCCAACAGTGGTGGAGTTCTATCCATTGGCGGAAATCTGATGTTTGAAAGAGGATTTCTTGATGTGAAGGTAGTATTTTAATAATTATTATAAATCAATATGTTGTATATATTCATTATCTTACGCTTTAAAAAATATAAAAATAATGAAATGCAATTAAGTCATCAACTTCTTATTCTTTTCAATTTTTAATCATAAACAAATCTTTTTATTTATCTTGCTTATAAAAAGAATTAGCTTTTTTCTGGTAATACAAGTGGAGAAATAAGGATTTTAGATATGTTTCTGCGTTCCATTTCAATCACTTTAAAGTGTAAGCCATTAATTTCAAAACTTTCTCCCTCATTTGGTAAATGACCAAACTGCCAAAGCATAAAGCCAGCCAGAGTCGTATAACGATCTGCTTCATCCACAAGGTTACGCCCAAGATAACCACTTAAACGGCGGATATCAGCATATCCCTCAACGAGAAGACTGCCATTTTCAAGTTGTTCTGCGATCATGAGTTCTTCATCGTCATCAGGAAAGTCTCCTGCAATAGCTTCAAGAATATCGGTTGGTGTTGCAATTCCTTCAAAAGATCCGTGTTCATCAACAATAATTGCAAGCTGAATCGAAGAATGACGTAATTGCTCCATCAATCGTAAAACACTTGTGTTTTCATGAACAACGAGGGGTTCTCGCATAGCTTTTTTCCAATTAATCTTTTTTCCCTCAGCCAAATTCAAAAGAAGATCTTTTGTCAACGCAACGCCAACAAATTCATCCACTTTTTCACGCGCAAGAATTAAGCGGCTATGTTTAACCTTTTGTAATTCCTCACGCATTTCATTTTCATCAGCATTTAAATCTAACCACTCAATCTCATTACGCGGCGACATAATAGAGCGAACAGGGCGATCAGCTAAATCGAGAACACCACGAATCATCTCCTTTTCTTCTGGTCTAAACAATTCAGAAGTTGCAGCCTGTTCAGCAATAACATCTACAGTCTCAGCAAGGTGACTATCTTTGCTTCCTCCTCCTAAGAGTCTCAAAACAGCATCAGCTGTTCTACTGCGTAGATCATTCGTTTTAATCATTTTTTCACGATTACGACGTCCAATTTGATTAAAAGCTTCGATGAGAACAGAAAAACCAATAGCAGCATACAAATACCCTTTTGGAATATGAAAACCAAATCCTTCAACAATGAGAGTAAAACCAATCATCATCAAAAAACCAAGACAGAGGATTACAATGGTGGGATGACGATTAATAAAACGCATAAGAGCACCAGATCCGCACATCATTACTCCCATAGCAGCTATGACTGCGATATACATAACTGCTGCCTGCTCTTTTGCAATCATACCTGTTGCGGTAATAATACTGTCTAATGAAAAAACGGCATCCAGCACCACGATTTGAACGATTACTTGCCAAAAAACAGCATAAGCAACGCCTGTTTTTCTTTCATGTGATACCCCTTCTAACCTTTCATGTAATTCTAACGTCCCCTTTGCTAGCAAAAAGGCTCCACCACCGATTAAAATAAAGCTATGCCAACTAAATACAAAAGATGAAAGTGAAAGAATTACTCTATCAAGTTTCATAACCCATCCAATAACCGTAAGAAGGAAAAGCCGCATAATTAATGCTAAAGTAAGACCTAGAAAGCGTGCGCGGTCACGCAAACGCAGTGGCAATTTTTCAGCTAAAATTGCAATAAAGATAAGGTTATCTATTCCTAAAACAATTTCGAGAAAAACCAGCGTGATCAAACCAAACCACGCATGGGGATCAGTGATCCATTCCATCATTCCTTACCTTTAGAAGCTTAAAAGCGCGCGATTGAGAAAAAAATTTCATAGGCTTTTATTCGTATATTGGATCATGAACTTTGAATGTAAAAAGCTTACATTCAAAGAAAAAAACAGCAAAATATTGTTTGAATGCGTGTGATTATTGATAAAACAAAATGATGCCCCATCCCGCTTACAACCACAAAAAGGTTCCTCTAAATTTTGCTCGGGCATTATGCTCGATAATCCTCCAATATGGGTTCTGTATAACAATCAGAATATTTATTTGTGAAGTTTCCTATAATGGGTTTATTTTTATATAAGATCAAGTGGTGAATATCATATTTTTAACCTTACAGACAATGGGTCTGTATAACAAACAACAAAATATCTGGACATCCATCCTTAGGAGCGTTATAGAAACGCTCATTCTCATCTTTTGAGAAGATTACGGGTGATTAGCTCAGTCGGTAGAGCAGCTGACTCTTAATCAGCGGGTCGTGGGTTCGATCCCCTCATCACCCACCATTCGATTTTATACCATAAATAACTTATTGATTGCGTAAATTTTTTTAAGGTACGAGTTACTAAATAAAATTGGGGAGTAGGATTTCCCCATATGTGTTTGTTTAAAAGTGAAGATTTTTGATGTAGCTTAGTCATCAGGTTTTGTACTTTTTAGGGAGGGGTAAAGAACTTCCAAAGGATATTTAAAGATCTTTTAATACGTATTGTTTCTTTTTTAATCGCAATTAGTAAGGAAAAGTTTCTTACCGGCAATTGTGTTATTTAAAAGGGTATAAAAATCAACAGTTTCTACTTATTTTAATATAAATTGATTAAAAATTTTTTGGATTTTTAGCATATTGTTTAAAGACAGAAAAAAATTTTACACTTTAGTTGTGTTAGCAGCGTGGATGTTTTTTGATAGCTCTCCCACTTAAACGAAAAATCTCTGTAATCATCAGCAGTACTCCAAGAGGGTAAATCAAGATAAAACAAAGTAGTTAGCTGGACATAACAGGAATAAAATTAGATCAGTTTAATTGTTTAAAGCAAATACCTAATAAACGACAGAAAATAAGCTTTAATAAGGCTTCAAGTTTTAAAGTATTAAACCGTGCAGTTACGCTATGTCGTCTTCCCGTTAGCTTAACCGCTAAAAATATAAACATTAAGAAAGCTGCTCAGAATTATTATAATATATTTGATTTATAACAGTTAATTATTCTTTTCTTGAAAAAACTTTATTGTCATAAACTTCTTTTATTTTAAATTCCTCTTATAATGAATTAATTAAAATCATTCATTTGTGCATCATAAATTGGGATTAACGTGTGGATAAAGACTATTGAAGAAAAGCATAAAAATGATTCTTATTAACGTTCTTAAGCGCCGAAAGTTAGCACAACATTGGAAAAATAGTATAATGGTACAGGCCTTGCTCTTTTATTAAGTATAAAGATGATGGTGCAACAATGGCTTACTACTATATCATTCACGGGTATTGTTGTGTAATGAAGAAGAGGCACTGAGAGAGGTTTCTTAAAAAAGATATGTAAATTGGCAACACGATGGTGTTCTATCTCTTTAAGAGGCTTGTTTCTATTAAAGAACGTGACAAACAAAAGCGTGACACAATATGTATACACATTATTCCTATATTTTTGAGAGACGAAAATTTCGTAAAGTTTTTTCTTGTATTTTTGTATGAACATTTAGGGAAAATTCTTTTATTAAAAGGATTCTTTAAGTATTCTTAAACTATAATAATTTTTCTTTTTCAAACAATAAAACAAAATTATTTTTAGATAGAGGTTTTTAATTTTGAGCATTTATTTTCTGCAAAAAATTTTGCAATCACATGCTTTATCCAACACAAGAATCGATTACACAATGAAATAATACCTTTAATATTCAAGTTTATGAGAGTTTTTTTGAAAGAAAATAGATAAATATTTCTATGTTTTTCGTAAAGCAAGATTCTTATAAAAGAGGGCCTTCAAGTTTCAATGTACAAAAGATAAATACAAATAATGATTGTGTTAATTTACGTATACAATTGAATTTAGCATGATTATAAACTTTATAGGTGCACAAAAAAGAAGTCGTTGATAGCCTTTTATTTATTCAGGTGGTGTTTTGGGGGCTCTTTTCCAATATTGATGCGCTTCAAAAATGGCGACCACAAATAATGAAATGATAAGCGGTATAATCAAATAAAACATTCTAAAGACAATAAGTGCTGCAATAACATCGGTTGGATTTATATTGGGCATGCCTGTTATGAAGAGAGCTTCAAGGACTCCTACTCCTCCTGCTGGAGCATTGGAGAGAAGAGTTATCGTAAAAGATGCTAAGAAAACACCAAGAACAGAGATAAAATGAATATCTGCGTTGTGTGGGAGAACAGCATATATAATTCCTGCTGCTCCTAAAAGCTCTAGAGGGCTAATGAGAAGCTGTTGAATAACAATTTTCAACCGTGGATAGGAAAGTTGAATTTTCTTACCCAAGCGTAAAGGTTTTAACTGAAGCCAGCTGCCGAAGGTATAAAGTGCTATACAGCTGAGTAAAATTGCTCCACTCGTTGTTCCTAACCATTCAGGAAGTTCTTTATGAATGAGGGTGATAATTTCGGGTTGCAGCACCAAAACGATTCCCAAAAGTAAGATTGTGCCGATTACAAAAGTAAAAGAACAAAAACCTACTAATATTGCGATTTCTGTTCCGTTTAATCCTTTCATTTTATAGGCGCGATAGCGTACAACGGCACCAGAAAAAACTGAAGCACCGATGTTGTGTGAAAGAGCGTAGGTTGTAAATGAACATATAGCGATAAAAATCCAAGAAATTTTATGGCCTAGATGTTGCAGGGCAATTCGATCATATCCAGCAAGAGCAGCATAAGCTAGGAGAGAACATAAGCAGGCTAATAACCAGTGCTGTGCATTTAAATCGCTCAAGCGCTCCAATACATCCTCAAATGAAATGGCAGAGAGTTTTATATAAAGAATCCGAATAGATATCAGCATTGCTAAGATACCAATCAACGGCCATATAAATTGCTTTATTTTCACGATTCTTTACCCATTTTATGTTTTCTCTAAATTTTCATGATTGAGCATATTCTTTACAGATCTTCGTTCCGTTATATACTCCATCATGCCATTGGCAATTTCTTCATCATCCGTTACTACAACATCAGCACCTAAATCAATGAGATATGCTGTTTCTGTGTCAGATAATGCATGGGTGATTATCTGGATGTCTTTTTTCATATCACGCATATTCACGATACATTCTCCTACTTCAATGGTACTTCGCATTGTAATAACAACTTTATGTGCATTATTTATATTTGCTGCGTTCATTATTTCTTGTTGAATGATATTGCCGCAAATAGCCTCAAAGCCATCTGCAATCGCTTTATCAGAGAGGCGTTTTGATTCTTCTACGATCACTATAGGTTTACCTCTATTTATTAAAGATAATGCAACACACTTACCGATACGACCATAGCCAATAATTACAATATGGTTATTTTTTAAGGTTATCGGTAAAAAATCTTGCTCAGGATCTTGTGGATCAATATCAATAATTGTTTGGGGATTTTGTGAAGATACAGAATTTTTTTCTAGACGTTTTTTAATTTTATTACAGGCAATGAAAACAAGAGGATTGAGCAAAATAGAAAAAATTGCTCCTCCAAGAATTAAATCATGAGCGTCATTGTTTAAAAGTCCTAAGCTTAAACTTAAACCAGCAAGGATAAAGGAAAATTCTCCGATTTGTGCAAGGCTTGCAGAAATAGTCAAAGCTGTTGTATTAGAATAACGAAAAGCCTTAACGATGAAAAAGGCAACAGCAGATTTTCCGATTACGATAATGAATAAGGTTGCTAAGAGAGGAAAAAAATGAGTTAAGAGTTTCTCCGGGTCAAATAACATGCCTACCGAAACAAAAAAGAGAACAGAAAAGGCATCGCGCAGTGGTAAAGATTCTTCCGCGGCACGGTGGCTTAATTCTGATTCGCTCATGACCATACCGGCAAAAAAAGCACCAAGAGAAAGAGAAACACCAAATAAATGAGCGGCTCCGAAAGCTACTCCTAATGCAATAGCAAAGACGCTAAGACGAAATAATTCACGTGATCCCGATTGTGCGCTCATTTTTAAAAGCCATGGGATAACGCGTCGCCCAATGACGAGCATAAGTGCAATAAATACAATCACTTTCAGGATGGTGAGACCAAAAATACCCCAAATACTTAAATCCAACCATTGAACAAGAGGATCCAACGCTTCTTTTTTGGTATTGCTGAGGGCACTTGCCAAGGAAGGGATGAGGACAAGTATGAGGACCATTGCTAAATCCTCAATAATCAACCATCCAACGGCAATGCGTCCTTTTTCTGTTTCAATAAGATGACGCTCTTGCAAAGCACGTAGCAGGATAACAGTACTTGCTATGGATAAAGCAAGACCGAAGATCAAGCTACCACTGAAGCCCCATCCCATAATCAGACCAAGGCACAAACCTAGAAAAGTAGAAAATGCCATTTGTGCAATAGCAGCGGGGACAGCAATAGCTTTGACAGATAAAAGATCTTTTAATGAAAAGTGAAGCCCAACACCAAACATCAGCAAAATAATACCAATTTCAGCAAGTTGATTAATGATGACGGAATCTATTTTAAATCCGCCTGTATTGGGTCCCACAATAACACCAGCTAACAAATAGCCTACAAGTGGTGAAATACGCAAACGGCTAGCAATCATTCCCAAGAGAAATGCTAAACATAAACCTGCAACAATAGTTGTGATAAGTGGTGTGTCGTGGAGCATGGATTATTTACTATTCTTGATCAAAAAGCGAATGAATAAAATAACTATATTTCTATGAGAAGAGAGGCGAAATGTATCATACGTATTAAAAGACATTTTTATTCCACTTTGGTATTTGCACGATTATTTCGCTCACGCCACCAAGTTCCTAGCAGGAGTAAAATAGGAGCAGCAATAAAGATAGAGGATGATGTTGCAATAATAATTCCAAAGACCATGGGCAATGCAAAATTATGAACAGCACTTCCACCCCATATCGCCATGGGGAGCATAGCAAGAATTGTTGTGGCTGATGTAAAAAAACAGCGTACAAGAACCTGATTAATTGACAGATCAATCAGTTCGCGCAACGGCATTTTTTTATAAAGACGCATATTTTCGCGCATCCTATCATAGACGACAACCTTATCATTTATAGAATATCCAACAATTGTTAGGAGCGCAGCGATAGCTGTTAAATTAAAATCAAATTGAAATAAAGCAAAAAAGCCAATCATTTTTGTGGTGTCTAGAATGAGAGTGATAATTGCTCCAATGGCAAAGAACCACTCGAAGCGTAACCATATATAGAGAGACATGGCAATAGCCGCAAGAATAACAGCGGTAAAAGCAGCTGTGGCAAGTTCGCCTGAAATTTTGGGACCAACAACTTCTATTTGATCGAATGTGGTGTCGGGGTAAATACTTTGTACAGCTGTTTTGACCTTATCAATGGCGATGGTTTGTTGTGCTTCGCTACCGCTTTGTTTCTGCATGCGAATTAATACGGTATTTTTGTTATCAATATTTTGCAAGGTAACTTCACCAATATTAAGAGTAGAAAGCTTGGAACGCAGAGTTGCTAGATCTGCTGGTGCTTTCGTGGTAATACTCATTTGGCTTCCGCCAATGAAATCAATTCCGAAATTCAATCCAGGCTTAAAAAAGAGAAAAACTGAAGCCATTGATAAAACAATTGAGACGCCAATACCAATGAAGCGTGCTTTCATAAAGTGAAAAGTTGTTTTTTGTGGCATGATGTTGAAAGCAGAGTGAATATGCAATTTTTTAATTTTCCATTTACGAACGATCCAAATCATGATGATGCGTACAATGGTGATATTTGTAAACATGGAGATGATAATACCAAGCAACATTGTTACGGCAAAACCACGAACGGGACCTGTACCGAACCAAAATAGTAAGACAGTCGCTATAATTGCCGTAACATTTGCATCAACAATGGTTGCAAAAGCGCGTTTAAATCCACGATCTAGGGCTGCAAAAGCACTCACACCTTTTCGACTTTCTTCACGGATACGTTCATTGATGAGAATATTAGCATCAACGGCAATACCGATGCCTAAAATAATACCAGCAATACCAGGTAGGGTCAGCGTAGCTCCTAAAAGGCTCAGTGCAGCAAATGTTAAAATTGTATGCAGGGCTAGTGCTATATTCGCAATGAGCCCCCAAATGCGGTAGAGAAGAAAAATAAAAATTGCAACAAGAATAAAGCCGATTATGCCGGTGTAAAGTCCCATTTGGATGGCATCAGCACCAAGATTTGGACCTACGGTTCTCTCTTCAATGACTGTGAGTGGTGCGGGGAGGGAACCAGCACGGAGCAGGGCAGCCAGAGTTGAGGCTTCTTTGGGGTCAAAGTTTCCTGTAATTTGACCTTGTCCATTGGGAATGACACTATTGATGATAGGAGCGGTTAAAACCTTATTATCCAGAACAATGGCAAAAGGACGGTTAACATTTTGTCGTGTTATATCGGCAAATATTTTTGCACCAGCGGAATCTAGAGTAAATGAAATAATGGAACGTCCTGGTATTTGGGGGTCAAAACCTGCACGGGCATCTTTTAAGACATTTCCATCTAAAGCGATTTGATCATAAATTGCATAATGTTGTGTTGCATCAGTATATCCAGGAAGAATAGAAACACCTATAGGAGGATTATTGGGATCCACATTAGAAGGAACAAGATGAAAACTCATCTTAGCGGTTGTTCCTAAAAGATCACGCAGTTGTTTTGGATCTTGTAGGCCAGGCAATTGGACCATAATACGATCATTTCCGACCTTTTGGATGGCTGGTTCTGAAACACCAACCTGATCTATACGGCGACGGATGATTTCTAAGCTTTGTTCAATAGCATTGCTGACACGGTCTTTTATACCAGCTTCCGTTAATGTGACGCGGAGAATTTCATTTTGAGCACTGATTGTGATATTATGTTCTGTTGTGCCAAAGCTACTGTGTATGGGGGTTATTAACGTTTTCAAAGCAGAGAGTGCTTTTTCAGTTTGCGATGGATCAGAAATAAGGGCAATAACGCTATC
The DNA here is from genome assembly GCF_036327415.1 of Bartonella grahamii subsp. shimonis. NCBI lineage: Bacteria > Pseudomonadati > Pseudomonadota > Alphaproteobacteria > Hyphomicrobiales > Bartonellaceae > Bartonella > Bartonella grahamii. The sequence continues at coordinate 1,280,267 of NZ_CP123961.1, forward strand.
TTCCACGATACGTATACTTGAAGTGCGGATTTGTTTTTCACGCAATGTATTGCGTACGTTGCCTAAAACTATGTGTAACTGATCGCGTTTTAACGTTTTGCTATCAACCTCGAGCAGGAGAGAAGAGCCTCCTTGAAGGTCAAGACCAAGTGCTACACGGGTGTCGGGTAAGAATTTCGAGTTTTTAACTTGTTCGTGTGAAAATAAATTGGGTAAGGCAACATAAATGCTGCTTAAAAGAATGAAACAATAAAGGGTAGTTAACCAACCAGGTGTACGCATGATATATTCCGTTAATAGACAATCTAACAGTTATTCAAAGTTAAAAGCACCAGTAAAATAAGATGATCATTTTATAATTTAAGGAAGAGAATTAAGTGTGGTCATTGGGAGGAGCGCGTTTATTTGAGAAATATTGCGTTTTAACGTTACGAAGTCGTGTGTCAATAGCTGGAATATTTATTAAAAAGAAATCCAATGTTAGGATTTTTTGAAAGGTTCTCATAAAAATAGATTCTGTATGGAGTGTTACAAGTTTTTTGTTTTCAGTTGTGATAACATTCAACTGATCACACTTATTATGTAAATAAAATCTATTCGTTTTAATGATATTATTGGTATGTGATTGTTTGATTAAATAAGCACGCATTCCTAGGTTGCTCGTCAAGCACATACCTAAACTGGATAGAAAAATCCAAGTTGTCAAAGGAAGAAAATTTTCTTTTTTGCAATAGAGGTGCAAAAAACACATGCTAAAGTGCCTTCTTTAATCTTATTGAGTTCAGCTTATTTATATTATCCTTTTCTCTTATTATCAGTATTATAGGATAAGGGAAAGCTTTTATAAGATTATTCTACAAAAGTTGAAAATATCTGCTTTACACTATGTTTAAAAAAGGGTAGTAAAATCCTTTTTGTGCATATAAGGTAAATATGTATTCATTTTGTAGAAAAAACATCCACATACTTTTCCTTCTTTTGGGGATTATTTTTGTATTTAATTCTGGTGCATGGGGGAATAGGGATGTAAAAAATACAATTGTCGAACAAACAATAGATTCTTATTCAGTTAAGGAGATTATTCAACAACAACAGTTGATTATTAAGACTCTTGAAGAAAATACTGAAGCTTTAAAAAGAGATTTTGACAGAAAATCAGAAGATGAGCGTGCTTTAGAAGAGTTGCGGTTACGTGCACAAGATATCAGTAAACGTGCTATTGAGGCAGCATTTGTTTTACGTTCTCCTCTTAATGAGATTAATACACTTCTTGATCAATTAACGGAGCTCCATCGTGACGTAAAAAAACTGAAAAGTTCAGTGAAGGAATATTCTTACTTGATAGAGCAAAAAGCTAAAATTAACAGTACCATGCTTCGTTTTGAAGCAATTTTCTTAGCGGCAAATAGAATAGCTGAACTTTCTATTTCTCAATCTCATGAGCTTTTTAAACGTACACTCACGTATAGGCTTGAGTTTTCGATTCCGATGGTTAAACATCTTGCCGAAAAAACAAAAGAGGCTTCATCAGATTTTCTCTTGTTGTTAAGTTCTTGGTGGAATTTTATATTTTATTTCAAGTTGTTAAAACTATTTCTTTCCTTTTTAATTCCACTTTTTATTACTTTGGGTCTTTCGTATTTTTCTCAAAAAGTTCTTGTTCATGTGTATTGCCACTTTACGAAGTCTAATGAGAAAATATCTTATTTACAACGCTTATTGATCGCCTTTATTTCAGTTCTCTTACCTTCGCTTGTATGTACTATTTGCGTTTATCTTGTGTTGTTTTTGTTTCGTAGTTTTAGCTTAGATCCAGGTAAGCTTACAACAGTTTTTGATATGATAGGTTGTCAAATTATTTTAGTATTTTTAATCAATCGCTTAGCGATTGTTCTTTTATCATCGAATATCCCCCATGTGTGTCTTTTCAGTATTGCACCATCGTCTGCTTATCAACTAGTAATTTTATTCACTTCTTTAGGGGGTGTTTTGGCATTTGACGCTGTTCTTGATAGTATTTATAAAATCATTTCAGCACCTCTATCTTTGACAATTGCTAAAAGTTTTATTGCTGTTTTTCTTGCAGCGATATTGCTGTTTATAATATCATTTGTACCTTTGCGGTTTAGATGGAGGCGTTTTCAAGGAGAAAAAAAAGAGCCATACTTTTGGCCATTTTATATACGCATTCCTCTTATTGGCTTGGGATTATTGCTCTTTGTGTTGAATTTTTTAGGCTATGTTGGTCTTGCACGTTTTATTATGCAGCAAATTATGATTGGTGGAGCATTTTTAATTCTCATGTATTTAGGAATACAAAGCGCTCAAGCACTTGGAACTAAAGGCCAATTTATGAAAACAACAGTTGGTCATCTTTTGATGCAGAGGTTTCATTTAGAAGAAAAAATGATGAATCAATTGGGAGTTTTTGTGAGCGTTTTTCTCAATTTATTTGTTATTGTATTTTGTGCAATGCCAATTGCTGTACAGTTTGGATTTTCCTATTCTGATTTGAAAGCAGTATTGTGGCAATTGGTTACCGGTTTTCAGATTGGAAATATTTCTCTTTCTTTGATTTCTCTTGTAACAGGAATTATTTCTTTTTGTGTTTGCTGGTTTCTTATTCGCCGATTTATTGGTTGGTTAGATAGTATGGTGTTGGTTCATGGAGAGTTCGATTCTGGTATACGTAATTCTATCAAAACAGTGATAAGTTATGGAGGCTTTGTTGTGTCTGCTTTGACGGGACTGTCAATGGCAGGTTTAGATCTTAGAAATTTTGCTCTTATTGCTGGAGGACTTTCACTTGGTATAGGTTTTGGTTTACAGAATATTGTCCAAAACTTTGTCTCTGGACTTATTATTTTAGTTGGAAGACCATTTAAAATAGGAGATTATATAGAATCTGGATCAGTAGGTGGTGTTGTTAAGCGTATTAGTGTGCGTGCAACGGAACTTGAGACCATTCAGCGTAAGACGATTATTATTCCCAATTCCAGCCTTATTAATAACAATGTTAGTAATTGGACTAGATGTAATAAAGTAGGACGAATTGATATACCAGTTACTGTATCATCTAAGGTTGCTCCAGAGCATGTTGCTGAAATTTTGTTGGAGATTGCTTTTGCGACAGAAGGTGTTTTAAAAAAGCCTACCCCGCAGGTGAGTTTTACGGCATTTGATTGTAAGAGCTTTTCCTTTAATTTAGCTATTTATGTGCCTAATATTACTTCACCTTCTCATGTAACCAATGCTCTTCGATTTGTCTTATATAAGCGTTTTGCTGAGGAAGGAATCTTAGAATGCTGAAATATATTTATACTTTGATTACAGTTATTCTGTTAAGTCTTTTTACCATAACAGCTTTTGCCGCAACAGTAAAAAATACAGATTTAAAGGTACAATTTCTCATTGTTGTCGAGGGAAGTGTACCTTCAACATTTTCTTTAAATACTCATCAAGCAATTACAATTTGCATGAAGGGATGTTTTATAACTTTTCCTAATAAAGACCGTTTTGCAATAAAGGCAGATGATAATATAGAAATCAGTGGGGGAAGGGCAATTTTTAAATAAAATGATTGAGAATTTTTATTTGGAGACAAGATTAGAAGGATATTGATATTGCGCGTATTAATAATTTTATTTTTTAGAAAATGGTAGAAAAAAGGTATGATTTTAGTATAAAATAAGTGCAGTTTTTTTATACTATGTAGAATCTACAGTATGAATTTTGAATGTAATAATATTGAGGTATTTATAATATTTTTAATGAATATCGATTTTTTAAAATAATTACATCAGTTTTAGAATTTTTCTCATGAAAAAAGTCATAAAATATACTATTTTGTGATTTTTTGCGGTAGTTTTGATACAAAATGTTTTATATTTCCTTATTTTTAAAAATATAATAGGAATTTATTAAATATTTATTATTTGAAGTATTCATTATTATAATTATAATATTTTAAAATTTATTTGATAATATTAAATTTTGATGTAAAGATATATTAATATAGTAATAGATTTAAATGTATCTATAAAGGAGTAAATGCGATTTTGCAGCATAAGAATTTATAAAACTTTGTTTTTCTAAATGTGATTTTTGATTATATTTAAATTTAGCAATGGGGTATAATTTTATGAATACAAAATTTGTAACAGCATCTGTTTTTTCGTTAATTTCACCTTCTATAGTACAGGCTGCAGATGTGGCGGCCCATGAAGTGCCAGTACATGTTGCCTCAGAAGTTGTTGCTTCTTCGCCTTTTTCTTGGGGAGGTATTTATTTTGGGGGGCAAGTTGGTGGTTTTTCAAGTAAGATTTCTGCAATAACGCGTGATGTTGATATTCCTCTCTATCCTGATGAGGGGAGTAAAAGTAAACCATGGATACCTGTCGAGAAACAGTATATGCCGGAGCTTTCTGGATTTGTGGGTGGTTTTTATGCGGGTGTTAATTTTGATCTCGGTAATAATTTTATTGTGGGGATTGATACGGATATGCTTTTAACGGAAAAAAAGGATACAAAAACAAGATTTCAAGCTGATGAATCGAGTACTGGTGGTCCTGGTACTGAAGGAGCGGGTACTGAAGGAGCGGGTACTGAAGGAGCGGGTACTGAAGGAGCGGGTACTGAAGGAGCGGGTACTGAAGAAAAAAGTCGAAAAAGGGCTATGAGACAGGGGAGAGGCCTTTCTCGCTCTGTTACAGAGGATAAAAAAGAGAAAGATAGTTTAACTTTTAATCATACGCTAAAACAAAAATGGACAGGTGCTACACGGGTGCGTGTTGGATTTTCTGCGGGGCGTGTGATGCCTTATATTGCTGGTGGTGTTGCTTATGGACAGTTTCAAGATATTTTGTCGACAGTCATTACAGGAGATGAGCCCTTCAGTAAGACATCGGATGTAACAAAGACAATGATTGGTTATACTCTCGGTGCTGGTGTTGATTTTGCAATGACAGATCATCTTATTATGCGTGCGGAATATCGTTACTCAGATTTTGGTAAAAAGAAATTTAAAGACGAGATTGAAGTTAAGTATAAGACGAATGATTTTCGCGCAGGAATATCTTACAAATTCTAGTTTTGTAGGATAAATGAGCTTAAATTTAAGAGGTCCTATCTCTTTGATAGGGCCTTTATTTTTTTAATGCTATGCATTGTAAATGCTATTTTATGGTAAGAAAAGGGCTTTGACTTTGAGTGATGATGAGGAGATAAGAAAGAATTATTCAAATTCTTAATTGTTAAGAATGAAAATTCTTTGGTTCACAAGGTATAGTTGAAATATTTCTTTGCAAAGAAGGAATGATTCGTTTTCGTATTATTACGATGATCACATGATAATATCGTTATAGCGTTAAAAAAGTAAACTTAAAGATAGTTTTTCTATCTAAACAATTAAAAAATAAAGAAAATTAAACATGGCATCACGGTGTGCTCTTCCAAATTCACGGGCTTCTCTCTTTATTTTTTCACGGTCAACAGTTGTTTCGCGTAGTCGTTCAAGTACAATTTTTTCGCTTTCAAGCGCAACTTGCATCTGCTCCAGTTTTATCTTGTATTCGTTGGCTCCTTCTGTAGAGACTTGTTTGATCTTTGTCCGCGGTTGTCCATCCGGTGCTAAAAGTGAGGCAGGGTGCTTGTTGGATTCCCATTCCAGATGGCTGTTGCCAGAGTTTCATTGACAGAACCATCTTCAAAAAGAGCCGCATCAAATTTACCTATCTTAAATCGTGAAACCACCGCATTAGGAAAACCCGCATCTTCTTTGCAAACGCACGAACCGATAGACCCTCACGATGCTTCTTTGTCATTGATAGTTTATCCTTCTGAAACACTTATAGGGATTATCGTATACTTTTTTGTTTACAGTACCGTATTTTCGTGTACATAAAATATATGAAGATAGTGTGGGATGAACCAAAAAGAGCTGTAAACATTGATAAACATAAGCTTGATTTTGCTGATGTTATTTATGTTGACTGCAAACATGCTCTTATTGATGTAATACATTCAAACCGCATGAAGGCTATCGGATATTTTGCTGATGATACAACAGTTATTGTTTTTTCAAAGCTTGGCATTGAAGCGATATCCATTATCAGTTTTCGTCAAGCGAATAAGAAAGAGGGGTTTTTAATGACTATCAAAAAAACCTTTGAAACAGGATGTGGCTACACAAAAGAAGATTGGGACGCTGTGGATTCCTCACCACTAACAGATGAAGAACTTATACGTCTAAAGCCAGCTAAAGATGTTTTATCATCCTCCTTTTTTAAATATGTAACAGAAGAACGCCGCAAACGTGGGCGTTCACCAGTTGAATCTCCCAAACAAGCGGTTACTCTACGCCTTGACCCAAACGTTATTGTCTCTACCACTTTCTCATTTTTGAGAAAGGGGAGGGGAGTTGTGTTTTTAAAGTTAAGCAGCTTTCACGACAATTTTTGCTAAGACCTGTTTTTCTTCTTTGATTAAGACTTTATAATGTTTAAATTCTTTTTCGAGTCTATTTGCATCTAACAAACGCCTCATCATCAACCCTAAGATTTCTCCAACACCGACAGTTTTTTATACTCATAAGAAAATAATTCATAATCAACAGATTGTCTTTTCAACTTTTTCTCGCATTCAAAAAATAGCGACATGCTTGACGTCCTTTCTCATTGTTTTCAACCATTGAGAGCTCTTTTGCCATATCTAATGTAAAGTGATAATTAATTGCTGTAACAGCCCTAGATTTTGCGCTTCCAAATTTTGAGAACCGCAAATCTTGTGTTTTTATGAAATTTTTTCCTTCTTCAGATTCATACTGATTAATACGATCTGTAATCCAAGTAGCAAAACATTTTCCTATTCCAAAAAATGTATGCAACTCGCATGCGTTTACTGTTTCAATAACTTCCTGATCAATAACCTGTTCTCTAATTTCTATAAGATTGTTCATAAAGAACTCCTTGTGGTTAGATATTTTTGATTGACATTCAATAAAAGGAACATTTCCTTTTGACGCTACAGGGAGCAAAAACAACATACAATCGGTTGGTTCTACTCTCACCTACGCACGTAGATATCTCTTAGGCATGCTTCTTAATCGCTTAATAATGAATGAGATCAGAGAATTAATGGAACAGACACAGTCTGAAGAAAGCAAACTTCTCTCTTTCATAGGAGTAAAAAAATTCACAGATATGTCTTATAAACAAGCCTAAACCGCTTTGTTTTCTTTGAAAAAAAGCAACGCTCGCAAATAAATAAAGAACAACAAACGGCGGGTGTGAGATGGAGCAACGAACAGCAGAATGGTTTCAAGCGCGGCTAGGTAAAGTCACGGCATCTAATGTTTACAACGTACTCAGTAAGACAGCAAAAGGTTTGCCTACAAGCAAATATGAAGACTACAAAGTGAAACTCATGACAGAACGCTTAACAGGGGAAATAAGCCAATCTTATACAACACCTGCTATGCAATGGGGCATTGAACATGAAGAGAATGCTTTGAGAGAATATGAATTCATTTATGACACAGAAGTCACAAGATGCGGGTTTATCCCACACCCCAAAATGGCAATGGCTGGTGCAAGTCCTGATGGGTTCATTGGAGAGGACGGTTTAATCGAAGTCAAATGTCCACAATCAACAACCCATCTTCGTTTTTTTATGTATGACGAAATCAAGCCTGAATATCTCGCGCAGATGCAATTCCAAATGGGCATGTACAGGACGCAAATGGTGTCATTTCATTAGCTATAATCCAAACTTTGTAGGCAAATCTACTGGTTTGAGAATGAAAATCAAACGCATCAATCGTGATGAGAAACACATTGAAGAGATCAATAAAGCGGTCGAAATCTTTTTAGGGGAAATAGAATAAGAGATGCAAAAGATTTTGAGAAAAGCCGCTTAAACCTATGGGGGTGCTCTCTCCTTCTCCTCTTTCCTAAGCACCCCCACCCATTTACTAAGGAAATTAAACGTGTGTAACATCAAACATATTATCATACAGCCTGCTAAAGATGAGGAATTTTGTTTTTTTACCATTGGCTATGAAGGGAAGTCCCTTGAGAATTATCTTAAGAGTCTCATAGAAAACAATATCAAAACTTTATGTGATGTTCGTAAAAATCCAATAAGTAGAAAACACGGATTTTCAAAAAGACAATTAGAGAAAGCTGTAAGCAATATTGATATTGAATATATGCATATGCCTGAACTTGGAATTGCTTCTGAAAAACGAAGAAATTTGAAAACACAAAAAGATTATGACCGCCTTTTTGAAGATTATCAAGATACAACTCTCAAGAATAATTCTTGTGCAATAAACAAATTATATCAAATATTTTTAAACAAAAAGCGCGTTGCAATCACCTGTTTTGAAGCCAATGTATGCATGTGCCATAGAGGACAACTCGCATTAGCTCTTACTCAATTGCCTGATTGGAAATATGAAATTGAACACATCTAAAAAATAAACTTGCATATTTTTAAAAGTTGGAGTGCTTCACATGCCTTCCAGCCCCCCACCCATTTAATTAACATAAAAAAGAGAAAGGTAATGAGATGATATTTGATGATATGGAGATAGATATGTAACGACACGTGAGTGTGCACAGCTTTTTAGTGTATCCACAACCACGATTCGCAATTGGGTGCTTCAGGGGTTGTTTCCGGAGCCATATAAGCTAGGGAGAGCAGTGAGATGGAGAAAAAAGAGATCTTAGCCTTCACTCCAAAGAAAAATAAGGAGCAAATAAGAACAAATTAGGTAGAATTATATAAACTGTAGAAGGTGGTCTAAAAGGTGGTCTGAAAATGGCTATTTAAAGAAAAAGATTATATATTTCAATATGTTGAAGATACAAAATGGTGCCCAAAAGAGGACTCGAACCTCCACGCCTTGCGGCACAGGTACCTGAAACCTGCGCGTCTACCAATTCCGCCATCTGGGCTCATAAAATTCATCTAAGCGTATGAAGCAATTCTGTCAATCAAATTATAGAATTTATGTTTTCAGCTTAAAACGATTGAATTGAATTTTTGGGGTATATCATGATTTTAGAAGTTTAAGGTGTGAGAACTGTCTTTGATAAAATTGTTGAATCCGGATTAAATGTGTAAATAATAGGAATGCCGGTCGCTAATTCTTGAGATATAATTTCTTCACCGGAGAGACCTTCAAGTGCCATAATAAGAGCACGAAGAGAGTTTCCATGTGCTGCGATCAAAACAGTTTTGGAGCGCAAAATATGAGGCTGGATACGGTAAAGATAATAAGGCCAGATGCGCGCACCGGTGTCGCGTAGGCTTTCTCCATTCGGGGGCGCAATCGTATAGGAGCGGCGCCACATTTGCACTTGCTCTTGCCCCCATTGTTGGCGTACTTCATCTTTATTTAAACCAGAAAGATCACCATAATTACGTTCATTTAATGCGGGATTTTTTATCACTTCTAAATCTGATTGTTCCATTTGCTCTAAAATGTGCTGAGCCGTTTTTTGAGCACGCTGTAAGGCAGATGTATAAGCGATATCAAACTTCAAACCGTATTCTTTCAGTTTTTTTCCTGCTGTTATCGCTTCTGCATGACCTTTTTCTGTTAAATCAGGATCTTTCCAACCAGTAAAAAGGTTTTTAAGATTCCATTCACTTTGTCCATGACGAATGAGTACAAGTATGCGTCCCATTATGAATTGCCTCTATTCTATTGATTGTTTAAAATTCATCGTTCAATCCCAAAACATCGAGCATTGAATAAAGGCCGCTTTCATGATTTTTTGCCCACAAAGCTGCTTTTAACGCGCCATTGGCAAAGATAGAGCGTTCTTGCGCTGTATGTGAAAGAACAATGCGTTCATGGGAACCGGCAAAAATGACACTGTGTTCTCCAACAACTGTTCCACCACGTAAACAAGAAAAGCCAATGGAGCCTTTTTCGCGTTTACCTATATAACCGTTGCGTTCGTTGATACGCACATCTTGCAGCATAACATTGCGTCCTTCAGCTGCTGCTTGGCCAAGAAGAAGAGCTGTTCCAGAAGGGGCATCAACTTTGTTAGCATGATGCATTTCATAAACTTCGATATCAAAATCATCGGCTTTTAATGCTTTAGCGGCTTTCTTTACAAGGTTGACTAAAAGATTTATTCCAAGGCTCATATTTCCGGATTTGACAATTGTTGTATATTTCGCAAAATCTGCAATTTTTTCTTCTTCTGTTTTGCTAAATCCTGTGGTGCCAATAATATGGACAAGGCTTTTTTGAGCAGCATAGTTAGCATAAAGAATACTGGCTTCTGGTTGTGAAAAATCTAAGATACCTTCTGTGTTAGAAAAGGCATTTTCAGGATCGTCAGTAATACCAATCCCAAGAGAATCTGAACCAATTAAGGCACTGGCATCTTTTCCTACAAATGGTGAGCCTTTGCGTACAAGAACAGCACAAAGCTCTACATCTCTCCTCTGCTGGATTGCTGTAATGAGTTCACGTCCCATTCTTCCATTTGCACCAACAACTGTAAGGCGCATTCTTATCTCCTTATGATATTTCACTGGTCAGTATAGGTAAATTCTTGCCTTCTTTCCAATGGTTCTTTTTCTTTATAGAAAAATTTTTTTCCCGCTTTAATTTATCTTGTTGCGCTATAAAACACTGTCGTTTAGAGCAAGTGATTAAGATCTACAAATTTATATAGAGATGCTTTTCGTTAGAGTGTGTGATGAATATTACTAAGTAAGTTTTGCATATGAAACTTAATGGAGCTTGTGTATTATTTTACGTTTTTGTTTCTTTCGTCCTTTAAGAGGGGAGCGTTCTTCATGTAAAACAAGATCTCCCAAAAAATACACCTATGTTGTCAATTCATGCGCTTGTCTTAAAGAAATATTTCTCAATACCTCTAAACTTATTTTATGATAGTGCTCGTGAGTGGTATCACGAGAGAGTATCCATGAATAATATAAAATCTATTCTGTGCTACTATCTTTATGCTTCATAAAAGAGCAAATCAGCACTATCATACGTTTTGTTAGCCTTTAATGTTTTAACAATCCTTGGCACTTAGGCATTTTCATTCTTTTCTTTAATATTTTTTCACGCATCAATTCTATTTGTGATGCATAAGAAAGCGATTTTGATTGTTTTAAATGTGATGAAGGTAATGAGAAAAAGGTATTTTGAATTGACGATTCAAGTTAAAAAAAAACGATTATTTATCATTTTATATCAATATGTTATCCATAAATAAAATCACGTAAAAAAGGGGGGGAACAAGGGACGAACAAGAAGTTGGATTGTTTACACATAAAAGTTGGTCAGATTCTTCATCTTTTAGGAAAGTCAGTTGAAAAAATTGTTATGTCGCAAAAACTCATAATGAGGCTTTGCTTATTATAGAGCAAATAGTATATATGTTATGTAATGCATTTTTTCATATATTAGGGAAAATGGAGGATAACTTGCGTTAAGTATTGTTATTTTATTTGCCTAGCTTCCAATGATGCTACAGCTCTTGTATTTAAAGAGAGTCTTTAAAATCCTTTCTTAAATACTTTTTATTCCTATGCTAATCTTTTTTGTGACTCGATGAGAAAGTGATTTTTTAATGCATTATAAGGGGGGTGAAATAAGAAAATATTATGGTGGGGTCTTATTCTCTGTTTAATATAATTATAAATCAATGTATTATTGTATTGTTTATACGCATGCATAAAAATTCATAAACCTATAAATATCCTTTAAATAAAATATCGCTTTTACTTTTGTTTGTGAGAAAAGGCTAGAAATCAAGATCTGCATAGTGAGCACTTGCAACAATTCCTCGGACGCGATCTGTTAAAAGAGAACGAAAAGAAGGGCGTGATTTAATTCTCATATACCAGTCTTTGGCAGCAGGAGATTGTTCCCAGTCAATTTCCCCCAGAAAGTCAAGTACAGAAATAGAGGCTGCTGCTGCTAGGTCTGCATAGGATAAGGCAGAACCGACTAAGCTATCGCGAGAAGCACAGAGCCAATTGAGATAGTTCATATGTGGTAAAATATTGGCACGTGCATTGCGTAAAATTTGTGAATTAGGAGCACCACCACCAATGGCAAGTGGCATTTCACGTTTATGAATTCGTTCTCGTACAATATGGCGCGTTGCTTCATTTTCGAATTTATTTAAAAACCAGTCATTGAGCCGGCGTACTTCCGCACGATCTAAAGGATTTTCCGGAAAGAGCTTATTTTCTTGTCGTAAACTTCCATGTGTTTCGTCTAAATATTCACAGATAACAAGAGGGCCTGATAATGGAACCTCGTGTTCATCGAGAAAAACAGGAACATGACCAGCGGGATTGAGGGCTAGAAATTCGTGTCTTCTTGCCCATTCATATTCCTCAATCAGTTGAGTGGTTACACCATATTCCCCAAGAATGAGGCGTATGAAGCGCGAGGCAGCGGATAGGGGAGAATGAAAAAGTGTCAGCATAATTTACACTATCAGATAGAGTTGATGAGAATTCTTTCAAGTAATCATTTTTATAAAGATGCTTGACTAGAAGTACAAGATCATTAGCAGCTGCTAGCAATTATAATTAATAAATTGTTAACAATAGGAATTGTTCTCTTATGCAATGGTTTGCAAAATGGCAGCACGTAATTCTTCTAAACCGAGAGCTTTTTCTGAAGAGGTTACAAGAATCTCAGGATAAGCTGCTGGACGTTTGAGAAGCTTTCTTTGTGTGCTCATAATTAATTTTTCCAAGGCATTTGATTTGATTTTATCGCTTTTTGTCAAAACAATTTGATAAGAAACGGCTGCTTTATCAAGGAGAGTAAGAACATCTTCATCATTATTTTTGATTCCGTGCCGTGAATCAATCAAGATATATACACGTTTTAACGTTGTGCGCCCCCGTAAATAGCTAAAAATCAAATTTGTCCACGCATCAACCAGATTTTTAGGAGCAGCAGCAAAACCATAACCAGGCATATCTATTAATGCTAGAGGGGGAATATCTCCTAGTTGCCCACTGAAGCCATCGGGGACAAAATAATTAAGCTCTTGGGTCCGTCCTGGAGTATTGGAGGTACGTGCTAAGCTTTTTTGTTGGACGAGTGCGTTGATTAAAGATGATTTTCCAACATTGGAACGTCCTGCAAATGCAATTTCTGGTGGTCCTTCAGGGGGGAGATAGCGTATTGCTGGTACACCACGAATAAAAATCCATTTGCGAGAAAAAATTCCAGAAAGGGAAGAAGCTCTAGTCATTCATGCACTTTTTTTAGGTGACCTTCTCCACATGACTTTCAGATTATCAAAAAGCTCAATTTTAACTCCTTGGCGCTTCATCATGATTCCTTGCTGAATGATTGATAATATATTGTTCCATGCCCAATAGATGACGAGACCAACAGGGAAAGAGGCGAGCATAAAAGTAAAGACAACAGGCATCCATGTGAATATCATCGCTTGGGTTTGGTCTTGAGGAGCGGGATTCATACGCATTTGTAAAAACATCGTTATTCCCATAATCAAAGGCCATGCACCAATCATAAGAAATGTTGGCGTTGTATATGGCAAGAGACCAAACAAGTTAAAAAGAGAAGTTGGATCGGGTGCTGCTAAATCTTTAATCCAGCCAAAGAAAGGGGCATGGCGCATTTCAATGGTAATATAGAGAACTTTATAAAGAGCAAAGAATATTGGGAATTGAACCAACATTGGCCAACAACCTGCAAGGGGATTAATTTTTTCGGTTTTATATAGTTCTATTATTGCTTGTTGTTGTTTGGTTCGGTCATCGGGATATTTTTCTTTTATTTCTAGCAACCGCGGCTGTAAAAGCTTCATGCGTGCCATAGATTTATAAGATTTATTGGCTAGAGGGAAAAGAAGAGTTTTTAAGAGCACAGTGACAAGAAGGATGGCGATACCAAAGTTTCCTGTTTGTTTATAAAGAATATCAATGAGAGAGAACATTGGTTTGGTGATGAAATCAAACCAACCCCAATCAATTAAAAGAGCAAACTTTTTGATTTTTAAGTCATTTTGATAGTTATTAATAATTTCAACCTGTTTTGCACCAGCAAAAAGACGATTTGTAATAGTTTTTGTTTCATTTGGGGCAATCGTTAAAAGCGATCCTAGCAAGTCAGACTGATAATGAGTTTGCAAACGATCAAAATAAATAAAACGGCTTGTATATTCTTTATTTTGCGGGGGAATAACTGCTACAGCCCAATATTTATCGGTAATACCAATCCAACCTCCTGTCACTTTGGAGAAAGTCATACTCTTTTGCCCATTATCAGGATTTGGGTCAAGCTCCGCTAAGGTTTTATATTTTTCAGTTTTGAGCGAATCTCCAGCAATACCTATCATACCTTCATGAAGTAAATAGGTTGCATTTGTATGTTCTGGTGGTGCTGCACGTGCAACGCGGGCATAGGATGAGAGATATATTGGTTGATCACTTTCATTGCTGATAGAATCTTCGATGGTAAACATGAAATGATCATCAACAGAAAGGATACGCCGGAAGATTTGTCCCTGCCCATTATTATAAATTAAAGTGATGGGTGTTGAAGGGGTCAGAATTGTATTGTTTCCCTCTATTTGCCATTGTGTATCCGATTGTGGCAAGGCTTTTGCTGGTAAAGACGCACTTGTAAAACCAAATTCAGCAAGGTAGGTCGTTTTGAAACCTCTAGGATTCAGCAAATCGATTTCCGGTGATTTTTTATCGACTGTTAAACGATATTTTTTGAGGTGAAGATCATCAAATTGTGCACCAACAAGATTAATAGAGCCTTCCAGTTCATTGGTTTTGATCGCAATACGCTCTGTTTTGGCCAATACAGCTTTCCGGATTTCAGGTGTCATTGGCTGTTCGATGATAGATGTTGCTTGATGCGTTGAGCTATCATTAGAAAAATTCGTCGTGGTAGTAGAAAGGGCTGATTGTTGTTTTGACAATTGCTGTGTGATGACTTGTTGTTTTTGTAACTTTGCTTGTTTGGGAGCAACATGAAGAAATTGCCATGCGATGAGCACTACGAAAGATAAGCCAATAGCGATAAAGAAATTGCGGTTATATTCCATCCGTACACCCTTGTTGTTGTTGATGTTTTATTTTTGGTTTTATTCGCCGATTTAACTCACTAATCAAGGATGTAAAAGGCGCATGTAACGCATCACGATACGCTACAATGACATAGTCTGTTCCTGCTTCCATGTGGTTTGTTACACCAACTCTTACGGCTTCACGCAAGCGCCTTTTGATACGATTACGTTGCACAGCATTACCGTTTTTACGGGTAACAGTAAAGCCTACACGTGCAACAAGAGAATCTTTTCTTTTAGTTGTTTGTTCACGAGATTTAACTTCGAGCAAAAATAAAGGACCACGTCGTTTTTCTCCTGTACGGACAGCCAAAAAGTCTGCTCTTTTGCGAATACGGCAGGGATGTTTTTTCTTCATAAAAGAATATTTCGCAATTTCACTAAATGCCTGCAAGCAGGCATTAGAGGTTTACAACAAAAGTTTCACAACGAAGAAATGGTGAGCAACCCTCAACGGTTGTGAAAATTTAAATGGTTAAGCAGAGAGCCGCTTACGTCCACGAGCACGTCTTGCAGCAATAACTTTACGTCCTCCAGCTGTGGCCATGCGTGCACGAAACCCATGGCGGCGTTTACGGACAAGTTTAGAGGGTTGGTAAGTACGTTTCATTTATTTAAATACCGCGGAGTGCGGCCCTTCTTAATCTTTGTTTTATGAGTAGTTATGCGCGAGAGGAACAATTTTATCCTATCATACGGCTGTTAATCCATAAGGAAAAATATAAAAAAAGTCAATCTTAGATTGTTTTTCTATCTCTTGAAAGAATACAAAACACCTTATAACTGTCTGTAATACTTTTTTTGCGATACTGTAAGAGTGTCAGAGAATAACGATTGAGTCTACAGAAAATAAATAACTAGGGTGCTAAAGAATTAAAGAAAGTGTGACTGATTACTGTATGCTCAATTTAAAGCATCCTTTAATATTAAGAGTTTTTTTAAGTTTTTGTTTTTACAAAATTTTGATCAGAACATTCATTAAAGTGGTTGTAGCACAAACATGATTGGTAGGATTTTATAGCAGATTTTATGTTTGAGTTTCTTTATTTAAGGATGGTTTCATATTTTAAAGAGATAAGATATAAATAATTTATACTTTATAATTCTGAGTAAAGTAAAAAATTATAAGGTGATGAACCTGTAAGTATTTTTCGTTCTTATGCTTGTATTTGCTGGTATTTTTATAGAGAGGAAAGAACGTGGATCCGATCACAAGTGAGGCTATCCGCAACGTATTACGTAAAATCGAAGGGCCAGATCTTGAAAGCGATATTGTGTCGTTGGGGCTTCTTTCAGAAATATTGATTACTGATGGAAAGGTTTTTTTTTCCATTACAGTTCCTGATGGACGTGTGCAAGAATGGGAATCATTGCGCCGTTCTGCTGAAAAGATGGTATGTGCTTTGGAGGGAGTGGAATCTGTTTTTATCACACTTACGGCAGAAAAAACAACAAAGGCAGCACCTAAACGGAGAGCAAATCTCTTACCTATCAAAATGCCCATAGAAGGCGTGCGGCATGTAATTGCTGTTGCTTCTGGAAAAGGGGGGGTCGGAAAATCTACGATGGCAATAAATATCGCCTTAGCTTTACAAGATTCTGGTTTCAAGACGGGGGTGATGGATGCAGATATTTATGGGCCATCTTTGCCACGTTTGACAGGACTTGTTAATCAAAAACCACAGCTCATTGGAGAAAAAAAAATTCAACCTCTTGAAAAGTTCGGACTTAAATTGATGTCGATGGGTTTTTTGGTTGAGGAAGAAAAGCCGGTAGTATGGCGTGGTCCTATGGTTATGGCAGCTGTAACGCAATTGTTACGAGATGTTGTATGGGGGCCTCTGGACGTTTTAGTCGTTGATATGCCACCCGGTACAGGGGATGCACAATTAACGCTTGCCCAACAGATACAATTAACAGGTGCGTTGGTTGTCTCTACGCCTCAAGATCTTGCTTTAGTGGATGCGCGTAAAGCAATAGAAATGTTCATGAAAGTCAATGTTCCTATTTTAGGACTCATTGAGAATATGAGTTATTTTATCGCTCCTGATACGGGAAAACACTATGATATTTTTGGCTATGGTGGTGCACGGGCAGAAGCGGAACGTCGAGAAGTCCCTTTCTTAGCGGAAATACCGCTTGATGCAGCTTTACGATCTTCTTCAGATGAGGGGATCCCTATTTTTGTTGCTCAGTCTAGTAAAGAGCATACTAAACTGTATCGTAAAATTGTTGATCAAATAAAAAATCAACTCTTTTGAATGGGGATTATGTAAGAGAGTTTATTAAAACACAATCATGAAAGACATAAAAATAGTTGCCTCTTTGTAAGGGGAAGTTTTGATGTGAGAGTGGAGTATATAGCTTAAATAAATAAAAAATTATTCATTGCGTTCGGATAACCTGAAGGGGAAGCAAATTGAAGAGCTAGAGCCATGAGGTAGAAAAAATATCGATATTGAGGCTAAAAGAAGAAGACAGAAAATAAAAATGAAAAATTGTAAAAAGTTGTAAAAAATATTTTAACAATCAATTATTTTCATAAAATGGTATTTTTTTCAGGTATAAAAAAGCATTTTTCGATGGGAGTTTTTTTGATATAAATCTCAACACTTAGCCCTTTTTTATTAAGATTATAAAAATGTTGGTCAAGTCTTTTTAGAAGCATTCATTTTTTGCAAAGTAGCCGCAAGAGCCGTTCTTAAAGCATTTTTTCCTCCTTGATGAGAAAAGTAATTTGATAAAAATTCATTTGTTCCCCCCTTTGTTGAAAACTCTTTTTCAAGCAGTGCAAAATCGGGAGATACAGAACAATTCGTTGTTATAATTTTACGCATTTCATCCGTAAGATTTCCAAACATCATGGTA
Organism: Bartonella grahamii subsp. shimonis; assembly: GCF_036327415.1. NCBI lineage: Bacteria > Pseudomonadati > Pseudomonadota > Alphaproteobacteria > Hyphomicrobiales > Bartonellaceae > Bartonella > Bartonella grahamii. The sequence goes on from NZ_CP123961.1 coordinate 1,298,248, forward strand.
AGAAATTCTGCTGATTGCTGTTTTTTTAACCCTTGTGTTATAAACCATTGATGGGCTGTTTCTATAAAATTAAAATATACTCCCATCAGAGAACCAGCTGTCATAAAAAGATTAAACTGCTCTTCCTTATCTAGCACCAATGTGCCCCCCAAAGCATCAAATAAAGTGCGTAAAAAGGGATGATCGGGATAGATTGGTGTCAAATTTTTGCATTCTGCAACAAAAGGTAACGGAACAGCACGATAGACTTTATGATTAATCCACTCTTCTATTTCTGCTGCTTTCGCCATAGCAAGTACGGAAATAACCAGCTGTTCTGGACGAAAATGAAGAGAGCGCAAAAGGCTTTCTGCAATTTGGTTGGGCAAGCAAAGAAAAACACAATCACTAACATCGAGCAACGCTTGGTTATTTTCAGCAATCATAACCGTATCATAAGTGTGCGAAAGGCGCTCCGCTGTTTGTGCATTGCGAGGTGAAACAATAATGGAAGAAACATCAAAGGTGCTTGTCATTAAGCCATTCACCATTGAAGCACTGATTGTACCTGTTCCCAAAAAGCCAAGTTTCATTTCTATTTCACAGTTTTATATTTTAAAAAGAATTTCAATCAATATCTTCAAGTGTTTTAACTAACATAAACGCTAATTGAAGAAGCAACACATAACATAGCAAAAATAATCAAGCCCAAATAGATTTTTGGCTTGTCAAAGAGAACGGCAAAAGCAGAAAACCAACCAACAACAGCTGCGGCTAATGCAAATAAAAAACCTGGTTTATTCATAAGCACAATATGCATTGCCATTAAACCACCAATAATCAGCGCTCCAAAAACAATGAGTAAACCTGTTGCAAACTTTTCATAATCATCCATATTTCGCTCCTTATAGCGCTCAAACGGTTCACACTTTTTAACGCATATACACATAAAAACGAAACGTTTTTTATTGAGTATGGTTAAAACGGGGGATGCCTCTTATTGATCAGACGTAAAAAATGCAGGGATATGCTGTGGCCAGCGCCAAGGTAAAATTGCAATCAAATCAAAGCGTACAGACAAAAGGGCATAATCTTTTTGCCGTGCAAGCCAAATATCAGCTGCTGCCTCAATTCGCCTTTCATTCATTCGGGAAACCGCTTCCATTGCTTCAGCCAACGTTGAACGTGCTTTAACTTCAACAATTAACACAAGATTTCCACGTCGTGCAATTAAATCAATTTCACCACATTTTGTTTTAAAACGCATTTCAGCAATATGAAACCCTTTGCAACGTAGCCACCAAGCTGCCAATTTTTCTGCACGAACCCCTCGATAAAAAGACTTTTGTCTACGTTTTTTTTGTATAGTTTTATACATTATTTTGCGCATTTTTTAAAAAATTTAACCGCTGAAAAAGTTCCTGCTTTTTAAAACCGGTCTTTTTTGCAACAAAAGCTGCTGCTTGAGCAGCAGAATGTGTCCGTGCGCATTCTAATAGCATTTCATCAATTTCTTGATCATTCATCACATTTAAAGAAGAAGATGATTCTCCAACAAGCACAACAATTTCCCCACGAATACGGGCTTTTTTTCTGTAATTTTCCAACAAATTCCCCAAATTGGAAACATCTACTGTTTCAAACTTCTTTGTTAATTCACGACAAATGGCAGCAGGTCGATCAGCCGAAAAAAGAGTGGCCATATCCTGTAAAGTTTCAACAAGACGATGCGGTGATTCATAAAAAATCAAAGTTGCTGGAATCTCTTTTAGTTGTTCCAACCGTTTTCGGCGCTGTAGTTTGCGCGCACTCAAAAAACCTGCAAAGAAAAAGCTATCAGTAGGAAGCCCTGTCGTAATCAGAGCAGCTAAAAGAGCGGATGCTCCAGGAATAGAAATAATTTTATGACCAGATTTACGGGCTTCTTCTACCAATCGAAATCCGGGATCAGAAATAAGTGGCGTTCCCGCGTCTGAAACAAGCGCTACTGTTTTGTTTTCTGCTAAAGCCTCTAAGAGCTTCGGACCTGCTTTTTGCGCATTATATTCATGATAGAGAAAAGTTTTTTTTTGAATACCGTAATGTTCCAACAAAACACGTGTTACCCGCGTATCCTCACACGCTAAAATATCAACTCCTGCGAGAACTTGCAAAGCACGAAGCGTAATATCTGCAAGATTTCCGATAGGCGTTGCCACAAGATAAAGTCCTGGTTCTATAACGGGAGCAGAATAAGCATGCACACCTATAAAATATGCTTTTTTACACATACCCTTTTCTTTTCATCAAATTCTCCTCACCGCAAGATTTTTATCCATACTCATAAACCATTTTGGCTCATTTTTTACCAGTACATTTTTTATCATTTAAAGGCTTTCCTTACTCGAATAATCGATTACACTACAATAAGATAATCTCATATTTAACATCTTAATCTAACATTATTATCTATTTTGATCCGCGTTATCTTTTACAGTAAAACAAATTCCAGATATAACTAATATTCTATCTGCCCCATGATTTTCTATAAAGTTTTTTCTTCGAGAACCAAAAAACAATTTTCCCCATGCCACCATCTCACGCTTGGCTGTGCTCTTTAAAAAGCTAAGCTTTTTAGATTATTACTATCCCCTCTTTCAAATATTCCATTGATATCCAAACTGTTTTTCTGAGAAAATGTAAACAGCCTCTTTAAAAACACAAACAACTAACTGGCAGCATTGTTATTGATCAAATATAAGCTCTTATCGGCAAAATATTTCATTTTGTCATATTCTCTACAGCTTTAACAGTATAATGAGTACCTTAGAAACTTTTAAGATGAATTTTTATTTTAATATTTTGATTTATAATGCATAGTTTATCTTAAAATTATCTCATTTCAACTTTTCTTATCATCAATGAAACAAAATCATTTTCGTGCATCTTGGAACTTTCTCAAAACAGAAGCTATCGCGATATAGGGGCTAGAAAAGAGAATGATGTTTTTAGCTTGTACTTTTTATTGCGTAAATATGGAAGTGTTCATTTATGGGAGTCCGTTATATCTTTTTGGGACAGTGTCGCGAAATAGTTGTCCGACATATGTTGAGAACTATCTCTTAAAAAAAGCCTATGAATGAACAACACAAGTCTATTTTAATTTTGGATACCTTAATTTTTTCTGAAGGATATGCTCCCATAAAAAAATGTAAGTAATAGTGGGGGCAATACGTGATCTCTCTTTTTTAAAAGATATTGTGATGCTTTTGAAAGTTCTAAAATCGAATGGACAGATGATGGTAAAGAGGAAAACAGGTTTCTTCCTTCCAGGCTTCATATTCTTGCTAAATGAAGCTATATTTCCGTTTCAGAGATTATTCAAGTAGAATCCGCAATATTTTTGCTCTAGTTACAAAAGCTGGAACGGCGCGCAGAGCTTTCATGACCACTGTATGACGCATTTTATAGTGTTTTTTTTTGTAAAGCTTGTGCTTTCGCTGTTGCTTGTAAATCAACACCCAAAATTAACACAAGCGGAATATTTAAAAGAAAGATTAAAGTGAATGAAAGCTATTTTGGTTTTTATCAGATGTTTTGCTAATAGCGATAGTCTCCATGGCTTGGTATTTGCTTATTCTTACGGTATTTGTATACATTCATTGTAAGTATATTGGTAAAGCTTAGATGCAAGGCGATTAGCCTTGATGCAAAAATAAAAGGTTAATGTGATATTAAAGATTTTTTCGTGTTATTATCGGTAGAAACATTGAAAGGGCTTGAACAAGCATGCTCTTTATCTCGCAATGTTTTTTCTACATTTATCTATGGTTTTCTTTGGTGAGGCATTACTTGGCAAAGTGTAGGAGATAAAATAAACTTGAAGTGCGTCTCCATTTTATCAAGAAAAATATAAGGTATTTTGATCTAGAATATGTCACCAAGTATGCTGTCTTTTCGCACATGAAATTCATTTTTTCCTGAAGTATTTTCTTTTCCACTTAAATACGCTTTTCCTCCTCTTGACATGGATTGCGCGGCACATTCATTATCGAATTTGTCTATAAAGCTAAGCAAAGTGTATTTTAGACACTATAAAGAAAACAACATTGGAAAAGATAATGATAAAAGAAGCTCTCTCTTCATACTTTTGCTATGTTTACCCCCCGTTTCTTCAATCCATTAGTTTAACACCACCTATAAGGATTCATTTATATTTTCATGTACCGTTTTTTAGGCAAACCATTTTGACAATGCTTATCCCTCTTACTCCAAACAATATATTGATTTATAATAATATTTCACTGTTTTGCATGTTGAATGAGAGACCAGAATATTTTAGGATCTGTCATTCCAAGTCTGTTTATTTGAATCAATCAAAACCAATACTCTTGTATATCACAAGCGGGATGAGTGTGTGGACAAAATTTTTGTATAAGAAAGGAATAAAAATGGCTCTTATGAACTGTCTTAATGCAAGCACTGTCGCAACATTGGGGGGGGATGGCAAATATAGTGATGGTGCTGGCTTGCTTCTTCATAAGCGTAAAGATGGGGGGCTCAATGGCTTTATCGTTATACTATTCACGGGCGGCGCCGTGCAATGGGCGTGGGGGGCTTGAGAAATGTTTCTTAAAAAACACGGGAACTGGTAACTCAATGGCGTTCTGTTTTGCATGAAGGTCGTGATCCCATTAAAGAACGTGAGAAACAAAAGCTTGAGACAATGCGTAATCTCTATCATACATTGGGGGGTTACATATTGGGATAGAAGGGGCCCTCATTGCCTTGCGGACAGGTCCAAGTGATATTTTGGTTCGGATCTTTGATGTCGCATGTTTTACAATGTATGCAATTTGAAGCGTTGATCATATAAGTTAGATGATCATTATACTCTAGCCATTCGTAGACGGCGGCGGGACAATAGTGTGTGGAAGGTGCTCCATAAATAGCATATTCGGAATCTTTTTGTTTTTTAAATGAGATTATTTTTAAATGGCAAGGTTGATTTTCTTCATGGTGCGTATTAGAAAGGGCAACACTTGAAAGACGATCAAAGGTTACAACACCATCTGGTTTTGGGTAAGTAATGGGTTGAAATTTTTCTGCTGGTTCAAGATATGCATAATCTTCCTTTCTGTGGGGGAGTGTTTTAAATAAGGAAAATCCAAACAGCTGTTGCCACCACATATCAAAACCGGCAAGTTTAATTCCATATTTTGTCCCATATTTTGCCCAGAGCGGTTTGGCATTTCGCACTTTATAAAGATCTTTACCAATGGGACCTTTTCGCCATTGTTCTTCGATTTCTTTGACCTCATCATGGGCACGTCCTTGCGCGAGAGCGGTAGCGATTTTATCGGCAGCTAATATGCCAGATAAGATGGCATTGTGTGAGCCTTTGATGCGAGGAACATTGACAAAGCCAGCAGAGCAGCCAATAAGTGCTCCACCAGGAAAGGTGAGTTTTGGTACAGATTGCCAACCTCCTTCGCTGATAACACGTGCACCATAGGAAAGACGTTTTGCACCTTTGAAGATTTCATAGAGTTTGGGATGTGTTTTAAAACGTTGAAATTCTTCAAAAGGAGAAAGATAAGGATTTTTGTAATCTAAGTGCACAACAAAACCAACAGAAATGACATTGTTTTCTTGGTGATAAAGAAAGCCACCACCACCGGTATTATTCTCTAAGGGCCAACCAGTGAAATGTTGCACTAAACCACGTTGGTGTTTGTGGGGATCAATTTCCCAGAGTTCTTTGAGGCCAAGACCAAATTTTTGTGGTTCACGATTTTTGCTAAGATTAAAATGTTGTATCAGTTGTTTTGCTATTGAGCCACGTGCTCCTTCCGCAATCAGAGTATATTTTGCCAATAAAGCCATACCAGGCATATAATTTTTTCCAGGGGTTCCATCTTTGTTAAGCCCCATATCACCGGTGAGAACACCAATGATAGCTCCGTTATCTTTTTGGATGATGGGCTCTGTTGCTGCAAAACCAGGATAGATTTCAACACCCAACGCTTCAGCTTTTTTGCTTAGCCAGCGGCAGACGCTCCCAAGCGAAACGATATAACATCCGTTATTTGATAAGATTCTGGGATGCAAAATATTGGGAAATAGTGTTGCTTTTTGAGGCTTTAGAAAAAAAAATTGGTTCTGGGTGACAGGGGTTGTGAAGGGATGGTCGTTGTCATTTCTCCATTCTGGTAAGAGTGTATCGATACCAATGGGGTCAACAACTGCGCCCGAGAGAATATGTGCACCAACTTCGGTCCCTTTTTCAACAATTGTGACAGAAAGCTCAGGATTAATTTGTTTAAAACGAATTGCGGCAGAAAGCCCTGCGGGTCCTGCTCCGACAATGACTATATCAAATTCCATACTTTCACGTTGGTCATGCAGAGGTGCTTTCATGGCTTATAAAGCTTTCTCCAATTCTGGAACAATTTGGCGTGGATCATTTATAAGAGATGAATCAACGATTTGCATGATCAAAAGTTTTATAGTTTTTACTTTAACCATGGTTTTATTCAATTCCATATTTTCGCGTTGATGATCCAGAGATGCATTCATAGCTTATAAAGCTTTCTCCAATTCTGGAATAATTTGGTGGAGATCACCTACAAGGGTGTAATCGGCAATTTGCATGATGGGTGCTTCTTCATCTTTATTAATGGCAACAATAATTTGTGCATCCATGATACCGGCTAAATGCTGGATTGCACCGGAAATGCCAACGGCGATATAGAGTTCAGGGGCAACGACTTTTCCTGTTTGTCCAATTTGCCAGTCATTGGGAGCATAGCCTGCATCAACTGCTGCACGGCTGGCACCTAAAGCGGCATCTAATTTGTTTGCAAGGGGAAGAAGAAGTGCCATAAATTGTTCTTGAGAACCAAGACCACGCCCGCCTGATATAATAACACGTGCAGAGGTAAGATCAGGACGATCACTTTTGTTTGTTTCTGCTTTTACGAAAGAAGAAAGATTTCGATTGGGAGCTGGTGTTATTGTTTTAATGGGAGCCAAATTATTTTGGGAAGGCGTTGGTGTGAAAGAAGCTGTGCGAACTGTTATAATTTTTTTAGGATCATTGGTGCGTATAGTTTCAATTGCATTGCCTGCATAGATGGGGCGTTTGAAGGTATCAGGTGAAAGAACGGCGGTAATATCTGAAATTTGCATAAGATCAAGAAGGGCAGCTACGCGTGGCATCACATTTTTCCCAGTGCTACTGGATGCCGCCATGATCACATCATAATCATTGGCTAGCGTGAGAATTGTATCTGCCATAGGCTCGGCAAGTTGATGGGCTAAATAGTCTGCTTTTGCAATAAGAACTTGCCGCACACCATTAAGTTTAGCGCTATTTTCTGCTATCGTTTGAATTTTTTCTCCGCAAACCAGAATATCGATATCATTACTGAGTGCACGCGCAGCGGTGAACGCTTTTGCTGTTTCTTCTGTATTATGATCAGCCAATAAAAGAATTCCCATAAGTTTTTGCCCTTTTATGTGAGTGTTGCTTTTACTCTAGTGGTGAGAATATTAAATGCAGTTCTTTTGTTTTAGGGTACTGACAAGCTCTACTACATTCGCCACTTTAATACCGGATTGACGGGGTTTTGGCTCTTCAACACTTAAAATTGTTAAGCGTGATTCAGTATTGATGCCAAGATCAGCAAGAGATTTTTGTTCAATGATTTTCTTTTTTGCTTTCATAATATTGGGGAGAGAGGTGTAACGCGGTTCATTGAGCCGTAGATCGGCGGTCATAACCATGGGAAGGGGAAGACAAAGGGTTTGTGTTCCATTATCAACCTCACGAGTAACTGTAGCATGCCCATTTTCTATGTGAAGATGTGAGGCAAAAGTCGCCTGTCCCCAACCAAGAAGAGCAGCGAGCATTTGTCCTGTTTGGTTGCTATCGTCATCAATTGCTTGTTTTCCTAAAAAGACCATATCGGGTTTTTCTTCATTAACAATAGCTTTGAGAACCTTAGCAATTGCTAAGGGTTCAAGTGTTTGATCCGTTGTGACAAGAAGTGCGCGATCAGCTCCCATTGCAAGTCCTGTTCGTAGAGTTTCTTGGGCTGCTTCTGGGCCAATTGAAACAAGAAGAACTTCTGAAATTTTACCGGATTCTTTCTGGCGAATAGCCTCCTCCACGGCTATCTCATCAAAAGGATTCATAGACATTTTTACGTGAGACAGATCAACGCCTGTACTATCGGGTTTGACGCGTATCTTGATGTTATAATCAACAACACGTTTGACAGCGACAATTATCTTCATAATGATCCTCTTTGTTTGTATGAACATAAGTTTATAACAATACTCATAAGAAACCAAATTGTTTAGAATGAAGTTTCATTTATAACTTATGTTCTCTTTCATATAAGCTTTTTTACGTTTACTTGTACTTTCTCGTCGTCATTTTCAATCTTCATATTTTTGCATTGCCATAATTGCCTTATTTGCTTGAATAAAAAGTAAAAAATCAATCTGTTTTGGGAGAATATTCTTTTTAATTTCTTATGATTTATTTATGATGGTGCAATAGGTTCTTTATGCAATAAAAAATTAAGTAAAAAAGATAAAAATGGGGGGAATGGTTTTGCTCTTTGAATCTTGAAGACAAAAAAAGAGAATCTTGAAGACAAAAAAAGAGAATCTTGAAAACAAAAAAAGATCTTTCTTTCAAATATTTTAGATAAAGATTGGGGGGAAATATTTCTAACAAAAAAGTTTTTAGGAGTTTTTAAAGCTCTATTTACTAAAATAGAGCACACTTTCTTATCATTTGTTGCGATTCTTATCAAAAAGGTTAATGAGGGGTAAGCGTTTGTGAATACGAAGGGTCATACGATCGATCAGGCGACCAATCAGGTTAGGGACGGTAAATTCTTTTCTTTTGTTGAACAGAAAGAGGGAATAGATACTTCTGTAGAAGTAACGATGGCAGATATTGCTCAAAAATTACGCACCGTTTATGCGCAAATGCAAATGAAGCATTCCCCCCGTTCTTTGATGCAGCAGAGTTCTGTTGAAGAGCATTTAAAATCTTACTTAGATGATATTAGTCGGGCTATTTTGGCTGAACATTATATACGTCGTCAAAGGGAAAAAAAACTTTTTGAGTCTTTAGAGCAGATTAAAACAATTGTTCAAAGTTTGCAGAGTGAAAAAAAAAGCTTAGAAGCAGCAGTAACACGACAGGTGTCTCGTTCAAAATTACCTGATTCTGTTGTACAAAAACTTGCTCATATGGAATGTGAGGGAAATCAAGAACGCTTATTTATTCAAAAGGTAAAAAATTTTTCGAAACAAAACGGTATAATTCCGCTCCAAACAAATGTTGAAAATACGTTGCAGCAAGAAAATGAAAGCTCTTTGCCCAGTGATGCTCTGAAATCTTCTTTTAAAAAAGATGAGGGAGTAGTGACGCGTGCTGTGATAGAAGAAAAGGGTACTATGGATGTTCAGGAATCTAATCATTGCATTGAGAATGATTTTCCTTCTTTGAAGGCGCAGTCTTGGGAACATGTCTCGTTTTTATCTTGTTTCGTAAAAAAAAGTGTTCTTTGTTTTTTAACCGTTGTATTTGTAGTAGCGATAACGTTATGTCTTTATAGCTTTTTAAAAGGAGCTCGTTTTTTTTAATTTTTATGATGTTGATGTTAATAGATGTGAAATATATTGTGCATTCGCGTTTGTGCGAAAGCTATAGCAACTAAAATTATCTTTTTAAACACGCAACAGAGATTATTAGAAAAGAGGATAATTGGAGAAGGATTCTCTAATTGTTAAAAAGCTTCAAATTATCTTGAAGGTTCTGTAAGTGAGTATTTATTTACCAATTGCTGAAATGTCACTCAATATGCTGGTCTTGATTGGTATGGGAGTCGTTGCTGGCTTTTTTTCAGGTCTTTTTGGAATCGGTGGTGGATTTCTCATCACACCTTTATTGATTTTTTATAATATTCCTCCTGCTATTGCTGTCGGAACAGGCGCTAACCAGATGATTGCGTCATCTGTAACAGGGGCGATTACACATTTTAGAAGACGTACGCTCGATATTAAACTTGGTATTCTTTTGGCGATAGGAGGAGGGGTTGGTTCTTTAATCGGGATTCAGGTTTTCTCTGTTTTGAAGAAGTTAGGTCAATTAGACTTAATGATTTCGCTTCTTTATGTGATTCTTCTCGGAAGTGTAGGAAGCTTGATGATCGTTGAAAGTTGGTATGATATGATGCGCAAGCGTAAGGCAGGAAAGGCCAATATTCGTCTTGCTGGTCGACATAACTGGATTCATCGCTTACCTTTAAAAATGCGTTTTCGAACATCTATGATATATGTTAGCATCATTCCAGTTTTAGGGATTGGTCTCGTTGTGGGGTTGTTGTCTTCTATTATGGGAATTGGTGGGGGGTTCTTTATGATACCAGCATTGATTTACCTTCTGCGTGTTCCAACCAGTGTGGTGATAGGGACTTCACTTTTTCAGATTACATTTGTGTCTTCTTTCACGACAGTTTTGCAGAGTATGACTAATCAGTCTGTTGATATTGTCTTAGCTTTTTTGTTAATGCTTGGAGGAAGTATTGGTGCGCAATATGGAACACGGGCTGGACGGAAGTTAAAGGCTGAACAATTGCGTATGGCACTTGCATTTTTAGTGTTGATTGTGTGTATGCGTCTTGCGTTTCAATTATTTATACGCCCTGATAATCTTTTCTCTCTGGATATTCTTATGAGATAAAAATGGGTAGATTATTTTCTTTATGTATCATTGCAGGTTGCTTTTGTTTTGTTTCTTTTTCTACATGGTCACATGTTGGGACGCCAGCTACATTCATTGATCAAGTTGACCACGAAACTGTCCAAATTATCGTAACAACGAATACGATTATTGTGGATGCAAATTTTGCTGGTCGTGATCTTTATATTGCTGGTGTTTTGGAAAATATTGATCCGTTATATTCTCGACAGAACCGTTATGATATTATTGTAAGCTTGGAGGGACAAGACCGGACAATGGTGATGCGAGAAAAAAAACGCAATGCCGGTGTATGGGTTAATACAGATTCTCTTATTTTTAAAAAGGTTCCTCTATTTTACTCTATGGTCACAACACGTGAAATTGACGATATTACAAGCATTGAAGATTATAAACGCTTGGGGTTAGGATTGCTCTATTTGCCACTGCAGACGGATGAACAAGATCAGAAAAAAGTACAAAGCTTTCGCGATGAACTTATAAAATTGCAAAAAGCTAAAAGCCTTTATTATGAGGAAATAGGTGGTGTTCGTTTTGGTTCTGATACACTTTTCACAGCACATTTTCGTTTGCCAGCAAATATTCCTGTTGGACATTATAAAGTTCGTGCTTATCTTTTTCGTGATGGACAGTTTATTGATAGTGCAACAACAACTCTTGAAATTGTTAAAGCACATATCGCTTACACAATTTTTTATGCAGCGCACAAGTATCATTTTTTATACGGCATTGTTGCAGTGATTATTGCTATTACCACAGGATTTTTATGTCGTTTGATTTTTCGAAAAGATTAGTGCAAGGAAATGTGAAGGCGTTTATTTTTTATAAAAAATTCGTAAGATAAGAAAGATAGGCACAACAATAATAGCTCCCGTCATAGTTATATGAAAGAAATTTATAAGTGTTATAAAACCTGCTTCCCATAGTGATTGAAAAAAATTTACTATTTTTCGTATTAGGTTTAGGGGTGTCCATCCCAAAAAATTCATTACGATGCCAATGAAGAATGAAAGGATAAGCAATTTTAGACTAACACGGCTTAATATTCCTCCAAGAAATGTATGAGAAGAATCTAACAATTTTTTCTTTCGGCTCATTTTAATATACTTTCGAAGATCATTTTTTATTGTATTATCATAGTACAGCGATGTTATTATCATAAAAGAAAAACATTTTTTATTTTTTCTTACTTTTTTGAGTTTACTACCTTATACTGGTGTAAGAACAGTGCTGTTTTTTGAAATATACGCGTGTTTTATTGCATTTTCGCGATATTTTCATGGCGCTTCTTTCATTAAATGAAAGGATATCCTTTCGTTTCTGAGAATTTGTAGAGGAATTTTATAACGTTTTGATATTTCGCGTCAGGGTGAGAGTTTTTGTTCGTTGAAGATTCTGCAACCGACTTATTGTTGTTGTGTATAGAAATAATATTTCAAGACAGTTTACTTAAAAAAACTATTCATTCTGATAAGGCTATGCTTAAATAGGTATCATATTTAGGTATTTCAACCTTAGTGCATTGAAAAGATCTTTTTTCTGAAAAAATGCAAGCAATAAATTGAGTGTTGTTAAAGGAGCAAAGGTATTTAAAATACGATATTGAAAAAAGTTTTGTTATGTACGGGCACGTGAGGAAATGTCAGAGGTTTATGGTGCCAGTGCTTCTTTATTTGGAAATAATATATAATGAGAAGCCATTATTTAGTGGGGAATTATGGAAAAATTCAAAATTCCTTTTGCAGAAGGAGTAGAGGTGTTTGATGTTGGCCGATGGGCAAATTTTTCTGTTTTGTTGAAATATCAAATTATTATGAGAGCTCTTTGTTATTAAGGTTTTTGAGCTAACAGAGGATAGTCCTTTGACGGCATAAAAACCTAGAGTAAAGAAGAGGCAAGCTTGTCCGACATGAGAGAAAAAATCTTTGTTTTATAGCTTTCAATGGTAGACATTGTAATATTATCAATAGATTTGCGATGGATTATGTCATTCACCATATATTAGATTGTTTTTTGCTGCATATTGGGAGTTGGTTTTATAACTATGGGCAGGAGAAGTGGTTGGTAAGTGGTGTTGTTTGAAAGTTTTAATACTTTATCTCTCAGAGCCTATGGTTTGTCTAATTTTATTATTTTGCGCATTTTTGTTGCGTGGGGAATTTATACAATAAACTTTAAAAGGAAAAGTCTATGAACTTAAAAAGAAAAATACTGAAAAGTAGCGGATCTCTTGTTTCTGCTCTTATTGCACTAGGGGGAGTTGTACAACAGGTTTCAGCAAAAACACCGGCTGATACCCTTGTGATGGCTTGGAATCTGGATGCAATCAGTACGTTTGATCCTGCGCAGCTCACTGATGTTTATGGAAGTGAAATTGTTCGCAATGTCTGTGATAATTTGGTCAGTACTGCGACAGATGATCCTGCCAAAATGGTTCCAGCTTTAGCAACGCATTGGGATGTTTCAGGTGATGATCACAGTACGGTGATTACTTTTCATTTGCGTGATGGTTTGAAGTTTAATAATGGCAAGCCAGCCAATGCCAATGATCTTGTTTGGGGTATGAAGCGGGTTGTCAAATTAAAGATGGGTAATGCGGCAATTTTTAATGAATATGGAATTACAGAACAAAATGTTGATGATGCTTTGCAAGCTCTTGATGAGAAAACAGTGGTGTTGAAATTTGATAAGCCTTATCCAGCAGAGCTCATTCTGAATAATATTGTTGCAAGCCCTGCAACAGCTTTGCTTGATCGTAAGACGATTATGAAACATGAAAAAAATGGTGATTTGGGAAATCAGTATTTGAAAACTCATGCTGCTTGTGTTGGTCCTTATCAGTTAAAAAGTTGGCGCCCTGGAGAAGCGATTTTATTGCGTGCAAGCTCTCACTATTGGGGACTAGCACCTAAACTGAAGCAGATTGTAATTCGCCATGTTGCGGAGCCCGGAACACAACGCTTGTTATTGCAAAAACATGATATTGATGTTGCTCGTAATTTGACACCTGAAGATCTTGCAGATCTGCAAAAAACAACAGATGTTAAAGTTGAAAAAGTGTTGGTGCCAACCATGATGTACTGGGGATTTAATACGACGAACCCCATTTTTGCTAAGGAAAAAGTACGCTTGGCGATGCGTTATCTCATAGATTATGAAGGTCTTGGCAAGAAACTTCTCAAAGGGATTGGTATACCACGGGCAAGTTTTATTCCTCTTGGCAATCTTGGGGCTTTGGATGAAAAAGAAGGGCAACCCTTTAAGCTTGATATTCAAAAAGCCAAGCAGCTTTTAGCAGAGTCCGGTTATCCGAACGGATTTGAGGCAAATTTTCTCGTATCAAATACTCCTTATACTTTACTACTTGCTCAGTCACTCCAAGATAGTGCTGCGCAAGCGGGTGTGCGTCTTAAAATTGAGCGATTGGCAGGTACACAGTTGTTTTCCAAACTTTATGCCCGAGCTTTTGATACGGCTTTTGTCGGCTGGAATAATGATTCTGCGGATCCTCATACAATGGCTTCACGTCTTGTTTATAATCCAGATAATCGGTTTGAGGCAAAAAATACAGCTTATCCTAGTTGGCAGCATGGGTATTTTGATGCCAAGATGAATCAAAAAGTTGAAGAGGCATTGTTTCAAAAAGATCCGCAAAAACGGTCGCAAATATATGCTGATTTACAACGTGACCTTATGCAAAAAGGACCTTATGCGTTTATCTATCAGAAATATGGCGTTGTCGCGATGACACCGGATATCAAAAAGTGGGTTTGGAATAGTGCACCGCATATTTTTTATAGTAAAATTGAAAAATAAGTGTGTCTTCAATGCTGTTCAGTAAATAAAGGACATTGTTATGATATATTCGGCGTATTGTATAAATTTTCAAGCTTTGCAATACGTCGAAGATCACAGGTAATGCGGATATATTGTTGAATGTCTTTTCAAGACATTCGTTTAAGGAGATTTTTCATTCTCATTAGGCGGGGATGTTAAGTTTGAATATTTCAATTTCTCTGAATTGAAAAGTGGTCAATTTATTTGTTTAAAAATTAAGTGTAACATCAAAAACTAAGTATAACAAATGTCGCGGAATATAGTAGTGCTAAAGGTGAAAAGATTCTGCGGTGTTGAAAGAAAGTTTTGTTATGAGGAGATACACAAGGAATATCAGTTTTTTATGGTGTTTATATTTTCTTTTGCTTTGAAAGATAATGATATGCCAATTAGAGGGTGTTATTTTACAGGGAGTGATGAAAAAATCAAATTTCCTTTTGAAGAAGGAATGAAAGTCGTCGCACTTGGCAAACTAACGAATTTTCCTGTTTTATCAAATCGTCAAATTATTATGAAAGCTCTTTGTTATTAAGGAACTTGAGCCGAAAGGGCTAGTGCTTTGATGGTATACAAAACGCCGGGAGAAATAAGAGACAGCTCGCTTAACAAGATAGAGAAAAAATATCGGTTTTATAGTCTTCCATAGTAGGCATTATGATATCGTGAATAAGCTCTGTTGTTGGGGAGCGTTCATTTATATCAGAGTATTTTCCTTTGTATGTTTTGGTTTGGCTTATAAGTGTAGGCAGGAGGAGTCATTGGCAAGAGGTGCTTGTTCTTGAAGATTTTAACGCTTGGTTTTTAGGAGCCTATAGTTCGTCTAAACTTAATTATTAAGCACGTTTTGCTGCATGGGGAATTTATACAATAAATTTTAAAAGGAAAAGTCTATGAACGTGAAAAGAAAAATATTGAAAAAGAGCAGTTCTTTTGTTTCCGCTGTTTTTGCAATAGGGATGTTTGTGCAACAAGTTTCAGCAAAAACACCTACCAATACGCTTGTGATGGCTTGGAATCTCGATCCAATAAGTACATTTGACCCTGCACAACTCAATGACCGTTATGGAATTGAAGTGGTTAACAATATTTGTGATAATTTAGTCGTTTCTGCTACAGATGATGCGGCTAAAATGGTTCCCTCATTAGCGAAGAGTTGGGATGTTTTAAGTGATGACCAGAGTACGGTGATTACTTTTCATTTGCGCGATGGTTTAAAGTTTAATGATGGTCGTTCTGCTCATGCCAATGATCTTGTTTGGGGTATGAAGCGGGTTGTGAAATTGAAATTGTCCAATGCGGCAACATTTAATGAATATGGGATTACAGAACAAAACGTTGATGAGGCTTTTCAAGCACCGGACGACAAAACGGTGGTGATGAAATTTGATAAGCCTTATCCTGCAGAGCTCATTCTTAGTAATATTTCCACTAATCGCACTGCTGCCTTGCTGGATCGTGAGACACTTATGAAAAACGAACAAGATGGTGATATGGGAAATCGGTATTTGGCAAGTCATTCTGCTTGTGTTGGTCCTTATCAGTTAGAGAGTTGGCGCCCTGGAGAAGGGATTTTGTTGCGTGCAAGCTCCAATTATTGGGGGGAGGCGCCTAAATTGAAGAAGATTTTAATTCGCCATGTTGCGGAGCCTGGGACGCAACGTTTATTGTTGGAAAAACACGATATCGATGTTGCACGTAATCTGATGCCAGAGGATTTGGCAGATCTCCAAGCAACAACGGATATTAAGGTTGAAAAAGTGTTGGCGCCTTCCATGATCATATGGGGGTTTAATACGACGAATCCTATTTTTGCCAATGAAAAAGTGCGTTTAGCGATGCGCTATCTTATTGATTATGAAGGGCTCAGTAAGACTCTTCTCAAAGATGTTGGTATTCCTCGTGCAAGTTTTATTCCTCTTGGTAATCTTGGGGCTTTGGATGAAAAAGAAGGACAACCTTTTAAACTTGATCTTCAAAAAGCAAAGCAGCTTTTAACAGAGGCAGGTTATCCAGATGGTTTTGAAGCCAATATTTTTGCAGGGGCATCTCCTTATCCTTTTGCTTTGCCTATTGCTCAGTCCCTTCAAGACAATGCAAAAAAGGTTGGAGTACGTTTTAAAATTGAACGTTTTGTAGGTACGCAGTTGTTTTCAAAATTTTATGCGCGTGGTTTTGATACAATTTTTTTCGGATGGAATAATGGCTCTGCGGACCCCCATACAATGGCTTCACGTCTTATTTACAATCCTGATAATCGGCTTGAGGCTAAAAATACAGGCTATGCGAGTTGGTGCCATGGGTATTTGGATAAAAGTATGAATCAAAAGGTTCAAGATGCGTTGTTTGAAAAAGATCCTCAAAAACGGGTGCAAATGTATGCTGATTTGCAACGTGAATTTATGCAGAAAGGACCCTATGCTTTTATTTATCAGACATATGTTTCTGTAGCGATGACACCTGATGTCAAAAAATGGGTTTGGAATAGTGCACCACGTATTTTTTATAGTGCAATTGAAAAATAAAAGGGTATCAAGTTTATAAAATATAAAAAACATGATCATGATATATTTGATGTATTGCAAAGTTCTTTAATACTTTGCAATACATCAAGGATTGTGAATAATAGGAGGTGTGTTGCTGAGTGTCTTTTCAAGATTTCTATTTCAAAAGGGATCTTTCATTCTCATTAAAGATGTGTTTGCTTGGATGTTTAAGACTTAATATTTCAACTTCCATGAATTGAAAAGTGGTCAATTCATTTGCTGAAAAAATTAGTACAACAAATGTTGTGGCATTTAGCATTGTTAAAGGAGCAAAGACATTTTCAATGTTGAAGAAGAGTTTTGGTATGAAGGTAACGAGGAATATCAGTTTTTTATGGTGCCTATGTTATGTTTCCTTTTGTTTTGAAAGATGATACTCTGCAATTGGAGAGTATTATTTTATGGAGAGTGATGAAAAAATCCAAATTTTCTCTTGAGAAGGAGGGTAAATGATCAATTTCAGCAAATTACAATTTATCCAAAATCATCAAAATATTAAATTTTTATTGAGGCTCTTGAAGCAATCGGAGGTGGTGATTTCGCGACACTTTTTAGAAAATCAAAAAAAGAAATTTGAAGAAAAAGGTCTGTTTGATAAAGCAAAAGAAAATTTTTCCTGATATGTCCCAAATTGTAAGCACTGTGATATCTCCAACAGGTGCTGTTATGCTTAATATTTTCGTTTTATATCAGATCGTTTTCTGTTGCATATTTTGGTTTCATCTATACCTGCTTAGAGAGACTGAGTGCTTGGTAGGTGCTTGTTGCTGTTTAGTTTTTTATTTTATTTTGAGGAGGTATGTTTTCTAAGTCTAACCTTATTATTTCTTGCACGTTATTGTTGCATGGAGAACTTATACAATAAATTTTAAAAGGAAAAGTCTATGAACTTGAAAGAAAAAATATTGAAAAAGAGCAGTTCTTTTGTTTCTGCTGTTTTTGCATTGGGGATTTTTGTGCAACAAGTTTCAGCGAAAACACCTGCCGATACGCTTGTAATGGCTTGGAATCTTGATTCAATAAGTACATTTGATCCAGCACAAATCAATGACCGTTATGGTAATGAAGTTCTTGTCAATGTTTGTGATAATTTAGTCGTTTCTGCTACAGATGATGCAGCTAAACTTGTTCCCTCTTTGGCGAAGAGTTGGGATGTTTTAAGTGATGACCAGAGTACGGTGATTACTTTTCATTTGCGTGATGGTTTGAAGTTCAACGACGGTCGTCCTACAAATGCCAATGATTTGATTTGGAGCATGAAGCGGGTTGTGAAAATGAAGATGGCTGCTGCGGCGACATTTAATGAATATGGAATTACAGAACAAAACGTTGATGAGGCTTTTCAAGCGCCGGACGACAAAACGGTGGTGATGAAATTTGATAAGCCTTATCCTGCAGAGCTTATTCTTAGCCATTTTGCCACTAGTCGTACACTTGCCTTGCTGGATCGTGAGACACTTATGAAAAACGAACAAGATGGCGATATGGGAAACCGGTATTTGGCTAGTCATTCTGCTTGTGTTGGTCCTTATCAGTTAGAGAGTTGGCGTTCTGGAGAAGGGATTTTGTTGCGTGCAAGCTCCAATTATTGGGGGGAGGCGCCTAAATTAAAGAAAATTTTAATTCGCCATGTCGCAGAGCCTGGAACACAACGTTTACTGTTGCAAAAACACGATATTGATGTGGCGCGTAATTTGATGCCAGAGGATTTGGCAGATCTCCAAGCAACAACGGATATTAAGGTTGAAAAAGTGTTAGAGCCATCCGTGATCATATGGGGGTTCAATACGACGAACCCTATTTTTGCCAATGAAAAAGTGCGTTTAGCGATGCGCTATCTTATTGACTATGAAGGTCTCAGTAAGACCCTTCTCAAAGATGTTGGTGTTTTACGTGCAAGTTTTATTCCTCTTGGTAATCTTGGGGCTTTGAATGAAAAAGAAGGACAACCTTTTAAACTTGATCTCCAAAAAGCAAAGCAGCTTTTAACGGAAGCCGGTTACCCAGATGGTTTTGAGGCCAATATTTTTGCAGGGGCATCTCCTTATCCTTTTGCTTTGCCTATTGCTCAGTCCCTTCAAGACAATGCAAAAAAGGTTGGAGTACGTTTTAAAATTGAACGTTTTGTAGGTACGCAGTTACTTTCAAAACTATTTTCACGTAGCTTTGATACAATTTTTTTCGGATGGAATAATGATTCTGCCGATCCTCATACAATGGCTTCACGCCTTATTTACAATCCTGATAATCGGCTTGAGGCTAAAAATACAGCCTATGCGAGTTGGTGCCATGGGTATTTGGATAAAAGTATGAATCAAAAGGTTCAAGATGCGTTGTTTGAAAAAGATCCTCAAAAACGGGTGCAAATGTATGCTGATTTGCAACGTGAATTTATGCAGAAAGGACCTTATGCTTTTATTTATCAGACGTATCATACTGTAGCGATGACACCTGATGTCAAAAAATGGGTTTGGAATAGTGCACCACGTATTTTTTATAGTGCAATTGAAAAATAAAAGGGTATCAGGTTTATAAAATATAAAAAACATGATCATGATATATTTGATGTATTGCAAAGCTCTTTAAGACTTTGCAATACGTTGAATTTTATCGGGAATGGATTACTATGTTGTGTAAAGAATTTTATTTCAGGAATTCTTATGAAAGATGTGTTTGTGTGGATGTTAAGATTGAATATTTTAGCTTCTATTGATAGAATCTTCGGATGGAATAATGACTCCCGAAATCTCCATACAATGGCTCTAAGCTTTTTTATAACTCGGATAATCGGTTTGAAATTCAAAGTATAAGCTGTTCTAGCCGGTGTTATGGGTATTTTGATGAAGCTATAAATAAAAAGTTTAAAGATGTGTTGTTTCAAAAAGATTCATAGAAATGGGCGTAAAGAATTGAAAAATGGTAAGTTTGTTTAGTGAAAAAACAGGTGTAACAAATGTAGCAGAATTTACTGTTTCCGAGATAGCAGGAGCTCTAAAGCGTGTTGTTGAAGAAAAGTTTGGTTATGTACGGGTGCGTGGGGAGATATCAGGTTACCGTGGTACTCATGCTTCGGGACATGCTTATTTTGCTTTAAAAGATGATAAGGCACGGTTGGAAGCTGTTATTTGGCGTGGAGTGATGGAAAAGCTCAAATTTCCTCCTGAAGAAGGAATGGAAGTGGTTGCTGTTGGTAAACTTACAACTTATCCGGGGTCATCGAAATATCAAATTGTCATTGAGGCTCTTGAACCAACGGGGGTTGGTGCTTTGATGACACTTCTTGAAAATCGTAAGAAAAAATTTGTAGAAGAAGGCTTATTTGATGAAGCAAAGAAAAAACCTTTGCCTTATATGCCTCGAGTTATAGGCGTTGTAACATCACCAACAGGTGCTGTTATTCGTGATATTATTCATCGTATATCCGATCGTTTTCCGTTACATATTTTGGTTTGGCCTGTACGTGTTCAGGGGGAAACAAGTGGGAGAGAAGTCGCTGTTGCTGTTGAAGGTTTTAATGCTCTTGCTCCAAGAGGACTTATTCCAAAACCTGATCTTATTATTGTTGCACGGGGAGGGGGAAGTTTAGAAGATTTGTGGGGGTTTAATGACGAAGCTGTTGTTCGTGCTGTTTATGCCTCTACTCTTCCCGTTATTTCTGCTGTTGGGCATGAAACGGACTGGACTTTGATTGATTATGTCGCTGACTGGCGTGCTCCCACTCCTACAGGAGCTGCAGAAAAGGCTGTTCCCGTTAAGCTTGATCTTGAAGTGTGTGTTGCGTCTCTTGGGGCACGTTTGCGCAAGGGACTTGTACGTTCTTTTGATTTTCATCAACAAAAGTTGCGTGCAGCCAGACGTGGTCTTCCCACTGTCGACCAACTTTTTGCTCTACCACGGCGTGGTTTTGATGAAATTTCAAATCGATTACAGCGTGCTCTTTGTGTAAGCTACGATAAAAAACGTTTTTCTTTTCATACTCTTCGTTTACGCCTTTCATTACGTTTGTTAAATAGTGAAAAAGCACAACGTAATACAAAAGAATATACGGCGCGTCTTCATCGTGCTTTTGTGCGTAGTGTGGAAAAACAACGTGCCAAAATGGAGCTTGCATTTAGACTTTTAAAAAGCACTTCTTATCAAAATATTTTAGAGCGTGGTTTTGTTTTGGCTTTGGGGAAAGATCATAAGCCCATTAAACGGTTGGCTCAGTTTCCTGAAACAGGGCAAATAGATTTACGCTTTTTTGATGGGGATATCAGTGTTGCAACACAAGAACCTGTTTTTTCTAAACGTTCAAAACAAAAGCAGATAAAGTCACCAAGTAATGATCAAGGAACTCTCTTTTAATAGGTTAATGCCATGCTTGCGGAAGGTCTTCTTAAGGGAGTGGATGGAAAAGTTCGTTGCGCATGGGCTGGAACGGATCCACTTTATTGTGCTTATCATGATAACGAATGGGGAAAACCTGTTTTTGAGGATATTCCTTTGTTTGAGAAAATTTGTCTTGAGGGATTCCAAGCGGGGCTTTCTTGGTTTACAATTTTAAAAAAACGCTCTTTTTTTAGCATTGCATTTGATCACTTTGACTTTGAAAAGATTGCTCTTTATGATGAGCTGAAGGTGCAAATGTTAATGCAGAATAAAGACATTGTTCGCCATCAAGGAAAAATTCAATCAGTGCTTAATAATGCACTTAGAGCACAGGAAATTGTAACAGACTGGGGGAGCTTGTCCCACTATTTTTGGTCTTTTCAGCCACCACAATCAGAGCGTTATGAAAAGATAGACTATCAAACACTGTCGGCCAATCCTACAACCCCTGCTTCTCTTCGTCTTTCTCAAGACTTGAAAAAACGTGGCTGGACATTTATTGGGCCTACGATTTGTTATGCTTTTATGCAGTCCGTAGGGATTGTTAATGATCATCTTGAAGGATGCTTTTGTCGATAAATTAAATTTTCTGTCATAAGGATAATAATTGGATTATCTAATAAATGTACAGATTATGCAACACCACTGTATAAGGTAATTAGGGCATACAAACTATACAATATTAATGATTTTCTACTGTTGTTGGCAATAAAAACGATAAAGGTATAATTTTTAGGATGAAAAGACAGACGCAAAAAGAAGTGATATCTTAACAGTTATGTATCTGAAGTTAGATAATAGTGATGTTTTGTATATTTTAAAGAAACATTTAATATATCCAAGTCTATTTTGCGACGCAGATCGTGAATGGTATAACAGTAAATCCATTGTGCACTCCATCTTTACGCTTATGAGAGAGCAAATCAGCACCATCACACACTTTGCCAGTTTTCAATGTTGTACGACAATCCTTGGTATTTGAAATGGTTCAGAAGAGGTGTTTTTATTTCCATTAATGATATGACCATTATAATAAGTAATGAATATTTTATTCATGTTTATTGACGAATGCAAAGTGGTTTTTAGATGGGGTGCTGTTGTTGCATTGTTATATTTTATTTTGGTTGTATAATGGTTGATTTATTTGTGTATTGGTCGATTGCCCAGTGCTTACCTAGGCAATATAAAATAAAATGTAGCGACGAAAAATTGAATTTAAATGATTTAAGCTGCTTGTATTAGGTTTTATTATCTGATAACTTTCTTCTATTAGAGAGGAATTTTGCTGCGTGTGAGCTTCAGTTTTGGGAAGATGATTAAGCTCAGACAGGCTTGTATCCACTACATTGCTTCGGTGAATCTCTGTATGTTTCTGTTGGAAACAAGAGTGGTATTGCAGTATGTTGCTTTCCGTTCTATTTTTATAGTGGTAAAGTAATGTTGTGCACTAAAGTTTAGAAGGATTTATGTTCGTTATGTCTTTGGGGGGAAGTGTCTAATGAATTTTATCTTTGTTAATGCGTTTGGTTTTGTTGGTAAAAACGTAAAACTTTTGACACTTAGTTTTCAAAAGATTAAGCAGACTTTTGTGGAGAGGGGGTAGAGTTTTAGAAAAGATATTTCCTTATGTCTTTATTGCTATTTTAATGCTGTTTTGATCATGTAGTAAAGATGCGTTGCATCTTGAAATTGAGTATTTGAGGGGAATGACGATTTTTAATGTTTGCATATTTTATTTTAAATACTGCCTAAAGGAATAGAATAGTGAATCCGTAAATCTTTGCGTAATGATTTTTTTAAACTTACCATTTTTTTGGGGGCTGCAAGGCTTATCATTTTGATGATTAATGGGGGCTAATATATTGCATTATCGTATGCAAAGGAAGGATATGAAAAGAATGTGATACTGGTTAGCAAAACATATATTGCATGTTCGCTATAGTTTGATTGAGACGTAGGTCAATGAATTTATAAAGTAAATGACTCTGTATAGGCGATTAGAATGTATTTATTCAATGTGTATAATATAAATTTGCCATGTTATTTTAGTGCCATTAATTAATAAAAAATAAATAAAAGGAAAAGTCTATGAGCTTAAAAAGAAAAATATTGAAAAGTAGCAGCTCTCTTGTTGCTGCTCTTATTGCACTAGGGGTAGTTGTACAACAGGTTTCAGCAAAAACACCGGCTGATACTCTTGTGATGGCTTGGAATCTGGATGCAATCAGTACGTTTGATCCTGCGCAGCTCACTGATGTTTATGGAAGTGAAATTATTGGAAACGTCTGTGATAATTTGGTCAGTACTGCGACAGATGATCCTGCCAAAATGGTTCCAGCTTTAGCAACGCATTGGGATGTTTCAGGTGATGATCACAGTACGGTGATTACTTTTCATTTGCGTGATGGTTTGAAGTTTAATAATGGCAAGCCAGCCAATGCCAATGATCTTGTTTGGGGTATGAAGCGGGTTGTCAAATTGAAGATGGGTAATGCGGCAATTTTTAATGAATATGGAATTACAGAACAAAATGTTGATGATGCTTTGCAAGCTCTTGATGAAAAAACAGTGGTGATGAAATTTGATAAACCTTATCCAGCAGAGCTCATTCTTAATAATATTGTTGCGAGTCGTGCAACAGCTTTGCTTGATCGTAAGACAATTATGAAACACGAAAAAAATGGTGATTTGGGAAATCAGTATTTGAAAACTCATGCTGCTTGTGTTGGTCCTTATCAGTTAAAACGTTGGAGCCCTGGAGAAGCGATTTTATTGCGTGCAAGCTCTCACTATTGGGGACAAGCACCTAAACTAAAGCAGATTGTAATTCGCCATGTTGCGGAGCCCGGAACACAGCGCTTGTTATTGCAAAAACATGATATTGATGTTGCTCGTAATTTGACACCTGAAGATCTTGCAGATCTGCAAAAAACAACAGATGTTAAAGTTGAAAAAGTGTTGGTGCCAACCATGATGTACTGGGGATTTAATACGACGAATCCCATTTTTGCCAATGAAAAAGTACGCTTGGCGATGCGTTATCTCATAGATTATGAAGGTCTTGGCAAGAAACTTCTCAAAGGGATTGGTATACCACGGGCAAGTTTTATTCCTCTTGGCAATTTTGGGGCTTTGGATGAAAAAGAAGGACAACCCTTTAAGCTTGATATTCAAAAAGCCAAGCAGCTTTTAGCAGAGGCCGGTTATCCGAACGGATTTGAGGCAAATTTTCTCGTGTCAAATACGCCTTATACTTTGTTACTTGCTCAGTCACTCCAAGATAGTGCTGCGCAGGCAGGGGTGCATCTTAAAATTGAACGTGTGGCAGGTACACAGTTGTTTTCAAAAGTGAATGCTCGGGCTTTTGATACGGCTTTTGTCGGCTGGAATAATGATTCTGCGGATCCTCATACAATGGCTTCACGTCTTGTTTATAATCCAGATAATCGGTTTGAGGCTAGAAACACTGCCTATCCTAGTTGGAAGCATGGGTATTTTGATGCCAAGATGAATCAAAAAGTTGAAGATGCATTGTTTCAAAAAGATCCGCAAAAACGGGCGCAAATATATGCTGATTTACAACGTGAACTTATGCAAAAAGGACCTTATGCGTTTATTTACCAGCAATATAGCGTTATAGCGATGACACCGGATGTCAAAAAGTGGGTTTGGAATAGTGCGCCACGTATTTTTTATAGTAAAATTGAAAAATAAAGGTGTCTTTTCGTATTGTCAAAGGTCAAAATAGCTTGATCATAATTGTATGATAAAAATATTCTTTCACATAAAAGTCCTTCAGTTTTAAAAGGATGAAACTGTGAGAGATGTTTGTTCTGTATATGATGGAGGCCGTTTATTAAGGAGGGATGAATATGGGAAGTTGTCTTGGAGAGTATCTTTGTTTATTTACAGATTCTCTGCATCCTGAATATAGATTGACGTATGAGAGAATTATTTTACAGATGCTTAGTTTGGCTCAATGAAGTTGTGTTTGATACCATGCTGTTTAAAAGATGAAAGAGCAAAATCACAACTACTGTGTGTGAAAAAGCATAAGAATATAATAGGAAAAAAATAGAGAAAAAAGAATGTTAAAAAGAATTTGTATTTTATTCAGCACAATAGGTTTTTTAAATGGGGCTATAGTATCAGCATTTAGTGCTTCATCTAAAGATATATTGGTGATGGCATGGAATATTGATTCAATTATTAGTTTTGATCCAGCGCAAACTGTTGAGGTTGTGACGAGTGAGTTATTGACGAATATGTGTAGCGCGTTAGTGCAATATGATGAGCATGACCCTACAAAAATTCGTCCTGCTATGGCAAAATCTTGGGATGTTTTAGATAATGGCAAACGAATAGTTTTTCATCTTCGTGATGATTTAAAGTTTGATGATGGAAGAACAGCAACGGCGCAAGATTTGGTATGGTCGATGCGGCGGATTATTAAATTAGGATTGAGTTATGCCCAATCTTTAATGGATTATGGGTTTACCAAAAACAATGTTAAAACAAATATTCAGGCTCTTGATGATAAGACTTTACAATTGAAATTAGATAAACCCTATCCTATTCAACTCATATTGACTGTTATTGGACAATCTTATGCTTCTGCTTTGCTTGATCGGAAAACAATTGAAGCGCAGAGTATTAACGGTGATATGGGGAATAAATATTTAGCGACACATTCGGCTTGTGTTGGACCTTATAAATTGGTGAGCTGGTCTCCAGGAGATAAAGTTGTATTAAAGGCTACACAGCATTATTGGGGCGATGTGCCTAAAATTAAGCATATTGTTGTGCAGCACGTAGCAGATTCATCAAGTCAAAGACTTCTTTTGGAAAAAGGTGATGTGGATATAGCGCGTGATCTTTCTTCAGAGGATATTTTAGATCTTGAAAAAAAGGGAGGCCCAGTCAAAATTAGTCGTGTTTTGCGCCCTCAGATTATTTATCTATCATTAAATAATAAGAATGCAATTTTTGCAAACGAAAAGGTCAGATTGGCACTTCGTTATTTGGTTGATTATGAAGGTCTTGGAACAACTGTTTTGAAGGGGATTGCTATTCCGCGGGCAACTTATATGTCCTTGGGTGTTCCGGGTGCTTTGGATGAAAAAGAAGGCCAGCCTTTTAAGTTGGATTTGAAAAAAGCAAAACAGTTGATTACTGAGGCTGGTTATCCGAACGGTTTTAAAGCTAATCTTTTAGTTGGAAGCCTTAGTTATATGTCGTCTGTTGCACAGTCTATTCAAGCCAATGCACGTAAAATTGGTATTGAACTGACAATTGAAAAAATGGCACAAAATCAATTGTTGAGCCGTGTACGTGGTGGAAATTATGATACTGCTATTATGGGATGGGGGAGCGCTGATCCTGATGGACATCCTGCTTCATTAAATCACGTGTTTAATCCTGATCCAACATTTACAAAAAAGCACAATATGTATTTGGCTTGGCGCGCTGGATATTATGATGAAAATATTAATAACATGGTGATGGGTGCTTTGTTTGAGCAAGACCCCAATAAGCGTATCATGCAATATCGTACTTTACAGCATTATGTACTAGAGCATGGTCCTATGGTTTATTTGTTTCAGACATATTATACCGTTGGTATGGGACCTGATGTCAAAAAATGGATTTGGAACAGTTATAGACTTTATTACAATGAAGCAGAAAAATAAAAAGCATGTTATAGAGAAGGACTGTAGAACATGCTTAATAAGAGGTTGTTTCGTTATATAAAAAAAGGTATTTGCTTTATGTTTTGTCGCTACAGAGGGGATTTTTATAATGATTTTGCCACTTTCAGAGACTGAAAGAGCTGCTGTATCAGAAAAGCAGAAAAAATTATTTTTATGGGATTTTTTATGCAAAGGATTGAAACTTCTTATTTCAGTTTTTATCACATTGCTTGGGTTGGTGACGATTACTTTTTTTCTTGGTCATCTTCTTCCTCTAGATCCAGTTCTGTCTATTCTTGGTGATAATATTAGCCAGGAAGCTTATGATGCAATGTATTATAAGCTGGGTCTTGATAAGCCGTTGATTGTCCAATATTGGAAGTATCTTCATAATGTATTTTTATTTGACTTTGGAGATGCCTTGACTTCTGGGCGTCCTGTTTTAGCCGATATTATGCGTGTATTTCCCGCAACGTTAGAGCTTGCAACCGTTGCTATTGTTATTGGCACAAGTCTGGGAATTCCATTTGGTGTTTTTGCAGCAATGTATCGCGATTCATTTATTGATTATGTTGTCCGTGTTTTTACACTTGTGAGTTATTCTACTCCGACATTTTGGCTCGGATTAATGGCGTTGTTAATATTTTACGCTAAGCTTGGCTGGGTTGGTGGTCCAGGACGTATTGATTTTCTTTATGAATATTCGTTTGAACCAAAAACAGGATTTTTCTTTTGGGATACGGCAAGCCAAGGACAATGGGAGGCTTTTGGGAATGTCTTTAGTCATATTATTATGCCTGCTTTGATCTTAGCTTTCGGTGCTATGGCTTATATTAGCCGTATGACTCGTGGGTTTATGATTGAACAACTTAATCAGGAATATATCATTACAGCACGTGTAAAGGGTTTATCGTGGGCGCGAACGGTATGGGGGCATGCCTTTAAGAATGCTGCTGTTCAGGTTATTACCGTTGTTGCGCTTTCTTATGCTTTTTTATTAGAAGGGGCTGTTTTAACGGAGACAGTTTTTGCTTGGCCTGGTTTTGGACATTACTTGACAAATGCTCTTTTAGCCGGAGATATGAATGCAGTTGTAGGATGTACTTTACTTGTAGGATTTATCTTTGTCGCCATTAATTTATTTTCTGATTTGCTTTATCGCATTTTTGATCCAAGGACACGTTGAATATGACAGTCAGTAATCATCACAAATCGCAATCATCATCTTTTTTAGGCTGTTGGTTAAACGATCCTGTTCCAAGCTCCATAATGCAAGCGAACATACAAAGAATTTATCATGCACTGATTAAGTTTTTTCATAATTTTTCGGCTGTATTCGGTTTGCTTATCATTTGTATTATTATAATATGTGCACTTTTTGCTCCTTGGATTGCTACGCATGATTTTCTTAGCAATGATCTGGGGCATCGGTTGCAGCCACCCTCTATGGCGCATTATTTTGGAACAGATGAATTAGGACGTGACATTTTTAGTCGCCTTGTTTTTGGTTCCCGTATTACTCTTTATGTTGTTTTTCTTACAACAGTTATTGTAGGTCCAATAGGGCTTATTGTTGGAACTGTATCTGGTTATATGGGGGGATGGGTTGATACTGTGCTCATGCGCATTGTCGATATTTTTCTTGCTTTTCCAGGTTTGATTTTAGCTCTTGCATTTTCAGCCGCATTGGGACCAGGGATTGAAAATGCTTCTATTGCAATTTCAATTGCAGCATGGCCACCAATTGCACGTTTAGCACGTGCTGAGACCTTGACAATACGTTCTTCGGATTATGTTTCTGTCGTTCGCTTGCAAGGAGCTTCCGCTTGGCGAATTATTTTGTTTCATGTTGCGCCCATGTGTATTCCTTCAGTGATTGTACGATTAACTTTAGATATGTCTGGAATTATTTTAACGGCTGCTGGTCTTGGTTTTTTAGGGTTGGGAGCTCAACTTCCAAGTCCTGAATGGGGTGCGATGCTTTCTTCTGGTCGGGAATTTATGATGACAAATTGGTGGTTGGCGGCAATACCAGGCTGTGCAATATTATTTGCAAGTCTTGCTTTCAACCTTTTAGGTGATGGTCTTCGTGATGTATTGGATCCACGCAATGGGTAATAAATTATTAGAAATAGAAGATTTACGTATTTCTTTTCCTACAACGCGCGGCATTTCAGAAGTTGTGCGTGGCGTTAGTTTTTCTGTTGGAAAAGAAAAAATTGGAATTGTTGGTGAATCCGGATCTGGCAAATCGATGACTGGGCGCGCAATACTAAGGTTGAGTCCAAGAGCAGCCATTGTTAAAGCTAAAAAAATGCGCTTTGAAGATTTTGATTTATTGACCGCAAGTGAACCTCAGATGCGAAAAATCCGTGGGAAGCGTATTTCAATGATTTTACAGGACCCCAAATATTCACTTAATCCATTAATACGGATTGGTGAGCAGATTATGGAGGCTTACCGTATTCATTACCGAGTTTCAAAAGTTGAAGCGCAAGAACGGACTATATCTATGTTAGAGTCTGTTCATATTCGTGACCCTGAACATGTGATGCGCCTCTTTCCTCATGAAATATCAGGGGGGATGGGGCAGCGTGTGATGATTGCAATGATGCTCATTCCAAAACCTGATTTAATTATTGCTGATGAGCCAACATCTGCACTTGATATTACGGTTAGACGACAAGTTTTATCTGTATTAGATGAACTTGTGACAAAATCTGGAATGGGACTTATTTTCATTAGTCATGATTTGAATATGATTGCTGATTTTTGTGATCGTATTTTGGTGATGTATGCGGGCCGTGTGTTAGAAGAGTTGCCTGCTTCTGATTTGTCTCACGCTTGTCATCCTTATACGAAAGCGTTGCTCGCGAGTTTGCCACGGCTTGATAATCCTGTTGATGTTTTGGCTGTTCCTGAGCGTGATCCTGATTGGTTGTATAATCCTACGATTGTTAATGGTGTTGAGGAGGTTCCTCATGATAAATTGTGAGAATATTATTGATGTTTCTAATTTATCTGTAACTTTTGGTCATAGGCATAAGGCAGTAACAGTTGTTAAAAATGTTAATTTTCATATTAAACGTGGTGAAGCTTATGGTTTAATTGGTGAATCTGGATGTGGAAAATCAACTATTTTGAATACATTGGTGGGGCTTATTCCAGATTACAGTGGAAAGTTCCTTTTTGCTGGACAAGAAGTCGAAAAGAAAAGAAGTAAGGATTTTCTACGTTGTATTCAAATGGTTTTTCAAGACCCTTATGCTTCACTTCATCCAAGAAAAATGGTCCATACGGTTCTTTCTGAATCTCTCAAAATCTATGGGATGGATAATCAAAAGGAGCGGGTGGAGGATGCTTTAGATTCCGTTGGTTTAGATTCTTCATTTCTTTATCGTTATCCTCATGAACTTTCTGGAGGGCAGCGTCAGCGTATTGCTCTTGCACGTGCTTTAATTATTGAACCAGAGGTTTTGTTGCTTGATGAGCCAACATCTGCATTGGATGTGTCTGTACAGGCTGAAATTTTAAATTTGTTGAAATCGTTGCGCGTGAGAAAAAATCTTACTTATTTGATGGTATCCCATGATCTTGCTGTTGTTGCACATATTTGTGAACGTGTTGGAATTATGCATAAAGGGATTATTCTTGAAGAGCTTAGCAATGATGAATTGCGTAATTTACATGCGCAACACGATTATACAAAGGAGTTTTTTGAAGCAAGTATAGAGCCTATCGTCCATAGAGAGCAAAGAGTATGAACGATTTTCCAAAAGAGAAAATACATTTTTCTGTTTTAGATTTCGAGAAGTATTTAATATCTTTGTTGTAATAGAGGGGCTTTGTATTTTTTATAGTGTAAGATTTTATTGATGTAATTTATTGAGAGAAATTTTAGATCTCATATTTTTCACCCTATTAAGCGTACAACGTTATGAGTCATCTGCATGGCTCATAACGCGCATTGTGTATCTGTTGTACAGTTTGTTGATTATAAATTTATGTTTAGAAGTTTTCATTGTAGATAAGCATTAAGCTTGTAAGAAATAATAGGTGATTAATAATGCTATGTTTTCTAGGAAAATTTATTCTTTAGGGTATAGTTTAATTTTTATTGTTTTTGATTTGTGTACTCTTTTTTACAGTTTTAGGTCTTATTTATCAAAAAATGCTAAGTTTTATTCTTTGCAAAAGAAGAAGCTGTTGTGAAAATTTTATCAATGATAATTACTTAACTATTTTTTCTATTCTTAAAGATAGATTTTATAAATAAAAAAGGCAGCACAATATGCTCCTTTTTGTTAATTGAATAGAATGAATAGGCTATTTTTACAGCCTTTATTTAAAACTGATAGCGTATGCCGCCTGAAAAGCTTGCACCACTTATACCCGTTTTCTGAAGCTTTTGTTGATAGCTTACATCACCATGAAGGGAGAAATTGTGAGACAGTTGCGCATTGATGCCAACGCCGCCTTCAATTGCAGGTCCCATAGGTTCAAGGTCAAAGTCTCTGCCAATATGAATGGTGCCATCATCACCAAAGGTTTTGATCAAGTTTACTTTTCCATAGAAAGACATAGAACGGCTGTTTTCAGTGGAAATGGTTTTGGTCAAACGCCCACCAACACGGATTAACCATTGAGAAGGATTTTTCATATCAACAGTAAAGTTATCAGCATCTTCAATGGTGTTAAACATCAAATGTTGATAGGCAATTTGTGCTTGTGGCTCAAATGTTAAACCTTCCATTCCGGTTGCAAATTCTTTGCCAACAGTGGTGGAGACACTCAACATTTTGGCATCATTCAACTTTGCGGTCTTTCCTCTGATGGCATTGGTGATATGCCCCTTTAGGATACCATAGGATAAGAGTGTATCAACGTAGAACCCACTGCTATGCTGTATGCTACCGTAGGCTGTAATGGCCCATTTATCCAGTGTGCTCTTGCCAGCATCTGCGATATTTTTCGGGGTGAAAGACAGTTGTCCATAGGTGCCTACAAGACCGAAATGTGTCGTGGTATTTTGCCCTTCAATTGCTGCCAATGTAACACCAGCTTGTAGAGCCGCATAACGGATATCAGCGCCGTAACCGTATTTGAGAGGACCACGCTTGGAAGATAAGGTTCCTGTGTTTCCGTAAGTGTATAGGAAGAAACCAGTTTGTTTTTCCTCTTCTTTTCCTAAGACAGATGTTCTCATAGTGGCTAAAAGTGCATTTTGTTTAGCTATATCAGTTAATCCAGTATAGAAGAGAGCATTTGGCATGACCAAATAGCTTGCTGTTTGTGGTACAGGGGCAATGGCAGGGATATTTGTTTCTGGATCAGGAGTTGAACCAGAATTCGAGCCAAGAAGTTCGGGTTGCAAACGGAAATCCCAGAAGTTTTCGTTCTTTTCATCAAACAGGTTTTGCGCAATATCAGCTTTGCCTTGGCTTGAGTCTGGTCCATAGGCACGGAGTGTATACATATCCGGTAAGCCGCCTCTTGTGGTATAGCCATTTACAAGTTTGAAAGAGCTTTCTTCTGCTTTTCCAGAAACTTGAATGAGTGAAAGACCACGGACATTGGCAGCTGCAGAGGTATTTGCTTCGATATTGTTCCCTTCTAAGCGCCCCGTAACATAAACTGATGTTGTTCCAGAGACATCCCCATTGATCAAAAGTCTATCGGTTTTTTGGTCATTTATTGCAGCACCATCACTCCATTGTGCGTTGAAGTAAATCTTCGCATCACCCGTTGCATTGTAGACTGATTTTGTGTCTGGTTTACCAGAACCTATATGCAATGTTTGGTAGTGCTGTTCTGTTGGTTTATCAAAAACAATGGAGCTGTTATTAAGACTAAGCACAGAAACATCAGAACGAGATCTTTTAGCAATATCAAGGAGATTGCTATTATCATCTTTTTCGTTTTTGCTGATTTTCAACGTCCATGTTGTGTCGTTTTTCAGATCAAAGTGTACATTTCTGTCTTTAGCAATATTCGCTCTGCCCTCTAGAATAGACTGATCAGCATTTAATGTAAAAGTGCCGTTGGAGATCGCCTTAACATCTTTACCATCCCACAAATCTTTATCTTTCCATGACGTTTTGTCCCAAAAAATACCATCTCCTAACAACACGTCAGCATGGATTTCTGATTTTTTAAGATTGACTGTGCCAATTGATGGAGCAGCAGCATCTTCGATGCTCTTTTCAGCAAAAGCTCCAACGAGAATTCCAGTACCATTTTCAGCATGAAGCTCTGCACTGGTTAGATTGATTTCATTGCCATGATATTTTTGTGAATTATGCCAGCTATTTGGATCCTTATCAGAGAAAGTTGCGAATTGTAAACCGGCAACTTCTGCTGCTGCAGAGACATCCGTTAGATCAATATGGCCGCCATTTATTACAACCATTGCAACTTTTTTTGCTTCTATTTCATTTTTCTTCCCATTCTGAAGAGCATCGGATTGGGTATCTAGACTTTTAGAATTAGCATCAATAGCGCCATTAACCATCTTAATTGTGCTACCCTCAACAGCAAAAAGACCAATACCAACATTTTGAATGGTTGTTTTGCCATTTAATTCAACTATACTATCAGCCTCCCAAGTGTTTACACCAATGGTTTCTTTTTCGGATTCACCACCGATTATTGTTAAATCTCCGCTAATGATTTTACTCCCACCATCTGCATAAAGACCTTCATCAAAATTTTGAATGGTTGTTTTGCCCGTTAACGTAATTTCACTACCAGAGTCCTCTGTCCATACACCAGAGCGGATTTTGTCGGGGTCTTGATCACTTGTTTCACCACCGACTACGGTTAAATTTTCACTGGTAATTTTACCACCACCAACTGCTCCAAGACCGTTCCAAGTATTGTTAATCGTTGTATTGCCATGCAATTCAATTCTGCTATCAGGACCAATTGCAAATGCACCGGTTCCTTTGCCATCTGTTGTTAGATCAATATTCGTGGCGTCAATCTGTCCACCTTTTTCTGCAAATAATGCAGTTTGTGTATTCCCTATTGTTGTTACTTTTCCTCCTGCCATTGTGATCTTAGATCCTGAACCCTCAGCACGGAGTGCATTACCATTAGATGATGCGACTGTAACATTGTTGTTTAAAGTAATGATGCTACCTTCTTTAGCATATACTCCATCATTTTTCCCATCGAATGATCCTCCAGAGACTGTTATTGTGGAGTGATCATTCGCAAATATACCCGTATTTGCATTCGTGACGGTTACATTGTTTAAATTCACATTGCTTTTTTCGGCATTTATTCCTTTATCCATCAAGGGATTATTTTTACCGCTCGATATCTTTACATTTTCCAGCGTGTTTTTGTTTTCATCACTTCCGCTAGCTTTGAAAAGAGCACCTATTTGAGAAGCAGCAATAGAACCACCGGTCATCCTGGCTATAGCTCCATTTTGTACATCAAGGCCGTTTGTAACTTTTTCAATGGTTGTTTTGCCTTTTAATGTAATGACGCTGTTAGCGCCATCGGCTTTTGCGCCAGTTCCTTTGCCATCTGTTGTTGTTAAAGCAACATCCGTGACATCGATCTGTCCACCTTTTTCTGCAAATAATGCATTTTGTTTTCCACTGACAGTTCCTCCCGTCTTTGTGATGTTGGCTCCTGAACCTTCTGCATGAAGTCCATCGCTATCAGATGATGCGACTGTAACATTGTTGTTTAAAGTAATGATGCTACCTTCTTTAGCATATACTCCATCATTTTTCCCATCGAATGATCCTCCAGAGACTGTTATTGTGGAGTGATCATTCGCAAATATACCCGTATTTGCATTCGTGACGGTTACATTGTTTAAATTCACATTGCTTTTTTCGGCATTTATTCCTAAGGATAGTGGATTATTATCGTTATCACTCGATATTACCACATCTTCCAGCTTGTTTTTTTTACTTTTACTGTCAGAGAAGGAAGCACCAATGCCAGATAAGGAGGCACCAATTCCAGAAGCTGTAATCGTTCCCTTAGTCATTTTAAGTGTAGCACCATCCTTCGCCTCAAGGCCTAAGAAAATGCCAGAACCAATGCCTTTAATGGTTGTGCCATCCAGTAACTCAATTGCACTGTTAGCACCTTCTGCTGTTACAGCATAGACGTTGTTTATGCTTTGGTTTATATCTTTATTCGTAACAATGGTTAAATGTTTTCCAATGATTTTTCCGCCATCTTTTGCATGAATAGTTTCATAAGTTTTATCGGATACTGATACGGTTTTTCCCTCAGAAACTTCGAGGGTTTCAGCATGTGCACTGGACTGGATGTTGAACAGGATAACAGTGGCTGCAGCCGTGCATGATAAAAGGAATGTTTTATACACTAGTATTCTCCTTATGAGAGCCCCCAAATATTCATTTCCCCGAAAACTTCATAAAAAGAAGTGAAAATGGATAGTTGTTATTAATTTTGATAATTGTCTTTGTTTGGTAAGATATTTTTGGTTTTTTGTCAAAATAAAAAATAACTGATATTAAAATTTTATGAATTTATATTTAACACACAATGTGCTTATAATTATTTATATTATATAAATTTAAATATTATAATACTCACATAATTTATATTATTTTTATAAAGTAATGATAATGTTTTGTGTGATATTTATTCAGTTTTATATTTATCAAAGTAAGTAATAACAGTAATACTCAACACTGTTTCTAGCACTTTTTATTATTTCTACCTTTCAGCAATGATATTCTCATTGCCAAGCTTTGTGAGGCTTTATTGACTCATGAAGCCATGGAAGGAATAGCTGTACTTTTAGCCGATATGTCCCATGAAACGGTTGAACTGATTAATCGTCTTGATGTTGTTGACATTATGGCTGTGTTTAAGGCTTTTTTTGCTTTTTTTACGCAACGCCAATCCTCTCTGCCGGACAATTTGGAGCAGAGCTAGCCCTTTATTATCACTGGGCGCCTTCAGAAATTAACCAGATGGATTGGCTGGATGTGATTGCCTATCGAGAAGAACTCGCACGCCTTAAAGCCCAAGAATATGAAAGCCAAATGTTAGGATAAGATGCGATCATGGATGTTTCCCTTGTTGTGCGTTTTGTGAATCATCTGCAAGAGGGGATAGCTTCTGCCAAGCGCGATCTTGCAGCCTTTAGCCTCGATATTGCGCATTTCCAAAACAAGACAAGGCAGCACTTTAAAGGGTGGTTTGACCCTGAGCACTTGAAAGAATCCACAGAAAAAGCGCAAAATGCTTTTATCCAAGCGCGTGGACGCATGGTGGGTGCCATTGCGCAAACAGCAACCTTAATAGCGCCGCTCTATAAAGCCATGCAATTTGATCAATCAATGAAAGGCTTGGAAAAGGTTCTCGATGCTCCTCTTCATCGCTTAAAGGAATTGCGCCGCTTTGCTTTGGAAACCTCCACCAAGATTCCGCTAGCGGCGCGTGAAGTCTTGGAATTGATGACTAGTGCCAGCCAAGCAGGGATTGGTGAACAAGATCTCGAGGCTTTTAGTGTTTATGCTGCCAAAGCAGCTGTCGCCTTTGATATGACGGGGGACCAGATTGGGGAGCGTTTTGCCAAATTGCGCAATGTCTTTAAGCTTAATCAGGCAGGGATTGAAGATTTAGGTGATGCCATCAATCATCTCTCCAACCACATGGCGGCAAAAGCCAGTGAAGTTTCTGACTTTACCAATCGCGCCACCGGTGCTGCCACCATGTTTAAACTGACAGCCCGTGAAACGGCAGCTTTTGGTACGGCGATGATTTCTGCTGGGATTGTTCCCGAAAGTGCCGCGCGTGGTTTTAATGCGATGAGTGCGCGCATACAGGCAGGGGGTAAACATATTGAAGAGGCTTTTACCAATATTGGTCTCTCTCGCCAAAAATTTATGGAAGATTTGGATAAAGATGCCACCGGCACCTTGGTGCGCTTTTTTAATGTGTTGGGTAAATCCGAACAGGGGATGCGTTCGCTGATTGCCATTGCTGGACGAGATTTTACCGGTGATTTTGCCAAATTGGTGGGTAACCCCGAACTGTTAGGGCAAGCTTTAGATTATGTTGAAGACCCACAAGTCTTTAAAGGCTCTGTAGAGCAAGAGGCAGACAAACAAGCAACCGGCGCCATGCGGCAGTTTGAACTTTTGCAAAACCGTATCGTGGCTTTGGGCATTACCATTGGTGAAGTGCTTCTGCCTCCTGTCAACAGTTTAATGGAAACTGTTGGCAATTTTACCAATGTTCTTATGGCATGGGCAAATGAACACCCTGTTTTAACCGGTGTGATCATCAAAACCATTGCCGCCCTGATGGCTTTTAACATCGCTTTGCGGGTTGTACGTTTTACTTTTGCCGGAACCCGCCTTGGGATCCTGCAATTGATTGCCTCTTTTATCAAGCTTGGGTCTCTTAGCCGCATGCTGAAGGCAAGTTGGCGAGGACTCTTGACTTCAGGACGCTCTCTGGGCTTGCTTACCGCGGGTCTTGGGGCAAGTTCACTTCGACTCTTACGCCCCATGACCTTGTTGGTGGGCGCTTTGCGGGGGATTGCTGTCTCAGGGACGGTATTTGCTAGCACCTTTGGTTGGGTAGGAACAGTGATCGAAGTGGTTGGAGCTGCTATTGCCTCTGTTGCGGGGGCTATTTTTACCCCAATAGGAGCTGCGGTTGCTGCTGTTGTGGCGGTGATCATGGCTGCTGGTTTTGTTTTGTGGAAATATTGGGATCGTTTCTCTTCTTTTGTTAAAGGCTTTGCACGGGGGATAGCACATGCTTTTGGTCGTGCTTTTGAGGCTGTCATGCGCTTTTTTGGTGCTGATACCACCACCATCACCAAATGGAAAAATATCATTGCTGCTGCTTTTGATTTCTCTCAAACTTGGCAAAAGTTTAAACAAGGGCTTGGCGCTGTTGTTCAAAGCTTTGAAGGTTTGTGGGAGGGCGTTAAGCAAAGCCTTTCCAACTTTTGGGGCTGGTTGGGAAGCTTTTTTGTCCGGGAAAAGCTCTCGGAGGGTGCCAAGGCAAGTATGGAACAAGCAGGGGAAGATTTAGCGAGTTGGATTGTCGATGGTTTTATGGGCACCATCTCACAATTGACAGATTTTTGTAAATCTTTGCCAAGCCGCATTAAGGGGTGGTTTGGGTCCATTAATTTAAGAGAGTTTTTGCCAAGTTTTTTAGGAGGCACAACAGCCATTCAACCGATTGCACAATTTGCGGGGGCGGGGCATGCAAATTACTCTGTGAGAGAGCAAAGAGGCAAAGAGCGCTCCCCCACCACGCACACTCAAAATGTCACAGTGCATGTCAATGGCGCCCGTGATCCTGTTGCCACTGATCAAACGGTTGCCCACGCCATTCAACGGGCACGCGCCAATGCCCTGCATGGGGGAACAGAATGAGGGGAGGGACACACAAACTTATGTATCGCACTCAAAATGTCACAGTGCATGTCAATGGTGCGCGTGATCCTGTTGCCACTGATCAAACGGTTGCCCACGCCATTCAACGGGCACGCGCCAATGCCTTGCATGGGGGAACAGAATGAAGGGGGACACACAAACTTATGTATCGCACTCAAAATGTCACAGTGCATGTCAATGGCGCGCGTGATCCTGTTGCCACTGATCAAACGGTTGCCCACGCCATTCAACGGGCACGCGCCAATGCCTTGCATGGGGGAACAGAATGAGGGGAGGGACACACAAACTTATGTATCGCACTCAAAATGTCATGGTGCATGTCAATGGTGCGCGTGATCCTGTTGCCACTGATCAAACGGTTGCCCACGTCATTCAACGGGCACGCGCCAATGTTCTGCATGGGGAACAGAATGAGGGGGGAGACACAAACTTATGTATCGCACTCAAAATGTCACGGTGCATGTCAATGGCGCGCGTGACCCTGTTGCTGCCGGTCAAACGGTTGCTTACGCCATTCAACGGGCACGCGCCAATGTTCTGCATGGGGAACAGAATGAGGGGGGGAAGGCAATGAGGGGAGAGGCATAATGGTGTAGGAGAGAGGCAATGATAAGTTTTGAAAGAGACAACAGGCTGGAAGGGATACAATAATGGGAGGGGAGGGAGCTTATGAGAGATCCTTTGATGATGTTAGGTCCGCATCAATTTTATGTGGATTGGCTGAATTTCCAATCCTTTGAAGAAGAGTTTTCTGCCTCATGGGTTTGTATGGAGCGTTTTGGCAGGTCTCCCAGTTTGCAATTTACCGGCTATGGCAATGATCCCAAAACCATTCATGGCGTTTGGTTTCCAGAAGAATTTGGTGATCGGGTAGCCATTGATGCCATCACCACAACGATCAAAAGAGCAAAGCCGGTCCAGATGCTTCGTTGGATCAATGATACCACCTATAGTGTCCTTCTCCATGGACCCGTGGTGATCACCAGTATCACGAAAGACCACGACTATATCAGTCGCTCTGGTCACTCACAGCGCATCCGCTATTCCATTACGCTCTTGCCCTTTTTTAATGGCGGAAAACCACAAGGACAAACCCAAGAGGGGCAATATCAAGTGGGGCAATATCAAGTGGGGCAATATCAAGTGGGGCAAATTCCATGAAGATACCAGCAAAGCGTGTTGTTGTAGAGCTAGAGGACATGAGTCTCGATCTCATCTGCTTTCACCATGCTATGGTTGTGTTAGGGGACCGGAGGCAGGCTGGTTTACTCAAAGGCTATTTAGAAGCCACATTGGAAGCCAATCCAGAGATTGCCAAATATGGTGTTCTTTTACCGCGAGGCTTAAAAGTCTTTTTACCTGAATTTGTGTTGTCTAATCCCCAAAGCACGGTGACACGGCTATGGGATTAATGCGTACACACCCTTTTATTGTGGTCAAGGTGGGAGACAAACCTGTTCACGCGGTTTTTTACCAGCGTCTTTTAATCGCAACCATTACAGACCATGCCGGGAATGAAGCCGATACATTTGAAGCAGAGTTTGATGATAGTGGCAATGATTTAGAGGTTCCCTCAAGCAACAGTGCGCTCCAGGTGATCTTTGGCTATGAGAACAGCATCAGTGCTTTTATGGGGTGTTTTGTTATCGAATCGGTTGTAAGCTCAGGGGGCAGTGATGGAGAGATCTTGCGTCTTTGCGGCAAAAGTGCCTCGATGCGTAAAGAACTCAAAGAACAGGTGAGTGAACATTTTGACCATAAAACCATTGGCGAGATTGTCGAGACACTCGCCAAACGCCACGGCTATCAAGCAAAGGTCAGTCCCCAGTTTACCAAACAAACTTTGCCTTATGTGGTGCGTACAGATCAATCGGCTGTTGATTTTTTAACCCGCCTTGCTGACCGCATGCGGGCACGTTTTTTAATCAAGGACAATAAGTTTTTGTTTTTAAGCGGAGATAATTTACCCGTATTCAAACTTCATAAATACGACTGTTCCAACTGGGAGTTCACCCTCGAGCCACGCACGCAATATGGCACCATTGAAGCTGCTTATTTTGATCGCTCAAAAGGGCAGCAATGCCAAGTCAAGCATCAGACAGGGTTTAGCGGTCCCGTGCGTCGTCTGCGCACTTGTTACACCTGTAAGGAAGAAGCACAAGCTGCTGCTGCATCAGAATCAGACCGACTTTGCCGTGCTGTGGGCAGTGGTTCTTTGACCCTTGCGGGGCGACCAGAAATCATGGCGGATCAACCGCTTCTCTTGCAAGGGTTTCGAGGCGAAATCAATGGTCTATGGAAAGCCGCTACCGTCACCCACCGCTATGAAAAACAAAGCGGGTTACACCACAGAAATTACCTTAGAGGCACCAGACAAGGGAAAAGAAAGCAATGAGAACATTGAACATGCTAAAAACAGAGAAACCAAGAGATAACTTTGCTTCTTCTTTTCGTCAACTTCCCCATAATATTGAAGCTGAACAGGCATTACTTGGAGCAATCCTGATTAATAATAATGCACTCGATCGCGTTTCAGACTTTCTCAAAGCAGAACATTTTTTTGAAACGCTCCATCAAAAGATTTTTGAGATTGTCTTACAAATTATTCAAAAGGGTCATCTTGCAAACCCCATTACAATCAAGCCCTATATCCAAATGGAAGGAAAAGTTGGAGATATTACTGTATACCAATATGTTGTTCGCTTAGCCACAGAGGCAGTCACTATTATTAACGCTGAAGATTATGGACGCGTCATTTATGATCTTTTTATCCGCCGGTCTTTGATTAATCTTGGCAATGAAGTTGCCAATACAGCTTTTGATGCGCCTGTCGAATTTACACCTTCCCAACAAATTGAAACGATTGAAAATCAGTTATTTGAATTGGCAGAAAAAGGCAAATATGGGGGTGGGTTTGAAAACTTTGATACAGCCATTGCAAAAGCACTTAACATGGCAAGCGCTGCAAAAAAGCGTTCCTCACAGCTCTCTGGGATCGCTACCCATATCAAAACCCTGGATGAGAAAATGGGGGGGCTACAGCCATCTGATTTGATTATCATAGCGGGGCGCCCTGGGATGGGGAAAACCTCCCTGGCGACCAATATTGCTTTTAATATTGCCAATGCTTGTAAGCGTGATAACAGCCAAGAAAATGAAGGGGGGATAGTAGGATTCTTCTCACTTGAAATGTCATCTGAACAGCTTGCAACCCGTATTATCTCAGAACAAATAAAGGTTTCTTCTTCTGATATGCGTCGTGGTAATATCTCAGAAGAGCAATTTACCAACATCATTTACGCAATGCGTTCCTTACAAACAATCCCTCTTTATATTGATCAAGCGGGTGGTGTATCCCTTGCACAATTGTCCGCCCGTGCAAGGCGTCTTAAACGACAACATGGTCTAGATGTCTTGATTATTGATTATATCCAACTCATGACAAGCGGTTCAAAGCATTCATTAGAAAATCGCGTTCAAGAAATTACAGCCATTACCACCGGATTAAAAGCACTTGCAAAAGAACTCAATATTCCCATCATTGCTCTGTCACAACTTTCGCGTCAAGTTGAAAACCGAACCGATAAACGTCCACAACTCTCCGATTTACGTGAATCTGGTTCAATCGAGCAAGATGCCGACATTGTTTTGTTCATTTATCGTGAAGAATATTATCTCAAAAATGAAGAACCCAAAGAAGGCACTGCTGAGTATCACAAATGGCAAGAGGCAATGGAGCAAGCCAAGGGTAAAGCTGAGGTTATTATAGCAAAACAACGCCACGGTCCGACAGGAATCGTCCCCCTTGCATTTCAATCCGATTTTACACGCTTTAGTGATTTGGAAAAATAGGAGCAGAAAAACGCGTTAAAGGGTCTTTAAATAACCTTTAGATAAGACCTTTGAAGACCCTTTGAGAACACCTTTAAAACTCTTTGAAAAAAAATAAATTGATACAAAACCTAGTGTCAAAATATACAAAACCCGCCGACAAGCTACAACAAAAACTAGTGGCAAAATATACAAAACCCGCCGACAAGCTACAACATAAAAAATCAATAAGTTATAGCACGACAAAAGTGCTGTGGCGGAGGGGGTGGAACCATTATATTTATATATAATCAATAGGTTATATAAAAGTTCGGGAATTTTGATTCCATTGATTCTTTTAACTTATTTTATGTCTATCCCGAACTTTTTTATAGCTTATACTCAATCGTTTTATCTAGATAACTGGATTTACTGGCAGGGCGCTTGACTCTTATTTTTATTGATCGTATAGTGGCGATATACGATAAGGGGCGGTAATGGCAATTGTGAGTTTCAAACATAAGGGGTTAAAATTATTTTATACAACAGGTTCCACAAAAGCTATTCGACCAGATCACGTGAAAAAGTTACGCGTTATCTTGACAGCTTTAACAAGTGCTACGACGCCTGAAATGTTGAAGGCACCTGCCTTTAAAATGCATCCTCTTAAAGGTGAACTTACGGGATATTATTCCATATGGGTGAATGGAAATTGGCGTGTTACTTTTCGTTTTATCGGAACGGACGTGGAGCTTGTTGATTATCAAGATTACCATTGATGAAAGGAACGAAAACAAATGATGCATAACCCCGCACATCCGGGCGAAGTTCTAAAAGTAGCTTTCTTAGAAGAAATGGGGATAACAATACAAAAGTTAGCTGATCATCTCCATATGACAAGAGCTTCTCTATCAAGAGTGATTAACGGACATGCCTCTATGAGTACCGAACTTGCAGTGAAATTAGAACTAGCTGGTTTTAGTAAAGCAAAATTTTGGCTGGATATGCAAACGAATTATAATTTATGGCAAACAATGCAACAGACACAACCACCTATTTCTCCTCTGGTTTCTGATGCACCTCAAACGCCGCATTAATTTCATTCATAATTTTGACGGGGCTTTGGTTTGTTTTTTAGCAGCCACTCATTGTCCTAACTTTTTTGAAGTTTTTTGATTGCTTCTATTGCAAGTCGTTTTCTGTCGGCTGTTTTGGTATAAAGGGATGCCATTTTATCTTCTGTCCAGCCAAAAATTGCTTTGAGTTGTGATACTGTTGCACCAGAGTTAGCTGCGCGTGTTGCTGCTAATTTTCTTAATCCATGCGCCGATTTTTTAATTCCAGCCGCATTACAAGCGTCTCTAAATGTATCGCCAAAGTTTTCTTTGGAGAGTTTTTGATTAGTTTTACTACAGATGAATGTTTCTACTCCAATAGGACCAGCTTCAAGCGTT
Organism: Bartonella grahamii subsp. shimonis; assembly: GCF_036327415.1. Classification (NCBI taxonomy): domain Bacteria; kingdom Pseudomonadati; phylum Pseudomonadota; class Alphaproteobacteria; order Hyphomicrobiales; family Bartonellaceae; genus Bartonella; species Bartonella grahamii. Next base: position 1,342,120 of record NZ_CP123961.1, read on the forward strand.
TTGGCTAATTCCGGTAAAATAGGTAGAAAGACATCTGTCTGGAATTTACTTTTTTCTGTTTTGAGATGAATGATATTATCTTTTACGTCTTTCCAACCGATACGAACGGCGTCAGCACGGCGTAGTCCCGTGTACAAAAGGACGTCAATCCATACACGTTCATGCGTACCATGATGCCATTTGTGATAATATTTCTCAACATCTTCTTCTGTCCAAACAGGAAAGACGCTTTTATTTTTAAGAGGAGGTTTTTTGACGCCTAAAGCTGGATTATTTTCCAAAAGACCTTGATCAATCGCCCAATTAAAAAGTCCATTAAGGGCTTTCAGAAAATTTCTAGCCATTGCTGGTGTTTCTTTACGCCGTTCAACACCGGCTATAATATGTTTCTTTTCAATTGCTTGGTATGGAATGTTTCCTATGGAGTCGCATATCTTCATAAGAATGTATTCTTTTTGTTTCTTTGTAGTATTAGAGTAGCTATGCCAATTAGAGCTGTTAAAGTATTGTTTAAGCAGCCATGCAAATGACCCTTCAACAAGTTTACCGGTTTTTGATTTAGGAAGTATAAGTCCTTGTAACTCGGCAAGTGCGCTTTTGTAGTTATCAACAAACTCTTGCGTTCCATAGGTACCGCGGATTCTAATGCGTTTGCCATGACCAATACGTACATACCATACAATTTTGCCATGTTGAGTAATTTGTTTAACGAGATGAGGGGGGCGTGGTTTTGGCATAAGCAATTTTACATCTTAGAGAGCGCGGTTTCGTAATATTCATTCTTTGACAAATCTAAAAGTTTGTCTGGGTGGTTAACTGAATTTGGTATTGGGATATCGGATTTAAGATAGATAAGCAGTTCACTGGTAGGTTTGATTTCTACGAGTTCACATCCTTGTTTTTTAGCTGCTCTTAAAGCGCGTGCAATGTCTGCTTGCGTTATAGTAGCTGGACGAGGCGCCATGTCTTTTCTCCTTACATTGAGATGCAATTCACGTGTGGCGTGAATCACGCTTGTGTTGAAAGTTGTTATGAAAGGGCGGGGGTGCTGGGAGGAGAGAGCACCCCCATAAGGTTAAGCAGCTTTTGTTGAGAGTTGTTTTATCTCTCGTTCTATTTCTGCTAAAAAGGCTTCAACAGCTTTATTAATCTGTTCAATTTGTTTCTCATCACGGTGGATGCGTTTGATTTTCATGCGCAAGTGAGATGATTCCCCCACAAAACGTGGGTCATAGCTTACGAAATCACACCATTGACGCTTTGTACAAGCCATTTGGAATTGTATTTGTGCGAGATATTCAGGCTTGATTTCGTCACCTATACAAAAGCGCATATGTGTTACTGATCTCGGGCATTTGACTTCGATTAAACCGTCTTCTCCAATAAGCCCATCAGGGCTAGCCCCCGCCATTTCCATTGTGGGGTGTTGGATAAACCCGCATCTTGTGACTTCTGTGTCATAAATGAAGCCATATTCTCTCAAGGCATCTTCTTCATGTTCAACGCCCCAACGCATATCTTCAGTTTCATAATGGGGGCTGGTTTCGCCTGTTAAGCGTTCTGTAATAAGTTTTATTTTGTAATCTTCATATTTGCTTGTAGGCAATCCTTTAGCTGTCTTACTGATTACGCTGTAAACATTAGATGCGGTGACTTTACCCAAGCGGGCTTGAAACCATTCTGCTGTTCTTTGTTCCATTTTACACCGCCGTTCTTTGTTCTTGTGGTGTTGGTGCATATTCAACATCTTGGATGTGAATATATTCGGCATCTTGAGTGGAGAGATCGTTTTGCTCTTGTGGTGGTAAGGATTGTTGTATTCTTTCTTTTTGTTGTCTTGCTTTTATTTCTAAAAGCCCTAAAATCTCTTGTGCTGTTTCACAAGACATCTCTGTTAGATTTTCTACCTGCGCAAAAGAGAGAAGCTTCATTTCATCGGCTTGTGTTTGTTCGATTAATTCTCTGATTTTTATCAGTATATCTTGAGAAACCAATTGTTTTTGACTGTTATGGTTTGTTTCATTGATACGAGCTGCTTCATCTTCTTCATAAATACCGGAAAATCCGAAAGCATAGCGAGCACATTGTATAGTGGCTTTGTGACGCAACATACGGGCTGGAAAATCTTTCCAAGGCTTGCTGTTTTCTTGCTTGCATTCTTTTAAATATTCCGTGACCTCTATGGGGTCTTTAATGTCTTTGAGACGTATAGCACATTTAATTGCAATGAGATTACCATCCTTATCCAATTGATCTTGAAAGGTCATGCCATCAAATTTGGGATTAGACTTTATGATCTTTATCCACCCATCAATAGAGACAACAGGAATAATGCCGCCGCCTCTTTTAGGGAGTGCATAGATTTCTTTAGTTAAAGGATTGAGCCCATAAGTTTTCGCAACAGAGATAAAAGCAGCAAATTCTTCATCAGTACAATTATGACTGATACATGTTTTGATAATTGTTTTTCGAAATTCGTCATGAGAAAATCCGTATTTTTGCGCCATAACGGTTAGGGGGGAATGTGTCATGTTTTATTTCTTTCAGTTGTACGCAATTCACCCGTGGCGTGAATCACGCTGGTGTTAAAAGTTGTTTGTGTGGTTAGAAAGGGCTTATAGAGATACTATAAGATTAGTAGTTCGTATTTCTTTTCCATGGTTTATTGCCTCTCGCCCGTTGTGATGATTTCATCATTGATGATCTCTGCGTTTCCATGAATAAATGCATAACCATAGATTTTGGCATTTCCCCCAACTTTGGCTCTGATGGAAATCAATGGACTGTCATAAATTTTAGCATTTCCATAAATTTTAGCTTTTCCACTAATAAATGCACCACCGGAAACTTGTGCATTCTCGTAGATTTGTGCACTGGCAAAAACACGAGCATGTCCAAAAATCTGCGCATTGCCAAAAATATTAGTTTCTCCGGTAACAGATGCACTACCAAAAACACATGCGTTTCCGTAAATATCAGAAATATTATCAATATAAGCTTTACCAAAAACCTTGGCTTTGTCATAAATTCTTGCACAACCATAAGCACGAGCCTTTCCGTAAACACGTGCATCCCCAAAAACCTTGGCATCACCATAGATCTTTGCATCATCACCTATCCAGCAATTGCCATCATGACTCAAGTTGTCTTCTTTTTGTATAAAACCGCCTAGGTCGTCTGCTTTAACATCATCAAAATCCCTTAAAGCACGAATGCGGTGAAGCGTTTTGCCATCAAACTCAGTTGTTTCATCAGTCATTTCGTATTTTTTCATCTGGTTTGTTCCCTAGTTGAGATTCTTTTATCGCCATCAATCCAGTCGTCCCAACATACACATGCTTCACCGTAAATTTTTGCATGACCGTAAACATGCGCATCACCGGAAACTTCTGCATTGCCGTAAACACGCGCCCTATCGTAAATGTATGCCTCACCGTAAACTTGTGCATTGCCATAAACTTCTGCATTATCAAAAACGTTCGGTTCACCGCAAATATATGCATCACCGTAAACTTCTGCATGACCGTAAATGCATGGTTCATCGAAAACTTCTGCTTTGCCATAAATACGAGAATTGTCGTAAACATATGCATAACTGTAAACTTGTGCATTTTCGTAAACCTTAGCATCATCATAAACCTTGGCTTTCCCTCCGACCCAGCAATTGCCATCATGTGAGAGGTTGCTTTCACCTTGTATAAAACCACCTAAATCGCCTTTTTTTACATCTCCAAAATCTCTTAAAGCTCTAATCCTATGAAGCGTTTTAAAGCCAACCTCTATTGTTTCACCTGTAAATTCGTATTTTCTCATCTGGTCTTTTCTCCAGTTGATATGGCGGTATAGCCGCCAACGTGTGCACCAAGATGAACTACCGCATCCCCGTAAACTTTTGCGTCACCATACACTTCTGCATTGTCATAAATTCCAGCATCACCGTAAATCCTTGCATTATCGTGCACAAGTACATAACCACCAACCAAAGCATTGTCATAAATCTCTGCACCATCATAAATCGAGGCATGCCCATAAACCCGTGCATTACCATAAACCTTGGCATTATGATAAACCCAACAGGAGTCCTCATGAGATAAATTGCCTTCACGCTCTATATAACCGCCTAGGTCACCTTTCTCGACATCAGAAAAGTCTCTCAGTGCACGAATGCGGTGGAGAGTTTTGCCATCAACCTCAATTGTTTCATCAGTCAGTTCGTATTTTTTTTCCATGGTTTATCTCTTTATTTAAAGAAGAATCTGCTTTTGCCATTTTTGCAAAAGAACGGCATTGCATTGTGTGGTAAATTTTTTGAAAATAACGGCGCTTTTAGAAACGCCCTGTATAATGAGGGTAGTTTGGAATGACATCCCAAAGAGTTAAACGGTGCTGTTGTTCATATGTCCCGTATGTTTCGTCTTCATATCGCTGCTGTTCGATTTCTTCTAAAAAAAAACCGTATGCTGAACTATGCTTAATAAAATCGTGAGGTATGTTTCCGTTGAAACACTGCTCTTCACATTCTTTAAGATAGAATTCGGCAATATCTTCAGAGATGTCTTCGCAACGGTTAGTCGTTGGTTCAATACGTAAAATTTGGACAGCATTATCGGCTTGGTCGATAAATTTTATAATGTCCTTTTCTTCGAAGAAAGTTCCATATTTAGCGAGATTTTGCTCTTCATTTTCGCACATCACTAAGAGAATTTCATCAGATTTTATGAAAACGGGTTTTGTCACAAAAGCCTCCATAAGCCCTATTGGCAACGGTTATTTTCTAAGATATGGAGTGAATATATTTTCGATTTCAGAATAAGTCAATATAAATTTTTCTAAAATAGAAAAATTTTTTTAGTGATAGACAAATAGTCTACACAAAAAAGTAATTCAAATTTCATTTCAATGTGGAGAAAACTCTGTATGAAGCAGTCTAAAAAAGCTTTAAAAATATTTTCGTCATTAACAAATGAGCAAAAACGGGTGGTTATTTTTCATCTGCTTCTTGCAAAGATCGTAGAAAAGAAATGACGGCTTTTCTATGTTCTGGTTTTGCTGAGGAATATAGTTTTAAAAAATAATCATCACAATTATCGGGTATAAAATGAGGGGGGAGAGCTTTAAAAAATGAAGTTAATCTAACGAGTTCATCAGCAGATATGCTTCTACTTTCTTTATCATCATCAATAGAAAGCATTTTAGATACAACAGATGTATGAAGTCCCATATGTTTAGCTAATTCAGTTCGGGACCCATGACCCATTGTTTTAAGTTTTTCATTTGCCCAAATTTTTATTTCTTTTTGAATATCCATACTTATCAATATTCCTGTTGTTTTAAAAAATATCAACATTTCTATTTTAGAAAAAATATTGACAATTTTTCTGTAATCGAATAAATGCCCATTTGATAAATAGAGAAATTAAGATGAATATCAAAAATTCAGCAGTTATGATTATAAAATATTTAGGCGGTGCAAAACGTGTATCATTGATTTCTCAATGCCATGTGTCTGCTGTTTATAAATGGACTTATCCTTTAAAAAAACTAGAGGGTAAAGGCGGAATTATACCAGCTAAATACCAAATTATGCTTTTGAACTACGCACGAGATCACGGCATAGATTTACGCCCTGATGATTTCTTTTATCCAGAGCGCTTGCAGAGATTAATGCAAGAGAGACAAAGAATCTCAACATCAAGGTTTACCAAAAGTTCTGGCGTTAATGCGGCGTCTGATCACAGCAACGTTGTACAGCCTTAAGGAGATGATGATGGCTGTAGAAAAGAAATATGAGTCCACAGGACATGGGATTATATTCGCACAACCTACAGAGTTTTTACATCATAGATGTGTCACTTAAACGTATACGCGCCTTAAGAGATTTTGGAAGCGTTAAAAAAGGCGACGTTGGTGGTTTTATTGAACATGAGAGTGATTTATCACACTTGGCGTATGGAGTTTGTTGCCTTCTTTTTTTAATGGAATGCGAAGCAAAACAGATTGGTCATGATGACCGTCCTCATAAAAATTAAAGGAGATAAAGATGAGTTTAAATGAAATTTTAACTGTAACATTCGCGGTGTTTGGAGCGTTGCTTATCGTGGGGATCACTTTTCGCATTCTTTTGTATTATCGAGCTCAGGCTAAAACACTTAAAGAAGAAATCGAAAATAAAAAGGGTGAGTTTGTACGGAAGCTTCAGAATATGAAAGAGGACTGGGATATTAAGATTAGAGAGAAAACTAAGCTAATTACGGAACGTGACAGAGAGATTGAGAGACTGAATCGAGGGCTTAATCAAGTGATTGAAGAAATGAAACAAAAAACAGGGGAGTATGATAAGGCGTTCAGAGATGTAAGTGAAGTTGTGACGACACTCGAAGCAGATGTTAAATCACGTGATGATGAAATTGAAAGATTAAAACAAGAGCTTAAGCCGCGTGATGAAGCAGTAAAAGCGCCGCCTCATAAGAGTAAAAAGAGTAAGAAGCAGGGTAAGTGAGGAGATAGAGATGAATGCAGGATCGTATACTGGTTTAATAGTATCTATAGCGGTAAATATTCAATTAGCTATTCAACTTTATCTATTTTATAAAGAATTACAAATAGTTAAAAAGGAAATAACGAAGAAAAATGAAAAAATATGGAGGCAAGAAGAGGAAATCCAAAGATTATCTTATCCTAGCATGTTCTCTTCTTCAAAAGATAGAAAAAAATCTGGCCAAAACTTAGTTTGAACTACTCTTTCTGGGTGATTTGATGAAGTGTGTTCAATTATAAAGATTGGTACAGTTTCGATATTTGGTTTGAGGTGGCGAACTGTGAGAAAAAATACTCTTTCTTCATCTTCCTTTAGATTAAAATAATTGCATATATCTTGCGATTTTAAGTCTGCTGTAAAAGGATTTTTAAAACTCATATATTTCTCGTTTTCGAGGATTAAAGATAGCGGATAATCTCCTAGGAAACTACCTTCAACAAATGCAAATGGGCTTTCATCAGGTATACGAAAATTATTCATTTTTATTGGATGTTTTGTAGGATTTTTTATGATTACCTCTATGTCAATAAGGAAATCTTTACCGCTCTTATGTGCGCATGGTTCTCCTTCTATAATAGGCTCTAGATTTGGACCTAAGTCTCGTCTCTCTTTTTCTTCCCATAAGATGGATAGATGTTCTTTTGCTGTTTCAGATTGTTCTTGTAATTGTCTTAGTTGTTTATTGAAATTTATAAGATCTATTTTTCGATTTCTACAACCTAACCATATTCCAAAAAATGAGATGAAAGTTGGTACTATTAATGAAATAATATCAATCACATCTTTATCTATTTGCATACTTCTTACACCCTTCTTTCCTTCATTTTCGGAAAAAAACACTTCTATAAAACACATTTTGTATGGAGTGGAGCTGTGATTAACACGATTCTTTGTTTTGATCTAGGTACCAAAACGGGGTGGGCGATACGTGGTGCAAGTGGTGACATATTCAGTGGTACCGTGAATTTTCAATCACGCCGTTTTGAAGGCGGTGGGATGCGTTATTTGCGTTTTAAGCAATGGCTATCAGAAATAAAGCAGACAGCAGGTCAAATTGACGCGGTGTATTTTGAAGAGGTGAGGCGTCATGTTGGCACGGATGCAGCGCATGTTTACGGTGGCTTGTTAGCAACGTTAACGGCGTGGTGTGAACATCATCAGATACCGTATGAGGGTATACCAGTAAGTACGATTAAGAAAGCGACGACAGGCAAGGGGAATGCGTCGAAAGAAGAGATGATTAAGGCGATATGTTCCAAAGGTCATGCGCCTTGTGATGACAACGAAGCAGATGCTTTAGCAATTTTATATTTAGTTAAAGAAAGGGAATTGGGGTATGTCCATTAAATTACCATGGACGAGGCTTTTTTCTTCACAATGGATTGTTGATGTTAGTGGCATGAGTATAGTGGAAAAAGGTCTTTATATGACACTTGTCTTATATATGTATGAAGAGCGCCGCCCTATTATTGAAGATGCTCCCAAATTAGCACGGTGGGCAGGTTGTTCAGTGAGAGTTCTAAAAAATACATTAGACATCCTATTACGTGATGAGAAGATCATACGTTTAGAAGATGGTCGTTTGTGGAGTTTAAGAGTTGAAGAAGAACTCAATAACTCAAACGAAAATTTAAACAAGTTTTCAGAGAGGGCACAGAAAGCAGCGCAAGCAAAATGGGCAAAACATCATAACGCAAAAACAATCAGTGATGATCAAGATGCTAAGCATGATGCTAACGGTATGCTTAATGATGCTAAGCATGATGCTAATGATGCTCTAAGCAATGCTAATAGCAATGCACAAGCAATGCTTAATGATGCTAAGCATGATGCTAATAGCAATGCTTGTGCAATGCTTAATGATGCTATTAACAATAACATTAACAATAACAATATATATAAAAAAACTAAAACTATCGTTTTAGCAAAAAAAGAAATTGATTTTGAAGATTTAGAAACAATCGATTTGGTTGACGAGCCAACAGAGGTTTATGCTGTTGAGAGCCAATCAGAGCAAATCGAAACGTTAGAAACAAACCAACCTCCCATTCACGAGCAAGAGAACGTTCCCAAAAAAGCAAAACGAGCGCAAGCTAATCGCGGTTGTCGCTTGCCTGCGGATTTTGAACCCGATTGCGATTTTGCCATTGCAGAGGGCTTGCCTCCAGAGCGTGTGAAAGTCGAAATTGCAAAATTTAGAGATTTTTGGAAAGCTAGAGCAGGCAAGGATGCACGCAAAACGGATTGGCAAGCAACATGGCGCAACTGGGTACGCAAGGCAATTGAAGATTTACAGAAAGGAAAAAACTATGGAAAGCCAAGCACTGAAACAACAGAACAGCAGCGTGGATGGAGTTATCGCGTTGCACAGCACATGTCCAATATCAAAAATTCAGATAGTGTGTACAAATTTCTATTCGAGGATGACAACCGAACCACCATTCCATTGGAAAACGGGGCAAAAACCATTGATTGCAGAAGCGGAGAGAATTACCTCATTAGTCCATGATGCGTTGCAAAAGCTTGAAAAGAAAGCGACTGAAGAAGAAATTCAAACAACGTATATTGTCCTTTCAAATGGACTTAAGAGCCCCATGGGATCAGATGAAAAAGCGACAGCGCTTGCGTATCTTTACGCTCTTGAAGGCATAAGCAGCTGGGTATTGCAAACAGCAACAAAGAACGCTTTGAAAGGCAAAGCAGAGGGCTTAAATGCAACCTTTATGCCATCAACAGCTGATTTTTATTGTTACTGCGAAAAACTTGAAAGCGATATTCGTTTTCGTGCAAACCGCATTCTTAGAAACCTTGAAAAGCCTGAGGCAACAGAAAAATCACAAGAGGTACCGTTAACCTCGGACCGCATTGAAAAGCCTCAGAGAATTCTTGAAGAGGTTTTAAAAGGTATTGAAGGATAAACAGCAAAGTAGTGAAATTTGCTGATGATTTTGAGAATAGATATGCGTTTAAATTGGCAGAAAGGTACCGTACAGAGCGATTTAAAGATTTTATGATAGAAACCATATTGTAATTAAAAACGCTTCTGTACGGTCCATTTTGAGGCAAATAAACCCATTGGTAAAGTTATGGATTTAGATAGAGGATATTAAACCAAGATGTTCTTAAAAAAATGTAAACAGCCAATGCAAAAAAAGTTTGTTGCAACAGCTGTTGGTTATGTTCCATGGGGATTGGGGGTTGCAGAGTATTTTTATAACCTTTACGAATATCCTGATGGCACAAGAGAGTGTGAAAAGTTTGATGGCGGCCAGTATTATACCATACCAGAAAAGGCAGATTTCAGTACCAAGGCGCAAGTAAAGGCGTGGGTTTACGGTGGTAATCTTCCTAGAAGCGTTTTGAATTACGAGCCTCTTATAGATGAGGTTAATAAAGGTATCAAGAAATTAACAGGAGTAGTTTGATGCGTTTTAAGCGGGGGAAAAGTTAACGCATTGAACGAAGCATAGCGTCACGTAAAATGGCGTTAATCCGCGTTTGATATCCTTTCCCTTGACTTTTAAGCCACGCTAGCACGTCTGAATCCACACGCACAGTTGTGACAGTTTTAGTGGGTTTATAGAACGGATTGCGAACGGCATTTTTCCAGAACGCATCATCTAATAACGGAATATCACTATGATCAATTGCACTGTCCGGCATTGCAGCCAGTTTATCAATTTCAACTCTCTGTTCATTTGTCAAAGGTGATAAGTTATCGACATCAATTTCATAACGAACTTTCTTCTTCATAACGTTTCCTTTCTTTCGAGTTGGCTCGCCGTGCTGAAATAATACGGATTACTTCTATACCATCTTTATCATCATGGACTGTATACGCTACGAGCAGCAGTAAAAAGCCATCCACAAGCCCCAAAGTTTGCCAGCGATATTCTCCGTTTTCAATACGGTCTTGTCTAACCATGGCGAATGGGTCTGCAAAAACACGAGCAGCTAATTCAAAACTTACATGGTGCTTTCTAAGATTATTTTTTGCTTTAGTTTCATCCCATTCAAATCTTATTTTCATATCTTATGTTAATACATTTATGTATGTATATCAAGAGTTTTAAATGAACACTGAACTATCCATATTTTTTGCATATTGAATATAATTTATATGTTAAAAATAACAATATCATTTTGAAATAATTGAAGAAATAAGCAAATAATGCTAAGATTTTGTATGTATAAAATGATTGCCGCGCGTTTATCGTATGTAAATGATTTGCAAAAAGAGCTTGATCATTACAAATTGGTTACAACAGAAGCCAAGCGCGTTTTAACAAACGCTATTGCAAAAGCAGCATAAGACAGCAGCGGCGTTGCGGGGGCGCCCTTTTCACATTTTCCATTTAAAAATTTATCGAATATTAGATTAGGGAGTTACCTATGACTACTACAACTGTATCTAAAAAATATGAACTTACAGACGAAATAAAAAAGTTTTTGATGCCAAGACTCATCATCCGAAAAGCTTTTATCGTATTAAAGCATTAAGGGATTTTGATGATGTAAAGGCTGGTGACCTCGGTGGTTTTCTTGAGAAGGAAAGCAACTTATCACATGATGGTAATTGCTGGGTTAGGGATAACGCCCGTGTTTGTCAAAGGGTGCGTGTTTACGATAATGCAAAAATTCACGGTAAGGTTTGGATAGATGCTCATGTTTATGGCAATGCAGAGGTTTTTGGTGAAGCACAAACTTTACGCACCACTCGTATTTTTGATAATGCTAAGGTCTATGGAAAAGCAGATGTTAGAGGCAAGGTTTATGGCAATGCGCATGTATTTGGCAATGCTAGCGTTGATATGTATGCTGAAGTTTATGGCAATGCCAAAGTTTGTGGTCAATGCTAGTATTTGTGACAATATCATAATCAATGGTAATGAAACGATTTTAGATCAAATTGCGTAAAAAAGCAGCGGCGCTGGGGGGGGCGCCTTTTTTATTGTATAAAAATCATTTTTAAGTTCATAGATTAAATTCAACAAATTGCCTCATTATCTCTCCCCAAAAAGGCATAAGACAGTGATGTTAATGGGGTGCTAATTCATTTTACTATTCCTAAAAATACAGCTAAACAGCGTTCAATTTCCACCATTTTATCTGCATGAATGGAGCCGAAAGCTGGGCTAACTTTTTCACATTTTACCGTCATAATCTTATCAATCATGACCTGAGAAGTTTTTTGTAAACCATTTTTGGTATCTGGTTGGATAGTAATGCGCAGTAATGGCGCTGCAACAAGTGTGCTGGTAATGGGTAAAACCGTTACGCTTGTATGTTCACTAAATTGATTGGCTTGAATGATTAACGCAGGTCTTGGTTTACCAAAATCGCCTTGCATAGCTATTGTTACAAGAGATCCACGCATCATTCTGTCCAACCATCAACATCCATTAAAGATTGATCCATCAACAACTGCATAGATGTATCTGTTTTATCCATTTTTGCGACTAAGCGACATTGGCGGCGGCACTCTTCTGCAAAGTTCGGTTGGCGAGTATCTGGTACCCAAATTTGCATTAAGCGCAAACCTGCTTTTCTTTGTGCGTTGCGATGTTTTTGAACGCGTTCATTGACGTGCATTGTAGCCATAACAAAATCTCCATTATGTTTCATGTAACGTATAACATAGAAAAAAGTTACATGAAACAAAATTTTGAATAAATTCGCAAAATTCAATTTTTTATCCTGAATGCTATAAAACATAATGTTATATGTTAATAGTCAATAATATCATTTTGAAATAATTGAAGAAATAAGCAAATAATGCTAAGATTTTGTATGTATTAAAATACAAATTTAAGGTAAGTAAAAACATGTTGAATAAAGTGATGTTAATTGGCTATTTAGGTGCTAATCCCGAATGCAAAACAATGTCATCTGGCGCCGAGGTGGTCAATTTTCGTATGGCAACGTCTGAGAGCTATACAGACAGGGCAACCAATAAAAAGATAGACAAAACCGAATGGCATTCCATTGTGGTTTTTAACCCTCATTTTGCAAAAATAGCGCTTCAGTATCTTCATAAAGGCAGCAAAGTTTATATCGAGGGGCGACTACAAACCCGTAAATGGCAAGATAAAAACGGTGTGGAACGGTATGTAACAGAAGTCATACTGCCTCAGTACAAAGGCGAATTAAAGCTCTTAGACAGTAGTAAAAATGATGATGATTTGGGTCAAGAGCAGGTATCATCATCCCCTTATGACAAAAGCTATCAAAGACCTCTTGATATGCCTCAAAACGGTTTAAATGACGGTGTTCCTTTTTAAGGTGGTGTGTGAATGAATGTACCAAGTTCAACAAATTGCTAATTTCTTTCTTGAAAAGGGACGCGAGGATAATATCCAAATTTATCCTATGAAGCTTATAAAACTGGTTTATCTTGCATATGGATGGATGTTAGCAGCTACAGGTAAGCGTCTCTTTCCTGATCGTATAGAAGCATGGCAGCATGGTCCTGTTATTCCGGCTCTCTATCATAAGTTTAAAGATTGGGGAAGGCGTTTTATCGATTGTTATTCGCGTATGGTGGATTTAGAGACAGGAGAGATTTTTATCCCTAAAATTCATAAGAATTCAACTGATGAATATACAGTTAAGTTATTAGAGATTGTTTGGAATGCTTATACAAATTTTTCACCTTGGTGCTTGCGCGATGAATTTCATGAGGATGGGGCACCGTGGAAGAAAGTATATGATGTTGGGCGATTTTGTGTGAAGTTAAAAGATCATGATATCAGAAAATACTTCACGCAAAAAATTAATAGATATTCACAAAAAGCAAGGAAAATAGCTAAGTGAAAAAAAATAAAAAGAGGGGACGCCCTAAGAAATTAGGGCAATTAAGAGAGCAAAATGGACGTATATCACGGGCAAAAGCACCACGTGAAGCCGTTGATAAGTTGGCAATAGAAATACGTGCAAAGCGCTTTGGTTTAACGCTACAAGAGGCAAAAAATCCACTTGCTGGTACCTATATCGGTCGGCTTTGTTTGCAAGGTATACTTACATAAGAGCAATATGACGCCGCACAAAAGTATTTACAGATAAGAAACGACTATTTATGTGCAAAAGGCTTGCCTAGTGCTGTTTATGATGAAATGCCCTCATCATCTGATGATAAGGCAAGAGATAAATGGGTAGAATTTGCAACAGAGCAGTTTATCAACATGCAAGAGGCGTTAAAAGAAGCCCAGTGTCTTTATAGACAGTACAATCTTTATGCAGCGCTACAGTACCTCGTTATAGAAGACCAAATGCTACCACATCTTGTGAATTCACTGCGGGTTTCTCTTGATGCTCTTCGTAAATATCTTACGTAAAGCATGAAAAACTCTTGAAGAATAGGTACTAAGATGTTATATTTTTATATAATATTTTAGGAAGTGTTTTATGCATACAACAAAATTACGTAAAGTTGGAGGGTCAGTAATGCTTTCTATACCTCCGGCATTACTTGATGTTCTTCATCTCACTGAAAATACGCAAGTTGGTTTGGCAGTTGATAATGGACAATTGATTGTAAAGCCACAGCTATCTCCTAGTTATACTCTTGAAGAGTTATTAGCCCAATGTAATCCTTCAGATGGTTTTGCGGATGAAGATGCGGAATGGTTTGATGTTAAACCTATTGGCAGAGAGCTCTTGTAATGAAGCGGGGCGAAATTTGGTTTGTATCGCTTGATCCGACTTCGGGCTATGAGCAAAAAGGAACGCGTCCTGTACTGATTGTGTCACCAGAGGCATTTAATCGTGTAACGAAAACACCGGTTGTTTTGCCGATTACAAGTGGAGGGAACTTTGCTAGAACAGCAGGTTTTGCGGTTTCATTGGTGGGAGTTGGATTACAGACAACAGGTGTAATACGTTGCGATCAACCGCGTGCATTAGATATAGTAGCACGTAATGGAAAAAGAATGGAAATTGTTCCATGTATAATTATGGACGAAGTTTTAGCAAAGTTATCAACATTCCTTACTTGAATTTTTTAAAATACCAAACATAGATCAAAAAAAATAAAAAAAGACAAGATATAGATTTTTCTTATTGATAAATTGTTTCAATTTGTGTTTAATTACAAATACGGCACTGGTTGTACTGTATCTAGACGAGGGGCAGTACAGTTCAAAATCCCCGCAAATGCGGGGTTTTTTATTATCTGGAGGGCGTATTTTATGACATCAGAAAATACACAGCAGGCTCCACAACCAGTTAAAAAGCGTATACCCCCAAAGGCAGGTCAAGGGCGTGTCAAAGGCGTTCCCAATAAAATGACGCGCATTTTAAAAGAAGCAGTGGTTAAGGCTGCTGAGAATGCTGGGAATAAAATTGGCAATGATGGTTTGACCTCCTATTTGGAAAAGCAGGCTATGGATTGCCCCGCTGCTTATTTGGCATTGCTTGGTAAGGTGTTGCCTTTGCAGGTGACAGGGGAAGATGGGGGAGCTATTAAAGTGATAACGCGTGTAGAAATCGCGCCTTTGGTCAATGACAACCACACAGATTAAGATTGTTCCAAAACTTATACCGATTTTTAAAGCCATATAATAATTTTATGAAGAGTATGTTTTTATTTCAAATAAATCAAAAAGATATAAAAAGAGAGTTAAAATTAGTTATAATTTTGAGGCAGGGAGCACAATGAAAAATACATCTAATAAGAAAATTTTTATAGTTGGCAATAAATTTCATGAATTTAGTATACATGAAAACGTTAAGACTTTTGGGGAAATTTTAGAGATGATACGTACAAATTCCTTTGCCAATTTACCTAGTAATAGTCAACTTGTTAGCGGTCAAGGGTTAACAGAAGTTCAAGCTCAAGCTCTTTATGACCAAGGACTATATCCACTCGCAGCCCACGGGATTGATATTTCTCCTCTACTACAGCGTCCACTTCGCGTTAGCCGCCTGCAAAGTCATAAGCACTACATCAGAAATGCGATTATCTCTCACCCGAAACGTTTAGATGAGCATAATTTTGAATCTCACTTAATATTGGATGAACGGTCAGAACTAATGAATGATCATCAAACTGGACAACATATACAAGGTATGGTGTTGATTGAAGCAGCTCGTCAAATGTTTTTAGCAGTTACTGAGGAATATTTTATCGGAGATAACTGGACGGAGCCGTATTACTTCGTGTTAAATAGCCTGGCTGCCAATTTTACAGGGTTTGTATTCCCTCTTGACGTTGTTTTTAACTATCGAATTAACTCTAGCGATATATCCAGATTATCTCGCCTTCACTTCGATATAACTATATCAGTTAACCAAGGCGACACGAGCGCCGCTACTCTTTCCTTTCAGTTTACTGCTTATCATACAGAAAAACTAAAGAAGAATGAACACAAACAAGCGATTAAATTTCTTAACAAGCAAACAGGTAGGGACTCTGTCTCGCGGAAAGCTGAGAACCTTGAAAATGTTTATCTTGCGTAGAGGCATTATCTATGAAAACAATAATGTACGAACTAAGTTTGACTACACAAGGACCGACTTATCCCCCGAGCGAAGTAATGGATGAAAAGGGAAATTTTATTGTTATTGGACAAATCAATCGCATGAATTCCCATGGAGAACTTACCTCAGAGTGGGGAAGAGCTTTGGTATCAACCTCTACTGTAACTCCTGAATTCGGCAAGAATGCTCCCTACGATATCATAAAAGAACTTTCAGATCCTCTTTCTAGTAGTGATGCCTCTCTTGTATTACATACTCTGCCCTTACCATTACCATGCAATAATTATCCAGTAATATTTGCACCAGCGCAATGCCCCAATGCGAAAAATATTTATCTGCCAAGCTATGGCTTCCATGAAGTACCAATACCAGACGCTCGAAACCAAGATGGTAGAAAGATTACTGCGCCGATAACCCTTGAACAATGGTGTAAAGCGAAAGGATCCATGGAAGTTTCCGTCCCTAACGACCAACGAACAGGACATTTTCGTTTTGAATTTTTGGGGTTAATTCCTAACAGTCTTTACACAATTATGGCACTACGGCAACATGATCTGAATCCCCATGCACCTACACGACCCGGCCCACTTGGTCTTCCCAATATACTACTGGCAGATGCTGATGGGCATGCCTTTTATCAAGCAATATTACCCAATCCGTTTCCATCTGTGAACGATCCCTCTGCTAATCGAATAGTAAATATCGTCTTGCTTTGGATGAGTTATCAAATGAATCGAGGCGGTGCGATCGGATGGTATGGCTTAGGAGGGGATGTCCACGCGCAGCTAAAGCTCAAAAAAACAGGTTTCTGGGAATTCACAACAAAGGATTAATATTACGAATAAATCATATCCATGCTTATAAAGAACAAACAACATTATAAAGTATTTAATTTTTTTTGAAGGGAGAAATTAATAATGGGCCTTGCGTATGCATTCTTCGATGTAGATGGCACCCTTATTCGGAGCAAAAGTATGCTCGCTTTCCACGATTTCTGGTATAAATCTTGGCTAGGTTTTTCAACCAACGCTCACCAAGAGGAATATGCAGATACTACTGCTATTTTACGTGCACACCATGATAACCAGAGTCCGCGCAGCGTAATAAACCGTCGCTTTTATGAATTTTTTGCCGGACGTGCTGTAGCAGAAGTAACAAGATGTGCAGAAACTTGGGCAAAGCGCGCGTTGATTCATCCTACTTTCTTAATCCAAGAAGTAGTAACAAAACTAAAATCCCATCATAGCCAAAAAATTGAGCCGGTCTTAGTATCCGGCTCTTTTATAGAAATTCTAGCCCCCATTGCAGAACATCTAGGTGTACCTTACATCTTGGCCACAAAACTATTGCATGATGGGCAAAAATATAATGGCCGTTTCGTCCCTCCGCAAACGATCGGCGTTGGAAAAGCGCTTGCGATTCAGGATTTTATTGAAAAACATGGTGGTGACCTTAAGAACTGCTGGGCCTACGGTGATGATATTTCCGATGAGCATATGCTGAAGCTTGTAGGTCATCCTGTCGCTGTTATTGGCGATCCTTTGCTTGAGGCGTATGCTCACAAGCATGGTTGGCGCTGTTTAAATCTACCTAAAGAATCACAAACTCTAGCATTCTCCTCTAAAAAGGTATTTCCTTTTAATGAGACGTCTTTACATGAAATATCAGTTCTTTAGTTATTCAACCTAATCACAATAAACTTTAAGGCTATCTTATTATTTAAACAATTTAATAATACTCAATACATTAAACATAATACAGTAATACATAATGCATGGCTAAAAATAAACTAGCTGAATATTAATGATTACAACTTCAGGTATAGAAAATGCTAAACGAAATGATAAAAAACACGACCGGAATTTACTCACAACAACAGAAACGTATTTTAGTCACAGGAGGCGCTCGCGGCATCGGTAAAGCAATTGTTCTAAACTTATTGAAAAATGGTCATAAGGTAGCAAGTGCAGACATCATTGACATAGAACTACCAACCTCCATCGATACGGCAAGCTTATGTAAATTGATTGTTGATATCCGCGATAAAGAAGCCATTGACTCTTCTGTCCATAAAGGTTATCTCAGAATTTGGTGGTCTTGATGTCTTAGTTAATGTAGCAGGCATTTGTTATAGTGGCGATCCAGAAACAATTGATGCTCAAGAATGTGCTGAAACATTTGATGTGAATATTAAAGGAATGTTCTATATAACAGCTACTACTTTACCCTATCTAAAAAAGGAAATTCGCGCCGATATTATAAATATTTCATCCATATGGGGTGTAGAATACAATCCTTCTTTAATTTCATATTCTTCTTCTAAATTTGCTGTAGAGGGCTATACTGGTGGGTTGCGCTTATGGGGAATGCCACAAAATATTCGTGTTTGTTCAATCCAAGTTGATAAAGTTAATACGGATTTTCGTCGCAATTTTAAAGGATTCCCAGAGATACCTCCAGAGAATCTTACCAAAATGCTTCACCCAGATGACATTGCTTCCGCGGTCAATTTTATTCTTTCCTCATCTAATACCGCACAAATTTCTTCTATACGTCTCGATGCTCCACTTTGGTATCAAGTATAAGGATCTATCCAATGAAAATCACGCCCAGAATAGCTCTTGTCTTAACCCTCGTAGGAACCTTTTTTTGGGGTTCCAATTTCCAAGCCACTAAGATAGCTTTAACGACTGTTTCTCCATGGACAGCTTCTTTTGAGCGGTTTCTCATTGCCGTAATCGCCATATTTTTAATTATGATTTTCAAAGAAGGCTTGCGGTGGCATGTTTTATCGCAAAATTTTATTTCTTATATTTTCCTAGGGATTATCGGTGTGGCAGGGTTTAATGGCGCTTTATTTGTTGGCTTGCAAACGTCAAATCCCATAACAGCCTCCCTCATCATGGCGACAACCCCTATTAGTGCTAATATTATTGAAGCTATCATGAATAAATCTTTCCCAACCTGTGAGAGGGTTATAGGGATGCTCATTAGCATGTTCGGGGTCTATTTAGTCATAACAAATGGGAGATTTTTGTCTAACCATGTTTCCTTTGCCAAAGGAGATATTATGATTCTTTTAGGTTCCATTGGTTGGGCGTTCTATACCGTGGGCACGCGGTCATTTGTCAAGAACGCAACCCCGCTTGAAACAACAAGCTGGACGATGCTCTCTGGCACCGTCGCCCTTGGCGTCCTAACCTTTTTATTCGAATCCCCTCTTCAAGAAACGATGTCTATGTCCGGCGCTAGTTTATTCGCACTCCTTTGGATGGGGGTTGCAGGATCAGTTTTAGCCTACCTATTTTGGAATATTGGAATAGCGATCCGAGGTCCGGGTAAGACGGCGATATTTTTCAATTTTGTACCTATTTCAGCCTTATTGGTGCAAATCCTGTTCGGCTTCATCCCTCAAATCATGCAAATCATAGGCGTTTTTGTTACGATTTTTGGAGTTCTAATCGGACAAGGCTATATATTCAGCTTACTAGGATCTAGAAAAGCCGTTCCCAATGCGCATAAAGAGTAATATACTTTTTAAGATGAATGGAAATTGGCGTGTTATTTTTCGCTTTATCGGAACAGATGTAGAGCTTGTTGATTATCAAGATTACCATTGATGAAAGGAATGAAAACAAATGACGCATAACCCCACCCATTCTAGTGAAGTTCTAAAAGTAGCTTTTTTAGAAGAGATGGGGATAACAATACAAAAATTAGCGTATCGTCTTCATATAACAAAGTACGTATTTATTGTCAAATAATATTTTATCTTTTTTTGATATTTTTTGTATTTTTTAAATACGTTGTGTATTGATAATATCTTATGATTATGAATTGCTTTTTTATATTTATATGCGTTTAAAGCTATATTATGGGCTTTATGAAACGATTGCGTTATGTTTTGAATCTATACATCTATAATATTTAAAAAGGCTCTCATAATGCGTATTTTTATCTTTATAACCTATCAGTTTTTTTACTAAATGAATTTAAATTTTTTTGTGAATTTTGTTTATAATACATTTAAAATTTAATAGCCTCTTATAGGTGCTCTCTTTATAATCAATGCGTTCATTTACAGTTTAGTTATTTGAAGCTGCTGTTTTTACGCATTTTCTATAGCTGTTATATGCTTTATAGCCATGGCATCATTTTTCATTTTCATAAGAGAAACGATAAGTAGGATAATTGTAATTTATAGACTGTTATGAAAACATCTAAAGAGAGATTGATAATTATAGAGATCAGTAAAATTCCTTTTAATAGGCTTTTGTCAGTGATGTCAGTTTTGTCAGTTCTTTTTAGACCCTCTATTATTTTTTTTGAATGGTAAAAAAATAAAATCAATATATTTCAATATGTTAATATCTTTAAAACATAACTTATATCAAGAGTACAATCTTTAAAGATAGCCAATGATGTGAATTGATTAAAACTTGTCAGTTATGTGTCAGTAAATTGAACTGACAAAAGTGATCATTTTAATGAGTCATTAAAACGTGTCTTATGAAAAGCATATGAAATTAAAAACTGATTACGTTATCAAAATCCTTTTTATGAATTTTATCAGTTCTTTTGAATGATAACCTTATGATTTAGAGAATGATTACAACGTGCTTTATGAAAATCATGTGATCTTTTAAAGCCTTTCAAAAGACAGTTTATAAACATAAGAAATGCTATCAAGATCATTATGATTATAAGTTTTGAAGGGGTTTTGAGTTTTGAAGGTTGCTGCTTTTAGATAAAAAAACAGTAAAAAATAAAAACGTTATATTTCAATGTGTTAATATTTTTAAAGTTTTCAAAAAACAATCTATAGTGATATAGTAACCTATAAATCAACTTTTAATATATGTTTTGAAGGTATTTTGAAGGTGTTAGCAACCTTCAAAACCTATAGCAAAATGAATATACATAACTCTCTTTAAACAAAGCTTTTGAAAAGGATAAAGCTATCATTTGAGATTACGGTATAATCTCTTAAAGGCAATCCAAAAGGAGCGTATTCTATTTAAGATGGGATTTCTTATAAGTCTTAAAGCAATCCAAATGACAGTGTTTAAAAGTGCAAACGATTTTTTTTAGAATAACGCATAATAAATTATTCCTTTTAAGATTGTATGTAATCAACTTACAAGAGAGGTATAGATTATGATTATAAGACCCTATACCCTTTATGAGTTATAAGGTCTTATAAGCTATTCAGTTTCTCTAATTTCTAATTTTGGTAGGCTCTTAACAATTTTCATTGTCTCTAAACTTACAGTAATAACCCTTTGAAACAACTCTAATGGATAAGCAGGGTTTCCAACGGTCTCAACAGCATAGCGATTAGCATCATTAACAATGCCACTCTTTTTATCTGTTTTTACGCATTGACGACCCATAACCCATTCAAGAGCGGGTCTACCATTTACGATATACTCATAAGCTTCCTTAGGTATATCTGTTATTGTGATGTTGCTGTTGTAAATAACAGTGGATTTATCGTTTTCCTTACTATTCTTAATTTTTGCGAACTTCATCTCTGTAACGTAATAAAATTTTTCTGGATTAGAGATATCAGTTAATTTTGGATTGCCTTTTTTAAAGGTCACTGGATAAGGCTCTACAGTTTCATAATTCACATGCAAATGACCCAGTTCACGCCCTGCTGTAACAAATTTCCAAAAATCATCAGCAGTTTTTACACAAGGGATACGAGGCAATTCTTTAGAGAGGTTATCAGCATAGCGAGTGCGATAATCTTCCGAATGAAGTAAACCGTAAACGTAATAAAAGATATCATCTCTTGTTATGGTTTTAGTAAGTAAGCAGAGAGGCACTTCTTAAACCTATGTCTGTACTATTATCGCGTTTTTTGCTTATTTTAGTATAAGCTATTGTCATGCTATTCAAGCGATAATAATGGATAGTTTCTTGTTGTCTCTAATATGTAACAGTTCCAATAAATTAGATATATTCTATGAATAACAGCCTTTACTTGAAGCTCAAGACTATATTACATGCAACACCTTAAAATTAAGAAGCATATAGAGTGTATGATTGTCATTTAACAGTGTAATTATACAATCTTCAAAAGTGGGGGGAATGATATGGTTTGCACAACTAATAAAGTAGGTGTATACAGTACAGTCTGTGCTTTTCTCTTAAATTTTAGAAGTATTATTCTCATCAAAAAATTAAAAAATTGTTACGCGGTTGGCGATTTTTTCTGTGACGCTGATGATATGGTTCATTTTGTTGCTCACTTTGAGGGCACAATGAATGCATAGATTTTTTTTCACTTTTATTTTTGTGGCTTTTTTGTGCCTTTTCTCGTTGCCGAGTTTTGCCCAAAGCATTCGTGAGAAAGCGATTAATCAATCAGAGAGCATCCAACGACAACAAACGCAACAACAACGTTTTCAGCAATTACACCGTAGAAACGAAACCCATGGGGTCTTTTTGCCAGATGATGATACCACATCTCCCTATGGTACTTCTCCTGGTACAACCTGTTTGTTGATTAAAAGTATTGAAATTGTTGGTGCTCAGTTGATTTCTCACACCGATCTTCATGAAGCTATTTCTCTTTGGGAAGGGCGGTGTTTGGGGATTGCCGAAATTAACAAAGTGCTCAAAGCGGTGACCAAGCTTTATATGAAGCGCGGCTATATTGCGGTGCGGGCTTATTTGCCTGAGCAAGATTTAAGCGGCGGTCATCTCAAGATTGTTGTTGTTGAAGGTGTGATGGAAGATATCACTCTTGATGGGCATAAAGTTGAGAGGAGGCTTCAAGGAGAAATCATCACGGCTTTTCCAAACCTTATTGGGAAGCCGACCAATCTGCGCCAGATAGAGCAAGGGCTTGATCAAATCAATCGGCTTTTTTCACGCCAAGCCACCATTAATCTTGGTGCGGGTGGCAATTCGGGTGGTTCGATACTCGATGTTCATATTGAAAAACAGAAACCTTGGCTTATTACGCTTTCCAGCGATAATCTTGGCGCTAAAGCAACAGGGCGTTATCAAACGCGCGTGAGTCTTTCTTTTGATGATCTATTAGGGATCAATGATCAATGGTCGTTTAGCTATCAGCGCTCCATGGATGGTAGCCCGTATCATTTTTCTCACAAGCGCCCCAATAGTGATACTCTAACGGGTTCATTTTCTCTTCCCTATGGCTATTGGACAACAGGTTTTGATGGGACGTGGAGCCAATATCATTCGAGTGTTAAGGGAATATTTTTCGACATTATGACGGCGGGTAAGTCTTTATCGCTGACACCGTGGATTTCACGGGTTATCGACCGTGATCAAGAGGGCAAGACATGGATTACAGGACGGTTGACATGGAAATATTCTGATAATTTTATTATGGGCAGTAAGGTTGATGTTTCCAGCCGTAAATTGGCTATTGCGGCTTTTGAGCTTGATCATTCGCGCAAGTGGCTTGGAGGAGAATTAAGCGCGCATATAGGGTTTCATAAGGGATTGGCAATTCTTGGCGCTTATGACGATAAAGAGCAAGAGAATGCAACAAAAAATGCGCCGAAAGGGCAATTTTCCAAATTGTCTTTTTCCCTAAGCTATATGCGTCCTTTTTCTCTAAATCAATTCAATTTCCGCTATAACACGCTGTTTTCAGGACAATTATCACCCGACACGTTGTTTAGTTCAGAGCAAATATCGCTTGGTGGCAGTTCCTCTGTGCGCGGAGTGCGTGAGGCGATTTATTACGGCAATAATGGGGTGTTTTGGCGCAATGAATTGTCGCTGTTGTTGCCAGGTTTTTCTTCGAACATGGGACGTAATTTTATGAGCCAATTTGCCCCTTATATGGCGCTTGATCTGGGGGCAGTGGCCAATGATGTAAGCAAAAACAGTTTTGGCGGGCGCCTCGTTGGAGCAACTCTGGGTTTCCATGCAACCGGAGACATTACGGATGTTGATGTGTCTTATTCGAATATTTTAACTCAATCGACACAAAGAGAGAAGGACAACGCAACGGGGGTGTTTCAAGTGCGGGCTTTGTTAAGGTTTTAAAGTCTAGGGGCGGTAAAAAATATCGCTGCGCTGTTTACATCCCTTTGGGTTGTTTTTTTAAAGAGATAAAGAATTTTATGAGGAGCTAAAAATGCGGGGATTGAACGATCAAAAGCATAGATTGGGATATGGATACAAGCGAGGAAAGCGCGTTCTTTGTGTTTTGCAGCGAGGGATCCATAAGGGGCTTTCACTCGTTTTAAGTTTTTGCTTAGCTTTTCAGCCTTTGTTGTTGCAAGCACAAGCGCTTGGAGCGCGAAGTCCTGTTTCACAAGAAAGCCAAGGGATTAAAGCAGCTGATGGGGTTGGCTCTGTTTTCCGCCCCACCGTTGGGAAAGCCGGCAATGATGTGCCGCTGATTGATATTGTTCGCCCCAATGGACAGGGGCTTTCTCATAACAAATACGACAATTTCAATGTTGATGCCCATGGCGTGATTTTGAACAATTCGACTGAGGAGGTTTCACGTTCACAGCTTGGGGGATTGGTGCCAGGCAACGGCAATTTGCGTTATAGCGGTGCAGCAAAGGTTATTCTTAATGAAGTGGTGAGTGCCAATCGCTCGCGTCTTGAAGGCGTGAGTGAAGTGCATGGGCATATGGCGGATGTTATTATCGCCAACCCCAATGGGATTACCTGTAACGGTTGTGGCTTTATTAATACACCACGGGTGACTTTATCGACCGGACAACCGATTATTGGAGCTGATGGCGCTTTGAGTGGGTTGCGTGTTGAGGGTGGTGATATCACTATAGGTGCTCGTGGTGCTGATGGGAGTGCCTTAGATATTTTTGATCTTGTTTCGCGCAAGATCAGTGTCGGAGGTCCCATTCAAGTCAAGGGAGATTTGGCTGTTGTTGCTGGTCACAATCATTTTGCTTATCACAAGCGCGAGGCAACTTCTCTTGGTTCTGATGGCAAAGAACCGGAATTGGCGATTGATTCCAGTGAGTTTGGTGGAATGTATGCGGGGCAGATCCGCGTGATTGCCAATGATAAAGGCGCCGGCGTTAAGATGCGCGGAGACATGGTTGCCAATGCAGGCGCCATGAGATTGACGAGTGATGGCAAGCTGGTGATTGCCAAAGCCCGTGCTAAAGGAGCGGTAAAAGCGCGTTCCCACCACGATAATGTGCATGTGAAAGATCTGCTTTTTTCAGAAGAAGCGGTTGAACTGAAGGCTTTGAAGCATGTTGAACTGGCTGAACATGCTCGCGTTGCAGCAAGCGGTTCTGTTGATGTGCGTGCTGATGTGGTCAAGCTCCAGTCTCATGCTCTTCTAGCAAGCGGTATTGGGAGTGATGGTCAACAATCAGCGATGGGTTCTTTGCATTTACAGGCAGCGAAGCTTGAGGCGGGGAACGGGCGGATAGCAGCCGGTGATCTTTTAGAGATCCAAGCAGCAACAATTGATCTAAGCCGCATGCAAGACAATGATCAAACAGGGGTTTCTTCCCTTGGCGATCTGACGATTAAAAGCAATCAAATCAGCGCTTTAAACAACCATATTGGTGCCAAGGGGAATATTGTCTTGAGCGCCGATGATGTGCTCACTGTAGGTGCTGGTCATTATAGTGCCGGCGGCTCTCTTTTGGTAGGATCAGCAGAGCTTACATCACGCGCGCGCTTAGTGGCAGAGCAAAAAGTTGACCTTTATGCGCATCACGGTGATCTTGTCCAAGAAGGCACTGTCTGGTCTAATGGGGCAGTAACAGTTAAGGCTCACGGTGCTCTCAATCACACGGGTGATATTGTCAGTATGCAGGAGGTTGCTTTGACAGCGGGGGGCATGCTCACGACCTCTCAAGAGAGCACGATTTTAAGTTATGATGTGGACTTGAGCGCGGGTGCATTAATCCAAGCAGGGACTATAGAAGCCCAAGAAGGAGCGTTAACCCTTCAAGTGCGTGATGAGGTCGCAAATAAAGGCACCATGCGCGGTGAGAGCATCAATGCGCATGCCGGTGCATTTACCAATCAAGGAACGTTTATTGCAACCGATGATTTGCATTTGATGGTAAACGCACAAGAAGGCGTCGATCCGCAACAAGCCTTTCTGAAGAATACATCCGAAGGGGTTCTTCAAAGTGGCGGCGTTTTGGTTTTGATCGCAGGGCGATTAGACAATGCCGGTGCGCTTGGCTCTAGTGGTGAGAGCGTTGCCCTCAATGTGGCAGGGAATGTTACCAATAGCGGGCTGATTTACGCCAAAAAATCTATGGATATATTCAGTGATGGTGATTTAACCAACACACAGGGCAGAATTATTGCTGAAGAGGCTCTCAGCATTGGTGGGCTGAAAGAGACACGTGCTGGTCATATAAATAATGAGGCTGGTCTTCTCAGTGCTTTAGCCGGTGAGATGAAGATTGTTGCAACGTCTTTTGTCAATAAAAGCGCTGAAACGACAAATTCAGATCAACAAAACGCTACACATGATGAAGGTGCGCATGTTTTAGCGCGGGATGGTTTACGCATTGATGTGGGCAGTTTTGAGAATGTTGATGGTCTCATTTCTACGCAAGGGGCAGTCAATATTGTTGCTGATAGTGTGATCCAAGCGGGACACATAGAGATTGAGCGTGGTGACTTTCAACTGACCAGCCACGGTGATTTAAGCAATAGTGGCACAATAGAAAGCAATGATACCATTGCTTTGCATGCGCAAAACACTCTGAACCAAACGGGGCGCATTGTTTCGCAAAAGCGGATAGAACTCTCAACCGATGGCACCTTGACGCTGGGTGAGACAAGTGAGGTTGGCGCCTATGATGTAACGCTGAAGGCAGGCACGCTCACAAATGCTGGGCTTGTGGAAGCGCAAGGCGGAGTACTTACTCTCAACAGCCATGATGTTTTAAGCAATTCCGGTATCATGGTGGGCACTGTTGTTGATGCGAAGCTTGGGTCTTTAGCCAATTCAGGTCAGCTTTTAGCCAGTAACACTTTGACGCTTATAGCAGCAAACCATGATCCGTCATTGGGGCAAGTTGCTCTGGTTTTAAATGGTGAAGACGGTGTACTCAAAAGTGGTGGCGCTTTTGTTTTAACCGCAGATGTTTTGGACAATGCCGGCAGTATTGGCTCAAGTGGTGATGGCATTGCGCTTAATGTGAGCGCTGATCTGAGCAATAGCGGGCTGATTTATGCTAAGAAATCTGCCATTTTCTCCTTAGATGGGGATTTTATCAATAAGTTTGCCGATGTCATTGCTGAAGACAATCTCATCATCCGTGGTTTAAAGGGAGAGCGAGCTGGTCATGTCATCAACAGCTCCGGTCTTTTGGAAGCCGTATCCGGTGATATGACCTTCGATGTCTCAGCTCTCACCAACATGCGTGAAGGCGGGGTTGAAGTTAGCGATAAAGTGGTTTCTCACAGGTTCGTTGCGGGAAGTTGGAAAGGCACTAATGTTAAACACCATCAGATAAAGGAAGATGTCGACACCACGATCATTCGTCAGCAGCCTCATTTTAAGGGCAATGCTGCCCAGATTTTGGCAGGGCGTCATCTCACGGTTCATGCTGGCGATATCCGCAATAGCTATAGCTTGATTGCTGCTAATGGCAACATTGAGATGCGGGGTGATACGCTGTTCAATGAGGGGCGCGATTTAATCGAAACAACCAAGATTGTAACTGAAACGCATCGCAGGAAGAAACACTGTACAATATTCAATGGAGGCTGTTCTTGGGGCGGCATAACAGATTATGGCAGCACTACTGATATCCAAACAACTACGCGCACTTATGATGCAGTTTATGGCACGATTGAAGCTGGTGGCACGCTTGATGCCAAGTTGACAGGCTATATTGATAATCATGCGGTGCGTGAGGGGGTTGAGCAAGTTGGCTTAAGCTCTGGCGATAAAGGTTTGGCTGGGGGACAAACACCAGATTTTGACGGTTCCAAACCACTGATTAGTGATGATCGATTAGACGGCATTATCAATGGTTTGAAAGGGCACAAAGGGCTTTTTGCACCGAGCATCCAAACACCCGCGCCAGAAACCATACAGGTGCCAACGCAAGATGGGCTTAGCTCTGTCAAGACAGAGCTGGACCAGACCCAAACACCGGATGTGCCGTTTTTAGTTGAGACGCGTCCAGATTTTATCAACCCAAGTAAATTTTTAGGATCAGACTATTACTTAAAAAAGATTGGCAATTATAAGCCAGAGCATGTGTTCAAAAAGTTGGGGGATGCTTATTTTGAATATCGTCTGGTGGGTGAGCAAATCTTTGAGCTGACAGGCAATCGCACTCTTCTTGATGTTGAAGATCCTAACGCTCAAATGCAATGGCTCTATGACAATGCTGTGGAGCAGCAAGGTCCCTTGGGATTAGAGTTAGGCAAGCCCTTAACGCCTCAGCAGATTGCTGGGATCAAAAAGGATATGATCTGGCTTGAGACCCACCTTGTTGATGGACAAAAGGTCTTAGTGCCTCACGTTTATTTGGCACCAAATTCTTCTTTAGCACAAGATGTTTATGGGGCAAAAACGCAGCAAGGAAACCTTGCCAGTGCGAGAATAAAAGGCAATGGCATCACTATAGAGACGGACCGTTTTGCCAATAGCGGCACCATATCGAGTAATGGTGCACTGCATGTTTCGACCACGCAAACTTTGTTCAATAATGGTGGTTTTTTGCTTGGCAGCGGTGCTGTCGATCTGAGCAGCCAAGGGCTTTTAGCCAATTCGTCAGGGAGTATTCTGGGGGATATCATCACCCTCAATGCTGAGACAATCGTTGATGGCACTGCCAAAATCCGTGGCACGAATGAATATGGTTTTGTTGATCGGAGCGGGCAGCAGTCTCAAATCATTTCTATACAGGATTTAAATATTCAATCCCTTGGCGATTTAAGCATGAGCGGTGGGCAATGGAGCAGTGGTGGATCGACGACGGTGATTGTCGGTGGTTCTGCTACGTTTGGTTCATTAGTGCTAGAGAGTGACCATAAGGAGACATTAGAAAAAGGGCATTATAACGCCCAAAGCAGTGAGCACCGTTTGGCAGAAGTCAACAGTGATGGAGATTTGACCATTGTCACAGGTGGTGAGCTTAACCTTGGGGGAAAGTTTAAAGCCAAAGGCAATGGGGATTTCACCAGTGGTGGCGCTCTCAACGCGATTTCAGAGCAAGATTTTAACAGTTTTGATTTGGATCTTAGGGGCAAAGAAGGCGACAAATCGAAGCAAAAGAATAAGTTTCGTCAACAGTCAACAGAAGTTACGACAAACAAAACCACGATAGAAGCAGAGGGCAACCTCTCCATGCATGCGCAAAATGGGGATCTCACGCTTGATGCCATAGGGGCAAAAAGTGGTGGCGAGATGCATTTGGCATCAGATACGGGGAAGATCAAGTTTCTGACCAACAAGGATCAAGATTTTAAGGATGTTTATCAGCGTAATGAAAGCCTTGTGTGGTGGAGTGAGGGTGACGAAGGTTACCTTAAGGAGAGCATCGAGCATGTCACCATAGATGCTAAGGGTGGCATGAAGCTTGATGCGGGCGATGGCATTGTTGTTGAGTATGAGGCAACCGGTGATTTAGACAAATCCCTTGAGCAATTGTCACACTCTCCAGGATTGTCATGGATCAAGCAACTGCGTGATGATCCAGAATTATCCAAGCAAGTTGATTGGCAAGCAGTGAAGGCTGAGTTTAAAGACTGGGATTATAAAGCCCAAGGGCTGACAGAAGCCGGTGCGGCTCTCGTGGCATTGGCTGTCACGGCGGTTACGGGCGGAGCAGCTTCGAGCGCTGCCAGTGCCATTACCGGTGCATTGGGGCTTGGCTCGAGCACCGCCATGAATGCGGCGATACAGGCAGGTGTCCAAGCACTGATTAACAAAAGCGCTGTGGCTCTTGTTAATAATCGCGGCAACATTGCCGGCGCCTTGCATGAGCTTGGTTCTTCCAAGAATATTCTCAGCATTGTCTCGTCGATGTTGACAGCAGGCTTAACCAGCCAAATAACGGAAATGGTTGGTGTTGGACAATCTTTGCCAAAAACCGCTCCTTTTGTCGATCGTATCGCCCTTGAAGCGGAAAAGAACCTGATCAAAGCCGCCATTGGTACAGGCGTGCAAACGGCTCTTGAGGGTGGCTCTCTTGACAAGAACTTTTTTAACAATCTGCGCATCGCTCTGTCTGATACGGTTGGCAAATCGTTGGCAGAAGAAATCGGTACCGCCAAGGCAGAAGGCAAAATAGATACGATCACACAAATCGTTGCCCACGCCGGTCTTGGCTGCTTAAAAGGCGCTGTTGCGAGTGGCGCTTGCTCTGCCGGTGCTATCGGCGGGGCTGTGGGCGAAGCCACTGCTATGCTCCAGTTTCAATTGTGGGTGCAAGGCATTGTGAAAGAGGAAATGGGGGATCTAAACGGTCGCACCCCTACTGCGGAAGAGGAAGCGCGTATAAACGCAAAGATTGATGCGCAGTTTGCTGACTTTAGAGACCACACCATTGATGTCGCACGGGTTACAGGGGGCTTTGCTGCTGCCCTTGCTGGTGGTGATGTTGATGCCGGCGCTGATGCCGCTGGTAATGCCGCTGCAAATAACTACCTCAGCAGTGCTCAACAAGCTCAGAGGGAAAAAGAATTAAAGGAGTGTCCTGACCTTTTATGTGAAGCAGCAGTGTCTGCGAAGTGGTCTGCGATTAGTTGGGGGCAAAATATAAGCTTTGGAGCTGGTATAGTAGCTGGTGTACCGGCTGAAATATACGATACGGTTGATGGTTTTTTGCAAATAGCTAAACATCCCGAAGAGACTTTGAAAGCGCTCAAAGATTTGTTCAGCAGTGGTGAGATTTTGGCGACAATTGGTCGGACCCTTGGACAGTCCTATGTAGATCGCATTAATAAAATGGAGGAGGAATATGAGCGAGCCGGTGCTGGTGGATCCTTTAAAGCTGGTCTTGAATTTGGAAAATTATTGACTGAAACAGCATCCCTAATGACAGGAGGTGCTGGAGCAGCCAAGGGAGCCATAAAGCTTGGCGAAAAGGCTTGGATTAAATTCATTGCTAGGAAAGATTTTGCCCAATTCGCTTCCAAGAAAAATCTTGCAGAACTTGCAGCTCAAGGAGATCCTGACAAACTAGCTGCTAGGAAAGAACTGACCAAACTTGCTGCTAAAGAAAAAAAGAAGTGGTTAAAAAAGAAACCCACTAAATTTACCGATAGCAAATTTGGACAGACCTACACAGTTTATCGGAGAGACGATTTGTTTGATCCTAACCAAAGGGTTAAATGGAGAGAAAAAGGGGAAGATGTTTGGGGTACCAATATTGATAGAATGAAAGCAAGAAGAGCACCGATAGGATTTGATAATAGGTCGGTTGAGTTGCATCACCTAAATCAAACCCCTGATGGACCCTTAGCAGAAATGAGCCATGAATTTCATAAAAAATATACTTCTGTTATTCATGCTAATCCAAAAACACATCAATCGCTCATAGATAGAAAAAAGTTTGAGAAGCAGAGAGAGGAATATTGGTATAAACTTGCTAATGGGTATGGAGAACAAAAAAACAGTAATTTAGGAGGAATAATCGATATGAGATGGGGTATCATAGGTCTAGATTTTAACAGATGGGGACAGGAGCACCGGCAGTAATGCTCTACGATTGATGAAAAGAGAAAAAACAGAG
This sequence comes from Bartonella grahamii subsp. shimonis, assembly GCF_036327415.1. NCBI lineage: Bacteria > Pseudomonadati > Pseudomonadota > Alphaproteobacteria > Hyphomicrobiales > Bartonellaceae > Bartonella > Bartonella grahamii. The sequence goes on from NZ_CP123961.1 coordinate 1,373,836, forward strand.
ACTTATAAAATAATTTATGGAGAATAATTGATGAAAACCTATACCTTAGATGATGTTGCAGTCTTAATTGATAAGGTTAATAAATATGATGATGATATTATCAATTTTGGTACTGAAAAAAATGCGGTTGATGATCTTGTGATTGAAAAGGCAGAGAAAGCTTTGGATTTAAAATTCACATCGTCTTACAAAGTTTTTTTAAAAAAATATGTAGGAGGGGAAATTGGTGGTGAAGAAATTTATAGCCTTTATGGAGATTGTGGGGAAGGTATTCCTGCTGGTGATATTGTTTACCGGAACTTACTCGATAGAAAAGATGGTTTTGCGACACCAGAACAGCTCGTTGTGAGTTATGATCTTGATGAAACCTTTTACTTTGATTATACGCAGTTTCGGGATGGTGAATGCCCACTCTATGTCATGTTTGCGGATGAGGAGTCCGAATATTACGCCAGTAATTTTTATGAATTCCTATGCAAAAGAATTAAAGTACACGCGGGAGTTGAGATACCTGATGGAGATCAACCGATTGAAAAACCAGAGAACCTTCCCATTCCACAACCTATCCCTTTTTACAAGAGTTTTTGGAAAAAACTATGGAGGAGGTGAAATTGATAGAGGAAATATGGAGCGTTTATAACGCACGTTTTGAGGTTCATTTATGAAAACCTATACCTTAGATGATGTTGTACAATTAATTGATAAAGTAAATAAATATGATGATGAGATTATCAATTTTGGTACTGCAGAGGATGCAGTTAGTGATGTACGGATTAAAGAAGCAGAAAAAACTCTCGGTTTACAGTTTACAGCTTCTTATAAGGATTTTTTAAAAAATTATAAGGGAGGAGAAATTGGTTATGAGGAAATTTTTAGCATTTATAACGCAAGTTTTGAGGATTGTCCTGCTGGTGATATTGTTTACTATCACTTAACAGATATAAAAAATGGTTTAGCAAAACCACAGCAGCTTGTTGTGAGTAGAACTGATTTTGGTGAGACATTTTACTTTGATTATACTCAGTTTCAGGATGATGAATGCCCACTCTATGTTGAGATTCCATCTGGAGCGTCACATTATTATGCAAGTAATTTTTATGAATTTCTCTGTAAAAGAATTAAAGAGCACGCAGGGGAAGATTTATGAAAACCTATACCTTAGATGATGTTGTAGTACTAGTTGATAAATATAGCGATAGTATCGATTTTGGCACTGCAGAGGATGCGCCTGATGATATATGGATAAAGAAAGCTGAGGAAAGTCTCGGCTTACAGTTCACAACTTCTTATAAAGATTTTTTGAAAAATTATGGAGGAGGAGAAATTGGTTGTGAAGAAATATTTAGCATTTATGGGGATTATGTAGGTATTCCTGCTGGTGATATTGTGCATAAAAACTTATATCATAGGAAACATGGTTTTGCGACATTAGAACAGCTTGTTGTGAGTAGAACTGATTTTGGTGAAACCTTTTACTTTGATTATACTCAGTTTCGAGATGGAGAGTGTCCGCTCTATCTTAAGTTTCCACCTAGCGATCCCCAGTATTACGCAAGTAACTTTTATGAATTTCTCTGTAAAAGAATTAAAGAGCATGCAGGGGAAGATTTATGAAAACCTATACCTTAGCTGATGTTGCAGTCTTAATTGATAAGGTTAATAAATATGATGATGATATTATCAATTTTGGTACTGAAGATGATGCAGTTGGTGATCTCGTGATTGAAAAGGCGGAGAAAACTCTCGGTTTACAATTTACATCGTCTTATAAGAGTTTTTTAAAAAAATATGTAGGAGGAGAAATAGGGGGTGAAGAAATCTTTAGCCTTTATAAGGAGTGTGGAGCAGATATCCCTGGTGGTGATATTGTTTTCCAAAACTTACTCGATAGAAAAGATGGTTTTGCGACATTAGAACAGCTTGTTGTCAGTAGAACTGATTTTGGTGAAACCTTTTACTTTGATTATACTCAGTTTCGAGATGGAGAGTGTCCGCTCTATCTTAAGTTTCCACCTAGCGATCCCCAGTATTACGCAAGTAACTTCTATGAATTCCTCTGTAAAAGGATTACAGATAATTTGAAGTAAATTTCTTTGTATGGTGGTTTTACTTTCAAATTGCAATGTTAAACCACCATTATTTTTTTCTTTTCAAGAATGCAAGCGTCGTTAATATTTTTAGGGGGGAAGGACTTATGAAAACTTATACTTTAGATGATGTTGCACAATTAATTAATAAGTATCCGGATGTTATCGACTTTGGCACTGCAGAGGATGCACCTGATGATATATTGATTGAAAAGGCTGAGAGAACTCTCGGTTTGCAGTTTACAACTTCCTACAAGAGTTTTTTAAAAAATTACGGAGGAGGAGAAATTGGTTGCGAGGAAATTTTTAGCATTTATGGTGTAGGCTTTGAAACTGTTTATGGTGGTGACATTGTCTATAATCGCTTAACAGAAATGAAAAATGGTTTAGCAAAACCACAGCAGCTTGTTGTCAGTAGAACTGATTTTGGTGAGACATTTTACTTTGATTACTCTCAGTTTCAGGATGGTGAATGTCCGCTCTATTTTGAGGTAATATCTGGAGATCCCCTTTATTATGCAAGTAATTTTTATGAATTCCTCTGTAAAAGAATTATGGAACATGCTGGGAGGTAATGACGATGCAAACCAAAGACGCAACAGAGATTTTAAAAAGACTTGGCTGGGAGCCTCATCGCGATAAAATGGGTGATATGTTTGCTTATTATCACCTCCCCGATCGCATAGTGCGTATTCACTACGGCGTCATAGATTATGGACAAGATAGTGGTAGGTTGTGGGTTTCTGTCAGTCTTACCACTGCCGCCTATTGTCTTGGCTGTGAATATGCTAACGGTAAAGAATCGCAACTTCAATATAAGGATATGCTGATTTCTTCAGAAGAGAATTTTGGAGTTACAGCGCTGGAGTTTTTTGAAAACCACGTTAAGGTAGCTTTAAATAAAGTGTTAGTTTGGGCGCAAGCACAAAATATTGAGCAAAATTTACGTGAAGAATCTGCTAATCATTCTCTCGTTGCAAAGGCTCTACTCGGCGAGATCGAAGCTTTAGGAAATTACAAACCTACACCTCAATTATACGTGCCAGAGTTTTCTGATTATGAAAAGATAACACAGGTTGAGCGCGTTATCTTTTTTGCTGAGGCTTATAAAAATAATGAATTGGATGACATTTTAGCACGCAAAAAACCGAAACAGCGCTCGATAAGCCTTACTGCAGCAAGTCGTATTCTCAAAACGCAAGGGTGGGTTTCTACGGAACTTGGAAAGATGTGGCTCTCTTTGCCAGATCGTTTTATTCAGTTTGATTTTGGTTTTGTACGCCTCCATGACAATTACAATGTCCGTCTTGAAGCTGAGATCTCTAACGAAGAGATTTCTATAGCTTGTCGTTATATTCACGATAGTAGAAAATGTAGGCAGATATCAGCTACAAATATTTATCAGTCTTTTAATACGATTGGAGGAGGGATTTTTAGTGGTATTGATAAAGGGATTGATATTCGTGTAGAGACATTAAATGAGCAGGAGCTTATCAAAATTTCTGAGCGGGTGATACAATGGGCGCGTGCTCAGGATTTAGAAGCAGCGATAGAAAGCAAAGCGCTTGTTCAAAAATATAGCTCTTGTCCCGATATCCCATGGCATTTGGCTTGTTTAGCATTAACAGGTCAAATTGATGTCCTGAAATCCTATCAAAATGCCGTAAAAGCAGGTACGATTTCTGAATATTTAGATGACGATGATGTGGAAAAATATGTTAATCACGCCGTTCATTTTGCTGAAGAACATTTAACCGTTTTAAAGGAGCGAGAGGCGGCGGATGCACGCATTGATGTACAATCTTTGGCTCTCCTTAATACAGTTTCTGAAATATTAAAAATGATGAACTGGACAGTCTATCGCGACAAAAATTATAATCGTAATGCCTATTTTATAAGCAAAGACCGTATTATCAACATAATGTATAACCTTCAAAGTGATGAAGAAGAGCCGATTGTTGTATTTAAGGCTTCCCTTTCAACACTTAGTTTTTCTACGGCTCATAGGGATGTTTTTCCCGAGAAGCCTCAATATATAGCTCTCAAAGAGGTAGAAGAATTTTATACAGTTTCTAGTACTGAATTGGATGAAGGCAAGCTAAAGGAGATTTGTACAGATATACTTGAGTGGGCTGATCGGCAAAATGTCAATCAAATCATCTATAATTATGCCGCTTTGCCAACAAACAGTGAATTTTGCCTTGCAGAATTTCACCTTATTGCACTTATTTTGACTGGCAATGTCAAAAAACTTAAGTTTTATAAGGAGAGTTTTCAAAGAAAGAACCGTCTAGGCTTTGTAGATACTATCACAAAATATGATATTGACAACGCGCTTACTCTTGCACGGGGTTATCGAGCAGGTTTTCCGAAAAATGCACCGATTTTGAGCTTGGATCCGCAAACAGCATCTGTTGCTTCTAAAACAACTTCTGTTGAAGTGGCAGGGGAAGTGGATGAAGCAGATGATAATGATGACTGTCTCACCATGGAAAGTGCTGATCCTTTAAGCCTTTCAAAAGATAGTTTGTAACTCATAAGAAATGCTATCAAGACTATTATGGTTATGAGTTTTGAGGATTTTGATGGTTCCTTTTCCCCTCTTATATATTTTTTTCAATCAAAAATAAAATAATACATATAAGAAGCACCCCCAAAGCCCCCAAAACTAATGATGGGGAGTGCTTTGAAGGTTCACTGTTATATTGTTTAATGTTTTATAAGATTTCCAAATTGCCTCAGTGTGATGTCTTATGACTTTTCACTAAGGGATGATTCATAACGTATGATAGGTCGACCGCCTTGGGAGCTATTGTCTCCAGAGATTTCATAAATATAGTTACAACGGCATAAAAGCTCTAAAGTTTGCTTAACGGCTCCATTGTCTGTTAAACATTTCCAATCACGTTTATAAACATTCCTTGCTGTAAAAACATCGGGCAAATGATCACAAGGTTCGACAATTAATGTTGTATGCTCTGCTGTTAATGTATCCTCCGACGCATAAAGACGTTTGGCATGACTTAACAGATAGTTTGACCAACGCAACGCTGTTGTGATAGCATAGAGTCCGATTTCAAAACGAGCACTGTCAAGAAGTTCGAAAATCAAGGTAAGGCTTGCTATGGTTTTAGGCATTTTCAAAAGATGCGATTGTAAGCTTTCTAGGTGACTACCTCCTTTTGCTCTCTATGAATATGCTCCAATCATTCATAAAATTTTTCTTGTGCTTTTGGTATAAAAACGCATGATCAGCGGATGTTCGGGAGAACCCAGTCGTTTATCACGAAAAGAACGAACACCCCTTCATATTTTTGCTAGCCCTCTTGATTGGGAGCTCTATCAACCAATTACCAATCTTTTGTATCATCGAGACAGACCAGCATTTGAAAGCGTTGCAATAAACCGTCATCGTTTATTCTACGGTGTGTTGCTTGAATGAGTGGAATAATTCGTGAGGGTTGAATGCCTCCAATCATAGATAAAGTGACATGAAGGATAAAAATGGTTCCACGCTCGATACGGTCATAGGTAAATTGATCATCTTCATTAAAAGCCGTTAGATGAAAAGCACGGTCTGTTGATATTTCTTACGTTCCAGATTGGCTAAAAAACCAGACAATTCATCACGCACCATTAAGAAACCACGGGGGTTTTCTTTTAACAATTCCCCAAGCTTTTCGACGGTCACATCATTGACAATAAGACGTCGTTTGACAAGAGTATCATCATTATTTTTACGAGTAGAAACTAAGCGGTGTGCAAAGTGATTATGCCAATCATATTTGCAATATTATAAAAATAGTAATCTATCATTACTTACTGATACGGAGCGCAGTATTGTAGAAAATAATTTGCTTTAATTACCAAATAAATAAAAATACAGTTGATTAAGGAAATTTTTGCTTTGTATGAAGCACACGTAAAATACGCACAACGCCATTTGAAATATCATAAATCATGATATAATTTGGATGTACAATAAGTTCACGTGTATTTACAATTCATCCTAAACGACCAAGAGTAGGAAGTTTAATAAGTTTTTCTACTTTTTCAGATAAAAGTTGATCAAACTTTAAGGCAGCAGAAGGATTATCTTGTGATATATATTCACGTATCTTTTTGCGGTCAACGTGTGCTACTTGTGTCCAAATTAGCTTCATAAAGTTGATCTATCGAGTTTACTTTGTGTTTTTAAGCGCCATTCCTTTGCTTCTGCTTCGATTTCTTCAGAAGATATTATATCACCTGCATTAGCAGAATTTATCCCTAATTGAACTTGTTCCCGAAACCATAAATCGTGTGCACTTTTTTCTTTTTGTTCTTTTACGATATCGCGCATATAATCCCGCAATAATTGTGCAGCAGATCTATCACACGCCTTTGCTGCTTTGGAAAATTCATTTTTTAATACATCATCGACGCGAAAGGTAAATGTTGTCTCAGCCATTTTACGACCACTTAATGTGTTACAATATAATTCTAATGTAATACATTTTTACTATTTCTTCAATAGCTACTGTTAGAATAGATATTTTATATCTATTTTGCATTTTCATAGGGTTGAAAGGGACGCCCATAAATTAACGGGCTCTGATAACAACCTAGACAGCAGAGCCAGACCGGTTTCAATGCCCTCACAAATGACCAGATGTTTGGGATTGTCTTGGCTTAAATGCACAGCACCGCCCATGACAGACCCCAACATGGCTTTTGCTGGTTTTTGATCTGTTTTGCAGCCATTGGCTTGTAAAAAGGTTCTATGAATGGCAAAGGAGCCAGCACCCTTAACAAGAGCAACCAACGCGGGCAGTGTAATCCCTAAAGGGTGTGGACATTTGTCGTAAAAGCGTAAATCAGTAGGCAAATCACATGTAATACCCCGCATACGTAAATAGGTTTCTGCTAAAGTATTTTTGATTGGTTGGCATTGTTGCCAAATTGCTTTTACTCTCTCTGCTTTCTGTTTTGCTCGTTTGAGATCAGCACAAAACTGTTTGGAGAAAGAAAGCGTCTGATCATAAGCTTGTTTTCCAAGCAAGCCAATTCTAATGAGCGCTTGTATGATCTCTCTAAAAGAGCAGCCAGCATAACAATAGAGTAAAAGCCGCCCATCATGTCCATTGGCAAGGAATAAGCTAGGCAGCCTATCATCATGAGCAGGGCAACGGGCTATCCCATAATATCCATGCCAACCCCCATGCAAGGCACGTGTGATACCCTGCGCATTCTTAAAAGAACACATCATTTTAAATCCTATAACGTTGCGTCACAGCACTGATTCTGCTACCTCTAGGGTGATGAGTTTGAGAAAGCCTTGTTCGTTCTTACGTGACAAGGTTTTCTTTTTATGCCACATCACTATGACGTTGCTGTTTTGCTTGCTCGATGACATTAAGAAGATCTGATTGTAACCAACGCGATAAAAAACCAAATTTTAAAGGTTTTGGGAGAGAGCCATTGGTGACATGACGCCGGAATGTTGAGACACTCATATGAAGCAATTTTGTCCTTTCACGGTCTGTCAAAAGAATATCATTTTCTGTCATAATAATTTCCTTTCAATAGTAAAAATTGGAAACAAATCATGATGATTTATTAACCATATTTTGGTTCATTTTTGAAGGTATTTTATTTATAGAAAACAATATTTTATCATACAATTTCTGATGTGATACGTGATGAATCTTATTGAGAAAGAATGAGAGAGAAGAGAGCTAAAGTTATCCACAGATAATGGGGTTATGCACCCCATATCTTAAGATTGACTCGTGACATAAGCCGCCCATTTATCCATATAGATGCGACGCTGTTCTAGATAGTCAGTACGACGATAGGAGCGCTCTACTTTACCACCTACCGTATGACTTAGAATGGTTTCAGCGACCTCATAGGGGGCATCGGTTGTTTCAGCAAGCCAATTGCGTAAACTAGAGCGAAAACCATGGGGGCAGGCATCAATCTTATTCTCTCTCATATACTTTGCCATACAACTATCAGCAAGGGGACCGCGACCGGTAGCAGAAAAAAAGAAATCATTGCGAGAGAACAAGCGCGCTTGTTTTAAGATTTCTAATGCCTCTGATGATAAGGGCACACGAAATTCTGTTGTAGCATCACGCAAACCTTTCATATTTTCAGCAGGGATTGTCCAGATATCATCTTCAATCTGATCTTTACGAATATGACGCAAAGGATTTGTACGAGTACCTGTCAGAATAAGCAAACGCAAAGCCAATTGTGTTAGGGTTGATGCTTCGCAAAGTGTTTTATAAAAAGCCGGCACATCTTTCCAATCCATGGCTGGTAAGCTTTGTTTTTTATGACGTTGTTTGCCTAAGAGCGCGCGTGCTTTTTCTACTGCTTGTAAATCAACATCTAACCCTAATGCAGCCGCATGTTTGAGACAAAGATTGAGACGAATGAGAGCTCTACGCGCTGTAACAGCTTTTGTATGCCAGATAGGGGCAAGGGTATCGCGTATCTCTGTTTGGGTAATCTTTGAAACGGGCAGACAGCCTAATTTGGAGAGAATATGGAGGCGTAAATGTAAAAACCAATTACAAACCTCACCATCATTTTTTAATTCAGCTTTACGGTTTTCAAAAGCATCTAGAGCAATGCCATTTAAATAATGGAGATTGCTTATTGCTTTACACTTTTGTTTCTCACGTTCTTTATAATGGGATCACGCTCCTCACGTTAAATAGAGCGCCATCCAGTTGCCAATTCACGGGCTTGTTTTAAAGAAACATCTCGCAATGCACCCAAGCCCATTTCGCGGCGCCGACCATGAATGGTATAACGATAAAGCTATTGAGCACCACCATCTTTACGTTTGTGAAGAAGCAAGCCGGCATCATCGTTATATTTGCTAGCTCCCAATGTTGCGACAGCCCTTGGCACGTAAGACGGTTCATAAGAACCATTTTTACTCCTTTCTTTTATAGTTTTTACCCACACATCAACCCCGCTTGTGATGTGCAAGCAAGTGGTTTTGATTGATTCAAGATAAACAGATTTGAAATGAGATAATCTTGCGTTATTCGAGGGCTAATTCAAGATGAATAACGCTATATTATCATTATAAATCAATATCTTGTATCTTTAATAAGAAATAAAAGTTTGTATTTTGGCGTCGAGTAGAATCTTTTTTAAAGGTAATTTCACCGCAAGTAGTATTTCACGAAATTACAATTAAAACAGAGAAATAATTGAAAATTTTTTCTTCTGAGAACCTGATTTACGCAACAACTATTCTTTATTTCAGCCCCAAAAAACCTTTTTAAAATTACTTGATAAAGCAGAGCATTGCATATTTCTTATTGCCATTGAAGTGAAATAGCCATTGAAATCAGGAATAATACTTTTTGAATGAACTTAATAATTAAAATGGAAATTAGCTGAGCACAAGAGTTTTTCGATTTATACCGGTATAGGCCAATTTGTTTTCCAAACTGAATATTGCGTAATACAGTTAAATTGACTTTACAACTATAAAGTTGTGAATTTCAATGTCTTGAATATAAATAAGGTACATAATAACAATATGAGGAGGATATTATGTCATATAAAAAACCGCAGGTGATTGGCACTGTGAACAGTGCAACTTTAACTTGTTATAAACCATTGGTGCGAGATAGAAAAAAATAAAAAAGCAGGATAAGGGCGCAGCAGCGCCCTTATCCATTGTATTATTAAGAAACAATTTAGGAGGGGAAATGTTTCGTATTAATCTCGACGAGAATAGCATAACTAGATTAAATGATTTTCAGACTATTGTGCTTAATGATTCCGCTATAATTTTAATTGATTCAGTTTTTTTACAGAATCAGAAAATTGAAACTGTTGCGGCAAAGCTTAATGTAGAGACAGAGATTTTAGCATCAGATTTTTCAATCTTGTTAAGAGAACTAGAAAAGAATGGTTTTCTTTTAAAGAAGGAAAACTTGATTAGTGCGTCAGATTCGATTTTTGATCTTAAAAAATTATGGGTACCTGTAACACCTATTATACATATTATCCAGAATTGCAATAGCCCTTGTATCATGTGCGATTGCTGGAAGATTAAGGAAAAAAATTGGCATACTCCAGAAAGTTTAATACCCTTATTTAGAATGTTGAAAGAAAAAGGAGCTGCCTCAGTGATGCTTTCTGGGGGAGAACCTTTAATGCATCCGAAGCTTAAAGATATTTTATTAACGTTGAATGAACTAGGTCTGCCTGTTGAATTAAATACTAATGGCATCTTATTGCATAAAAATTTATGGATTTCACAGTATGACATAAAAGAAATTGTTATTTCTATGGATTCGACTAGTGTCCAAGGATATTATGATATACGGGGGGCGAATAAATTTGATCGAGTGTGGAAAAACATTGAAACAGTTAAGAATCTTCAACCTCTGCAAAGTATAGGAATAAGAGCGACAGTTACCAAAGAGATTCTAGAAAATATTATTAATTTTATCGATTTTTGTATAAGCAAAGATGTCGATTATATCGGATTCAGCCCGCTCGATACGTCGTCATTTAGTTTTTCTAGAAAAAATAATACAAAGGATCGATCTAAGGCTTTAAGAAACAAAATTCTTCCGCCAAACGCTTCACTTTTTCATTTGAGAGATGAATTATCAAGGAAAGAATCCCCCCTCCAGATTTATATAGATAAAAAGTTCCAAGAAAGGAAAATCTCATGGACGTCACAAAATTTTGTAAATTGTATTAATTATTACTTAGGCGAAAATTCTACGTACGTTTCGTCGCCGTTAATGTGTTTATTTCCATTTTCATCCTTGGTATTGGACTATAATGGAGATTTAAAAAATTGCTTTTATTCAGAAGCTTTTGGGAATCTACAAAATTATGAGGCAATAGATTGGTCTGCTCAAAGCGTTTTAAAATCTTTGAAAGAATCTGGCACATGTAGCGGATGTCGTGGGAAGGTATTTTGTGGATAAGGTTAAGCAATTTAAGATTTATAGTGTTAGCAAGTCTACTGCTCTAGTGGTTGCTGTTTTACCACTTTTTTTGTCGGAAAAATTGCATTTGTCGCAAGCGGATATTGTTTTAATCGGTAGTTATTTTTTATTGCTTCCTTTGATCTTAGAAGTCCCCTTGGGTTTATTATCAGATGTTTATGGAAGTAAGCGCGTTATTTATACTGGGCTGTTTTTCTTTCTTTGCGGTTTTTTAGCTCTTTTTATGAATTACGCATATTTTGCTTACGCCACTTATTTGTTGTGTATTACATTAGCAGCCGCTTGTTTCTCAGGTGCGGAAGATAGTTTACTCTTTTCTGTAGTACCAAAGCATCGCACACTGTTTTCCGTTAAGTCCGAAGTGGCTGCTGTTACCTATAGTGTGACAACGGTACTTATTTTTTTAGGGGGAATACTTTATTATGTGCATCCTGCATTGCCTGTGATTTTTCAAGTCCTTTCATTAATTTTTGCTATTTTTATGTTTTCAAAACTGACGAAGGGATTAGATAGTTTTCATATCGACGCTCATCCGAATATTTTTACAGTTATGTGCGCCAGCCGTAAAGAAGTCAAAAATCCTTATCGCTTCACTCTTATTTTTTTAAGTGCAGTTTCAGCTTTTGCTATTTTGGTTAATAATCGAACTGTTTCTATCGCATTTTCTGATTTTTTGCCATTTCAACCTGCTATTTTGGTTTCGATTATTTTTATCATTGGGAATTTTTTTTCAGCAAGTTCCAATATATTGTTTCAGAAGTATTTTTCAAAGTTTCAAAATCCTATTTTCCCCGTCTTAATGATTGGTTGTATGGTAACCATTGCTTTTCTTCTCATGTCATTTCAAATCATTGCGGCTCTTATATTAGGATTTTTACTGCTATGTGTTTTTAAATCTGCTTATCGATCTTATCTGTCGTCTCTTCTTATAAATTCACTGATTGATCCCAAAGCTATCGCGACTGTTTTATCATTTACAGCCATTATTACCGCTGTTGTATCCTTTGCATTCAGTTTTTTATACGGTCATGTTTTTTCAACATTCTGGCAAGCTCATTTGTGGTTGGCAGTGATTATGGCTGTGATTTTTGGGGTGTCTGCTTTAATTATTTTTGTCAGAAAACAAGAAATCATTTGGTTACAGCCTGAAAATGCACAATCGTCAAAACAACATTTCTTGAAACGCAAGCATCAAGAGTTTTGCTATGGGCAAATTTATCCGGAAGCATCGTGCATTAATGAAAACATCAAGGATGGCTCTTTTCGACAAAGTCTCTATCCTGCACCAAATTTGATAACACTTTGCGATGAAGTAGTCGAATGGGAGTTTATCCGGGGTACTGTATTGAGCCAAATGGATTTGCTACATCAAAAGGCGATTATTGATCAAATCAATAAGATCTTTCAAGATCGATTAAGCAAGAATATAATCTTATCACATGGAGATTTACATCCTGATAATATCATTGTTACTCCTGATAGTTCTTTTATGGTAGTGGATTGGGATTTATGTCAAGAAGCCAGTCCGGAATTGGATATCTTAACATTTTTCACCAGTCCAAGATTATCTCTCAATTTAGAAGAACGGATAGACTATATTTCTCATTTGCTGTCTATATCAAAGGATGAAGCTTTACCAATGATAAAAGCGTTTGTGGCTAAAAAAATTTCTGATCTTTGTCTATACCAAAATATTTTCATGAAACAATTAGTATTGGATTATATGAACTTGAATAAGAAATTTCATGAGCGATAATATTGTAATTTGTAATGAAAATTGCAGTGCGGGCTGCAATCATTGTCCGTATTCGATGGAATGTATGGTGAGAGATGACGCGTTGCCTGAATCTTTATATACAATAAATGACATAAAATCTGATTTTATTATTCTTAATATCAAAGGGTTGGAGCGGGAGGTGGCAAGCCCAAGCATTAATGGTGTTCGTGATGTGTGGTCACAAACCATTGTCAGTGGTCTCACCCCTGCGCAACTTGCTGATATTTTACAACAGGCAGCACGGGGGCATCCAGAGCAGTTTTTCCAACTTGCTGATGATATGGAAGAGCGTGATTTACATTATCGTGCTGTGCTTGGCATGCGTAAAAATGCTTTGACAGGTGTGGAGCCTGGCGTGATTGCGGCAAGCAACAGTGCACAGGACAAAAAGATAGCTGATGCGGTGCGCGAAATGATTAGTGCGCCCACCTTTGTTGATGATTATGTGGCGGATTTGTTAGATGCTTTGGGTAAAGGCTATGCGGTTGTTGAAACCTTGTGGGACAAGAGTGCCAAAGAATGGTGGCCGGTTGCATGGAGGTGGCGTGACCAGCGGTTTTTTCAATTGGACAGGCGAGATGGCTTTCATTTGCGTTTAAAAGAAGAGGGGTCTCACTATGGTATTGAGTTGCCTGCTTATAAATTTTCTATTCACCGCCCAAAGTTGAAAAGCGGTTTGCCTATCCGCTCTGGGCTTGCCAGACTTGCGGCTTGGGCATTTTTGTTTAAGTCTTATACCTTAAAAGATTGGATGGCTTTCTTAGAAGTTTACGGCATGCCTTTGCGTGTGGGCAAATATGGTGCGAGCTCTTCTCAAGAGGAACGGCGGGTTCTTATTCAAGCGGTGCGTGATTTATCTAGTGATGCGGCAGCGATTATTCCCAAAGAGATGGAGATTGAGTTTATTGAAGCGGCAGGGGGCAGTGGCAATGCGGTTTTTGCTGCAAAGGCTGAATATTTAGATCGGCAGATCTCAAAGGGTGTGTTGGGACAAACGATGACGACGGATGATGGATCGTCCTTTTCGCAAGCGCGCATTCATGAAAATGTGCGTCATGATATTGCCAGAGCTGATGCACGGCAACTGGCGTTGACGGCCAATCGTGATTTGATTGTGCCGTTTGTTGAGATTAATTTTGGGCGCCAAGAGTGCTACCCCCTTGTCTATTGGCCGATTTCGGAAAATGAAGATATTAAAGCGATTAGTGATGCTTTGCAAAAACTTGTGCCCTTGGGATTGCGTGTTGGGGCGCAAGAAGTGCGCAATAAGATTGGCTTTTCGCAACCCAAAAAGGAAGAAGATGTTTTAAAGGCTGCTATCTCTGATTGTGGTGAGAGGGGACAAGGGGATGGTGAGGGTAAACAAAAGGCGAGTTTTTGTGCTGATTGTGGGGGTGCTTTTGATGTTTCTGTGACAAGAGAGAGCAAGGGTGGAAAAGAGCAGGGTGGGAAATATCACGACGAATTGGACCGACTTTCGAGTGAGGCTTTAAGTGACTGGGAAGAGGATTTAGAACCCCTTTTAGAGCCTTTTAAAAAGCTTGTGAGAGAAGCAAAAAGTTATGAGGATATCCTCAAAGGCTTGGATGAATTGCTAGGTGAGATGGATCATCACGCATTAGCAGCGCGCTTGGCAAAAGTACAGATGATTGCACGTGGGCTTGGGTATCATGGATGAGGAACTTTTTAAAACCGCTCCTAAAGAGGTCACCCGTTATTTTGAAACCAAGGCACTTATTCCAAGCTTTGATTGGCGTGATGTGGCACCAGAAGAGCATGCTTTTTCTTTTACGGTGGCAAAATCGGTGGGCTATGACATTTTAGAGGATTTTAAGCGAGCGGTTGGAGAGGCAATCAAGCATAGGCTTCCTTTTCAAGAGTTTCAAAAAAATTTGATGCCGATTTTACAGGAAAAGGGCTGGTGGGGGAAAAAGACCAGCATTGACCCGAAAACGGGTGAAAAGAGTGCGGTGCAATTGGGCAGTCCGCGGCGTTTAGAAACGGTCTATTGGGCTAATACTATGAGTGCGCATGCGGCAGGTGAGTGGGAACGCACACAAAATAATAAAGAATTTTTGCCCTATCTCACCTATGCTTTGTCGAGTTCAGAACATAAGCGTTTAGAGCATGAAAGTTGGGTGGGGTTTACCGCACCCGTTGATGATCCAGTTTGGGATTGGCTTTATCCGCCCAATGGCTGGCGGTGTAAATGCAGTGTGCGGCAGGTAAGCCGTTATGAAGCAGACAATTTAGGCTATGAAGAGGGCGCAGAGCCACCCCATGTGGAGGAGCGGGTTTGGCACAATAAGCGAACGGGGCGGGTTGAGAAGATACCAAAGGGGATTGATCCTGGTTGGCATTTGAACCCTGGGAAACATCGAGCGCAAAATTTAAGCCGATTTTTAAGTGATAAAGTTTCCGTGATGGGGGACAATCGCAAGCGCATTGCCATTGAAGATATTGTAGGTTCGCCGCTTTTGGAAGCGATGTTTGAAGGACGTTGGCCTCGTGGATTTATCCCCATTGCTCCAATGATACAAAAGGTGCGTGATGTTTTTACAACAGAAAGTTCTCTTATTCGCTTATCCTCAGACAGCGTAAAACATATTTTATTAGAGCATCAAGCACGCGCTCTTCATTTGAGTGATTTTCGAGGCGCCATTCAAACACTCATCCGCCCCCATGGCGTTATTAGACGAAAAGATGCACAGAGTGTTGTATTTTTGGGTGAAAGTGGTGGGGCATGGTGGCGCTTTGCAGTCAAATGGGTAGCAAGCAAACAAGAATGGTGGCTTATCTCCATGCATAAAAAGAGCTTTCGCGAAATTCAACGTTTGTTAAACGCGGCTGAAAAAAAGGGCGAGAGGTTGTTGTAAAGAAAACAACAGGAAGAAAGTCTTGTGTTTTTAACGGAAAAGGGGCGAGGAAAATGAGAAGGCGTGGAGGGCGGTCAACTCCTCGCAGATCCGGCAAAACCGTCCTGGCATAACTGGCTCACGCCTCAAAGATAATGTAACAGTTTAAAAGTTTAAAAGCAATCTTTAAAAAAAACGGCTTGAGAGAGGCTTTTTTGTATAAGGCGATAAGA
Source organism: Bartonella grahamii subsp. shimonis (assembly GCF_036327415.1). Classification (NCBI taxonomy): domain Bacteria; kingdom Pseudomonadati; phylum Pseudomonadota; class Alphaproteobacteria; order Hyphomicrobiales; family Bartonellaceae; genus Bartonella; species Bartonella grahamii. The sequence goes on from NZ_CP123961.1 coordinate 1,389,769, forward strand.
GAACAATGTAGAACTCTGTTGGCTTTGCAGAGAAGGGTCGATACGTGAGAAAATGAGAAGGCGTGGAGGGCGGTCAACTCCTCGCAGATCCGGTAAAACCGTCCTGGTATAACTGGCTCACGCCTTACATTCAATGATATAATGTTTTTAAGCCAAAGAGCAATCTTTAAAAAACGCTCTAGGAGCAGCGTTGTTATGTGGAGTGAAATTGTACCTCTCACTTCACAACGGCGCTCTATCGCCTTTGAAGTGCCTTTGAAAACGATTTTATGGGATGGTTTGGCACGGAGGTTTTTCTCACAGGGAGAATAATAGGGAAAAGAGTGCTTTTTTGAGAAATGCTCTTTTGACTGACAGTGTCAGACTTATAGTGGGAGTAAGTTTCATGCATTGTATTGCCAATGATCGTTATAAAGCAATAGGCAATGTATGGAGCAAGAATTTTACGAAGATCAAAAAGAAGGACATGCTGAGATATGTCATGACGAGACATTTCATGGCAATTTCATAGATCTTTGCCCGGACGTTTTATGTCAAGACGTCACCGTTAGCCAAGCGCCTGAGTGGGTAGAGCTTTTGCCCAAAGCGCCAAATGTGAAGGCGCGTGATGGACGGCAATGGCATTATAACCCGCAAACGATTTTAAAGGCTTTTGCAGCCAATAAAGGACCGCTTGTGATTGATTATGAGCATGGGCAACATCACAGAGCGAGGAACGGCTTGGAAGCGCCTGCCAGCGGTTGGATTGAAGAACTCGCAGAACGGGATGGTGCGATTTGGGGTCGGGTTAAATGGACCGATATGGCAGCTAAAAAGATTGTGGCTCGGGAATATCGCTATCTTTCCCCTGAGTTTCGTCATTCTAAAAATGGTGAGATTTTAAGTTTGGCAGGGGCAGGGCTGGTGAACCGTCCTGCCCTTGTGATGACGGCTTTAAGCCATGAACACCCTTTAACACCCCCTTTGATACCTCTTGTGGTGTCCCCAACAACCTTGACGGAGAAAATGATGGATTTAACAGCCATTGCCAGTGCTTTGGAGCTGGCAGAAGATGCAAAACCTGCAGAAATTTTAGCAAGCATTACAACACGCGAAAAGGAACGCGTGGAATTAAATGCCCAATTAACAAAAGCGCAAGAAGATTTAGCGCTTTTGCAAGAAGAGCAAAAAAAGGCGACTATTGAGAGTCTTTTAGACAAAGCGATTGAAGAGGGTAAGATTTTGCCGGCTGCTCGCGAGGAATATCGTGCGCTCTGTAGCCTTGAAGGGGGGATGGAACATTTTAAAAGTTTGGTCGAGAAGTTGCCGGCGCTTGCCTCAACAAGCCCTTTAGAAGCATGTGCCTTAGCACAAGAACCAAAGCTTGCGCCAGAAGATATTGCGCTTGCGGCACGCCATTATCAGGAAGAGCAGAAGCAAAAAGGCTTCGACATCACCATTAGCCAAGCGGTTGATTATATTTATGAACAAAAGGAACGCCAATCATGAGTACGACGATTTTGATTAAATCTTTTCGCGCTGGAGATGTGATCTCACCTTATTGCATTGTTGCAGCCCGCACTGAGGGAATGGTGGCAACGGCTTCTGGTAAGGGTGATAAATTATTAGGGACTGCAGGGTCTTGTGAAGCCAAGGCTGGTGAGATGATTGATGTTGGCCAATGTGGTTGGGGCGAAGTGATGTGTGGAGGCAATGTTTCCTTTGGTGATTTTTTGACCTCTGACCCAAAGGGGCACGCCATTAAAGCAGAAGCAGCAGATCGCACCATTGGTATTGCCATGAGTGATGGTTCTGCTGGTGATGTTATTTCTTTTAAAATTAATTAATCGAGGTTTAAAATGAACAGACCTTTTCCCATTGATCCAACACTTACCGCTATTGCTATTGGATATCGCAATCCAGCAGGTTCTCTTATTGGCGATAAAGTTTTGCCCCGTGTTTGTGTTTTAAGTGAAGTGTTTAAATATAGTGAATTTCCTCTAGCGGAAAGTTTTACGGTGCCTGAACTTGAGATAGGGCGGAAAGGGCGCCCGAATGTGGTGGAATTTTCTGCCTTTGAACGGGAAGCCAGTGTGAGAGATTACGGACTTGATGATTTGATTCCCAATTCAGATATTGAAGCAGCGGCACGCGCCAGGGCAGAGCGACGCTCTCGTTATAATCCCGAAAAGACAGCTGTAGAGGGACTTGCCAATTTGCTAGAATTGGGGCGTGAAGTGCGTGTTGCAGCCCTTGTGCAAAGAAGTGAAAATTACGCACCAGAGCGCGTGATAACGCTTAAAGGAGAGAATAAATTTAGCGATTATGAAAAATCTGATCCTTACGCCACTTTGGATGAGGCGATGGATAAAGCTCTCGTCTATACGCCCAACACCATTGTGATGGGTAAAGTTGTTTGGTCAAAACTCAAACGTCATCCCAAAATCATTAAAGCTGTTAAGGGGGGTGGCACTGCTGATGGTTTTGTCACCAAGGCGCAATTTGCTGATCTGATGGAAATACACCCCGATCGTTTACTCATTGGTGAATCGCAAGTGAATTTGGCACGCAAAGGGCGCTCAGTACAATTGGCACGTGTTTGGGGCAATAAGATTGCACTGCTTTATATTGACCCGACCAAACAACAGGCGGATGGATCGGTGATCAGTTGGGGCTTTAGCGCCCAATTGGGTGAACGTTTGTCTGGAGTGATCAATGATCCAGATATTGGTTTATCGGGTGGTAAACGGGTGCGTGTGGGTGAACGCGTGTGTGAATTGGTGGCAGCCAAAGATGCCGGTGTATTGCTGCAAGATGTTGTTTAAGGAAAAGACTAATGGCATATGCAAGCAAAACATTGATTGAAGAGCTCTGGGGTGATGATTTCTTAAAAGACTTATGTGCTTTTGATGATGAGGCTGATCCAGTGCTTTTCGATCAAGCCATTGCCCTTGCCCTCGAACAGGCAAGCGGTGAGATTGATGTGCATTTGTCTCATCGCTACTTGGTCCCCATTGCTGGACAGCCGGCGGCTCTCAGCATGATCTGTGTCAATATTGCCGTTTATAATTTAGCCATACGCCATACGGCACTGACCACAACCATTGAAGATCGCTACAAACAGGCGGTTGATTTACTAAAACGCATTGCAGAAGGCAAAGCGGGTTTGGGGGTCGATGAACCTAAAATTATGAGTGAAGATGGACCGCTTCGTGATGGGGCTTTTTTCCATGCCAAACCGCGTTTGATGGGAAGATAACATGTCTGTTTCAAGCCATATTGAGATTAAAGAGACGGGGCTTGAAGCGGCTTTATCCTTTTTACAAAAGGGAGCTGAGAGCTCGATGGGAACTTTATCACAAGGGGTTGGGCGCCTCATTCAAGAGAGCACAAGGCGGCGGATTCAAAGCGAAAAGATCTCCCCCCAAGGAGAGAAGTGGAAAAACAATTATGCTCGTACCTCCATTCTTTATGCCAGTGGGGCGCTCTCACGCTCCATTGATATGAAAGCTTCACCAGAAAAGGTGGTGATTGGCTCTGGGCTGGTTTATGCGCGGATTCATCAATTGGGTGGGGTTATTCGCCCGAAAAATGGCAAAACCCTGCGCTTCTTTCTTAAAAGCGGCAAAGCACAGCGCTTTGTTTGTGTGCATCAAGTAACCATGCCGGCGCGCCCCTATTTAGGGCTTTCAGAACACAATAAAGTGGAAATTATCAAAGCAGCAGAAGATTGGCTGGGAAGGGTCTTTTCATGAGTCAAACAGTCACACAAGCAGGGCGTATTAATGCGTTTCGTGAGGCAGTGATAAAGAGCCTTAAACGCGCTTTGCCGGATGTGCGCGATTGTGCCTGTCAATTTGGGCGTTTTAATTTAGAAGAACTTGAAACACAAATGCTTGTTGCGCCAGCAATACGTGTTGCAGTGTTAGAAAGCCGCTTAAGTTCTGTTGCTTCTGGTCAGATCAGTGCAGAGCTTCATTTAGGGGCTTTTATTATCACCACGGGCAAGGAACGGGATGTTTCCAGTTGCCTTTTGGCAGAAGCGATAGGGGTTTTATGCCATAGCGGACAATTGTGGGGGTTAACGCATGTAAGCGCCCCGCGGGATGTACAAATTGAACCGATTGTCTCTGTGGCGATTAAGCAGCGTGGTGTATCAATAAGCGTGGTGGAATGGTACCAAGATTTGCATCAGTTGGGGCGGGATATTTTTGCTGATGAGGAGCAACTCAAAGCTGGGTTGATCTCATGGGATGATGAGGTGTTGGCATGAATGATGCGCATTTGTTGGGTGACACCTTGCGGCAAATGATGAAGCGTCTTGATGCGCTTGAACGCTGTCTTGCCAACCAGCACATGATTGGGCGGGTTGCAGAAGTTGATGGTCATAGAGTACGGGTAAAACTTTTCGAACAGGGTTTCCATGGACAAGCGGTTTTATCGCCTTGGCTACAAGCACAAGAAGCTTCTGGCGCTGTTTCCAGCAATATGCCCTTAAATATTGGTGATCCGGTGCGGTTGTTAAATCCCCATGGCGAAATTGGTTCTGCCTCTTTGGTGGTGCGCGATAGTTATAGTGAGGATGCGCCTAATCCCGCACGCTCGCCGCAAGAGCTTGCTCTGTGTTATGCCGGTGGCGCTTTGCGTATCACGAAGGATGAACTCATTCTCTCCCATGGGGAAAACCAAATTCATTTGAGTGAAAAAGGTTTGGTGCTTTCACATCAATCAACCCGTGTTGCATTAACGGGCAGTGTGCACATTCAAGCAGAAGATTTACAGCACAATCAAAAATCTGTTGGCGCAAACCACAAACACGGTGGGGTCAAAATGGGTCCCTCCACAACCTCTCGTCCTCTTTAAAGGAGTTTATCATGCGTGAAAACAGTTATGTTATTTTAACCAATGCAGACTTTGTTGCCGGCAAGCGTTCACCGGGCAAAGGTGAAGAAATTTGTTTAAGTGAGGAAGCGGCAAAATATCCGCTTCTCCTTGGTCAGATTGCTGAAAAACCAGCCCCTGTTGTTTCTGCGCCCCCGACTGTTTCTACCACAAAGACAAGCAAAGGGGCTTAAAGCATGCGGTGCGGGATGAGCGAAAAGGATGGCTCTCTCTTATATGGTTGGGACCATTGTCAACAGTCACTGCGTAAATGTCTGACGACAAGAATTGGGACACGGGTTTTGCGTCGTCATTATGGGTGCAATGTTGGGGCTTACCAAGATGCTAATGCGGATCCTGCGACGATGATGCAGCTTTATCAAGAAATCGTGCAAGCGCTCGATGATCCAGAGTGTGGAGAGCCCGGGTTTTCGCTGCAGAGGATTGATCTGACAATTGCTCCGCGTGAAGGCACATTCCATTTTGTTTTAACGGGTATTTTTTATCCCGATGGGCATTTGGGGGATTGGTCACACAAAGAGCCAATGCGCATCAATTTAGAGGTTGGTGATGACAGAGTTTGAACCTTTACCTCTCCCACAACTACCTCTCCCACAAATTATTGAAGAGCTTTCTGTTGAAGCCATTTTAGAGCAAAAGATCACGCGTTTGACTGAGCTTTTTGCGGCGCATCATATTCCTTATAATGTGGAAAAGACCGCTTATGATCCGGTGGTCATTCAATTGCAAGCGGCCGCTTATGAAGAGTTGCTATTGCGCCAGCGGATGAATGAGGTGGCACGGGATAATTTACTCACATTTGCGCGTGGAACAAGTTTAGATCATTTGGGGGATTTTCATGGGGTCACGCGCCTTTTGGATGAGGATGATGCGCGTTTGCGCCGCCGCATTCGCTTGAATAGACAAGGACATTCCACAGGGGGCACGGCACCACGGTATCAATATTTTGCTCTCTCAAGTGATATCCATGTCAAAGATGCTTTTGTTTATCGTTTAGGCAAAAGCCCGCTTATTCATGTTGCGCTTTTTAGTGACGCCCCTTCAGGGGTGGCTGATGAGGCTTTAATTGCAAAGGTTCAAGCAGCCCTTGATGCCCCCCATGTTAAAATGACCAATGACCACATTTTTGTGAAAAGCGCGGTACAGCGGATGATCGATATTTCTGCTGATTTTTGGTTGTTACCGGATGAAGGCTCCTTTGTTTTGGAAAGAGCGGAGCAGAATTTAAGAGCAGAATGGGCGCGTGCGCAAAGGCTTGGGCGTGATCTCTCTTTAAGTTGGATACTAAGCCGCCTGATGGTTGAGGGCGTTCACCATGTGAACATAACGCACCCTTGTGAGGATATTTTGGTCGCACCGGATGAAGCGGTCGCACTAGGGGAGATTGTTTTGTCTGAAGAGGGGCGTGCTTATTGATGCTTTCCTCACTTTTACCCCCGAATTCGAGCTTATTTGAACGTTGTTTTGCCGAAGCAATGGCTCTTGACCCTCACGTTAAAAGGGCACTCGAAGAAATACCCCGCGCGAAATTTATCACGCGTCCGCCTTCTTGGTTGCCCTTTCTAATAGACGAATATGGCTTACAAGAATTAAACCCTTATTTCTCTAACCTTTATGATTTAATTGATCAGGGTCTTGCATGGCAGAGGATACGTGGCTCTGTAGCCGCCGTCGATATGGGGCTTGAATGGCTTGGACTTTCTGCACAATTCACGCCCGCATGGCCAGAGCGTGCTTGGTGGAATTCCTTTCAACTTGAATTTGATCAGTTGCCTGAACGAGGTGATCTTGAAGCCATTGAAGCAATCACTGACCTTTCCAAAAGCTTGCGCTCTGATTTTCGCCGTGGGACCTATGGTTATGATGTGCAAGCCTTGGAAGGCAATATGTCACGCCTTGATGACAGCATGTTGGAGTATGAAAGCGGTGTTCGCTTAACAGCTGGGAATACTTTGTTTTCCTTTGGGCGCACAACAGAGATAGAGTGCGTTCTCACAAGAGAAGAAGGCAGGCTTATTGGCAATTGGATAGATGATGGGGATGAAGAATTAAGCTGGGACCAAATCGATTACCCATGGGACATGGCAAATTTTCCGTGGTGTTCGGTCAAAAAACATGAACGCGATATATTGATGGCAGAATGGTTTCATGGTCGCACGCTTTATATGGTTTTAAGAGACAGCCAAGATGGCGTAATTGGGTATCGCAGATGCTATGCTGTAGCGCCTGTCGAACAGGCTTTGGATGGTGTGTACAGCCATTGTGGTAACAGATTTAACCCTTCCACAACAGGCACTCTGTTGTTTCTTGCTGCCCGTACAGATTTTCATGATGTTGACGGGAAACAAGCAGCCTTTGTTTCCATTCTCGTTCACGGCATTCCAAAACAAGATGTCCCTCTTGATATCCCTTTGGGCAAGCTTTGGTGTGACGCCAATGAACTAAATGGTGGTGTGGAGATACTCAAAACGCCCATTAATATTCCTTTGCGTGCCGATGTTCGCGAACAATTCAAGATTTTATTGAGGTTTTAACATGAAGCATGAAAGTGGTTTACCCTTTGCAATTGACAGATCTCGCGGCAAAGAGGAACAACAAAGCGTTGTCTTCTATGGCATGCGTCCCTTTATTCAAGCGGGTGAACTGAATGAGGTTCAAACCATTATAAGGGGACGGCATGACCGCTTGGGGCGCCTTGTTGCACAAGAAGGAGACCGCGTTGAACGCGCCGATGCTTTTGTCAACAAAGAGACGAAGACCGTCACATTAACGGATGGCAAGATTTATATCGCAGGTGATATTTTCCCCGTTGCACCCGCTGTACTCAACAATGTTTCCATGATTGGGCGCTTGGAAATTGGTGTGAAGCTGCAAAAAAAATGGGTAACCCATGAGGATGATCCAGAGCTGTTGGGGCAAGTCCCTGGCACCTTGGCAGAAGGAGAGCCTGGCGCTGCACGCGAAACAGCAAAGCTTGTTTGGGCTCTGAAAGAGGATGCGCAAAGTGGCACTTTTTTTCCGGTTTATATTTTACAAGATGGTGTTCTGATTGATCAAAAATCCCCCTCATTGCTTGAACCCGCCATGCAAGCCATTGCGACTTATGACAGAGCCCATGGACATTATATCGTGAGGGGCTGCCGTGTAAGCGCATTGGGAGCAAATAACGGTTGCCAAGTGTTTAGCGTTCAAGAAGGGGAAGCCAATATCAATGGCTTTAAACGTAAGCGCTTAGCCGCCTTGCGCCATGAAGAGCGCGAGGATTTTGCTAGCGGTTTGGTGCCTAGCGAAACACATATTTTTGCACCTCAAAAAGGGAAAACAAGTTTTACCTTTAAACCCTATTATTTTCCTATTGCCGATATTCAGTCTCTTTTGTTGACAAAAGAGAAAACCGTTAACGTCACCCGTGGTGCGGTTGCCGCAGGGCGTGATGGGGTTCCTGATAAAAGCATCACCGCGTTTATCAAAGTTGTTCAAGGAAGCAAGGAATTTAAAGAAGGTACAGATTTTAAAAAAACCGGAGACACCATTGATTGGGCTCCGGTGGGAGACGAGCCTTTACCGGGGAGCACCTATAAGGTGACTTACCGCTACCGCGCAAAAATCACGGCTGATAAAGTAACAGCGCAGGAAATTACCGTCTCAGGTGGTGCTGAGGGGGGGGATATTATTGTCAGTTACACTTACAAATTGCCCCGTATTGACCGTATAGGTCTCAACACAGGAGGCAATGTGGTTTACATCAAAGGTATCTCGGCAGATCACCCTATGGCACCAAATGTCCCTGATGATGTGTTATCCCTTGCAACCATCACCAACAATTGGCTTGAAACGCCGGTTGTGGTCAATGATGGCACACGTGTTGCCCCCTATGATGAGATGTGGCGCTATTTTCAACGGGTGCTCTCCCTTGACCGGTTGATGCAATTAGAGCGCATTAAAAGCAATGTGGACTCTAAAGAACCTGTTGCCAAAAAGGGCATGTTCGCTGATCCCTTTCTTGATGATAGTTACAGAGATGAAGGCTTTCAACAAACCGGCGCAGTTGGCAATGGCATTTTGCAGCTTGCTATTGATCCAACATTCTACACTGCTCCTTTAAAAGCGCCTGTTACGCTTGACTGGACAAATGAAGTGATCATTGCGCAAGAGTTGACAACGGCTTGCGAAAAAATCAACCCTTATCAAAATTTTGCACCCCTGCCTGGTACAGTAACCCTTGACCCCGCGACAGACTTTTGGCACGAACAGCGCACCGATTGGCTCTCGAGCGTCACCAATCAACTCAATATGGGCTGGAACCGTGGGAGAAGCATTCGTAAAACAGAAATCAGTGATGATTTGGTGAGTGCAACCCAAGAGAAAATCGATTTCTTAAGACAAATTACCCTTCACTTTAAAATTGAAGGTTTTGGCAGTAGCGAAATCTTGGAAAGTCTTACCTTTGATGGTGTGAATGTCTTGCCAGCGAGCCGCCTTGTTGCCGATAGACAAGGCACCCTTGAGGGCACTTTTAAAATTCCACAAAATATCACTGCTGGCACAAAAAATATTGTGGCACGGGGAAAAGGTGGAACACTTGCAACAGGACTTTTTACCGGTCAAGGGGTGATTGATGTGAAAGTGATGCGGCGCACCACAACGGTGAAGATATGGACGCAAGTGGACCCACAAGCGCAGGTCTTTACCCCCGATGAAACACGGCAAATCACAGGAATTGACTTTCATCTGTGCAAAATCGGTAATCAAAACCATGATCTGGTGGTTGATTTGGTCACTACTGAAAACGGTTATCCGACCGCCGATATTCAAGCGCAAAGCTTTTATTCTATGAAGGGCGCAAAGGGAGGGTGGGCAGAGGCACGCTATGATGTACCACTGTTAGTTCCCGATGACCGCTTAACGGCTTTCGTTATCAAGACAGATGATGCTGATCATTCCGTCTCACTGGCAAAACTTGGGGATTTTGATGCAGAACACCAAAGGTACGTCTCAAGTCACCCTTACGTGACCGGTCCACGCTTTTCTTCTGTCAATGCGCAGAGCTGGACAGCGCACCAAGATGAGGCCTTAGCCTTTCGAGTGTTAGCCGCACGTTATACACAAACAGAAAAAACCATTGATCTTGGCACTTATGATCTTGTTGATTGTTCTGATTTGCAAGTGCGTGCAGCGATTGAATTGCCTTCAAGCGATTGTTCTGTCATCTTTGAGATTGAACGAAACAATGGCACAATTTATCAACTGCTTCCCTTTCAATTACTCAGTCTTACTGAATATATCAGTGAAAAGATAAAACTTCGTGCCATTCTCAAAGGGACAGAGAAGCTCTCACCTGTTTTGTTTGCACCTGTGCAATTGATTGCGGGGAAGATTCATAAAGAAGCAACCTATATCACCCGTGCTTTTTCCTTTGGTGAAAAGGCAAGGTTGACCAGTTATATCAAAACCTTTTTACCGGGCGGTGCAACCTTCTCACTCGAGATGCAGCTGGATGATGGTGCTTTCACCCCTTTGAAATTAGAGGAAACAGAGCAGTTATCCGAGCCTCTTTGGACAGAGCGCAAATTTATCAGTGGTGACAAAGGCGCCAAACAAGCGCGCTTGAAACTCACCCTTACCGGTGGACCTTCCGCGCGTTCCATGGTGCGTGATTTTGGCGCCGGTATATTATGATGGGGGAAACAGAGATGACAAAAACCAAAAAGCTACAGATGGAATTGCCAAAAGAAGGACGCTTTATCAGTTCTGAATTCCCCATTTTACGCGATAACCTCAATAAACTTGATCAAGCGCTTATAACTATTGAAGAAAAAGCAGACCGAAAAGCCCCTTTACAACATAAGCATACAATCAATGATGTTACCGATCTTGAAGCAGCCCTTAAGTCCAAAATGGCAGCGGATAAAACCTTCACCTTTGCTGATTTAAGCGATATCGAGGGGGCAAAAGATGCTGCCAACAATTATGTTCTCTATAAATCAAGCAATAATAACTTCACCTTTGGCAGTGCTGTCTCACTGTTGGGCGCACATCAACATAAAACCGATGATATTGTGGGGCTTGATGATTTTAGAGCCAAGATTAATCAAGATCTGACAAGTTATGGACGTCTAGCAAGTCCAAATGAATGGCAAAGTTATAATAAATTTACCAGTAAAGTCACTATGGGTGGTGATTTGGAACTGTTAGGTAATTCGTCGTTTAATCTTATCCATAACAACAAAGTCGTTAGCAGTCTAAGCACAAGTGGCAGCATGTTGAAAGGACCGCTTAAAGTCGATGGTGATATTGTTTATACCAAATCACAAGTGGATGCAGCTATACTGGCACAAATAAAGAATCTTAAAAAAGATTTGACTGATAAAATCACCAATTGGCCGGCTCTTGCCGATGCTGAATTGCTCTATACACATGATGGGAAAATTGAATGGCCCGTCTGGGTCACTGATAAAACTAAAGTTGAAATTACAGCCTGGGGTGGTGGGGGTAGTGGTGGTGGATCGGATACGCCATATTTGGGAGGAGGAGGTGGTGGCGGTGGTTGTTCCGTGTGGTATGGCTATAAAGCCAGTTTAAACGGGCATCAAGATATCACAATTGGAAAAGGAGGAGCTGCTGTTGCAAAACGCTATGTAGAAGGTAATTCTGGAGGAACAACAACCGTTGGCAAGAATTTTATTACTGCTACAGGAGGACATGGTGGTGGGGGAGCTGACGCCCGTATCTCTCACTCGATTACTGGGAGTACGACTTCCTTCTATTCAGGCTCTGGTGGTGCTGGAGGAGTGGGAGGAAATTTTGGTTTAGCAACAGACAAATATCCAGGAATTGCCAAAGGCGGAAATGGTTGTGCTGGAACGAAAGGAATGGTTGAGAAGACAAGCGGTAATGGGGGTGATACATCAAGGGGGGGCTCTGGAGGAACGGGACAAGGCTCATATAGTTCAGGAAAAGCGGGGCGTGGCTTTGGGGGTGGTGGAGCAGGTTCTCATGGGACTGATTGTTCAAGTGGTGCTGGGGCTGATGGTGCTGTTTTTATAAGATTATGGAAAGAATGAATACAAAACCAAAGAGAGCGCAAGTCAAATGGATAGCTGTTCTATAAGCAGGCTTTATATGTTTTTAAAGTCTTTTTATCGCTCTTTCAAAGCTCTTTTAAAGGGCTTTTTTTGACTGACAGTGTCAGGCTTATGGAGCATGGTGATGCTTGTTATTGTCTCTCCATTGATTTGGAGAGCAAAATGGCAATAGAATTTAATCATGGTATTCGCATTGTAGAGGCTGGTGAGGATTCCCGTCCTTTAGCAACATTTGATCAAACCGCCATTGGGGCGGTTGTTACAGCCCCTGATGCTGACAACCAAGTTTTTCCCCTCAACGAGCCTGTTCTTCTCTTTACGCATGAGGTGGAGAAAATCCAAAAGCTTGGGGTAAGAGGCACGGCTCTTGATGTTATCAATGCTGTGCGCGCGCAGGGGATTGAAGCACAAATTATCCTTGTGCGGGTGGAAGAAAAATCAACCATTGCTGAGACACAAACTGAGATGGTGGGGTCCAATACGGCTTTGACTGGTGTGCATGCCTTATCGCATGCTAGAGGGCATTTAGGGGTGGAACCTGGGATTTTGTTAGCACCAGCTTATAGTGCAGGGCGCCTTGATAATGGTAAAAACCCCGTGGCGGATGCCTTGGAACAAGTGGCAGAAAAGCTACAAGCCATTGCGGTGTTTGATACGGGTGGTAAAAACACGGAAGAAAGCCTTGCCTATCGTGCAGATTTTTCCTCACGCTTTTGTTATTTGATTGACCCTTTTGTACGGGTGGCAAATGGTGATGGGGGTGTTAGTATTAAACCAGCAAGTCCTTTTGCAGCCGCCATGTTTATCAAACGTGATAAGCAAAGGGGCGGTGTTTTTTGGTCTCCCTCCAACCAAGATGTGCATGGCATTTTAGGCACAGCGCGTCCCATTAGCTATTTTGATGGCGAAATCGATCATGAGGCAAATCGCCTCAATCAAGCTGATATTGCCACCTTTATTCCCGCCCGCCTTAGCCAAAATGCGCATTTAAATAATTCTGTGGGGCAAATGGCTGCCAATGGACGCATTTTATGGGGCAATCACACCACCTCGAGTGATCCACTCTGGCGTTTTGTCAATGTGGTGCGCACCCGTGCAGCATTGGAAAAAACAATCATTAACAATTTACGCCCTTGGGCCAATGACGAGAATCTGACCGGTCAACATGTCATTGCTATCACCCGCAGCCTCACGCAGTTTCTTGATGATCTGATTGCCCGTGGTGCGCTTTTAGGGGGGCGAGTTTGGTTTGATCGTGATTTGAATTCAAACAGCAATTTACAATTGGGCAAATTGCGGGTGGAATTTGATGCAGAAGAAGTCCCTCCTCTAGAAGATTTGAGTTTCGGGAGCCGGCGCAATGGTGCTTATTTTGACCGTCTGGCGCAAGATATCCAAAAGAAAATGACTTATCAATTTGGCGATACGCTTGAAACTTATCGCAAGGCAGCAAGGAGTGATGTATGACGTTAAGAATTGTACGCGGTTTTACCCTGATTGTTGATGATGATGTCAATCTTCACCTTGATCTTGAGACATTGAAACTGCCCACGTTGGAGGAAATCACAGAAACCTATCAACCAGGCGGTTCTGATATGCAAATTGATGTTGCTGGTCTTGGTGTGAAAGCTTTGAGTTTACAAATGAAAATCCGCAGCCACACCCCCGAAATTATCGGCATCTTTGGTGGCCCCCCTGGTCTTCGTCATAAATTCACTGGCAAAAAACATGTGATCTCTGAAGAAGACGGGCGCGAGCATGAACATTCCATTGATGTTACAGGGCGTTTGGTCAAAGTGGATAGTGAAGGCTTAACGGCTGGAAAAGCCACGGGCTATGATTGCGAGATCAAAAATGTTTGGGACTATACGGAATTTTGGGATGGTTCTGTTTTGCATCGCTTTTCCTTTAAACGGGGCGGCTGGCTGGTGCGCAATGGACAAGATATCGGCGGGCGGCGCCGCTCTATTCTCAATTTATAAGCTTTCATTATTGATGTGGCTCTCATTTATAGGAATTGATCATGACAAGTTTACAAACAAGTGTTGAGGTGGAATTGCAGGTTCCCCTTGTTTATCAAGACAAGGATGGCAAAGAAACTCTCTGCAAGAAACTGACCTTTTATCGCCCAAACTTCAAGCAAGCACGCCAATTAGCCGTGTTGATTGGACCACAGCTGACAAAGTTACTTTTGCCCGCTGTAGAAGAAGATAAAATACCTTTCAGCAATGATATTTTCATTGCCAAGCTTTGTGAGGCTTTATTGACTCATGAAGCCATGGAAGGAATCGCCGCGCTTCTGGCAGAGATGTCCCATGAAACGGTTGAACTGATTAATCGTCTTGATGTTGTTGACATTATGGCTGTGTTTAAGGTTTTTTTTGCTTTTTTTCCCAAACACCAATCCCTTATGCCGGACAATTTGGAGCAGAACTAGCGCTTTATTACCACTGGTCGGCTCTAGAGATCAATCAGATGGATTGGCTGGAAGTGATTGCCTATCGCGAAGAATTAGTGCGCTTGAAACAACAAGAATATGAAAGCCAAATGTTAGGATAAGATGCGATCATGGATGTTTCCCTTGTTGTCCGTTTTGTGAATCATCTGCAAGAGGGGATAGCTTCTGCCAAGCGAGACTTAAGAGCCTTTAGCCTCGATATTGCGCATTTCCAAAGTCAGACACGAAAGCATTTTAAAGGGTGGTTTGACCCTGAGCACTTGAAAGAATCCACAGAAAAAGCGCAAAATGCTTTTATCCAAGCGCGTGGACGCATGGTGGGTGCCATTGCGCAAACAGCAACCTTAATAGCGCCGCTCTATAAAGCCATGCAATTTGATCAATCAATGAAAGGCTTGGAAAAGGTTCTCGATGCTCCTCTTCATCGCTTAAAGGAATTGCGCCGCTTTGCTTTGGAAACCTCCACCAAGATTCCGCTAGCGGCGCGTGAAGTCTTGGAATTGATGACTAGTGCCAGCCAAGCAGGGATTGGTGAACAAGATCTCGAGGCTTTTAGTGTTTATGCTGCCAAAGCAGCTGTCGCCTTTGATATGACGGGGGACCAGATTGGGGAGCGTTTTGCCAAATTGCGCAATGTCTTTAAGCTTAATCAGGCAGGGATTGAAGATTTAGGTGATGCCATCAATCATCTCTCCAACCACATGGCGGCAAAAGCCAGTGAAGTTTCTGACTTTACCAATCGCGCCACCGGTGCTGCCACCATGTTTAAACTGACAGCCCGTGAAACGGCAGCTTTTGGTACGGCGATGATTTCTGCTGGGATTGTTCCCGAAAGTGCCGCGCGTGGTTTTAATGCGATGAGTGCGCGCATACAGGCAGGGGGTAAACATATTGAAGAGGCTTTTACCAATATTGGTCTCTCTCGCCAAAAATTTATGGAAGATTTGGATAAAGATGCCACCGGCACCTTGGTGCGCTTTTTTAATGTGTTGGGTAAATCCGAACAGGGGATGCGTTCGCTGATTGCCATTGCTGGACGAGATTTTACCGGTGATTTTGCCAAATTGGTGGGTAACCCCGAACTGTTAGGGCAAGCTTTAGATTATGTTGAAGACCCACAAGTCTTTAAAGGCTCCGTGGAGCAAGAGGCAGACAAACAAGCAACCGGCGCCATGCGGCAGTTTGAACTTTTGCAAAACCGTATCGTGGCTTTGGGCATTACCATTGGTGAAGTGCTTCTGCCTCCTGTCAACAGTTTAATGGAAACTGTTGGCAATTTTACCAATGTTCTTATGGCATGGGCAAATGAACACCCTGTTTTAACCGGTGTGATCATCAAAACCATTGCCGCCCTGATGGCTTTTAACATCGCTTTGCGGGTTGTACGTTTTACTTTTGCCGGAACCCGCCTTGGGATCCTGCAATTGATTGCCTCTTTTATCAAGCTTGGGTCTCTTAGCCGCATGCTGAAGGCAAGTTGGCGAGGACTCTTGACTTCAGGACGCTCTCTGGGCTTGCTTACCGCGGGTCTTGGGGCAAGTTCACTTCGACTCTTACGCCCCATGACCTTGTTGGTGGGCGCTTTGCGGGGGATTGCTGTCTCAGGGACGGTATTTGCTAGCACCTTTGGTTGGGTAGGAACAGTGATCGAAGTGGTTGGAGCTGCTATTGCCTCTGTTGCGGGGGCTATTTTTACCCCAATAGGAGCTGCGGTTGCTGCTGTTGTGGCGGTGATCATGGCTGCTGGTTTTGTTTTGTGGAAATATTGGGATCGTTTCTCTTCTTTTGTTAAAGGCTTTGCACGGGGGATAGCACATGCTTTTGGTCGTGCTTTTGAGGCTGTCATGCGCTTTTTTGGTGCTGATACCACCACCATCACCAAATGGAAAAATATCATTGCTGCTGCTTTTGATTTCTCTCAAACTTGGCAAAAGTTTAAACAAGGGCTTGGCGCTGTTGTTCAAAGCTTTGAAGGTTTGTGGGAGGGCGTTAAGCAAAGCCTTTCCAACTTTTGGGGCTGGTTGGGAAGCTTTTTTGTCCGGGAAAAGCTCTCGGAGGGTGCCAAGGCAAGTATGGAACAAGCAGGGGAAGATTTAGCGAGTTGGATTGTCGATGGTTTTATGGGCACCATCTCACAATTGACAGATTTTTGTAAATCTTTGCCAAGCCGCATTAAGGGGTGGTTTGGGTCCATTAATTTAAGAGAGTTTTTGCCAAGTTTTTTAGGAGGCACAACAGCCATTCAACCGATTGCACAATTTGCGGGGGCGGGGCATGCAAGTTCCCCTTTCACAGAAGCAAAAGGCAAAGAGCGCTCCCCCACCACGCACAATCAAAATGTCACAGTGCATGTCAATGGCGCCCGTGATCCTGTTGCCACTGGTCAAACGGTTGCCCACGCCATTCAACGGGCACGCGCTAATGCCCTGCATGGGGGAACAGAATGAGGGGAGGGAGCCTATGAGAGATCCTTTGATGATGTTAGGTCCGCATCAATTTTATGTGGATTGGCTGAATTTCCAATCCTTTGAAGAAGAGTTTTCTGCCTCATGGGTTTGTATGGAGCGTTTTGGCAGGTCTCCCAGTTTGCAATTTACCGGCTATGGCAATGATCCCAAAACCATTCATGGCGTTTGGTTTCCAGAAGAATTTGGTGATCGGGTAGCCATTGATGCCATCACCACAACGATCAAAAGAGCAAAGCCGGTCCAGATGCTTCGTTGGATCAATGATACCACCTATAGTGTCCTTCTCCATGGACCCGTGGTGATCACCACGATCAATAAAGACCACGACTATATCAGTCGCTCTGGTCACTCACAGCGCATCCGCTATTCCATTACGCTCTTGCCCTTTTTTAATGGCGGAAAACCGCAAGGACAAACCCAAGTGGGACAATACCAAGAGGGACAAACCCAAGAGGGACAAACCCAAGAGGGGCAAATTCCATGAAGATACCAGCAAAGCGTGTTGTTGTAGAGCTAGAGGACATGAGTCTCGATCTCATCTGCTTTCACCATGCCATGGCTGTGTTAGGGGACCGGAGGCAAGCAGGTTTACTCAAAGGCTATTTAGAAGCCACCTTGGAAGCCAATCCAGAGATTGCCAAATATGGTATGCTTTTACCGCGAGGCTTAAAAGTCTTTTTACCTGAATTTGTGTTGTCTAATCCCCAAAGCACGGTGACACGGCTATGGGATTAATGCGTACACACCCTTTTATTGTGGTCAAGGTGGGAGACAAACCTGTTCACGCGGTTTTTTACCAGCGTCTTTTAACCGCAACTATCACTGACCATGCCGGGAATGAAGCCGATACATTTGAAGCAGAATTTGATGATAGTGGCAATGATTTAGAGGTTCCCTCAAGCAACAGTGCGCTCCAGGTGATCTTTGGCTATGAGAACAGCATCAGTGCTTTTATGGGGTGTTTTGTTATCGAATCGGTTGTAAGCTCAGGGGGCAGTGATGGAGAGATCTTGCGTCTTTGCGGCAAAAGTGCCTCGATGCGTAAAGAACTCAAAGAACAGGTGAGTGAACATTTTGACCATAAAACCATTGGCGAGATTGTCGAGACACTCGCCAAACGCCACGGCTATCAAGCAAAGGTCAGTCCCCAGTTTACCAAACAAACTTTGCCTTATGTGGTGCGTACAGATCAATCGGCTGTTGATTTTTTAACCCGCCTTGCTGACCGCATGCGGGCACGTTTTTTAATCAAGGACAATAAGTTTTTGTTTTTAAGCGGAGATAATTTACCCGTATTCAAACTTCATAAATACGACTGTTCCAACTGGGAATTCACCCTCGAGCCACGCACGCAATATGGCACCATTGAAGCTGCTTATTTTGATCGCTCAAAAGGGCAGCAATGCCAAGTCAAGCATCAGACAGGGTTTAGCGGTCCCGTGCGGCGTTTACGGACTTGTTACACCTGTAAGGAAGAAGCACAAGCTGCTGCTGCATCAGAATCAGACCGACTTTGCCGTGCTGTGGGCAGTGGTTCTTTGACCCTTGCGGGGCGACCAGAAATCATGGCGGATCAACCGCTTCTCTTGCAAGGGTTTCGAGGCGAAATCAATGGTCTATGGAAAGCCGCTACCGTCACCCACCGCTATGAAAAACAAAGCGGGTTACACCACAGAAATTACCTTAGAGGCACCAAACAAGGGAAAAGAGGCAGGAGAAAAGGAAACCTCTGAGTGACAGAAAATCAAAGGGTAAAGTTTACCCTTTGATCGGTCGTGATGAGGAATAGGTGCAACTTGCACCAATTGCTAAAACGAGAAATAGGATCAAGTTGATCCTATTGCATGAGTACAGCAATAGGGTAATGTTTACCCAATTCCTAAAAGGAGCAATGGTGCAAACATTGCACAATTGCAGACTGAAGAGCAATTTGGTCAAGTTGACCGAATTCCTTAAACGCTTCTCTTTTTAATAAAGTCCTGAATAATGTGCTTAGGATACAGAAAAATCATCAGTCAATTTATGCTAAAAGAAGTCATACCATTTTATGCATACTGCTTCTCAAATAATACGATTCCAACTCAATGATTGATCATCTCAAATTGTGATTTTGAGCAGAAAAGAAAAAGAGGCTTTAAATGATCTTTGAAAGGTCTTTGAAGATCCTTTGAGAACCACTTTAAAACTCTTTGAGAAAAAATAAATTGGTACAAAACCTAGTGTCAAAATATACAAAACCCGCTGGCAAGCTACAATACTGCTTCTCAAATAATACGATTCCAACTCAATGATTGATCATCTCAAATTGTGATTTTGAGTAGAAAAGAAAAAGAGGCTTTAAATGATCTTTGAAAGGTCTTTGAAGATCCTTTGAGAACCACTTTAAAACTCTTTGAGAAAAAATAAATTGGTACAAAACCTAGTGGCAAAATATACAAAACCCGCTGACAAGCTACAGCTGGCAAGCTACAGCCGACAAGCTACATACAGTAAAGTTTGGATGGCGGAGGGGGTGGGATTCGAACCCACGGTACAGTCTCCTGCACGCCGGTTTTCAAGACCGGTGCCTTAAACCGCTCGGCCACCCCTCCAAACTGGATATGCCTTTTGACAAATTTTTTGCAAAAGGTCAATCATTTTAATACGTATTTTAAAGCGTTCTTTGTAAAACTATTTAAGTTTCAATTAAAATAATTCTTCATAAGTCAATTCTTTTAGTGTGTTATCTAAGAGTTTCATTTTTTAACATGATAGTTTTTTCTGAAAAAATGAAAGGTAAATATGATATTTATCATTTCTTTTTTCTATTTAAAAATTTTTCACAAAGCAATATTTTTTAAGTTCTAATGATCGTTTTCGTAATAATAAGAAATGTTTAGTTGAAAATATTTGATAAATTATATTAAATTCTTTGCGGGCGTGTATTTTTGAATTATTTTACCTTATCTAGGTATTTATTCTATTTAGATTGTTCATATCTACGAAAAGAAAATGTTATTTCTCTGATAGTTTATGAGAGGTAAATTTGTAAGAATGACATATACATATTCAAGGAAAGTTTTTATTGAGTTTAAATAAGTACAATTTGATAAAAAAGCTTTTTAAAAGATTTTAATTTTTAAATTAAAAATATTCAGATATTTAGTGCGTCTAAAGGGTATCTTGAAAGGAATGGCTAATTTGCACTATTTAGATAAAATTTTATGTAAGATTTGCATCGACAGTTTAAAACCTCTTCCAGATATGACTAAAAATTAGGTATATTTATAATGCTTTTTCTGTGGAATAAGCAAAGAGTTAATTGGAATGGAAGAAAAGATTATTGAGAAATACACTTAGATTAATAGATAGTTTTCAAGAATAGAACTTAAAAACGCTAAATTATGCAGAAGCAGAAAGCATAAACTTTAACAGAAAAGGTTTTAAAGACCGATTCATTCACAAGTGTGTGTAAAATAAAAAATTTATTTTTAAAAAAATGGTGGGCGATGAGAGACTCGAACTCCCGACATCCTCGGTGTAAACGAGGCGCTCTACCAGCTGAGCTAATCGCCCAATGCAATGATTAGCAATTGAATGGGGAATCTTTAAGGAAAAATTTTTCTAAACGCAAGAATAAAGATGCTATTTGATAATTTTTTTTAAAAATGCATAATCCTTCTTGACATAAACGCATGAACCCCTTACACGACCGCTTGTACCAAATTAAGTTGGTTCGAAAAAAAATGCGCGGGTGTAGCTCAGTTGGTTAGAGTGCTGGCCTGTCACGCCGGAGGTCGCGGGTTCGAGCCCCGTCACTCGCGCCATTTTTGTTTCCTTATGAAATTTCCTTTTAAAGTATCCGTATGCTATGAGTAAGGTGGTGGAGTATTGGATTGGGGGATAAATATGTTTTTCCTTTCTTTTTATATGGTTTATAAGAATAGGGCTTGCGTCTTTCTTTACTCTGCGTTACCTATGCCGATAAGAAAAGTATCGCTCTGTATATCTTTGAAGTAGTATTGAATAGAGTTAATAGAGCGATTATTGAATTTGTCTGTTTGTTTTCACAATCATTGAGTCATTGTGTTAAACTCAGGCATTTCTTTACGATGGAAGAGGGTTATGGCTTATTTATTGAGCTCTTATTTACCGGTCTTGATTTTCATTATTGTGTCAACGGTTATTGCTGGAGTTTTGTTGATTACACCTTACATTGTAGCATATCGTTCCCCCGATCCTGAAAAGTTATCGGCTTATGAATGTGGGTTTAATTCATTTAGTGATGCACGCATGAAGTTTGATATTCGTTTCTATTTGGTATCAATTTTATTTATTATTTTTGATCTTGAAGTTGCTTTTCTTTTTCCTTGGGCTGTTTCGTTCGAATCAGTAGGTATGTTTGGCTTTTGGTCGATGATTGTGTTTTTAGCGATTTTGACTATTGGATTTATATATGAATGGAAAAAAGGAGCCCTTGAATGGAATTAAGATCTAGTAATTCAACGATTGCTGCTCCAAAACCAAAAGGAATCATTGATCCCGATACTGGTGAACTAATAGGAGCAGATGATAATTTTTTTCGTGATCTTAATGCTGAGTTATCAGATAAGGGATTTTTAGTTACCTCGGCAGATGCTTTGATTACTTGGGCACGTACTGGTTCTTTAATGTGGATGAGTTTTGGTTTGGCTTGTTGTGCTATCGAAATGATGCAATGCTCAATGCCTCATTATGATAATGAGCGTTTTGGATATGCACCACGAGCTTCACCCCGTCAGTCAGATGTGATGGTGGTGGCAGGTACTCTAACAAATAAGATGGCTCCTGCTTTAAGAAAAGTGTACGATCAGATGCCAGAGCCACGTTATGTGATTTCTATGGGATCATGTGCAAACGGTGGGGGATATTATCATTATTCCTATTCAGTGGTGCGTGGATGTGATCGTATCGTGCCTGTCGATATATATGTTCCAGGGTGTCCACCTACAGCAGAGGCATTATTATACGGCATATTGTTGCTACAGAAAAAAATCCGTCGTACCGGATCCATAGAGCGATAGAGAGTTTTCTTGATCATGATGGATGAAACATTGGTTGAACTTGCTGCTTATTTGGAAAACAAATTAAAAAATAAGCTTGAAGAAACTGTTCTTGCTTTTGGTGAATTGACCGTTGTGGCACGTCTTGATGCAATTATCGATGTCTTAATGTTTGTTCGTGATGATTCGCACTGTCAATTTATTAATCTTACAGACATTAGTGGTGTGGATTATCCTTCTCGTGATAAGCGCTTTGATGTTTCTTACCAATTGTTATCTCCTCGTGAGAATTTACGCTTACGTGTAAAAGTGCGTACGGATGAAAATACTCCTGTTGCTTCAGCTTGTACGGTTTATCCTGGCGCAGAGTGGTATGAACGTGAAGCCTATGATATGTATGGGATTTTATTTTCAGGACATCCGGATTTGAGACGGATTTTAACAGATTATGGATTTGAAGGGTATCCTTTACGCAAAGACTTTCCTGTGACAGGATTTGTTGAATGCCGTTATGATAATGAAGCAAAGAGGGTGATTTATGAGCCTGTTGTTTTGCGCCAAGAGATGCGTAATTTTGATTTTCTTTCTCCTTGGGAAGGAGGACAGTATACTTTACGATGTGATGGAAAAGCAGATGAAAAAAAATAATATTGGTTTTGATAAGGCGTTATATTAGCGTACTATACTTTTTAAATAATTAATTTTTTTAGTATGATAGATTTTTTGATGTTTGATATGAAGTTTTTTAAAAAGCAAGGGGTTGATTGTGGCTGAGGTCAATGTTCGAAACTTTAATATCAATTTTGGTCCGCAGCATCCTGCCGCGCATGGGGTTTTGCGTATGGTTTTGGAGTTAGACGGTGAAGTTGTTGAGCGTGTAGATCCGCATATTGGATTATTGCATCGCGGTACAGAAAAGTTAATGGAAACAAAAACTTATCTTCAAGCGGGTCCTTATCTAGATCGTTTGGATTATGTTGCTCCTATGAATCAGGAACATGCTTTTGTTCTTGCTATTGAAAAGTTATTGGATATTAAAGTTCCTAAAAGAGGGCAATTAATACGTGTTTTGTTTTCTGAAATTGGGCGTATTCTTAATCATTTGCTTAATGTAACGACACAGGCAATGGATGTTGGTGCTTTAACACCACCGCTTTGGGGGTTTGAGCAGCGTGAAAGATTGATGATTTTTTATGAGCGTGCCTGTGGTGCCCGTCTTCATGCAAATTATTTTCGTCCCGGTGGCGTGCATCAAGATTTACCAGAATCTTTAGTTGAAGATATTGGTGATTTTATTGATCCATTTCTTGTTTCTCTCGGGAAACTTGATGCGCTTGTGACTCCGAATAGGATTTTTAAGCAGCGTAATGTGGATATTGGCGTTGTAAGTATTGATGAAGCTTGGGCACGTGGTTTTTCTGGGGTTATGATTCGTGGAGCTGGTGTTTCATGGGATTTGCGTAAAAGTCAGCCCTATGAATGTTACGACGAAATGGAATTCGATATTCCTATAGGTAAAAATAGTGATTGTTATGATCGCTATCTTATTCGTATGGAAGAAATGCGTCAATCAGCGAAAATTATGCGTCAATGCGTAGAACGATTACTTGGTAGTGAAAAGAATGGACCAGTTTCGAGTTTGGATCGTAAAATTGTACCACCGAAGCGGAGTGAAATGAAAAGCTCAATGGAAGCGCTGATTCATCACTTTAAACTCTATACAGAAGGTTTTCATACGCCTCCTGGAGAAGTATATGTTGCTGTGGAAGCTCCGAAGGGTGAGTTTGGTGTTTATCTTGTTTCTGATGGAACCAATAAGCCTTATCGTGTTAAGTTGCGTGCTCCTGGGTTTGCTCATCTCCAAGCTATGGATTTTTTAACTCGAGGCCATATGCTGGCGGATGCTACAGCTATTTTGGGTTCGATTGATATTGTCTTTGGGGAGATTGATCGCTAATGTCCGTACGCCGTCTTGCAGATGATGTCTATCAGCCCGCAGAGTTTTCTTTTACAAAGGAAAATCAGATATGGGTGAAAAATACCATAGAAAAGTATCCTGTAGGGCGTGAGCAATCAGCTGTTATTCCGTTATTAATGCGTGCACAAGAGCAAGATGGTTGGGTGACGCGTGCTGCAATTGAGCATATCGCTCAAATTCTTTCTATGGCGTATATCCGTGTCCTAGAAGTTGCTACTTTTTATACTCAGTTTCAGCTTAAGCCTGTTGGAACAAAAGCGCATATTCAAGTTTGTGGTACGACTCCTTGTATGTTACGTGGTTCTGATGAATTGATTAAAGTTTGTCAGAAAAAAATTCATCATGAACCTTTTACGACCAATCAGGATGGAACATTGTCATGGGAGGAGGTGGAGTGTCTTGGCGCTTGTGTTAATGCTCCCATGGTTATGATTTTTAAAGATACTTATGAAGATCTTACAGCTGAACGCCTTGAAGAGATTATTGATGCGTTTGAGGCTGGTAAAGGGGCTGAGATAGCGGTTGGTCCGCAAAGTAGTCGTAAATCGTCGGAACCGATTGATGGTTTAACTTCTCTTATTGATGATGAGAAAGAAAAAAAATCTCTCAAGCCTTCACCAAAAAAGGATAAGGAAAGAATGGGAACATAATTAAGTATTTTTCTTGAGAAAATATTTTATTATTCTACCCATGATGGCAACATTTAACGAAAAGTAAGAAGTCTGAAAAGATATTTAAAAATTGCATTTGAGGAAAAGCAGAAAATGCTACGGGTAATAAAAAAAAAGGTGGGGTATGCTAGCTGATAAAGATCGTATTTTCACCAATATTTATGGTTTAAAAGACAAATCATTAAAGGCTGCGATGTTGCGTGGGCATTGGAATGGTCTGAAAGAGATGATTGACAAAGGTCGTGATTGGATCATTGGTGAGGTGAAGGCATCGGGTTTACGCGGTCGTGGTGGTGCTGGTTTTCCTACCGGAATGAAGTGGTCCTTTATGCCAAAGCAGAGTGATGGGCGTCCTCATTATTTGGTTGTCAATGCCGATGAATCTGAACCTGGAACTTGTAAAGACCGTGATATTTTACGTCATGACCCCCATACTTTGATTGAAGGATGTGCAATCGCTACTTTTGCTATGGGAGCCAATGTTGCTTTTATTTATATTCGTGGTGAATATATTCGTGAGCGTGAAGCGCTTCAAGCTGCCGTTGATGAATGTTATGATGCAGGTTTACTTGGCAAAAAAACGAAATATGGGCATGCTTGTGATATTGTTATTCATCATGGAGCTGGTGCTTATATTTGTGGTGAAGAAACGGCTCTTCTTGAAAGTCTTGAGGGGAAAAAGGGACAACCTCGGCTTAAACCACCATTTCCTGCCAATATGGGGATTTATGGCTGTCCGACAACAGTCAACAATGTAGAATCTATAGCGGTTGTTCCAACGATTTTACGTCGAGGTGCTTCATGGTTTTCGTCAATTGGGCGAGCAAATAATGTTGGAACGAAATTGTTTATGGTTTCAGGGCATGTTAATGCACCTTGTACATTTGAAGACGCCCTTGGTGTTTCATTCCGTGAATTAATTGAAAAACATACGGGTGGTGTTCGTGGTGGATGGAATAATCTTTTAGCTGTTATCCCAGGGGGGGCTTCTTGTCCGGTTGTTCGTGGTGAAGATATGATTGATGCTATCATGGATTTTGATGGGATGCGAGATGTCGGTTCTTCTTTTGGTACAGGGGGAATGATTGTTATGGATAAATCAACCGATATTATCAAGGCAATTTGGCGTATAGCTGCTTTTTTCAAGCACGAGAGTTGTGGTCAGTGTACACCATGCCGTGAGGGGACGGGTTGGATGATGCGTCTTTTAGGGCGTATGGTTGAGGGAAGAGCTCAAAAACGCGAGATTGATCTTTTGTTTGAAGTGTCCAAACAGGTTGAAGGACACACTATTTGTGCGCTTGGTGATGCTGCTGCATGGCCTGTACAGGGGTTAATACGTAATTTTCGTTCGGAAATCGAGCGTAGAATTGATGAATACACGCGAAATGTAGTCCAAAGCAAAAATATTGCTTTGGAGGCGTTGTAATAAAGGATTTTGTTCTAAGAGCAACGGAATGCAAGTTTTAAGTGGGTTATCCGCAGGCTGGATGAGTGATGATAAATATCAAAGTTGATGGTAAAGAGATTGAAGTTCCTGATTGCTATACGTTGCTTCAAGCTGCTGAGGCAGCTGGTGCTGAAGTTCCTCGTTTTTGTTTTCATGAATCTTTATCAATTGCTGGAAATTGTCGCATGTGTTTGGTTGAGGTTAAAGGCGGACCTCCGAAACCTCAAGCTTCTTGTGCTATGGGAGTTCGCGATTTACGGCTAGGGCCTAATGGTGAAGTCCCAGAAATTTTTACCAACACGGCAATGGTTAAAAAGGCACGTGAAGGTGTTATGGAGTTTCTCCTTATCAATCATCCTTTGGATTGTCCTGTCTGTGATCAAGGGGGAGAATGCGATCTTCAAGATCAAGCGATGCTTTATGGGCGCGACTGTTCTCGCTATAGTGAAAATAAGCGTGCTGTAGAAGATAAATATATTGGGCCACTTGTGAAGACAGTTATGACACGGTGTATCCATTGCACACGCTGTGTTCGTTTTACGACAGAAGTGGCGGGTATTTCTGAGCTTGGTTTGATCGGTCGTGGTGAAGATGCTGAAATTACGACGTATCTTGAAAAAGCTATGACATCTGAATTACAGGGAAATGTTATTGATCTTTGTCCTGTAGGAGCTTTAACCTCAAAACCTTATGCGTTTCATGCCCGTTCATGGGAATTGGTAAAAACGGAATCGATTGATGTGATGGATGCGCTTGGTAGTGCTATCCGTATTGATAGCCGCGGCCGTGAAGTTATGCGAATTATGCCACGTACGAATGAAGATGTAAATGAGGAATGGATCTCTGATAAAACACGTTTTATTTGGGATGGATTACGGACTCAGCGGCTTGATAAACCATATGTACGCAAAGATGGGAAGCTTCAACCTGCCAGTTGGACAGAAGCTTTTGCAAAAATTAAAATGGTGATCTCTAAAATTTTTCCAGAAAAAATTGGAGCCATTGCTGGAGATCTTGCTTCTGTTGAAGAAATGTATGCCCTTAAAGCATTATTAAGCTCTTTGGGCTCAACGCTTTTTGATTGTCGCCAAAGAGGGGGGGCTTTATCGCCTGAGTTTGGGCGTTCGAGTTATATTTTTAATCCGACGATTGCAGGTGTTGAACAGGCTGATGCATTGCTTATTGTGGGATCTAATCCACGTCATGAAGCGGCTGTTTTTAATGCGCGTATTTTAAGGCGCCAACGGATGGGAAATTTTCCTATTGCATTAATTGGAGAGAAAGTCGATTTACGTTATCCTTATTCTTACCTTGGATCTGGGAGTGATACATTAACGACACTTATTCGTGGAGAGGATGTTTTTTTTAATGTCTTAAAAGAAGCGAAGAGGCCTCTTATTCTTATCGGAGAGGGAGCGGTTTCAGGAAATGAAGGTTTATCTGTTTTAAAAAGTCTTGCTAAATTAGCTGATAATATTGGTGCTCTTAGTGAAGAATGGAATGGATTTGGGGTTCTTCATAATGCAGCGTCGATTGTTGGAGGGTTGGACATAGGCTTTACTTCTAAGCTTGGAGTTGCAAATATTATTAAAACCTGTGAAGTTTTATTTTTGCTTGGTGCTGATGAAGTAGAATTAGCCAATACAAAAGCTTTTACAGTTTATATTGGTAGCCATGGTGATAATGGTGCGCATGCTGCTGATGTTATTTTGCCTGCATCTGCTTACACTGAAAAATCAGGGCTTTATGTGAATACAGAAGGACGTGTTCAAATGACAAATCGAGCTGGTTTTGCTCCAGGTGAAGCAAAAGAAGATTGGGCTATTTTGCGTGCTTTATCGGATATTTTAGGACAAAGGCTCCCTTTTGATTCTCTTTCTCAATTAAGGAAATGCTTGTTTAATGATTATCCACATCTTTGTGCTGTTGATGATATAGTGCCTTCTGATATAAGTGATCTTAAGGCGCTTGGTTCAAAAATGGTTTCTTTAGAGAGGCAAACATTTACTTCTGCGGTTAAAGACTTTTATTTAACAAATCCGATAGCACGTGCTTCTGCTATTATGGCTGAATGTTCAGCTCTTGCAAAAAACCGTGCTGCGCAAACTGTAAAGTAAGGGCAAAGGAAAAGGAATAATGATGTATGATTTCTTTATGACTTGGCTGTTGCCATTACTCATTATAATCGGAAAGACACTTCTTCTTTTGGTCGTCCTTTTGGTTTTAGTTGCTTATCTTCTTTATGCAGATAGAAAGATTTGGGCAGCGGTGCAATTGCGGCGTGGACCAAACGTTGTTGGTCCATGGGGTTTATTACAGTCTTTTGCAGATTTAATTAAATTTGTTGTTAAGGAGCCTATTATCCCTGCGGGTGCAAATAAGGGTGTTTTTCTTTTGGCTCCTTTTGTTTCAGCGACACTTGCTTTATCAACTTGGGCTGTTATTCCTGTCAATGAGGGTTGGGAGGTTGCGAAGATTAATGTTGGTTTGCTTTATATCTTAGCCATTTCATCTCTTGAAGTTTATGGTGTTATTATGGGTGGATGGGCATCAAATTCAAAATATCCTTTCTTAGGGGCTCTTCGTTCGGCGGCACAAATGGTTTCTTATGAAGTTTCCATTGGTTTTGTGCTTGTAACCGTCATTTTAATAAGTGGTTCGTTAGATCTCACAACAATTGTTTTTAAACAAACGCACGGGCTTGGTACAACTCTTGGCCTTCCTTTTAACAGCTTTCTCGATTGGAATTGGCTCGTTCTTTTTCCAATGTTTATTATATTTTTTATTTCTGCGCTCGCAGAGACAAATCGTCCTCCATTTGATTTGGTGGAAGCAGAATCTGAACTTGTAGCTGGCCATATGGTAGAATATTCTTCAACGCCTTACATGCTTTTCTTTCTTGGCGAATATGTTGCGATTGTTTTAATGTGTGCATTAACAACCATTCTATTTTTAGGCGGGTGGCTCCCTCCCTTAGATGTTTGGTGGCTTAATTGGGTTCCTGGGGGCATTTGGTTTATTTTAAAAGTCTGTTTTGTATTTTTTGGGTTTGCTATGGTTAAAGCATTTGTTCCACGTTATCGTTATGATCAGCTGATGCGGCTTGGTTGGAAGGTCTTTCTTCCTCTTTCATTAGCAATGGTTGTGATAACTGCTGCTTTTTTAAAGTTTGCGAATTTTGTTTAAGAGGAGATTTTTCAATGTCAGGTTTTATTCAGGCGGCAAAGTCACTTCTCCTATTGGAATTTGTGAGTGCTTTTTTCTTAGCTATGCGTCAATTTTTTTCACCAAAGCCCACGATTAATTATCCTTATGAAAAAGGTTTTGTATCTCAGCGTTTTCGCGGTGAGCATGCATTGCGTCGCTATCCAAATGGTGAAGAAAGGTGTATTGCTTGTAAATTATGTGAAGCAATTTGCCCTGCGCAAGCGATTACAATTGAGGCTGGGCCGCGACGTAATGATGGTACGCGTAGAACTGTTCGTTATGATATCGATATGGTTAAGTGTATCTATTGCGGTTTTTGTCAAGAGGCTTGTCCGGTAGAGGCTATTGTTGAAGGTCCAAATTTTGAATTTGCAACAGAAACGCGTGAAGAACTCTATTATAATAAAGAAAAGCTTTTATTGAATGGAGATCGCTGGGAGCGAGAAATCGCTCGTAATATATTAATGGATGCACCTTATCGTTAAGTGTATCGTTAAATGAGGTGTCGGATATTTTCCGATAAATTGTAATCTGGTATGAAGTTTATACCAATTGTTTGAATAATTAAGGAGAAGCCTATGCTAACAGATCTAGCGGCGGCGTTTTTCTATTTGTTTGCTTTTATTATGCTAACAAGTGCAGTTATTGTTATTACAGCACGCAATCCAGTGCATTCTGTTTTGTTTTTAATTCTCGCATTTTTTAATGCAGCGGTTTTATTTCTGCTTGCAGGAGCAGAGTTTTTAGGGCTTATTCTGCTTGTTGTTTATGTTGGAGCTGTCGCTGTTTTATTTTTATTTGTCGTTATGATGCTTGACGTTGATTTTGCTGAGTTAAAGAGTGGAACTCTTCGGTATGCTCCTATTGGAGCTCTTATTGGTATTATTATCGCTGTAGAATTGATAGTTGTTTTTGTGAGTAGCTATTTTTCTCCAGTCTTGAGAACGCATGTTACGCAACCAATGCCAGATTTAGCGCAGCGAACAAATACACAAGCATTAGGTGATATTCTTTATACGGATTATGTTTTCTATTTTCAAATTGCTGGAATGATTTTATTGGTTGCAATGATTGGGGCTATTGTTTTAACACTTCGTCATAAATTAGGAGTAAAGCGGCAATCTATTGCGGAGCAAGTTTCTAGAACGGTAGAAAGTGCCATTGAAATCAAACAAGTTGAATCCGGCAAAGGTATTTAAGGGGGGCTATGCAGATATGTATATTGATATTACACATTATCTTACTGTTTCTGCTTTGATGTTTACGATTGGTATTGCTGGGATTTTTCTCAACAGAAAAAACGTGATTATTATCTTGATGTCCATTGAGCTTATATTGCTTTCAGTTAATCTCAATTTTGTTGCATTTTCAGCATTTCTTCATGATCTTGTTGGTCAGATATTCGCTTTATTTGTCTTAACTGTAGCAGCTGCTGAAGCTGCCATTGGTTTAGCAATTCTGGTCGTTTTTTTCCGCAATCGTGGTTCCATTGCGGTTGAAGATGTTAATGTAATGAAAGGCTAACCAATAATGTATTATACGATTGTCTTTCTTCCGCTTTTGGGTTTTTTAATTGCGGCACTAGGTGGAAAAACAGTAGGAGATCGTGCGAGTGAATTGATAACATGTAGCTTTATGGTTGTTGTTGCTATATTATCGTGGATAGCATTTTTCGATCTTGCACTTGGTCATATTCCAGCGATTGATGTATTGGTATTACATTGGGTTACTGTTGGTGACTTAAGCTTTAATTGGGCTTTACATGTTGATACATTAACAGCTGTCATGCTTGTTGTTGTAAATAGTGTTTCGGCATTAGTGCATATTTATTCAATTGGCTATATGCACCATGACCCTTCAAGGTCCCGTTTTTTTTCTTATCTTTCTTTGTTCACATTTATGATGCTTATGTTGGTCACATCCAATAATTTGATCCAGATGTTTTTTGGATGGGAAGGTGTAGGACTTGCTTCTTATTTACTCATTGGTTTTTGGTTTCAGCGCGATTCTGCTAATAAGGCCGCAATGAAAGCTTTTGTAGTTAACCGTGTTGGAGATTTTGGTTTTCTCTTAGGAATATTTAGTATTTTTGTTTTATTCCAATCGGTTGATTTTGCCTCTATTTTTGCAAAAGCTGCAAATAATAGCTTGATACAAAATATGACATTTTTAGGTTGGCAATTTGATGGACAGACGGCAATTACCATTACATGTCTTTTATTATTTATTGGTGCGATGGGAAAATCAGCACAATTTCTTTTACATACTTGGCTTCCTGATGCAATGGAAGGACCAACACCTGTATCAGCGCTTATTCATGCTGCTACAATGGTAACGGCTGGTGTTTTTATGGTTGCGCGTATGTCGCCAATTTTTGAACTTTCTTCGACTGCTTTGACTGTGATTATTATTGTTGGAGCAACAACAGCGTTTTTTGCAGCAACTGTGGGGTTGGTGCAGAATGATATTAAACGTGTTATTGCTTATTCTACATGCTCTCAACTTGGTTATATGTTTGTGGCATTAGGTGTTGGAGCTTATGGCGCTGCTGTTTTTCATCTTTTTACGCATGCTTTTTTTAAAGCCTTGTTGTTTCTTGGTGCAGGTTCTGTCATTCATGCTGTATCTGATGAACAAGATATGCGAAAAATGGGTGGGTTACGCAAACATATAAAGGTCACCTATTGGATGATGATGGTCGGGACCATTGCTTTGACAGGTGTTGGAATTCCAGGAACACTTTTCGGGTCTGCAGGCTTTTTTTCAAAAGATGCGATTATAGAGTCTGCTTTTGCATCCCATAATATTGCTTCAGGATATGCTTTTTATCTTCTTGTTTTTGCGGCTTTATTAACAAGTTTCTATTCATGGCGGCTTATCTTTATGACATTCCATGGTAAACCACGTGCAACAGTTGATGTTATGCATCATGTTCATGAATCGCCGCCAGTTATGTTGATTCCACTCTTTCTTTTATCTATTGGAGCAATATTTTCTGGTGTTGTTTTCCAACCTTACTTTTTTGGCGATTTGTATGATGTTTTTTGGAAGGGAGCATTATTTACAAGCAGCCACAATCACATTCTTCATGAAGTCCACCATGTCTTTGATTGGGTAAAATGGTCGCCATTTATAGCGATGGTTCTTGGGTTTATCTTAGCTTATTTATTTTATGTTTCTATTCCATCTCTTCCTAAGAAAATGGTCCGTATTATGCCAGGAGTATATAACTTTCTTTACCAAAAATGGTATTTCGATCAATTATATAACTTTTTGTTTGTTCGTCCTACCTTTAGAATTGGTTCTTTTCTTTGGAAAGTGGGAGACGGTAAGATTATTGATGGTCTAGGTCCTAATGGTATTGCAGCACGTGTTGTTGATATTACAAATAGAGTTGTTCGAATGCAAACAGGCTATCTTTACCACTATGCATTTGCAATGCTTATCGGTATTGTATTGCTTATTACATGGATGATGATCGGGGGCGTAAATTAATGACCGATTGGCCTATTCTTTCTACGGTTACATTTTTGCCGCTTATTGGTGTGCTTCTGATTTTGTTTATCAAAGATGATAGTGAAGTAGCACGTCATAATATACGTAATGTTGCATTTTTTACGACTCTATTTGTTTTTATTATTTCTTTAATTATTTGGATGGGATTTGATTCTAACAACCCAAATTTTCAAATGGTTGAAAAGTCCAGTTGGTTAGGGGGTGGCATTAGCTATCATATGGGGGTTGATGGTATTTCTATTCTTTTTGTTGTTCTCTCGGCTTTCCTTTTGCCTTTCTGTATTTTAGCAAGTTGGGAGAATGTTAAAGAGAGATTAAAGGCTTATATGATTGCGTTTCTTCTTTTAGAAGTTGCTATTATTGGCGTTTTTTGTGCTCTTGATGCAATGTTATTCTATGTTTTTTTTGAAGGCAGTCTCATTCCAATGTTTATCATTATAGGTGTATGGGGTGGAGCACGTCGTGTTTATGCAAGTATAAAGTTTTTCTTATATACTTTACTTGGTTCAGTGCTTATGCTTGTTGCTCTTATGGCTATGTATTGGGAGGCTGGAACACTTGATATACCAACTTTACTCAATTATCAGTTTCCTGCTCATATGCAAATATGGTTATGGCTTGCATTTTTTGCTTCTTTCGCAGTTAAAATGCCTATGTGGCCAGTTCATACATGGCTCCCCGATGCTCACGTAGAAGCACCGACAGCGGGTTCCGTTATTTTAGCTGGTGTCTTACTCAAATTAGGTGGGTACGGTTTTCTTCGTTTTTCTTTGCCTATGTTTCCTATCGCTTCAGCTGATTTTGCACCTTTGATTTTCATATTATCGCTTATCGCTATTATTTATACGTCGTTGGTCGCACTTGTTCAAAGTGACATCAAAAAACTTATTGCTTATTCTTCAATAGCACATATGGGGTATGTGACAATGGGCATTTTTGCTGCGAATGAACAAGGGATACAAGGGGCTATTTATCAGATGCTGTCCCATGGAATTGTTTCAGCAGCGTTGTTTCTTTGTGTTGGGGTTATCTATGATCGCTTGCATACACGTGAAATTTCAGCGTTTGGTGGTTTAGTGAATAATATGCCTAAATATGCTGTTGTTTTCTTAATTTTCACTATGGCAAATGTTGGTTTGCCTGGAAGCTCAGGATTTTTGGGTGAATTTTTAACCTTAATAGGTGTTTTTCAAGTAAATAAATTGGTTGTTCTTTTAGCAACAACAGGCGTTATTTTATCGGCAGCCTATGCCCTTTATCTTTATCGGCGTGTGATTTTTGGTTCCTTGGATAAAGAGAATTTAAAAGTATTAATAGATCTTTCTTTAAGAGAAAAACTTATCCTTTATCCAATGGTTATTCTTACAATATTCTTTGGTATCTATCCAACGCCTATTCTTAAAGCAACGGCGTTTTCCGTAGAAACCCTCATCAATAAACTGCACTAGATAAGGGAAGAATGTAAATGCAAACTGAAATAATAGCCCAATTAGTTTTA
The DNA here is from genome assembly GCF_036327415.1 of Bartonella grahamii subsp. shimonis. Taxonomy (NCBI): domain Bacteria; kingdom Pseudomonadati; phylum Pseudomonadota; class Alphaproteobacteria; order Hyphomicrobiales; family Bartonellaceae; genus Bartonella; species Bartonella grahamii. Next base: position 1,424,002 of record NZ_CP123961.1, read on the forward strand.
ATTCTTCCAGAGCTTTTAATTGCGTTAGGAGCTGTAGTGCTGCTTATGATTGGTGTTTTTTCTAATACACGTGCTTCTTTAACAGTGACGGGTTTAGCGATGGCACTTCTTGTGGCAACCATTATTATTCTTATAGTTTTTCCGAAAAATGGTTCATTTCAAACCAATGCGCTCGTTATCGATTCCTTTAGTCGTTATATGAAAATTTTAATGCTTATTGGTGCACTCTTTTCTCTTATCATGTCTGTTGGTTTTGCCAATGCACAAAAGTTTAATATATTTGAATTTCCAGTGCTTGTTCTTTTAGCAACCCTTGGAATGATGTTTATGATTTCAGCGGGTAATATGCTGTCGCTTTATATGGGGTTAGAACTGCAATCGTTAGCTTTATATGTTTTAGCAGCGATTAATCGTAATAATGTAAAATCTTCTGAAGCCGGTATAAAATACTTTGTTTTAGGAGCATTATCTTCAGGGTTGCTGCTTTATGGTATTTCTTTGCTTTATGGTTTTACCGGTCAAATTGGTTTTCACGAAATTGCTCTTGCTTTAAAAGGTAAAAATTTACAATTGGGGGTCATTTTTGGAATTGTCTTTATTTTAGCTGGTTTGGCTTTCAAAATTTCTGCTGTTCCATTTCATATGTGGACACCTGATGTTTATGAAGGAGCGCCAACACCGATTACAGCATTTTTTGCTGGTGCCCCTAAAATTGCTGCAATGGCTTTAATCATCCGTATTATTGTGATGACCTTTATTCCCCTAGGGTGCGTTGATAACGTGATGCCTGCATGGCAACAAATTTTGGTCTTCATGGCACTTGCATCAATGATACTTGGTGCTTTTGCTGCAATTGGTCAGACCAACATTAAGCGTTTAATGGCTTATTCATCAATCGGTCATATGGGATATGCGCTTGTTGGTTTAGCTGCTGGAGATATTCTTGGTGTAAAAAGTGTTATTCTTTATATGACTATTTATCTTGGTATGACGATTGGTTCGTTTGCATTTATTCTTGGGATGCGGTCTAGCAATGGAAATATTGAAAATATCTATGATCTTTCAGGATTGATAAAGACGAATCCGTTTATGGCTGTTGTGATGACGATACAGCTTTTCTCGTTAGCAAGCATACCTCCTATGGCTGGTTTTTTTGGAAAGTGGTATACATTTTCTGCCGCTGTTCATGCTGGACTTACTCCACTTGCTGTCGTTGGTATGATAGCGTCTGTTGTCGGGGCTTTTTACTATTTGCGAGTCATTAAAATTATGTGGTTTGATGAAGCAAAGGTGCATTTTATTGCTTTGTCGAATGAGCTTCAATTTTGTCTCGGTCTTTCTGCATTGTTCATTTTATTTTATACGCTTTTTGGAATTTGGTTTGCTGAGTTGGCAGAAAAAGCAGCAACCGCATTGTTTTAATGAATATGGTTTATATCTTATCAGATTTTGCACAAAAACAAGGATACACTGTTGAATCGTACGAAACTGTTGATTCAACAAATCTTATTGCACAACGAAAAGCGCAAGCTGGTCATAAAGGTTATCTATGGGTTGTTGCACAAGAACAGTCACAGGGAAGAGCAAGAAGAGGTAGGACATGGTCTAGTCCGAAAGGAAACCTTTATTCTAGTCTTTTGTTAATTGATGGTATTGTTCATCAAACTGCTGCTCAGCTTGGTTTTGTTGCTGGAGTAAGTGTGGTAGAAACAGTAAAACAATTTATAAAAGATGAAAAGCAAACGAACGATATCGTTAGCTTAAAATGGCCAAATGATATTTTGCTAGGAGGGGCTAAAAGTTCTGGAGTTTTACTTGAGATTTTTAAATTGCCATCACAACAGTATGCATTGGTTATTGGTATTGGAATAAATGTGAAATATAATTATGAAGATGCACCATATCCCACTTCAAGTTTAAAGAATATTGGTTTGCATGTTGAAACAGAACAATTATTTACGGTTTTAACTGAATGTTTTTCTAAAAATTATCTCCTTTGGAAACAGTCAGGAGGATGCGATATAATCCGCGAAAAATGGCTTTTATACTCTGCTCACCTTGGGCAGCATGTCAAAATAATCAATGATGAAAAAGTCATCGAAGGTATTTTTGGTGGTCTTGATAATGATTTTAACTGCATCATAAAACAAAAAAATGGTCAGCAAGCAATTATAACAGCTGGAGATGTTCATTTTGGTTTGGCTGCTTCTGTTAATGCAGGTCGTTATTAAAAATTATTTTACCATCAAATACCTTAATGATTTGGGAGATGTTTATGGTTGCAGCTAATAAGAATGAATTTGTTTTTTTACCTCTGGGAGGTGTAGGTGAAATAGGGATGAATTTAGCTGCTTACGGATTTGGTCCCAAAAATCTTCGTGAATGGCTGCTGGTTGATATGGGGATTAGTTTTGCTGGTTCTGAATTACCAGGAGTCGATCTTGTTTTGCCTGATATTCGTTTTTTAGAAAGTGAAAAACATAATATACGGGGTCTTGTTTTAACACATGCACACGAAGATCATTATGGAGCCGTTCTTGATTTATGGCCAAAGTTACAAGTTCCAATTTACTGTACGCCTTTTACGGCAGGATTATTGGAAACTAAAAAACAATTAGATTTTGAATCTCAAAAATTTTTACTCAATATTTTTCAAGCTGGTGATTGTTTTCAGGTAGGTTCCTTTTCTGTAGAGGCTATAGCTGTTAACCATTCAATACCGGAATCTGTATCTTTAGCAATTACAACCTCTTTGGGGACTGTGATTCATACTGGTGATTGGAAAATTGATCATACTCCTTCACTTGGGGCTGTAACGGATGAAAAAAGATTTCGTGCTTTAGGCAAAAAAGGTGTTTTAGCATTACTTTGTGATTCCACAAATGCGTGTCACGATGGTATATCTTCATCAGAGCAGCAAGTTCAAGCCAGTCTTTCTGAGATTATTTCCAAAGCTGAAGGGCGTGTTGTAATAGCAACTTTTTCTTCTAATATTGGTCGGATACGTTCTATTGCTCTTGCAGCTGAAGCTGCTGGACGTAAGGTGCTTGTCATTGGGCGTTCCCTTAAGCAAAGTATTATGGTTGCACAAGAGCTTGGTTATATGAATGGTTTAGCGCCATTTGTAACGGAAGATGATTATGGTTACATCTCGCGAAAAGATCTTGTTTTAATTGTCACAGGGAGCCAAGGTGAGCCATGTGCTGCTTTGGCTAAACTGTCACGTGATGGAATGAGAAATATTACACTTTCCGCTGGTGATACCGTTATTTATTCATCACGAAGTATTCCAGGAAACGAAAAAGCGATTATAGAGGTACAAAATCGTTTCATTGATTTGGGTATTGAAATTATTACGAATGAAGATGCACTTGTTCATGTTTCAGGTCATCCCCGTCGTTCAGAACTTTTACAGATGTATGATTGGATAAAGCCACAGATACTTGTTCCTGTACATGGGGAAGCAATGCATCTTAAGGCTCAGGCAACTTTAGCACGTCAAGCGGGTATTAAAACTGTTAAGGATATCAGAAATGGACATATGTTACGTCTTGCACCAGAACCTGTAGAAGTTGTTGATCAAGTTCCTGTTGTCCGCATCTATAAGGATGGTTGCCTAATTGGAGATGAAGATGAATTAGGGATTCGTGAACGCCGCAAACTAAGTTATGCTGGTCATGTTACTATTTCTCTCCATATAAATAGTAAGCATGAATTATTAGGGGATATAGGTCTAACAACATTCGGGTTACCTGAAAGTAATGGAAAGGGAGAAAGCTTAAAAGATATTCTTTTAGATATTGTAGAAAAAACAGTCTATAATATCCCACGCATGAAACAGAAAAATAATGAACTTATTCGAGAGGCAACGCGACGTGCAGTGAGAGCGGCTGTTCATGAAATTTGGCAAAAAAAACCTATCTGTACAGTTTTTTTACATCGGTCCAAATAAAGAACTTTCATATTACGTTATTAAAAAAGAGAAGAGCATTTTTATTTTATTGCTCAATAAGAAAAATAGAGAATAAAATAAAGCACAATAAATTTTTAAATAATAAGATCATTATATTTGCAAGTATTCAGAATGCGGCTATAGATGAATAGAGGGTGTGATAAATTGTTCCAAGTATGGTAGATCTGATTAGGAGTTAATTATTTCAATGCGTCTTTCTCAATATTTTCTTCCACTTTTAAAAGAGAATCCTAAAGAAGCAGAAATTGTTTCTCACCGCTTCATGTTGCGTGCTGGAATGATTCGACAACAAACATCAGGGATTTATTCTTGGCTTCCATTGGGAAAAAAAGTGCTTGATAAAGTTTGTAAAATTATTCGTGAAGAGCAAGAACGTGCAGGTGCAATAGAAATATTGATGCCCACAATTCAATCTGCTGATCTTTGGCGTGAAAGCGGTCGTTATGATGATTATGGTTTGGAAATGCTTCGCATTAAAGATCGTCAAAAGCGTGATTTACTTTATGGTCCAACCAATGAAGAGATGGTGACAGATATTTTTCGCTCATATGTTCGTTCTTATAAAGATCTTCCGCTTAATTTGTATCATATTCAATGGAAATTTCGTGATGAAATTCGTCCACGTTTTGGTGTGATGCGTGCACGAGAATTTTTAATGAAAGATGCTTATTCTTTTGATCTTGATTATGAAGGCTCTAAAACATCTTATAATCGTATGTTTGTTGCTTATTTACGCACTTTTTCTCGTCTTGGCTTAAAAGCAATTCCTATGCGTGCTGATACAGGTCCAATTGGGGGAAAACTCAGTCATGAATTTATCATTTTGGCTGAAACAGGAGAGAGTGCGATCTTCTGTGATAAAAAATTTCTTGAACTTACCGTTCCTGATAGTTCAATCGATTTTAGTGATAAAGCTGTTTTAGATGATATCGTTAAACAATGGACATCTTTTTATGCAGCGACGGAAGAAATGCATAATGAAGAGGAGTGGGTTAAAGTTTCTGATCATAATCGTCTTTCAGCGCGTGGTATTGAAGTAGGACATATTTTCCACTTTGGTACTAAATATTCTACTCCAATGGGAGCAAAAGTTATGGGACAAGATGGGAAAGAGCATATGGTCTCTATGGGTTCTTATGGTATTGGACCTTCACGTCTTGTTGCGGCTGCTATTGAGGCTTCTCATGATGAAAATGGTATTATTTGGCCAAAGTCGATGGCACCATTTGATTTTGGGATTATTAATATGAAACCCGATGATGAAAAATGCACACAGGCATGTGAGTTTCTCTATCAGGGATTAAAGGGTGCTGGTTTTGATCCCTTATTAGATGATAGAAATGAACGACCTGGATCAAAATTTGCAACAATGGATTTGATTGGTTTGCCAACGCAAATCATTGTTGGTCCTAACAGCATTGCACAAACTGAAGTTGAAATTAAAGATCGAAAAACAGGTATAAAAAAATTTTTAAAGGTTGAAGATGTACTCAGCCAACTTTCTATATTTTAATAGGAAATGTTATGAAGAGGCTGAAAAATAAATGGTTTTCATCTTATGAGTGGATGATCGCTTTTCGTTATATGATTCCCAATAAAAAGCATGCCGTTGCATCTGTTATTTCAATTATTTCTCTTATTGGAATTATGTTGGGCGTATTCGCTCTGGTTGTTGTTATGGCGGTGATGAATGGCTTTCGTACAGAACTTCTCAATCGTATTCTTGGTATGAATGGGCATCTTATTATTCAAACAGTTGATACTGGTTTTTCTGATTATAAAACTCTTATTTCTTCTTTAGAAGCTACAAATGGTGTGAAGTTTGCTTTGCCTGTTATTGAAGGTCAAGCGCTTGTCCAAGGTGAAGTTCAAGGAGGCTCTGGCGCGTTAGTTCGTGGTATGCGCAAACAAGATCTAGAAAAGCTTAAAATAGTCTCTCAAAACATTAAATTAGGATCGATTTCTCTGTTTGATCAAGAAGAAGGTGTTGCAATTGGACGTGGATTAGCAGAAAAATTGGGACTTACAGTTGGAAGAGATCTTCGTATTATTACTCCAGATGGTGATGAAACTCCTTTTGGCGTTACCCCACGTGTGAAAGCTTATAAAGTTGTTGCTATTTTTGAAGTTGGTATGTCTGAATATGATTCAATATTTATCTTTATGCCTCTCCATGAAGCACAAATGTTTTTTAATTTGGGAGATAAGGTCCAGTCTTTAGAATTATTTCTAAATGATCCTGATGCTGTTGATCAAATAAAACCTGTTGTAGAAAAAGCAGTTGATCAACAGGTTTATTTAATTGATTGGCGTACACGCAATCAGGCTTTTTTTTCAGCCTTACAGATTGAACGAAATGTTATGTTTTTCATTCTTTCTCTGATCGTTCTTGTTGCTGCTTTAAATATTATTTCAGGGTTGATTATGCTTGTAAAAGATAAAAGTCATGATATTGCAATTTTACGCACGATGGGAACTCAACAGAGTGCGATTTTACGTATATTTATCATTACAGGAATGATGATTGGTTTTATTGGAACTATATTAGGTTTAGTTTTAGGTGTTATCGCGACCGCGAATATTAATCATATCCAAGACTTTATATCTTGGTTATTTAATGTTGATGTTTTTAATCCTCAACTTTATTTTTTAACAAAATTGCCTGCACAAATTGAGTGGAAACAGACCATCTTGGTTGCTATGATGGCTTTATTCTTGTCTTTTCTTGCCGCTCTCATTCCGGCATGGCGTGCTGCTAAGCTAGATCCCGTACAAGCTTTGAGGTATGAATAATGACAGCTATTTTAGAGCTTGTAGAGATAGAAAGACGCTTTTTCGAGAGTCATAAGCCGCTCATTGTTTTAGATAAAGCGAATTTTATTCTTAATCGTGGAGAGCTTGTCGCACTTGTTGCGCCATCTGGTGCTGGGAAATCAACACTTCTTCATATTGCTGGGTTATTAGAAAAACCAACAGCTGGTGATGTGATGTTACGGGGTGTTTCTTGTGCAAAGCGCTCTGATAGTGAGCGAACAGCTATAAGACGAAATGATATTGGTTTTGTTTATCAATTTCATCATTTACTTCCAGAGTTTACAGCATTAGAGAATGTCATGATACCGCAAATGATAGCAGGATTTAAAAAATCCATAGCAGAAGATCGTGCGCGCAAATTATTGACGTATCTGCGTATTTCTCATCGTGCTAACCATCGTCCCTCAGAGTTATCGGGAGGAGAACAACAACGTGTTGCTATTGCACGTGCAGTAGCAAATGGCCCTTCGGTTCTTTTGGCTGATGAACCTACAGGAAATCTTGATCCAGTAACTTCAGCTTATGTCTTTCAAGCTTTAGCTATCCTTGTTCGTCAGTCTGGTCTTTCTGCTCTTATTGCAACACATAATTACGCTTTGGCTAAGCAAATGCATCGTCGAATTACACTTAAAGAACAAAAGATTATAGAACTTCCTTAAAAGAAAGGTACAAATTTTATACGACTAATTGAATAGTTTATATTACTTTATTCAAGGAGATTTTTTATGACAGTTTTTGTCGTTGACAAAAATCAATTAGATGCGCGTCGTCGTCGATTGATTTTTCGTGCATGGCATCGCGGTATTCGTGAAATGGATCTCATTTTTGGACATTATGTCGATGCTCATATTACTGGAATGAATGATAGAACGCTCTCTGAACTTGAGTATATTATGTCTTTTGATGATCGTGATTTACTCACATGGATTACTGGGGAAATTTCACCCCCCTCTGAAGTTGATAGTCCGCTTTTTCATGATATTGCCAATTATCGTACTTGCTTAAGTTATTAATCCCGATGCCTATATTTAAAAAAATTGTTATTCCCAAAAATAATTCTGTTCGTATGATTTTTGATGGAGTTACTGATGGATTTGAAGCCTTTGCGCTTGCTAAATTAAGTTCAGAAATTGCACAAGGTAAACCGCTCATCTATGTTGTCCGCGACGGAACAAAAGTTGTGCATTTACAACAAGTTTTAAATTTTATTGAGCCCAATTTACCCGTACTTCAATTTCCAGCATGGGATTGTTTGCCTTATGATCGTGTGTCACCAGGAATTGCTGTTATGGCACGTCGACTATCAGCATTGGCACACATAGCAAATTTACGTAGAGATCCACATCCTGCAATTATATTAACAACAGCAAATGCGATTATGCAAAAGTTACCTCCTCGTGAAATGATAGAAGCTCAGCTTATTCACGCACGTGTTGGCCAGCGCAATAACATGGGAAATCTTATTCAATTTCTAGAAACCAATGGTTTTGAACGCGTTACGGTTGTCCGTGATGTTGGTGAGTTTGCTGTAAGAGGAGGAATACTTGATATCTTTTCTCCGATGGATGTTGAACCTTTACGTCTTGATTTTTTTGGAGATACCCTAGAAAGTATCCGCGTATTTGATCCAGAAAATCAAAGGACAACAGGTCAAAAAACTGAACTTTTATTACAGGCAATGAGTGAGGTTGTTCTTACACCAGAATGCATCAGCCGTTTTAAAAGCAATTATACCCGTACATTTGGTGTATCACAAAAAAATAACATGCTTTATGAAGCAATTTCTCAAGGTCGGCGTTTTTCTGGTATGGAACATTGGCTTCCATTTTTTTATGAAAAGCTTGATAGTTTTTTTAACCATTGTGGCAACTTACCGATAGTTTTGGAGCATCTTGTAGAAGAAGTCTTCATTGAGCGCTATCGTCTTATTGAAGATTATTATAACGCGCGCAAAGAGCGCGAAAATGATGAAAAAAATGCTACTTCTTATCATCCAATAGATCCTAATCTTCTTTATTTAACGCCAGAGCGTGTTTTAGAATATGTGCAACAATCTTCACAGCGTATTGATTTTTCGCCTTTTAATATTCCACAAAGTTTGGAACAAACTGTTATCCACGCACAAGTTAAACAGGGATATGATTTTGTAAAAGAGCGTAATGCGCAGGAAAAAAATGTTTTTTCAAGTGTTATTGATCATATCGCATCTTTACGCACTGCTGGTAAAAAAGTGCTTTTAGCGTGTTGGAGTGAAGGATCTCTCAATCGTTTGCTACAAGTTCTTGACGAGCATGGATTGAAAAAAATAGATGTTGCAAAATCCTTACAAACTGTCAAAGCAACCCCACGAGATCGCATATTAGCAGCTGTTATCATGATAGAACATGGTTTTGAGGCTGAAGATTTGGCTATTATAGCAGAGCAAGATATCCTTGGCGATCGTTTTATAAGATCGCCAAGGCGGCGTAAGAATAATACAAATTTTATTTCTGAAATTTCTGCTTTAAATTCTGGTGATATTATTGTGCATATCGATCACGGTATTGGCCAATTTGTTGGTCTTAAAACTATCAGAACTACTGGAATTTTACGAGATTGCCTTGAAATTAGATATGCTGGAGGTGATTTACTCTTTTTACCTGTTGAAAATATTGAACTTCTCTCACGTTATGGCTCAGAAGGAACAGAGGTCACTTTAGATAAATTAGGGGGTGTTGCTTGGCAAGCACGTAAAGCTCGGCTTAAAAAACATTTATTGGAAATGGCAGGGCAATTAATCCGTATAGCTGCAGAGCGTATGACTCGTGCTGCGCCTGCTTTACTTCCACCAGTTGGATCATTTGATGAGTTTGTTGCTTGCTTTCCCTATGAAGAAACGGAAGATCAAATGAATGCAATTGATGCTGTTTTAGACGATTTAGCCTTAGGTAAGCCGATGGATCGCTTGATATGCGGTGATGTTGGTTTTGGAAAAACTGAAGTAGCCATTCGGAGTGCTTTTGTTGCAGCATTAAATGGATATCAGGTTGCTGTTGTTGTACCAACCACTTTGCTTGCACGTCAACATTACAAGACATTTATTTCGCGTTTTCAAGGATTGCCGGTTAAAATTGGACATGCTTCAAGGCTTGTAAAAGCGAAAGAACTTGCACAAGTAAAAAAAGGTCTTTCAGATGGTACAATCGATATTGTCATTGGAACCCATGCATTATTAAGTGGTGCAGTTAATTTTTTACGGTTAGGCCTTCTTATCATTGATGAGGAGCAGCATTTTGGAGTCAAACACAAAGAGCGTTTAAAAGAGCTTAAAAGTGATATTCATGTTCTCACACTTTCAGCAACTCCCATACCACGCACTTTAGGGTTAGCATTATCGGGTGTACGTGAACTTTCATTGATAACAACGCCCCCCATTGATAGAATGGCGGTTCGTACTTTTATTTCACCATTTGATGCACTTGTTATACGAGAGACCCTGCTTCGAGAATATTATCGTGGTGGACAAAGTTTCTATGTTTGTCCTCGTATTTCTGATCTGGCTTTTGTAGAAGAATATCTCAAAACACATGTGCCAGAACTGAAATTCGTTGTGGCTCATGGACAAATGCCGGCTGGACAACTTGATGATATCATGAATGCATTTTATGATGGGCAATATGATGTTTTGCTATCGACAACTATTATTGAATCAGGTCTTGATATTCCAACAGCTAATACATTAATTGTGCATCGTGCTGAGATGTTTGGTCTTTCTGCCCTTTATCAGTTACGAGGGAGGGTAGGGCGCTCAAAACAACGTGCTTATACTCTCTTTACATTTCCTGCTGGTAAAGTTTTAACTGCTGCCGCTGATCGCCGTCTTAAAGTTTTACAATCTCTTGACACCTTGGGGGCCGGTTTTCAATTGGCAAGCCATGACATGGATATCCGCGGTTCAGGCAATTTTTTAGGTGAAGAACAATCGGGGCATATCAAAGAAGTTGGATTTGAACTCTATCAAAAAATGCTTGAAGAAGCTATTGCTGAACTAAAAGATGGAGAGCTAAATGAAGATAAGCAATGGTCACCTCAAATTTCACTTGGTACAACAGTGATGATACCAGAAAGTTTCGTGCCTGACTTGCCATTACGTATGGGACTTTATCGTCGTTTAACAGAACTTGATGATTTAGAACAAATTGATGAATTTGCAGCGGAGTTAATTGATCGCTTTGGTCCTTTACCGCTTGAAGTTCAACACCTTCTTAAAGTTTTTTATATCAAAACATTATGTCGAAAAGCGCATGTAGAAAAATTGGATACTGGACCAAAGGGGATTGTTATACAGTTTCGCAATAATTATTTTGCAAATAGTGTTGCTCTTGTTCAGTGGGTCGGAAAACAAGGTTCGATGGCAAAAATTCGACCAGATCAAAGTATCGCTCTTATTCGTGATTGGTCCACAGCGGATGAAAGGCTTGTTGGAGCAGCGAATATTATGACACAGCTTGTCGAAATGGCAGAACAACATTCTGTTTAAAAAATTTCTTTATTGTTTCAGAATTGTTACTCATTTTTATAGAATTATTCTATAAAAACAACCAGTTATTTATTTTGTATAAGAATAAAATTTAGGTTTATAATAAAGTTTATAATAAAAGAACTCCTTACATATTAATTTTTCGTTCTTTATTATAATACATATTGACACAATGAAGCAAAATAACTTAGACGGTGTAACCGTAATAAATAGAATTTTCATATAAGTATCTTCTCTAAAAAGCAAAAATTTAGGCCAAGATAACATGCTTTCTTCATTACAAAAGTTGCCTAACGATAGTTTTTTACTCCCTGTAATACATAGCATAAAAACGCTTATGCTGAGTTATCTTCTGGGGAACAATACCAACATTTAAAAAACAAAAGAAAGAATATTAAAGATAGCATACAATTTATTGAAGAAAGTATATCTCATTTAGATATTTGGGAAAAAAATATTTCTAAAGCAGAATACTATAAGCGTTTGCAGGAACAGAATAAGTTGTACAAAAAACTGAAAACTATGAAGGATGAATATTATAATCTTGGTTCGAAATTACAGGATCTAGTTGAAAAAAACAAAAAATTATCTCTAGGATACATATAGCGAAAGAGTACGAAATAGGGGAGTATGAAGAAAAGCTGAATTATTTGATAAATGGAAAATGAATGAAGGTGTGTGGGGGGGAGGGGGGGGATGATAAGATAGTAGAAAATTATCCTCATATTTGTTATTAGTTGCAAAACTTTAGCGGATATATTGCAGAGTGATATAAGTGCTATTTTGCGCAAAGATTTTGATTGGAAAGATAAAGATTTTTGTTGGGCAAAAGACGCAATTAATTCGATGAGCCTCAGTTTACAGCAATAAAAAGAATTGCTAATAGAAGGTTCTTAATAGCTATTAAAAACAAACATTTGATGATGTAAAAGATAATATTACAGAGGGTGGTCGGGTTATGAGAGATTTATCTATGTTGTGTAGAACATTGAAAGAATTACATAATATAATTCTTCTAAACAAGAGAAAGAATATTATAAATCGTATGCGTTCTTATGTAAAAAACAGTTAAATTAAAAAGTATTGTTTTATTTTTTTGTAAAAATAGTAAAATACTTTATTTTCAATAAAAGTATATTTTATTAACTTCATGAAAAATTATTTTATAATAATATCTCATTAAAAATTTACTCAGTTAAATACAGAGAAATTAAGATGATGTAATAAATGATATATAAATTAAAGTTATTTGTATTATATTTTTTATATTAAAAGCTATATTTTTTATTCACGTTATAAAGCTTAGAGATGATATTTGTACAGGGGTTCAATACATAGATGTTTAATATATAAGCATAAAATTATTATGGCTTTGGGCACGTGAGATGATTCATATGGGTATTTTTATTCCTTTGTTCAATAGTTTTATTTATAAAACTAACTTCGCTTGTGGTGTGCAAGTGAGTAGATTTTATTGATTCAATATAAGAAAGGTTTGCGCTATTAGGATCTTTCATACAATATAGAAAAAAGGATTTATTATTATAAATTAATATGTTGTTTAATTAAGAAAAAGCACTTCTTTAGTAGCGTATTTTTTTACTATATAAAATCTTTATTACAAAAGCGTATCACCATTGCTTTCTAAACAAGGGCAGAAAATTGTCCATTAGTAAAAAGCTATCTTACAATTATGCGGCAATTTTAGACAATCAGTGGTTTTAACTCATCAAATGTTTCAATAATACCGTAAATGATTTTATTTTTGTGTATCACACGAGGCACATAAGGAAAACAGTAAAATTTATCTGGTATTTTGGAGCTTCATGCATTGCAACACCCGTTTCTAAGGTTCTATAAGCTTAACATGAAGAGTAATAAATGCAAAAAGTTTAATTAGTAAGACTTTTAGAGTAGTATGGGAGTTTATTTTAATTAATATTGCAATATTGATTCGTTTGTGTAATCTTAGTTCAAATGTACAGAGGTGTTTTATGGATAGATTGCATCAAATACCAATGTGATTAAGAGGGGAATTATATGAGTGTATAAAATTTAGAATGGCTCATCGTATTTTTTCTCTAAATTTGACTTTTTTTTTTATATTGAAGTAAAACTAATAAAATTAAGTATTATTTTATTATAATTTAATAAATTTAAGTTGGAATTATATTTAATATTTTTTTGAAGTTACTTAAGAGCGCGTTGAAAGGATTAACTTAATCATGTCGCATAAAAATGTTTATTCTGCTGTTTCAGTATTAGTTGGAGCCGCTGCCCTTTTTCTTATAGCTGGTATTTCTGCAAATGCGCAAACTTTATCACAAGGTTGGTACAAAGTTTGCAGTAAGCAGCATGATGTTGATATTTGTAATACAATGAATACTGTATTATCGAATACGGGACAACCTTTAACGGCTTTTAACCTTGTTGAAATAAAAGGGAAGCAAAATGAAAAACGTATAGGTATTCAAGTACCTACAGGTCGTTTTTTGCCAGAAGGTGTTCACATTAAAATTGGTGACGACTTCTCTAAAAAAATTCCTTATATTATTTGTAATGGACCAAGTTGTATTGCCAATGATGTCTTAGATGATAAGCTTATAGCAGCTATGAAAAGTGGTACAAAAATGGTTGTAACCACAGTTAATTTCCGTGGTTCAGCTAATCCTATTGAATTTTCTCTTAATGGGTTTACAGCAGCCTATACCGGTCCTGGTATGGAGGAAAAAGATTTCCAACAAGAACAAATAAAGATGCAGCAAGCCATCCAGTCAAAGCAAAAAGAAATTGAAGAGCGTATGCGGGCTGAGCAAGAAAAAGCAAAACAAAAGTAATAAAGAATTAGTTAAAATGTTTTCTATAATTGTTTATTTAAACCGCCACAGTTTTCTGTGGCGGTTTTTTTAAATCTTTAATTTTTCGAAAGAGTTCTGCGCTTCCACCAACCAATACGTTCAGTTTTGGAAGAATCATTAGGCGTTGATGAAATAACAACGGATTGATTAATTGTTTCTTCAATTTGGGAACGAGAGGTTTCGACAACTTCCTCTATCTCGATTATAGTTTCTTTCTCTAATATTTTTTGTATTTGTGTTGTCTCTTTAGAAGATGTTTTTTTAGGTGTTCCACGTGTTGATTTTTTACTATTTTCAAGAGTTTTATCTTCTACCTCATGAATAGATTTGTCTGCTTTTTTTGTTTTAATTTTGCGCACCGAACTGGTTTTAGGTTTTTTTTCAAGAGATTTTTGTTCTGCGACATTTTGATCATTCTCTAAAGAAAGTTGATTTTTTACTACTTTTGAAGAACGTTTTTTAGGTTTAATACTTGTATCAATTTTTTCAAATTCATCCTGTTGTTGTATATCTAGAGCTTGTGTATTATTTTTTGTTTCTTCAAGTTCAAAAGCTTTAGCAGGTGAAACACGATGTTTGCGATGCTCTGCTTTAATTTCTGCTAAAGCCTGTTTAGCAAAATCTCCCACTGGTTCTGCGTAAGGAACGCGAATTTGATGAAAGCTATTATCTTGATTGCGTCGACCACCACGACGTCCTCGACGACGTCCTCGACGATAAGAATCATCACTCAAGGTATCTTCTTTTTTATGAACGTTGGAGAGAGAATAATCAGTAATTTCACCATGACGATTTTTGCGCCGACGTTTTTGGTTTGTTTCAATGGGAGAAGGATTTTTAATAGATTCACTTTTTATGAAAACAGAATCTTCAATTTCTTGCTTATTGGCATCTTCCAATGAAGATCGAGAAATACTCTCTGCTATTGAGCCTTTAGAAATAACAAGATGTTGCGTTCCAATACTATCATCTGCTTCAATACTAATATTAAGTTTAAAGCGAGCTTCTAAATTAACGAGAATATTGCGTTTATGATTTAATACATAAAGCGCTGTTGCTACGGGTGTGCGCACGATAATATTATATTGGGAATTATGAAGAAGATATTCTTCAATTGAGCGCATGACATGTAACGCAATTGATGATTCAGAACGTATATTTCCTGTCCCTGCGCAATGTGGGCAGGGCTGCGTTGTACTTTCTAAAACCGATATGCGAATACGTTGACGACTCATTTCTAAAAGGCCGAAGTGTGAAATATGACCTACTTGAATACGAGCACGATCATTTTTTAAACAATCTTTTAATTTTTTTTCGACCAGTTTCACATTGCGTTCTTCAAGCATATCAATAAAATCAATCACAATTAAACCAGCAAGGTCACGCAAGCGTAATTGACGTGCTACCTCTTCAGCAGCTTCAAGGTTAGTTTGTAAGGCTGTCTTTTCGACAGAGAATTCTTTCGTAGAGCGGCCAGAATTTACGTCAATAGCAACAAGCGCTTCTGTTTGATTAATAACAAGATAACCACCAGATTTTAAAGAAACCTGTGGTTGTAACATTTTATCAAGTTGAATTTCAATATTATTTCTTGCAAAAATGGGTGTAGGATCACGGTAAGGTTGAACAACTTTTGCATGACTTGGCATGAGCATACGCATAAAGTCTTTCGCTTCACGATATCCTTGGTCTCCAGAGACAAGAATTTCACTAATGTTTTTATTGTAAAGATCTCGTATAGAACGCTTGATGAGATTGCTTTCTTCATGGACAAGGCATGGCGCCGTTGATTCGAGCGTCAAAGTGCGAATAGTATCCCATAATCGCATAAGATATTCATAATCACGTTTAATTTCAGCTTTTGTTCTATTGGCACCAGCGGTTCGTAAAATAACGCCCATACCTTTTGGAACTGCTAAATCTTTTACGATTTCTTTAAGACGCTTACGGTCTTGTATGTTCGTAATTTTTCGTGAAATACCACCACCACGTGCTGTGTTGGGCATTAGAACAGAGTAACGACCTGCTAGAGATAGATATGTTGTGAGGGCAGCACCTTTATTACCACGCTCTTCTTTGATGACTTGTACCAACAAAATTTGACGTCGTTTAATGACTTCTTGAATTTTATACTGGCGCCCTTGTTTTCTTTGATAAATTGGGAGCTCTTCACGGATGTCCTCAGCACCGACCATTTCAATCTCATCATAAGAGATATCGGTATTTAATGCTTCTTCTGTGTTATCAATTATTGTCGCTCCAGATGTGATATCATTTTCAATATCGGCTGCTATGACATTGTTTTTTCCATTTTTTTTTGTTCTTCTGGAGCGTTTTTTGTTGTTAGTTGCTTCTTCCGTAAAGGCATCTACAGTATTTTCTCCTACAGCTGCTTTTTCCTCTTCTTCAAGAAGAGCAAGGCGATCAGCAACAGGAATTTGATAATAATCAGGATGAATTTCAGAAAATGTTAAAAAACCATGTCGGTTTCCACCATATTCAACAAAAACGGCTTGGAGAGAAGGTTCTACACGCGTAATACGTGCGAGATAAATATTCCCCTTGAGCTGTTTTCTATGTTCTGATTCAAAATCAAGTTCTTCAATTTTGTTGCCGTGAACAACAACAACACGTGTTTCCTCCGGATGGGAGGCATCTATAAGCATTTTGTTTGACATAAGTTAATATCCTGAAGGCGACATGCACAATTTTATTCAAACGAACGCTATAACTATCCGTAAACATAAAAGGCTGTCTGCCATAAAAGGGAGGTACCAGAAAAACAGGACGGAACACTACGTGCAAAGGTATGACTGCATTTGCACCATTTCTCATCATTATCTCCATCTGTTTTTTATGACTCATATTTCTTAAAAGTCTCCGGTAAAATAATCTTTAAAACAGTTCGGATATCCGAACCAACGAATCTTAAGTAATGCAATCCTAATCTTATAACATAGAAATTTTTCATCCATAAAAAAGTCTCAACACATAATAGGCAAAAAACCTCTAAAAACAACTTAATATGAATTACAGATAATTTAGATGACTATTATCAGCTAGGAAGCATAAATATTCTTTTATGTTGATATCATGCGTTTGGCAAGTAACAATGTAAATCATGTATAATGATGATATCTTTATGACCTTAATTTCGTTTTTGTGTGTTTATTTAGCTTTTATTGAAAAATAGAGAATAAATTGATATAACCAAGATAAATTATTACAAATGTAATGTAGAGTATTTTGCTTATGATTAAGAGTTTTCTTACCAAAAAGCTGAAAACAGCTTATGGGGATGTTGTTGTGCTCATTACATACTTTTTATTATGTTTTTTGCTATTCCAAACTAGTGTTCAAGCCGCAGATCCTCTGAGACTTATTAATTTTAGAACCATTGGTGATAGTGTTCATACGCGTATTATTGCGGTTCTCAATTCAAAACCAAATGTTCGTTTACAGATTTTGGACAGTCCTGCACGTTTGATTATCAATTTACCTACAATTGACTTTTCGATGCAAAATACGCCTTTAAAGAAACAGAATACATTATCCGTTATGCTTTCAGATGTGCGTTATGCTTTTTCTGACATACAGACTTCACGCATTATTTTGACAAGTAAAACGGCTTTTGTGGTTGAAAAAAGTGTCGTAAAAAAATTAAATAATGGTTTATGGCAGTTGCTGATTGATATTCGTAAAAGTACACAAGAAAAATTTGATGAGATATTAAAGAACCAGCAAAGGACCAATTTTGATACAAAAACACCGTTAATTCCAGCATATAGTTTCCGTGTTGTTCTTGATCCTGGTCATGGTGGTATTGATGGCGGTGCACGGGGTGTTACTGGAATTTTAGAAAAAGATGTAACTTTAGACTTTGCGCGTGCATTACGAGACGAATTACAAAAGGACTCTCATATTACTGTTGCTTTAACGCGAGATTCCAATATTTTTTTAAGACTAAGTGAAAGAGTAAAAAAAGCGCAAGAGTTTGATGCCGATCTTTTTATATCTATTCACGCGGATACGATTGATTTACATTCTCTTCGCGGTGCCACAGTGTATACCATATCAGACAAAGCCTCTGATGCCATTGCAAAATCTTTAGCTGAAAGTGAAAATAAAGTTGATTTACTTGATGGTTTGCCTGCAGATGAAACGCTTGAAGTTACAGATATTTTGATGGATCTTACGCGACGTGAAACACATACATTTTCGGTTAATTTTGCAAATAGTGTTATTTCAGATTTATCAAAGAATCATATTAACTTGATTAATAACCCACATCGGTATGCTAATTTTCAAGTTTTAAGAGCTTCAGATATACCCTCTGTCTTGATAGAGATAGGTTATTTATCCAATAAAGAGGACGAAAAGTTATTAAATGATCCTCATTGGAGAAAACAAATGGCAGCCTCTATTGCTCATTCTATTCGTCAGTTTGCTGATTATAGGCAGAAAATGATACAGCCTCTTTAAATTTGTGAGAAAATAGAGTATCAATATGAGTTTCTAGTGTATTCTAGTATAAATAAAAGATAGAAAGCAATTTCTCTTGATCTAAACCTTGTAGTGGTATCCATGTGATGTGGTTGAAATCAAGGTATTTTTTCTTTGATTAATTCTTAAGAAAGCGATAGCCGTTTTTATGATAATTTTTTTAAGATATCTTCTTCGTTTTTTTGTTGCTATTGGACTTTGTGGTGCAATAACCTGGGGTGTTATAACGAATAGTCAAGCAAATGTACTCCCTGATTATGAAGTTCTTTCACTTTATGAGCCGCCGGTAATGACCCGCGTCCATGCTTCTGATGGCCGTCTTATGGCAGAGTTTGCAACAAAACATCGCCTCTATTTACCGATTCAATCAATACCAACGCTTGTTATAAATGCTTTTATTTCGGCTGAAGATAAAAACTTTTATCATCATTTTGGTTTAGATCCTGAAGGACTTTCTCGAGCTTTGATCAATAATATTCGTAATATTGGTTCTGGAAGACGTCCAGAGGGCGCATCAACTATAACGCAACAAGTCGCTAAAAACTTCCTTTTAAGTTCAGAAACAACATTAGAGCGTAAATTTAAGGAAGCTATTTTAGCAATGCGTATTGAGAAAACTTATTCAAAAGATCATATTCTCGAACTTTATCTCAATGAAATTTATCTGGGTCGTGGTACCTATGGTATAGCTGCTGCTTCTTTGACCTATTTCAATAAATCCGTCAATGATTTGACACTAGAACAATCTGCTTATTTGGCTGCTCTTCCAAAAGGACCAGCAAATTATGATCCATTTAAGAATACACAACGTGCTGTTGATCGGCGTAATTGGGTTATAGACCGGATGGTTGCAAATGGATATGTAACGCGTGAACAAGGTGAAAAAGCGAAAGCTAAACCTTTAGGAGCGACAATACGTGGGAGTGATAGCTATGTTTTTGCGGCTGATTATTTTACTGAAGAAGTGCGACGTCGTTTAATACAACGCTATGGTGCTAAAACACTTTATGAAGGTGGGCTTTCCATTCGTACAACGCTTGATCCGCATTTACAATTTATTGCGCGACGTTCTTTGCACGATGGATTAATTAGATTTGACCATTCGCAAGGATGGCGTGGGGCTTATGCGCATATTGATGAGAAAGGTGATTGGGGGATAGAACTTGCAAATATCACAGGGCTAAGTGATGTTCCTGAATGGCGTTTAGCTGTTGTTCTTTCTACTAATCCCAATAAGGTAGAGATCGGTTTACAGCCACAGCGTGAAGCTTCAGGTATATTATCAAAAAAACGGGAAATTGCTGTTTTATCTGAAGCTGATTCAAAATGGGCACTCCATGTTGTAAAAGAAAATGGTTATCGAAAAACTGTTCACAGCTTATCTCATGTCTTGCAAGTTGGGGATGTCATTTTTGTTGAAAAACTATCTAATACAAACAACACTTATCGTTTACAACAAATTCCAAAGGTTGAAGGTGCAATTGTTGCTATGGAACCTCATACAGGGCGCGTTCTTGCTATGGTGGGAGGATTTTCTTTTGCCGCATCTGAATTTAATCGTGCAACCCAAGCTTATCGCCAACCGGGGTCTGCTTTTAAGCCTTTTGTTTATGCAGCAGCACTTGATAACGGATATACACCAGCATCCGTTGTTTTAGATGGCCCCATTGAAGTTCACCAATATAATGGTGAAGTTTGGCAACCAAAAAATTATGGAGGTACCTTTGCAGGACCTTCAACGTTGCGTTATGGTATTGAGCGTTCTCGTAATCTTATGACAATACGGCTTGCCAATGATATGGGAATGCCTCTTGTCGCTGAATATGCAGAACGCTTTGGCGTGGTGGATAAATTGCAGCCTTATCTTCCCATGGCTTTAGGGGCTGGTGAAACAACAGTATTACGAATGGTTACAGCTTATTCAGTTATTGCTAATGGAGGACGCTCTATTAAACCTTCACTGATAGACAGAATTCAAGATCGTTATGGAAAGACAATTTATCGTCATGATGATCGTATTTGTGAAAATTGTAACACGCATTCATGGAATAATCAAAGTGAACCCACATTGATTGATGAGCGAGATCAAGTTCTTGACCCTATGACGGCTTATCAGATTACATCTATGATGGAAGGGGTTGTCCAGCGTGGTACTGCAGCACGTTTACGTTATCTTAATCGGCATATTGCCGCTAAGACAGGGACAACCAATGACTCTAAAGATGTCTGGTTTATGGGATTTACTCCTGACATTGTCGTTGGTATTTTTATCGGCTACGATCAACCTGCTCCGTTAGGATATAATGGAACCGGAAGTTCATTAGCTGCACCTATTTTTGGTGACTTTATGGCAGATGCTCTTAAAGGGAAGCCAGATGTTCCCTTTAAGATGCCAAAGGGTATGATTTTAATGCCAATTAATCGGAAAACAGGAATGCTTGCGGAAAGAGGAGATCAAGATGTTATTATAGAAGCATTTAAACCAGGAACTGGTCCTGCTGATATATATCAAGTTATTGGAAGTACAAATTCTTTTCAAGAAGGTGTTCCTGCAGTAACTACTTCTCCACAAGTCAATAAAGCCCTTGAAAGTGGGACAGGTGGGCTGTATTAATTAACAAAATCTCCTTTCGCCATGCATGGTTTTTATTTTTTATAGTGTCGGTCCTGTAAATAGAATAATAAAACCATGCTATTTCTTCACAGCAGCTATCAAATTTGTATAAAATTCTAGAGACATAACTAGAAAGAGTGATTTAAAATACGGTTTTAAATTATGCGAGCAGAAATAGAAACATTAGTTGATGAAATTCAGAAAGCAATTCAATTGCTAAGGGGGCATCTTTGACTGGGATCAATCACTAAAGCGTCTCGAATATCTTAATCGAAAAGCGGAAGATCCATCTTTATGGAATGATGCACAACGAGCACAGGATATGATGCGTGAGCGTCAACGTCTTGATGATTCAATTAATAGTCTTTTATCATTTACAAAAACGCTTGAAGAATGCATTGAGCTTATCGCGATGGGTGAAGAAGAAAGTGATGTTGAAATTATCGCTGATGCAGAAAATTCAATACGTAATCTTAAAAATGAGATAGATAAAAGGCAAATTGATGTACTTCTTTCAGGAGAAGCCGATCCGAATGATACTTATTTAGAAGTTCATGCTGGAGCAGGGGGAACAGAAAGCCAAGATTGGGCTTCTATGCTCTTACGTATGTATATGCGCTGGGCTGAACAGCATGAAATGAAGGTTGAAATTTTAGAAATTCATGATGGGGAAGAAGCAGGAATAAAATCAGCGACTATTCTTGTAAAAGGGCATAATGCTTATGGAATGTTAAAAACGGAATCAGGCGTTCATCGTTTGGTGCGGATTTCTCCATTTGATTCGAATGCAAAGCGCCATACCTCTTTTGCGAGCATTTGGGTTTATCCAGTTATTGATGACAATATTGAAGTTGATGTTTCAGAGGCAGATGTGCGTATTGATACATATCGCGCATCGGGAGCAGGAGGACAACATGTTAACACGACAGATTCCGCTGTTCGCATCACACATATAAAAACGGGTATTGTTGTTCAATGTCAAACAGAGCGTTCTCAACATAAAAATCGCGCTACGGCTTGGTCGATGTTGCGTGCGCGGCTTTATGAAGAAGAGCTTAAAAAAAGAGAAGATGAAACCAATGCTGCTGAATCTTCTAAAACAGAAATCGGATGGGGACACCAAATTAGATCTTATGTTCTTCAACCCTATCAGCTTGTCAAAGATTTGCGTACAGGGATTGAAAATACGGATCCACAATCCGTACTGAATGGTAATTTAGATTCATTTATAGAGGCGGCACTCGCACGGCGCATTTATGGACAAGACTAAGAAATTGAGGATATTCGTTAATTATATATCCTTCAAGCCGTGTAGTTTTTTTCTTAGACTGTTCGTTTTATTGATGTTGTGATGTTACGATAGCCCTTGATACTTTAAAGGTTAAAAGATGGATTTTTTTTATTCCTTTCTTCAATTTTTTATCACACGCCAATCCTGCTTATGATGTTGCAAGTGATAGGAGGAAGTTGAAATAAGAAAATTTTGCGATATTCGGAGAATAACTTTTGCTTTTTAAGGTAAACCAAACACTCAATTTACAAGTTACCATTATGATGTAAAAGTGTTGCAGTAGCTAAAACATTTTCAGCATGCCCAGATACGCTTACTTTGCGCCATTCTTCTGTTATTATTCCATTTGCATCAATTAAAAAAGTGCTCCGTTCAACACCCATATATTTGCGTCCATACATGCTTTTCTCAACCCAAACACCATAAGCTTCGAGGGTTGTTTTTTCTTCATCAGAAACCAAGATGACATCAAGTTCATGTTTTACTTTAAATTTATCATGTTTTTTTACATTATCTGGAGAAACTCCAATAACAGAAACACCGATTTCATCAAATTTCATCTTTAATTTTGTGAAATCAAGTGCTTCGCTTGTGCAGCCACTAGTGTCATCTTTTGGATAAAAATATAAAACAACAGGTTTTCCTTTAAAGTCAGAAAGACACACTGTCTCTCCTCCATCGCGAGGCAAATTAAAATCAGGAGCAAGAGCACCTTTCATTGGTTTTGTCATTGTTTTCATCTTTCTTGTGTAACAGGTATAAGATAGCAGAGTAAACAGAAGAAAAGAACTATTCAACTCTCTAGAATATTATTGTTTTGAAGAGACCTTTATTTTCCTAACAAAATTCACCCTATCACAACGATTGGGTTGGAAGAACAAGGTAGACGTGAACAACATAAATAAAACAACAAAAGATTATATTGATTTCATCACAACATGTTTTTTCTTACCGAAAGAAAGTTTAATGATTCCTTCTGCACTGACATCTCCTTCAATAATAAGATGTGTTTCATCCTCAATAATTTGATCATTTACACGTACACCTCCACCTTTAACGTATCGGCGTGCTTCACTATTAGATTTAGCAAGTCCTGCTTGTACTAAAAGAGTGAGCAATCCAACACCTTTTTTTAATTCTGAGGCATTAATTTCAACAGTTGGAAGATTTTCTCCCAGAGTTTTTTCTTCAAACGTTTTGCGAGCAGTCTCTGCTGCTGCGTTGGCAAGAGCACGTCCATGCAACATTGCTGTAACTTCTGTTGCAAGAATTTTTTTTGCTTCGTTAATCTCTGTCCCTTGTAATACAGAAAGTTTAAGAATCTCATCCATTGGTAATGAGGTATAGAGTTTTAGAAATCGTGTTACATCAGCATCTTCTGTATTACGCCAATATTGCCAAAATTGATAAGGTGAAAGCATATCTGCATTCAGCCATACAGCCCCATTCAATGATTTACCCATTTTGGCACCGGAAGAGGTTGTCAGCAATGGTGATGTTAACGCATATAATTGCGGTGTTCCTAAACGATGCCCTAATTCGATTCCATTAATAATGTTGCCCCATTGATCAGAGCCCCCCATTTGCATACGCAACCCATAACGTTTATAAAGTTCAACAAAGTCATAAGCTTGCAGAATCATATAATTAAACTCTAAGAATGATAAAGAGTGCTCACGCTCAAGCCTGAGTCTGACAGAATCAAATGACAACATACGATTGACAGAAAAATATTTTCCTACATCACGTAAAAATTCTAAGTAGTTTAAGTTGCATAACCATTCAGCATTATTCACAATACAAGCATCAGTTTCTCGGTCACCAAATGTCAAATAGTTACGAAATACCTTTTTAATACCATCAATATTTGCAGCAATATCATCTTGTGTCAGAAGGCGTCGCGCTTCATCTTTGAAAGAAGGATCACCGATTAATCCGGTCCCTCCGCCCATTAAAGCAATAGGGCGATGACCCGTTTTTTGTAACCAATAAAGCATCATAATTTGAAGAAGACTTCCAGCATGTAAACTCGATGCTGTTGGATCAAATCCAGTATAAGCGCTTACAGTTTCTTTTGAAAAAAGATCATCTAAGCCTTTTTCATCTGAAATTTGGTGGATAAAACCACGTTCGCTCATAATATGTAAAAAATCAGATTTAAAGGAAAACACAGATTCAATTTCCTAATTTAAGAATGCATTCATTTCAATAAATAGATGATTATATAATGGAGCGTTATTTATCATAACTGACGCACCCACCACAAGAGAAAGAGACATATTGATAATATAAAGATAATAATACAGATATTATTTCCTTTTTACGCTAAAAAAGAGATTTCTCAGTGAGAGAAAAAAGGTATTCTATTATTCTCATTTCTATACTTAAATAAAATTTAGAAAAGTTTAAAATGCTGACTGAAAAAAATTATTTTGTTACAAACAGAAATGATTTTTGCTGATTGTTTATGAATCTATCGTCTTTTCCTAAGTTAGTGAAAGTCTTTCAGAAGGAGGAGCGAGAAGTTCATTGGTGATATGATTATCCAAATAGTGGGCACATCGTTCAATAAGTTTCTCATGACATCCACTAAAAAAGTGATTAGCCCCTTCCAATATTTCTTGTGTGATGATGATTCCTTTTTGTGTTTTCAATTTATCGACAAGTATTTGAACATCTTTTGGGGGGGCAACTTTATCGATAGCGCCATGAATGATAAGTCCAGAGGAGGGACAAGGTGCAAGAAATGAAAAGTCATAAACATTGGGCTGAGGAGCAACTGAAATAAATCCCTCAATTTCCGGTCGGCGCATTAAAAGCTGCATACCAATCCATGCTCCAAATGAATATCCTGCTACCCAACAATTTTTAGAGTCTGGATATTGTGTTTGCACCCAATCAAGAGCAGCAGCAGCATCTGAAAGTTCTCCTATTCCATAATCAAATTCACCCTGACTACGACCAATACCACGAAAGTTAAAACGTAAAGTTGTAAAACCACGTTGTTGGAACATATAAAAAAGGTCATAGACAATTTTATGATTCATAGTTCCACCAAATTGGGGATGAGGATGTAAAATGATCGCAATGGGTGCATTTTTTTGTTGTGAAGGTTGATAACGCCCTTCGAGCCGACCCGCAGGACCGTTAAAAATAATTTCTGGCATAAAATGCTCCTTAAATGCAATAAAAGGCTCTCTTTTGACCTTGGTCGACTTTTACCATAGAATCTCTTAGATAAGAGATATTCTTTTTTTAGTGCACTTTTCAAGAAAATTGCGCTATTTTTTTAATCAATTCATAAGATTAATGATTGCGATGTAAAATGGTTATAAAACGCCGATATTTTGATCATAATGCAACAACACCGCTCAAAAAAGTGGCACAGATAGCGTTATTGGAATCTTTAGAGATATTTGGTAATCCATCATCGGTTCATAAGGAAGGGCGTGCAGCTAAAACTTTGTTGCAAAAGGCACGTCGACAAATCGCTGAAAATCTTAAAACAGATCCAGATCACGTGGTGTTTACCTCTGGTGCGAGTGAAGCAGCAATGACTTTGTTAACACCCTTTTACAATATGGGGAATGCAAAAGTTCAATTTTCTCATCTTTACCTTGGAGCGACTGAACATCCCTCTGTTGCAGAGGGAGGGCGTTTTTCTAAAGAATTGATAAGCGTCATTGCTGTTGATCAAGATGGGCTCATTCAACAAGATAAATTAATAGCACTCTTAACGGTTCACGATAAAACAAAAGGTTTACCTCTTGTTGCTATTCAAGCTGCAAATAGTGAAACGGGTGTTATTCAACCGTTAACAGAAATCGCCGCTATTGTTCGGGATTTAGGAGGTACTCTTATTGTTGATTTGACACAATATGTAGATAAAAATTTCGTGGATATTAATCAGCTAGGAGGAGACTTTTTTATACTGTCTGCACATAAAGTTGGTGGTCCTAAAGGAATCGGTGCTTTTGTTTCATGTGGTAATCTTCTCATGCCACACCCTCTTATTATTGGAGGAGGACAAGAAAAAGGTCTCCGTGGAGGAACAGAAGCATTACCCCTTATTGCTGCTTTTGGGGCAGCAATGGCTGATTGTTTCACACAGGAGGAAATAAGACAATTAATATATTTACGCAATAAATTAGAAGATGGATTACACAAAATAAGTAAAAATGTTAAAATTTTTGGCAAAAAAGTTCAACGTTTGCCAAATACAACTTACTTTACCGTAAAAAATATAAAAGCTGAAACGATGCAAATTGCTTTTGATTTAGAAGGGTTTTCTGTATCATCCGGCTCTGCTTGTTCTTCGGGAAAAGTAAAACAAAGCAAAGTGTTGGAGGCAATGGGGTATCATATTCCAAATGGTGCCATTCGCATTTCGCTAGGACGTGACACAACTTCTGAAGATATTGATGATTTTCTGTTGTTTTTTTCTCAAATTATAAGCAGGAAAAAAGGGTAAGATTTATCATCAGAAAATTATTTTAAAGATAAGTTTGATTGAAATTTTTGTACTTTACCTATAGCCTAGAAAATGACTTGCTTACTTTAATTTTGTAAAAAACAAGATTTTCAGTTACCGGTTTTTGACGCCAAAAAATGGAGAAAATTTATGCCGGCAGTACAAGAAACAATACGCCAAGTACGTGAAATAGATGTTGACCAATATAAATATGGTTTTGAAACCAATATTGAAACAGATAAGGCTCCGAAAGGCTTAAATGAAGATATTATCAAATTTATTTCTGCTAAAAAACATGAGCCTGAATGGATGTTCACATGGCGCTTAAAAGCTTACCGGCGTTGGCTAACAATGCAAGAACCCCATTGGGCGCGTCTTGAATATCCTAAAATTGATTTTCAGGAGCTTTATTATTATGCTGCTCCCAAAAATCATACAGGACCAAAATCTTTGGATGAAGTGGATCCTGAGTTATTAGAAACGTACGAAAAACTTGGCATTCCCCTTAAAGAACAAGAGATTTTGGCAGGAGTAAGAAAACAGTCTGATCCCTCTACTTTTGATGACAGTATGTCTGTATCGGGGCAAGTGGCTGTTGATGCAGTCTTTGATTCTGTTTCTGTTGTAACAACATTCAAAAAAGAACTGGCACGTGCTGGTGTGATTTTTTGTTCTATTTCAGAAGCGATTATTGAACATTCTGAGCTTATTAAAGAATATTTAGGAACAGTTGTACCTGTAAGTGATAATTATTATGCGGCCTTAAATGCCGCTGTCTTTACAGATGGTTCATTTGTTTATATTCCCAAAGGGGTACGTTGTCCTATGGAGCTTTCAACTTATTTTAGGATTAATGAACGTAACACTGGCCAATTTGAACGAACATTGATTATCGCCGCTGAAGATTCCTATGTTTCTTATCTTGAAGGATGTACAGCTCCCCAACGTGATGAAAACCAACTTCATGCTGCTGTTGTTGAGCTTATTGCTCTTGAAAATGCAGAAATTAAATATTCTACAGTACAAAACTGGTATCCAGGCGATAAAGATGGAAAAGGGGGTATTTATAATTTTGTGACGAAGCGGGGAGATTGTCGAGGGGATAACTCTAAAATTTCATGGACACAAGTTGAGACCGGTTCTGCGATTACTTGGAAATATCCATCCTGCTTGCTCCGTGGTGATAATGCGCGTGGAGAATTTTATTCTATTGCCGTTGCAAATGGTCATCAACAAATTGATTCCGGTACAAAAATGATTCATTTGGGAAAAAATACATCCAGTCGTATTATTTCCAAAGGCATTTCAGCAGGTTTTTCAAATAACACTTATCGAGGACAAGTCACCGCTCATCGAAAAGCACAAAATGCGCGTAACTTTACGCAATGTGATAGTTTGTTAATCGGGAATGATTGTGGGGCCCATACAGTTCCTTATATTGAAGCAAAAAATGCAACAGCTCAGTTTGAACATGAAGCCACAACATCAAAAATTTCTGATGATCAACTTTTTTACGTTATGCAGAGAGGAATTCCCGAAGAAGAAGCTATCGCATTAATTGTAAATGGTTTTGTAAAAGAAGTCATTCAAAAACTTCCCATGGAATTTGCTGTCGAAGCGCAAAAGCTTATTGGTATTAGCCTTGAAGGTAGTGTTGGATAATTTTATTTAATGAGATAAGTAGAAGACTTGATGCAAAAAGGCTGTAACAGTAGCAAATAATGCTAAAAATGACCTCTATGGTAATTACAAAACAGATGGATGCTAAGGCAAAATAATACGCATTGGTATCTGAAAAAACAGCCAAAACAGGATTAAATTATGTTAGAGATAAAAAATTTGCACGCTCGTATTGCTGAGACCGATACAGAAGTTATTCGTGGTTTAAATTTGACGGTTCAAGATGGAGAAGTTACCGCTATCATGGGACAAAATGGAGCCGGAAAATCAACTTTGTCTTATTTGCTTGCTGGTCGTGATGATTATGAAATAACAGAAGGAGATATTCTCTATAATGGACAATCACTTTTAGAAATGGATCCAGCAGAACGTGCTGCATATGGTATTTTTCTTGCATTTCAATATCCAATGGAAATTCCAGGGGTAGCAACAATGGAATTTTTAAAAGTTGCAATGAATTCTCAACGCAAAGCGCGAGGTGATGAAGAGCTTAAAATTCCTGAATTTATAAAATATGTTAAAGAAGTTTCAGCCAAACTTGAAATAGATATGGATATGCTAAAGCGTCCGTTAAATGTAGGTTTTTCAGGTGGAGAAAAAAAACGCGCTGAAATTTTACAAATGGCCCTTCTTGAACCTAAACTTTGCATTTTAGATGAAACGGATTCTGGTTTAGATATTGATGCACTAAAAATTGTTGCAGATGGTGTTAATAAACTTCGGGATTCAAAACGTTCATTTTTGGTGATTACCCATTACCAACGGCTGCTTAATTATATTATTCCTGATACTGTACATGTTCTTTATAAAGGACGAATTATCAAAAGCGGAGATAAATCCTTAGCGATTTATTTAGAGCAAAATGGGTATTCTGATCTTATCAGGGAAGCGGTTTGAGGTTATTGAATATGAATGCACAACAGAATTTGTTAGCAGTTGAAGAAAATATACTCAGTAATTTCAATCAGTATGTAAACGATTTACCTGGTAATAAAGCTGTACAGAAAATTCGCAAGAAGGCTATTGAACAGTTTCGAACGACACGGCTTCCTTCCCGTAAAATCGAAAGCTGGCATTATACCAATCTGCGTACCTTACTGAAGTCTATTAGCAATTTTTCAAAAGCTCAAAACAATCAATTGGTTGATGCATTGCTTTCAGAAAGTGCTGTTTTCTCCATAAACAATGGAAAAACATCGATACAGTCAAAGGTAGGCAATATTACAGTAAAACGCCTTTCAGACGCATTAGAAGACAATTCTGTACAGATAAATCAAAACATTTCTGATGAGGATTTTATTGGACAGTTAAATACAGCTTTTGTTACAGATGGTTGGCTTTTTCACATCCCTGAAAATACAAAGTTAAATATACCCATTGAATTACAAAATATACAAATGGGGGGACAATCTCATATTTTTTCGGATATAAAAGTTGATAAAAATAGTCAAGTTATGTTTATTGAACATCAGATTGGCAATGATAAAGATACTTTTGTCAGTTCAATATTTTCATTAAATGTTGCTGCTGATAGTGATGTTACGTGGATTCTCATTCGCAATCGTGACTTTAATTCTACACAATTTAGTCGATTTTGTGCTGTTCTTGCTCAAAGAGCGAAGTTATCACTTTATATCATTAATATAGGGAGCCAATTAAATCGCCAAGAAGTTGATATTGAATTACAGGGAGAAGAATCTGATTTTCAATTACGCGTTATAAATTTATTATCAGGACAAACACATAGTGATCTCACAATGGCTGTTCGTCACATAGAAGAAAAATCAACATCAACAGAAATTATACGCAATGTGGTTACAGATAAGGCTGTTGGTGTTTTCCAAGGAATAATACGTGTGTCTCAAAAAGCGCAAAAAACAGATGCACGCATGGCTTGTAATAGCCTTATTCTTTCAGATGATGCAGAATTTAATGCAAAGCCTGAACTGGAGATTTTTGCTGATGATGTTGCATGCGGTCATGGTGCAACAGTTGCTAATATTAATCATGATTATCTTTTTTATCTTATGGCGCGTGGTATCCCATTTAAAACGGCTCGTGCACTTTTGATTAAAGGATTTATCTCTGAGCTCATTGATGAGATCAAGCAAGATAATATTCAAATTGTTTTGGAGAATATTATTAGTAAATGGCTTGAAAAAAATGTTTAAGGTAAAAAAAATGGAAAATAACGTACAAACATTTACTTATAATGTCGAAGAAATTCGGCGTGATTTTCCTCTTTTACACCATAAAGTTTATGGGAAACGATTAGCATATCTTGATAGTGGTGCTTCTGCCCAAAAACCAGTGTCAGTACTCAATGCAATGAATAATTATTATCATTATAGTTATGCTAATGTGCATAGGGGAATGTATTTTTTAGCCAACATAGCAACACAATCATATGAAAATTCTCGTGAAACCGTTCGTGTTTTTCTAAATGCTCAAAAAGCTGAAGAAATTGTTTTTACGAAGAATGCAACAGAAGCTATTAATACCGTTGCTTATGGTTGGGCTATGCCCAAACTCAAAGAAGGTGATGAGATTGTTCTAACGATCATGGAACATCATTCAAATATTATTCCTTGGCATTTTCTCCGTGAACAAAAAGGTGTTAAACTTATTTTTGTTCCTGTCGATGAAAATGGTGTTTTGCACATTGAAGATTTCCAAAAGGCTTTAAGCGAAAAAACGCGGCTTGTTGCTATAACGCATATGTCCAATATATTAGGAACTGTGCCTCCTGTTAAAGAGATTATTAAGCTCGCACATCAAAATTCTATTCCTGTTCTTGTTGATGGTTCTCAAGGAGCAGTACATTTAACCGTTGATGTGCAAGATCTTGATTGTGATTGGTATGTCTTTACAGGTCATAAGCTTTATGGTCCCACTGGTATTGGTGTTTTGTATGGTAAGGAAGATAGATTAGAAGAAATGCGTCCTTTTCAAGGGGGAGGGGAAATGATCGAGGAGGTAACAACCGATAAGGTTTTTTATAATGCTCCTCCTTACCGTTTTGAAGCAGGCACTCCTCCTATTGTTGAAGCTATTGGATTAACTGCGGCTATTAATTATATACAAGAGAAAGGTCGTAGTAAGATTTATGCCCATGAGAGATCCCTTTTAGCTTATGCGCAGGAAAAACTTAAAACTGTTGAGTCATTGCGTATTTATGGTCATTCTCCTAATAAAGGAGCGATTATATCATTTACAATTGAAGGGATTCACGCCCATGATATTGCTATGTTTATTGATAGAAAAGGGGTCGCGATACGTGCGGGAACCCATTGTGCACAGCCTTTATTACAGCGCTTTGGTCTAACATCTATTTGTCGGGCATCGTTAGCCATGTATAATACTCAAGAAGATGTAGATCAATTAGTAGAAGCATTGAAAGAAACAAGGACATTTTTTAATGGCTGAATCAATTGAAGAGCGTCATTCTACAGAATCTGTTGAAACTGTAAGCGAAAATAAAAAGACTTATGTATCAGCGATTCCAGCAGATGAAATTGATCGTATGACGAATGATATTATTGCTGCTCTTAAAACAGTTTATGACCCAGAGATTCCTGCTGATATTTATGAGCTAGGATTGATTTATCGTATTGATATTGAAGATGATCGTTCAGTAAAAATTGAAATGACTCTTACAGCACCGGGATGTCCTGTTGCTGGTGAAATGCCGGGGTGGGTAGAAAATGCAGTCAGTGCAGTTGAAGGGGTGTCGTATGTTGAAGTCACTATGACTTTTGATCCACCATGGACACCTGATTGTATGTCAGAAGAAGCTCAAATTGCTGTCGGATGGTACTAAAAGTATTGTCAAGAGAATCTATTTTAGCCATTCATGAATAAGCTGTTTACTTTTCACAAGCATTTCAATTTAAGGACGATCGCATGGGTTATAATAAACAAAAATTAGAACTTAACTGGATTGGAAAAGAAAAACGCCCAAAACTAGAGCCTCGTATCTTATTAGAAGATCTTGAAAAATCTTATCACGCTTCGCATCAAATATCATCCCAAGATATTTTTGATAATAAACTTATTTTTGGTGACAATTTGCTCGTACTCAAAGCACTTGAACAAGAATATATGGGGAAGGTAAAATGTATCTATATCGATCCGCCTTATAATACAGGGAATGCCTTTGAACATTATGAAGATGGTTTAGAGCATTCCCTATGGCTCAGCCTTATGAGAGACAGGTTAGAATTGTTACATCATTTACTGGCAGATGATGGAAGTATCTGGATATCAATTGATGATGATGAACAAGCCTATCTTAAAGTGATGATGGATGAAATTTTTGGTCGCCAAAATTTTATCAACAACATTATTTGGCAAAAAAAATTTGCTCCGCAGAATGATGCAAAGTGGCTTTCAGACAATCATGATTTCGTGATAGTTTATGCCAAAGATAAAACGATTTGGCGCCCTCAATTGCTTCCTCGTTCAAGCGATATGGATGCGCGCTATAAAAATCCTGATAATGATCCGCGTGGGTTATGGCAATCTGGAGATCTATCCGTAAAAAGAGTAACGCCTAAGGATATTTATGAAATCATCACACCTTCTGGACGCAAGGTGATGCCTCCTAATGGTAGAAGTTGGGCTATAAGTGAAAAAAAATTCTCTGAATTATTAAAAGATAATCGTATTTGGTTTGGAACAGATAATAATGGAGTGCCACGTATTAAGCGTTTTTTATCAGAAGTAAAAAATGGTATGGTTTCAATGACGATTTGGCCCTATACAGAAGTGGGACACAACCAAGATGCCAAAAGAGAAGTCAAAGTTTTTAATTCTGATAATGTTTTTACAACTCCCAAACCTGAGCGTTTAATGGAGCGCATCATTCAACTTGCCACAAATCCCGGTGATCTTGTTTTAGATTCCTTTGCTGGTTCTGGTACGACTGGTGCTGTTGCTCATAAAATGGGACGCAAGTGGATTATGATTGAACTTGGTGAGCATTGTCACACCCACATTATCCCACGTTTAAAACAAGTTATTGATGGAACTGATCAGGGGGGAATTTCCAAAAGTGTCAATTGGCAAGGTGGCGGTGGATTTCGCTATTATCGTCTTGCACCTTCTTTATTACAAAAAGATCCATGGGGACAATGGATTATCAGTCGCGAATATAATGCTGCGATGCTTTCAGAAGCAATGTGCAAACATATGGGATTTACCTATGCACCTGATGAAAATCATTATTGGATGCAAGGGTATTCAACCGAAACAGATTATATTTACGTCACAACCAGCGCCATGTCTCATGAACAACTCCGTATAATGAGTGAAGAGGTAGGCTCTCATCGTACACTGCTGATTTGTTGTACAGCCTTTGATACGAAATCAGCATCATTTGAAAATCTGACACTCACTAAAATCCCCCGTGCAGTATTAGAAAAATGCGAATGGGGAAGGGATGATTACAGTTTAAATATAGCCAATCTTGAACCAATGATTATGGTAAAAGAAAACAACAAAGATAAAGATATTGCGCAAGCAGAATTAGATTTATTTGAATAATATATAAAAAGCGGAGTTTTTCATGAACGCTGTTGAAAAAAGGATTTCTGCTCGCTTATCGTTGCGTGATCCTCAACGTGAATCTTTAAATATTTTGGTAAAAATCTTAGAAAATATAGAACTTTCTAAAAATGCTAATTTGGTTGCAGAGTTAGAAGTGATAAAAAATCTTTATCCTTCTGTACAAGATTTTGAACGAAACTTTCCCTCTTTTTGT
Organism: Bartonella grahamii subsp. shimonis; assembly: GCF_036327415.1. NCBI lineage: Bacteria > Pseudomonadati > Pseudomonadota > Alphaproteobacteria > Hyphomicrobiales > Bartonellaceae > Bartonella > Bartonella grahamii. Next base: position 1,458,486 of record NZ_CP123961.1, read on the forward strand.
TTTGCCTTAGCAACGGGTGTTGGAAAAACACGACTTATGGGTGCTTTTATCAGCTATCTTTATTTAACAGGTCGCAGTCGCCATTTTTTTGTTTTAGCGCCAAATTTGACTATTTATGAAAAGTTAAAACAGGATTTTAGTCCCCAAAGTCCGAAGTATGTTTTCAGTGGAATGAGTGAATTTATTGCCAATAGACCTGTTATTATTACAGGTGAAGATTATGAAAGTGGTAAAGGTATTCGCGCTGATGAACACCATTTTCAAGGACAAAAGCGTTTGTTTGAGAATAGAGATACGGCCTTTATCAATATTTTTAATATTTCTAAAATTAATACAACAGATAATAAAAAAGGCGCATTAAAATCTAGTATTCCGCGGATTAAACGCTTACAAGAGACGATTGGCGAAAGTTATTTTGATTATCTCGCAAATCTTCCTGATTTAGTTTTGTTAATGGATGAAGCACATCGTTATCGTGCTTCTGCTGGTGCAGCGGCAATTAATGAGTTAAAACCTGTTTTAGGAATAGAGCTTACCGCGACACCAAAAACAATAGGTGCAAAACCTGTAGATTTTAAAAATGTTGTCTATAGTTATTCACTTGCAGAGGCTATGAGGGATGGTTTTGTAAAAGAACCTGCTGTTGCTACACGTAAAGATTTTCAACCTCGAAATTATACATCTGAGCAATTAGAACATATCAAATTACAAGATGCAATTCATGCCCATGAAAATGTGAAAGCAGATTTAATTGTTTATGCAAAAGATTATAACAAAAAGTTCGTTAAGCCTTTTATTTTAGTTGTCGCTCAAGATACAAATCATGCACAAAAACTACGGAATTTATTGGAATCAGATGAATTTTTCGCAGGGGCTTATAAGGGAAAAGTTTTAGAGATTCATACAAAACAGTCAAATATAGAAGAAGATCAAAATATTCAAAAGCTTATTGCGATTGAGGATCCACAAGAGCCAACAGAAATTGTTGTTCACGTTAATAAATTAAAGGAGGGGTGGGATGTTACTAATCTCTATACTATTGTACCATTGCGTGCATCAGCTTCAGAAATTTTAACAGAGCAAACAATTGGGCGTGGATTGCGTTTGCCTTATGGATGTAGAACAGGTGTAGAAGCTATTGATCGTTTAACAATTATTGCGCATGATCGTTTTCAAGATATTATTGATCGTGCAAACGATCCAAATTCAATTATTAAAAAGCATATTGAGATTGGAATAGGGGGGGATGTACCTTCTGAAAAGTCGGATATTGTGACGGTTCCATGTCAAGTAGAAGCTTTATTTATGCAAACGGTGGTAACACATAATTCCGATATAAATGGAGCACCTGATTTACAGGGTATCATATTACGTAATACAGCTTCTCCTACATTAACGCCTGAAGAGCAAGATATTGCAGCGATCGCGTGGGATTTTATCAAAGAGAATGATAAACTGCCAAGTTCTCAAATGCTTTGTTCTGTGCAGATACAAGAAAAAATTGCTAATAAAGTTATGAATATTAAGCCTTCATCACAAAAGTCTCTTGTGTCAAAAGTGGTTATAATTTTGACAAAACAATTAGCAGAATTGATGATAGATATTCCCAATATTGTACTCATTCCTTCGCGTGAGGTTACTTATGGTTTTTCTGATTTTGATTTGGAAAATTTAGAAAACTTAAATTTGCAACCTGTTAGTAAAGAACTTTTAATTCGAGAATTGCGTACCCATAAAAGCATTTTTCTCACATCTAAGAATGAATATGTCAAAGAGCCTCATCTTGAAAACTACATTATTCGTGGTTTGATTGATAATGACTTTGTCGATTATGATAACCATACGCTCTTATTACGAAAATTAGCTAGTCAGATAGTAGAACATTTCCGATCTTATTTACCCAATGATGCAGCCGTTGAAAACGTATTAATTCACTATCAACATAAGCTTACTAGTTTTATTGTTGCGCAATTAAGAGAACATCAATGGGAAACGCAAAAAGATTATGAGGTTAAAGTGACACGGGGTTTTACAACTTTATCGCCTATCCATTATGTGTTACCGCAAGGGACGTCTCCTCTTGATTTTCGTAATATTCCTGCCATTAAAAGCGATATTAAGAAACTTGTATTCAGCGGCTTTAGAAAATGCTGTTATCCTTTACAAAAGTTTGATTCAGTAGAAGGGGAGTTACGATTTGCTCAGATATTAGAGGATGATGCACAAGTATTGAAATGGATGAAACCTGTACGGGGTTTTTTCAGAATAGAATATGATAAAGGATCAACTTATGAACCGGACTTTGTTGTAGAAACGAAGGATGCCAAGTATCTTTGTGAGCCTAAAAAAGTCTCTGAAATGCAAAATCCTATTGTTTTAAAAAAGAAAGAAGCTGCAGTTCAATGGTGTTGTCATGCAACGCGCTATGCGGCTACTTATGGCGGTAAAAAATGGTATTATGTTCTTATTCCCCATGATGCTATTAAAGCAAATAGTAGTTTTAAAGGTTTATGTGCTGAGTTTACCATTTCAGAATCTATACTTGAAAGCTCATAACTTATTTTCTTCAAAAATAAAACACATAAGTTTTTTAATTGACGGATGTGAGGTTCAATCAAATGTTTGAATAATTATTTTTAATTTTTTGCACTATCGCATCATTAATTTAAAAATATTAGGGATTTTTGAAATTTAAAAAATTATTTTTTTAATTTCAAAAAACTTAAATAGTTTATTGTTCTTTCATTTAAAAATCCTGAATTATAATGAAATATCCAGAGGGTGAAAGGGCGGAGTTTTTCATATGACTTTGAATTTAACAAACACTGTTTTTAATTTTTTAAAGAAAAATCCGACAAAAAAATTTACAGCTCGAGAAATTGCCCAATGGATATTTGAAAATTATCCAGAAAAATGCCGTCAAAAACAAAAGTATTCAACAGCAATAATCACTCCCCTTAATAGTGATGCAGCTCTTATTCAGCAAATTGTTTCTGAAATAGGAGCAAAACGCCCTCAGTTACAAAAGCGTTATTCAGAAATTAAAACCACTGAAGGACGACCACGGCAATATTATTTTACTAAACAAACAGACAGTGCTGAAATTGATGCAGTAGAGGACAATGCAAAGAGTAGAAAAGAAGATGGCTTTGTTAAAGAGCATGATTTTTATCCGTTATTATCTAAATTTTTATGGTCAGAGCTTGCAGTTTATAGCAAGCGCATTAATGAGAAATGTTCTCGTAATAAACATGGTGCAGGCGGAAATAAATGGCTTTATCCAGATCTCGTAGGAATGCAAGATTTAAGCAGGGAATGGAATCGTGAAATTAAAGATTGTATTTTGCAATATTTTGATAAAAAAACAAAGCTTTGGTCTTTTGAAGTAAAAATTCTCATCAATCGTTCAAATTTACGAAAAGCATTTTTTCAAACAGTTAGTAATTCTTCATGGGCTAATTTGAGTTATTTAGTTGCTAGTGAAATTGAAGGGGTCGATACATTAAAAGAGCTTCGGATGCTTTCAAGTTTGCATGGAATTGGATTTATAAGACTTAATAAGGAAAACTCTTCCGAGAGTGAGATCTTAATTCCTGCCAAAGAACGTAGTGATATTGACTGGGATACTGCTAATAGATTAGTGGAAGAAAACAAAGATTTTCTTGATTATATTAAGCTCATTCGTCAATTTTATCAAACTGGCGAGATGCGTCCACTAGATTGGGATCATATGTATCCATGAGGGGTATTTTTAAAAAGACTCTATTGTTTAAAAGCCCTTTTTCAGAGTGATAAAAAATCACTCTAACTATTTTATTTGACTTATTATAATATAATGTATTGATTTATAATGTTAATTAGTTTTTTAAACTTAAATGAAGGGGGAATATCTTAGCATTCAATCCTTTTAAACCATCTTATATTGATATCTTATCAATCAAAATTGCTTGCGTGCAACCTCATGAGTGGGGTTGAGTAGGGGAAGAATAAAAATTCTGTTTTAGACCCATTCTATTTTTTGTGTGGGGCATGATTCCACTAGATACTAGACTTAATGATTATAATAAAATTTTCTATTGTAGAGAGTGAAATTCAACTTTTTTATTTGTTTACATAAAGCATTGAAAACATTACTCTCTCATATTGAAGTCTTCTTACGGAGAATTTATACCGCTATTTTTTTAATTTCCATTGCTGTTCGCTTTGATTATTATTAAGGTTTTTGTTATCCAAAGTGAACATTCAAAAAAACATTAATTTTATAAAATATCCACACAATTTACTCATTTCTTGAAATAGATTTTAAAAAATAAATTTCTCTCACATCTTATGGTAAAGGAAGTCTATACTGTCACAGTTTGCCATAATACTCTCTTTATTTTTCAATAATACCGCACGCCAAACGCGCACCACCTCCGCCAAGCGGTAATGGTTTGTCTGATTGATTGTCTGCCCCTAAATGAATAACTAAAGAGCGCCCTTTAATTTCAGAGATTTTTTTTAATCGTGGAGCAAGAACGCTCATCGTGGCATATCCTTGCTTATCAACATAGAGTGCTGGTAAATCACCAAGATGACCATTGACATTATAAGGTCCTAAATGTTTTCCGGTATGTTCCGGATCATAATGTCCACCTGCGTTTCCACCAATTATACCATCTTTTGTATCGCATGAAGGATTTACATGTACATGAAAACCATGCATCCCTTCTGATAAAGTAGATAAATTAGGAATGAAAATCAAACCGTATGTATTTTCTTCAATTTTAATGTTACCAATAGGCTTTTTTGAATTATTAGCTTCTAATTTATAAATATTTACTTGTGTTGATAGTGCTAATGCAGAATTTTTATGAATTAAAAATGCCATAAAAACCAATAATGATAATAATATTTTTTTCATAAAATACATTTATACTTACCTTTAAATAAATCTTATATATAAAAATAATTATTAATTAAATATTATTAATAATAATCTATATTATTAAATATTATATAAGTGTCTTAAATTGAACTTTAAGTAAAATAATTTACATATAAATATTCTTTCTTAGAAAGAGCAAATAAATTAAATTATATATATATATATTCCTGAACATAACTTTTATTTTTTGATCTATAAAAAATGTAGCTTTTATAGATTGATAATTATATCTCGCTTACATTTCTTCAAGAGATGCTTTTAAAAAAGCTCCTTTTTTGAAAATACAAAAAATTAAAAAAGAAATTTCAATAATTTAACTATTATTTTATTTATAATATGATGATCGTTTCATCAAAAAACAGAACATATAATTTGTTGATGATTTAATTGTTTTTCATAGAAAAAATGACAAGAAATTTTTATTCATTATGAAGTTTATGAGAGAAAGAATTATTATGATTTATATAAATTTCCCATAAAATACAGCATATACCGACACTCCCTCCCATTCCTGATCCTATCAGTGCTCCTATTATCATTCCAGCAGAAAGTGCTACTCCTATACCCATTGCAATAACTGGACCAAACCCTGGAAGAGCAATATACCCATAAGCTGCAAGAGTTGTTGCGATAGCTCCTGATATGCTACCATTTAAACCGCCAATGAAAGCAAATTCTTTAATAGAATAGCAGCACTTTTTTAAATTTTTTTTCTTACAACTATGAAAAGAAACGTTGCTGTAAGTTTTAAAATCAATCATATTTTTTTCTTTCACTTTGAATGCTAACTGTTCCTGAATAGTCAACGGATACGAAAAAATGGGACTTTTTAAATTTTACTAAAGCACGCCAAATTCCTGTGTCATCTAAACGCAATCGTTTAATATTCTCAAAACCATTTTGCATAAGACAATTTTTAACTTGTGAAGCAGTAAATGAGTTTTGACCTATTTTAGTGACATTTTGAGTAGAGCTATAGGTAAAGGTTTGACAATAAGGAAGATGAAAAACTTCACTGATTGAAGTAGTGACTATCAATGAAACACATACAATCATTATCAGAAAAATACTTAATTTCAAAAATTTATTTAGTTTCATCTTGTCACCATTTGTTAAAACAACACTTCATTAACCTCTGTGTTATTAACAGGTTCCCAAGATGATTTTATTTTTAATATTATACTTAACAATAAAAAGTTTTGAAAATCTATTGATTAATAAAACTGTTTTTTATTAAAATTAATGTTATAAAATAACTATTTCAAAATGGTATTATTTTTATTTGCTTTATAGTACAAAATTTAACAGATATGATTTCGCAAGATATCTTTACAAATTTCAGCTATAGTCTATAATTAAGTTTTCTCTATTTCATATCAGTATGCTAAATATATAATACTTTTTAATAAAAAATGATTTATATTAATGTTACTTATAGATGTTTTATTAGAAAGAACAAAAATATTTTTTACATTAGTAATAGATATGATTCGAAATGTAATATTAAACATAGAACGATTATATCGCTTATTATTTCTTATTGATAACACATAGATTTATAATGGTGACTCATTGTTTTATATATTAAATAAGCATCTAAAATATCGTATAATTCTTCCATTTCAAATCTGTTTATTCTAAATCAATTAAAATCATTCGTACGTCATAAAAGGAGCTAGCGTATGATAAAAGGATAAATAACGCTTCTTAGAAAGACTTCCAGATATAAGGGGTGTCTAGAAATTAGAGGATGATAAATATAATAATGGCGCAAGCTTGTTTCTTCATAAGCGTTAAAAATGATAGCGTTTAATAGTTTTCCGTTTATACCACTAACGGAGTGTCATTGTGAAACGGGTTTAGGTTTCAGATGTTACTTTAAAACGAGCACGTAAATTAATAGAATGAACACTATAGTATAAATTTTTTACAAAAACTTTTGAACGATACTCTGAATTATATTTCTTAAAAAACTAAACAATTCCTTTTTGTTATGCGTAAGGCTAAATTCTAAAACATTCTTAAATATTTATATCAAAAAATGTATAGTAGAACATTGTGTTTTTAATGGATAAAATTACTTTCAAAACGCATTATTAAAAATAATTATTTCTTTGGTTATTGATATCTTATGAACTTATTATTATTTGTCTATTTTACATTATTACCCATGATTGCTCAGTAGAGCTGTTTAGATGATTTCATTGGAAATATTTGCATAATTTTTTTGAATCCATAACCGGGATATATTCCTTCGCGCATAAATAAATTACGTAATGGTGAGAAACTATGTAACAAACCAAGCCCAACGCTTCGTATGATATGAACAGGCAACATGTGAGAAAGTAGAGCAGAGTTAAGTGTATGAACAGCTCCGCTTCGGATTAATATATCTGGTTTGCGGCATTTATTATAATGTTCAACAATCATTTCAGAGTTAGAATTGGATATTTTATTGGGTAAAATATCAATCAAAGTTTGGACATCACGGAATCCTAAATTCAATCCCTGTGCCCCAATAGGGGGGAAAACATGAGCGGCTTCACCCACTAAAATTGTTCGATTAGCAGCAAAATGATGAGAAAGAAGTCCTGAAAGCGGCCATGCTTGAATTGATGTTTCTAAGCTTAGCTTTCCAAGCATTGATTGCATTTGGTTTTCGATCATTTTTGCAATTGCTTTTGGTTCTATATTCAATAATTCCTCAGCACGAGAAGGATGAACAACCCATACAAGACTAGATCTTCGCCCTGGTAGTGGAACCTGTGTAAATGGACCATGTTCTGTATGAAATTCGGTTGATGTATTTTGATGAGAAAACTCATGAGAAAAGTTGAGAACAAGTGCTTTTTGTGGATAACTCCACTGTTTGACACTTATCCCTGCTGCGGCACGTGTAAGAGAGTGACGTCCATCAGCTGCTACAACAAGTGCTGCTTGAATGACTTTACGATCAGCAAGAGTAATACATACATGATTTTTTGTGTGATGAAAAGATTTAGCTGCAGAAACAAATCTTGTAATATTGGGCGTATGTGTAACAGCATCGACTAAAGCACTGTTCAATTTTACATTAGGTATATTGTAGCCAAAAGCTTTTTCACCAATTTCAGCAGAAGAAAAATGCACCGTAGGAGCATGCACAATTCTAGAAGTTATATCTATAATTCTCATGTACGATAAAGCAGCGGCATGTTTTTGAAGATTATTCCAAATATTGAGTTTTTGAAGCGTGCGTATTGCAGGCATCATAAGAGCAGTTGTCCGTAACTCATCTGTATGAGCAGGGGGGCCAACAAGAAAAACAGAAAGCCCCTCACGTGCAAGACTCAGTGCTGCTAACATTCCGACAGGACCTGCACCAATAACAGCAATATCTTTATGCTCTTTCTTTTCAAATATCACAACGATTTGAACCTTTATCTATTGAAAAAATATTTTAACATTTCCAAATGATCACTCTCTTTTTATTATATGAAGCTCTTCTATTATAGTATGTAATAAATAATGCGATATAAAAAAGTAACCTTTTTATGATTTTTTAAAATGCTGAGTTATATCATCGGTAAAAAATGGCGTATTGATAGATGGTTGAAGACTTTAAAAACGAGGATAAGAAAACCTTGAAACGTAAACTAACAAAGGAAATCAAAAAAAATGCTAAATTATTACGCCATAAAAAAGTAACAATGCCACAAGCAAAGGCCTTTTCTGTTCATTTACTAACAGCTTCGGGATCATTTTTAGCGTTTCTTTCTCTTATATCAGCCTCTCAAAAAGAATGGACAGCTATGTTCTGTTGGCTTGGGCTTGCACTTCTCGTTGATGGTATAGATGGACCAATTGCACGCAAACTTGATGTTAAATACGTTCTTCCAACATGGTCTGGAGAGCTGTTAGATAATATTATTGATTATGTGACCTATGTCTTAATTCCTGCTTTTGCACTCTATCAAAGTGGTTTTATGGGGGTAGGGTTATCATTTTCATTGAGTGCAATTATTGTTATTTCATCTGCTATTTATTATGCAGATACCAGCATGAAAACCAAAGAAAACTTTTTTAAAGGATTTCCTGTTGTTTGGAATATGATGATTTTTACACTTTTTGTCGTAAGACCCGGCGAGTGGTTTACTTTTATCATTATTGTTTTATCGGCGATTATATCTTTTTTGCCAATTTATTTTATCCATCCGGTAAGAGTCCTTCGTTTACGGAGAATTAATTTTCCAATTTTTCTCTTATGGTGTTTTTTTGGTGTTTCTGCATTCTTTTATCAACTAGAGGCTCCCTATTGGGTTAAAATAGGAATTTCGGTAACAGGAATTTATATATATTGTATCGGTGCAATCATGCAAATGTTTCCTCAACTTGGGGTAAAAAATATAAAAAAACAATAAATAGTTGTTTTAAGAAGGGTATAAGATGCAAATTGATTTTGGAGCAGATGATGATATTTCTTTTACGAAAGAAGGACGTGCTGGTCTTATAAAGCTCACACGCCCTTCAGCATTAAATGCTCTTAATCAACGAATGGTTTCAGCTTTAAAAAAAGCTCTCAGGACATGGGAAACAGATGATAATGTTTCTTGTGTCTTAATTGAAGGAGAGGGGCGTGCTTTTTGTGCTGGTGGAGATGTTGTAGAAATCTACCATATGGGAAAAAGCGCTTCTGCTTGTCAATACTTTAGTGATGAATATAGTCTAAATGCTTATATCAAACGTTTTTCAAAGCCCTACATTTCTTTCTTAAACGGTATTTGGATGGGAGGAGGGGTAGGTATTTCTCTCTATGGTTCGCATCGAATTGTTACAGAAAATACAGTTTTTGCTATGCCAGAAGGTGCTATTGGATTTTTTCCAGATGTAGGTGCAAGTTTTTTCTTACCATCTCTTCCCAATCATTTTGGCATCTATCTTGCATTAACAGGCGCACGTATAAAGTGGGGAGATTGCTTAAATTTGGGATTAGCAACACACGCCGTTGCTGAAATTGAATTCGATATGATTAGAAAAGCTGTTATTGAGCAAGGAGATCCTACTTTAGCTTTAAACGAGCGAGCAATTACAAAAGACTATGAAACGAGTCATGAAATACGTTGTATTATTAACACTTGTTTTAGTGCCCATACCTTAGAAGAATGTCTTGAGTTGCTACATAAAAAAAGTAATGAAGGTATTTTATTTGCTAAAGAATGTTATGATATTTTGCAGTCACGTTCTCCGATAAGTTTAAAAGTTATCTGGAGACAAATGAAACAAAATTCATCTCAAACATTGGAAGATTGTATGAAAATTGAAAACCGCATTGCACATCATATGATTAATTCACATGATTTTCATGAAGGTATACGTGCTATGTTAATCGATAAGGATAAAAACCCGCAATGGCAGCCAGATAAACTTTCAAATGTGACAGATAAAATGGTAGATTCTTACTTCCAACCTGTTGAGCAAGAGTTATTATTGTGAAAAATAATTCACGCAAACGGATTTCAAAAATAAATTTAATCTATAATTGTTATTTACGGCTTTTAGCACTTATTTGCTTAGTCCTAGGTATTTGTTATTGGATACGCCTTGTTGGTGTTTTTCCAGGTATTCTATGGCGTTTTGATCTTATGCCTTGGCAGTGGCAATTTGCATCAGCTATATTGGCTATTCTCTATCCTATTGCCTTAGTTGGACTTTGGATGTATTCACTATGGGGTATCATTGTGTGGTGTATTGCAACATTGATTGAAGCAATAACAATATATTATTCCGATTTTATTTATCAGCCATTTATACCATTATTTCATGGAATATTATTTTTAGCTTTTATAATACTACAAATTATGATGATTTTTTTAAAAAGAATAAAAAATAAAAAAACATTGTGATTGAAATTTTCGAGCCAGAATAACAAGCTCGATTTTCAATCTTACTTAACTTAAAAGACCATCAGGTCATAAAGTTTTTAAAAGTAGCTCATTCCATAAAGTTCCATAATATATATTATGCGATAAAACGATGCTGAAATCTCATTACTTTCATTTGATTTTACATCCATAAAAAACAAAGCAGGTACAAATACAACACTTGCTGCTGCTAAAGCCACGTTTTTATTTCTTGCTTTAGAACGCTCTGCAATTGTATCATTAATCTGACGTTTATTAGCAAAAAACTCTCGTTGAATATCGGCACAACTCATTGATCCGTCATGTATCGTTGTCGTTGAAATATTTTTTTCTAAACGCCCTCCACATGCTGTCAAGGAAACCGCTAAAACCACAATACATACACCCCGCTTAAAGTTCTTATACATAAAATCCTCATTTTTGACATAAAAAAAACTAATTATGTTAAAAATGAAATAAAGGATAAATTTAAAAGTATTTTATTTAACTTAAAATATCGCCCATAATAAGCTTACACATCTGTTTCAAAAGTAAAACCTTGATATGCAGGTTTTACATAGGATGGAACATAATTTATAACCTTGTTGTAATCCAACGATCTGTCCATATGTGTAAGTATTGCTTGTTTTGGCATTAAATATTCTATCCATTGTAATGCTTGATCAACAGAAAAATGACTCGGATGGGATTTAAATTGAAGAGCTTCAATAATGAGAACATCCAAATCCATTAATTTGGATAAAGTTTTTTCAGGAAATTCACTAACATCCGTACAATAGGCAACATTCCCAATCCGAAAACCTAAGGAATGAATGTTTCCGTGGTGTTGTAAATGTGTATTGACGCTTATTGCTCCGCCCTGCCCCTGAATAATAAATTGGCTATCTTCATTGATAAGATGCTCTTTTAAAATGGGAGAATAAGATGAATCTTTTGGTGTTTGAAAACAATATCCGAAAGCACTTTTGAGATGCTCTAGTGTAAATCTGTCGGCATAAATATCTATTAAACATTTTTGTGCAAGTGCATAGCTGCGTAAATCATCGATACCATGGATATGGTCTGCATGAGAATGCGTATAAAGAGCAGCATCAAGATGGCTTACACGCGCATCAATCATTTGTGAGCGAAAATCTGGACCTGTATCAATAACGATCGTTGTTTTGTCTCCTGAAGGTTTAATACGTTCAACTAATAAAGAACTTCTGTAACGTTTATTTTTAGGGTTATTCGGATCACATGTTCCCCAATCACCATTGGGTCGTGGCACTCCTGGAGAAGGACCACAACCTAATATTGTAAATCGGTATTGATCACACATATCTTTTGCCTTATTTCATTTTGCTAAATAAACGAAAAGCATTACGCGTTGTTATTTGAGCTGTTTCTTCAATGCTTAAGCCAATTATTTCAGCCAAAACAGCTGCTGTATAGCATACAAAAGATGGTTCATTTGTTTTTCCCCGATGGGGACTAGGTGCTAAGAATGGAGCATCTGTTTCCACTAACAAATGCTCATGGGGCACAATTTTTGCTATTTCACGGATTTCAAGTGCGTTTTTAAAAGTAAGAATACCTGAAAAAGAAATATAACCACCAAGTTCAATTCCAGCACGAGCAAGTTGCATTCCAGACGAATAACAATGAAGGATAAAGGGAAAAGCTCCTTCCTTTATCTGTTCACGTAATATTTTCTCCATATCGATATCGGCATTGCGTGAATGTATAACAAGAGGAATCTGTGTTTCTCGAGAAGCAATGATATGTTCTTGAAAAACTTTCTTTTGCTCTTCTGGTGTAGAATAATCATAATGATAATCAAGCCCCCCTTCCCCAAACGCAACAATTTTAGGGTGATTCGAGAACTTTATAAGTTCTTCCGCTGTAATATTTTGTTCTTCATGCGCATGATTGGGGTGTGTTCCAACGGAACAAAAGACTTGATCATAGCTTTGCGCAATGGCTAACAGCTTATCTAACTTATGAACATGGGTTGAAATTGTTACCATACGTTTAACATCAGCATCTAAAGCCCGTTGGATAACATTATCCAAATCTTGTGAAAAATCTTCAAAATCAAGATGACAATGTGTATCAATCAACATGATGAGTATCTTCTTTCTTCAAGACGTAACGAGGAAAAATTGGTTCTGGTGGTGGAAGATCAAGTCCTTCTTGAATTTTTGAATGGCTTATATGATACAATAACCGATCATCTTCAGCAACCGCAAGGCTATCAAGAAGCCTCGCTGCTGATTGGGGTATGAAAGGCAAAAGCATAATTCCTATTCTCCGCAAGATTTCTACAGTTATATAAAGAACTGTAGAAAATCGTTCTCGATCATTTTTACGTAAGGTCCAAGGTTGTTCGTTGGCAAAATAGCGATTGGCATCTGCTACAATTGAAAAAATAGCTGAAAGTGCTAAATGCATACTATAAGAAGACATAGCTTGGTGTACAGTTTCAAGTACGTGAAGAGATTGTTCTAAAAGCTGTTTATCTTGAGCTAAAAATGAAGTTGCTCTAGGGACTTTTGCATCACAATTTTTGGCAATCATAGACAAACAACGCTGTGCTAAATTACCAAGATCATTAGCAAGATCAGCATTAATACGGTTCACAAGGCTTTCATGACTATAACTACCATCTTGTCCGAATGGCACTTCACGGAGAAGGAAATAACGGACCTGATCAAGACCATAATGATCAACCATTTTAAAAGGATCAACGACATTTCCAATAGATTTTGACATTTTGGCACCACGGTTAAGTAAAAAACCATGTGCAAAAATATTTTTAGGCAATTCAATTCCAGCAGACATTAAAAATGCCGGCCAATAGACTGCATGAAAACGAATAATATCCTTACCAATAATATGCGTATTTGCAGGCCAAAAATCACATTTTTTTGAATTTTCATTGAAAAAACCAATTGCTGATAGATAATTTGTAAGCGCATCAACCCAGACATACATCACGTGCTTTGGATTCTCAGGAACAGCAACTCCCCAGTTAAAACTTGCGCGTGAAATAGAGATATCTTTTAAACCTGATTTGATAAAACTTATAATTTCATTACGCCGCTCAAATGGAGCAATAAAATCAGGATGTTTTTCATAATATTCAAGAAGAGCCTTTTCATAATGAGAAAGTCTAAAAAAATAACTTTCTTCTTCATTCCATTCAACTGGAGAGCCTAATTCCTTCTCACGACGGATGTTATCTGGTCCAATTTCCGTATCTTTTTCTTCATAATAGGCTTCTTGGCGAACCGAATACCACCCCGTATAACGACCGAGATAAATATCGCCATTTGCTTCCATCTTTTTCCAAATTTCTTGACAAGCTTGATAATGGCGTTTTTCTGTCGTACGGATAAAATCATCGTTAGAACAATTTAATACTGCAAGCATTTTTTGAAACACAGCACTATTACGATCTGCAAGTTGCTGAGGTGTCACGCCTAATGCTGCTGCGGTTTGTTGCATCTTTAGACCATGCTCATCTGTACCAGAAAGAAAAAATACATTTTTTCCGTTTAATCGTTGAAAGCGGGCTAAGACATCGCTTGCAATTGCACTATAGGCATGTCCAATATGTGGAGCACCATTAGGATAAAAAATGGGAGTTGTTATGTAATATGTGTCACGCATGTCATACTCGTTATAAAACGCTATAAATAAAAGATATAATGACATAACGTCTGTTCATCACATTGTCACGGAAAAACTAATCCTCATGAATGATCTTATGAACTTTAAAAAGTAAGTTAATAACAAACTGCTTTTTATCGAGATTAAACAGTTGTATTTCCTCTATTTCTTGATGAATCTCCTGCCATTTTTTAGCATATTTTTTTGAGAGAAATAAATCTCCCTTTTCAACGAGCATGATAGCTTTTTTTTGAATTTTATTAAGAATTTCATCACAAAATTGTTGAAATTGGAATGTAGAAGAAGCAGATGAAAATGTTTGTGCAAGAGTGTGTACAGTCGTTGCGTTACAAATTGGTTTCTCTAGGAGAGCATCAATTGTTTTAATAATTTCAAGACCGCCATGGCAAATAAGTAAAGCAGCTTTTCGAGGACTTCCTTTGGATTTTTTAACAATCATTTCAATTGTTTTCTCATCAGGTAAATCCTGATTGGCGAAAATATGTGTAATAACTTTTTTCATTTCATCGTTATTCAACGGACGAAAAGAAATTTTTTGACACCGAGAATGGATTGTTGGAAGCAATTTTCCTGAAGAATGCGCGATAATAACAAATAACGTTTTTGTAGGTGGTTCTTCAAGTATTTTGAGAATTGCATTTGCTGCATTTCTATTCATATCATCTGCAGAATCAATAATAACAATACGCCATCCATTATCTTGCGATGTTCGGCTTAAAAAATGCATAATATCACGAATATCATCAACAAGTATTCCTGTTTTAAACTTTTGCGTTTTTACATCAAATCGACGTGAAATATATAAAAGACCAGGGTGGCTTCCTTGTGTAATTTGGCGCCATGGAGTAGAATAAGGATCGGGTTTCAAGAAAGCCCCCTGTTGAGAACTTAAAATGTTCCAAGCAAGATGAAAGGCTAATGTAGCCTTTCCGATCCCATACTCTCCTTCAAATAATAATGCATGATGCAAACGCTCTTCTTTAAGCATTTGTGTCAAAAAATGACGAACATCCTCATGACCAAAGACAACACTATTCTGGGACGGTGATAAAATTGTATCAATATCATCATATTGGCGTAAGATATTTACATTACTCATGAAAGTTGATCCAACAATAGCTGATGACAAATATTTTTTATTTGATGTGCAATGGCTTCCACTGAGCCAGTGGCGTCAATGACTCGAAATCTATGGGGTTCCTGTTTGGCCAATCGAAGAAAAGCTTGACGCCTTTGTTCTTGAATTTCTAACTGATCTTTTTCAAAATAATCAATTTCTTCTGTTCTTTTTCTTCGTAAATTTGCACGCTTCATACCACACATTGCTGGCATATCTAATAAAAATGTTAAATGAGGAAAGATACCATTGAGCGCAATACACTCTAAAACAGAAAGAAGAGAAGAACTGACTGTATCATTGAGACCTTGATAAACGCGTGTAGAATCAATAAAGCGGTCACATAAAACGATTTTACCTTTTTGCAAAGCAGGTGCGATAACCTCGGTCATATGGTCGACACGTGCTGCTGTAAACAAAACAGTTTCAATCAACGGCCCATACTGTTGCACCTGTCCCGACAACAAAATATGCCGGATTGCTTCTGCTCCTGGCGTTCCTCCTGGTTCTCGTGTTGTGACAACATCATAACCTTGGTGAGAGAGAGACTCAGCAAGTAAAGAAATCTGCACCGTTTTTCCTACCCCGTCCCCTCCTTCGAATGTAATAAAATAGCCTGACACGTATGACCTTAACCTTATTAGCGTGTAACTACAAATATTTCCGTAACCATCCAATTGTTATTTCATAGAATGCATTTTTTACTTTTGCAAAGAAACTTCCTTCCTGAACATTCATTCCGGCAAAAACTGGTTTTTCCAAAAGAACCTTTTTATCTTCTAAAATTTGAATAACGCCAACTGATTGCCCAGAAACAATGGGAGCTTTCAATGGACCATGATATTTAATTTTTGCTTTAACATTTACTTTTTTTTCATTCGAAAGCATAAAACTTATTGGTTTTTTAACAATGAGTGGAACAAAATTTTGCTTACCACCATAAACAGAAGCACGACCAACCGTTTCTTCTTTTGTGAAAATCGTTTTAAGATCAAATGCCGTCATTCCCCATTGAAGAATGCGTTCTATTTCTTTTGTATATTTTTTACTATCTTGCAAACCATTGATTGCTAAAAAAAGACGTCGATGATTTTTAGAAATACTGGCAACCATTGAAAAACCTTCTTTTTCACTGTAGCCAAAACCAAATCCTTCTACACCAATTTCCTTAGAAATAAGAGGGTTTTTATTCCGTTGAAAAATATTATTCCACGTAAAATGAGGCTCACAATAAAGTGCATAATAATCCGGATATTTCTGAACAATATGACGTGCTAATATAATCATATCACGCACTGTGACAAACTGTCCCTCTTCGGGTAGCCCTGTTGCATTAACAAAATGACTCTGAGATAACCCAACTATTTTTGCGCGCTGATTCATCAGTTTTGCAAAATGAGCCTCATCTCCTGATATTCCTTCAGCAAGAATAATAGCAGCATCATTTCCATTCACAATAATTAAACCACGTAAAAGATCAGAAACACTGATTTCTGTCTTTATCTTTGCAAACATAGTGGTTGTACCGGAAGGTGCTCCACCTTTGCGCCAAGCATTTTCACTAACCTTGAATTTCTGCGTACTCTTTAATAATCCCTTCTTTAAGTGATGAAATACGACTTCCACTGTCATCAATTTTGCTAATGAAGCAGGAAAAAAAGGAATATCACTTTGTTTTTCATAAAGTATTGTCTCTGTATTATCATCGAGTAACAATAATTGTGGTGCAGAAATTTGAAAATATTCTGCTCTCCCCCACGTGTCAAATGCCAATACCCCCCATAAGGTCAATAAGATCCTTAATGTTATATACATAGCTTCTCCTCCCATCCCAAAGATCAACATAAAGAATCTTATATAGGAAAAAACTTTTCTATTGCCGCAAATTGAGAAATTATTGATAACTCAAGAAAAGCTTTTATTTTTATTCAGCGTTAGTAAAAGTAATATGATGCACTTTTTATCTTCCATCTAGGTTAAGTTTAATATTTTAAATTATGAGAGACGAAAAGATTTTTTATTTATAGTACATTGATTTATTATCCTATTTTAAACTTCTATCTGATTAAAAATACTGTAAGATTCTTTCGTTATATTGCCTCTCATATTGAATTCAATAAAATCGCTTTCTTACGCGTCATAAGTAGGATTCGTATATGGATAAAAATTATTAAAAAAAAAGAGTAAAAATACTTCTGATCAACCTCTCAAGTGTTAAAATTATCGCACAAAACATTAGGGGCTTGCAAAGTGTATGATGGTGTCGGTTTATATCTTCATAAGTGTAAAGATAGTGATGTCTAGAGGGTTACAGTTATACCATTCACAGACGCTATCGTAAAATAGGCTTGTAGCGTATTGAAATATGTCTCTTTTAAATAAGTACGTGAGTTAGCAATGTTAAGTGTATTTTGTTTGAGACGCCCTGTTTTTAGTGAGGGGACTTACTCCATTAAAAAACATGATAAAAAAAGAATGAGGTAATACATAATCTCTTCACAAGATATTATCCTGGATACTTAGGAAAACTGCAAAGCCGAATCAAAAGAAAATATTTTTTACTTGTTAAGCTTTTTATTCCTCTCAAATTGAAAGTATAGTTGTTCTGGAGATTACACAAACAGACCCGGTACAATAATCTACTCTTTTCTAGCAAAAGCTATTACAGCAAGAAAAGTCGCGCTTTAAGATGAAAACCCTACACTAAATCTGTAAGTTTTTATCTTTTTTACTAGAAAATTATATAGATAAAAAATCAACGCATTTTTTCTTAAAACAGCTGCAACCAATTGACCTTCATTTTTTTGTTTAGCTTATTTATAGAGGCAACTTGATCGAATGGCATCGGCTTATCAAGCATGATAGGACCAATTTCTGGCAATTTAACTGCAACAGTTTTATTACGCTGTTCCTGTTCAACAGCAGTTGCTTTAGCTAATTCTTCTTTGTTTCCTGTATTGCGCTGCTCTTTTAACAAAACAGTTTCTCTTTTTTTCGAAATATTTTCCGACGCTAATGAATATGAGGCAGCATTTCCAGGAGTATAAGAGGCCATTAAATATGCACCATCATAATAGCCAACGGGCGCTTCAGCAATATATTCTACTTTAACATCTGCAACCCCCCTATCTACATACCCCAGTATTGCCGCAGCTTGCCTTGATAAATCAATGATTCTGTCTTTCATAAAAGGTCCGCGATCATTCACTCTAACAATGAGTGAAGATCCATTTTTCAAATTAGTAACACGAGCATAGCTAGGTAGAGGCATTGTAGGATGAGCAGCAGTCAAAAGATTCATGTCATAAATTTCACCGTTGGCAGTTAAACGTCCATGAAAATCTGAACCATACCATGATGCTTCGCCAACACGTTTATACGTTGGATCATTTTGAGGATAATACCACTTTCCTTTTATTTGATAAGGTTTACCAACAATAGCTCGCCCACGCTTTTTTTCTTCCGATTGATTCTTCTTATTAGATACTTGTTGAGGTAGTACAGAAGTGTTTACGTCAATTGGTTTATTATGATAGGAATCTTTTATATGATAGGAATCTTTTATTGAAAAATTCATAGTTTGGCTTGCGCAACAAGATACCAGTGACTGAGAAATGACGATCATAGAAAACAATTGAAGCGTTGGTTTAATAATAAAAGTAAATTTCTTTTTTCTATTTGAAGGCATCTATTCAGTCCACTTATTTCTGTTAAGTACTACTGTAAAAACCACGTCACACTTTTTGTACGCGACGGAAGAGTTTACGTTTTTAAATGATTTCCCTCGCGCATATACCACTCTTGAATTTTCCCCTTCTATCAAGAAATTAACATATTGTTAACCTTTTTGTGGTTTTCGTAAGAAATAAATGTAGTTATAGTAGATGTTAAAAAGAATAAAAATTAAACAAATCAATGTCTTATAGAAAAATCATTTCATAATATAAACTGTGAATAAGTAGTGATTTTAGTAACTTGTTTTGCGAATCATGTAATATAGTGGGCATTAAAAAATTAACCTATGGAAAATTAACCTATGGATTGCGAAAATTAGCAACCACGTGTGGCTGCTAACGCAGGTACGACCGTATCGTAAGCTTAAAGTTCTTTTTTATTGGATAGGAGACAGTATAGCATCGCTCTATACCAAAACAGCTGATAGAAGATGACAGACTATAGAATCAATAAAAAACTTCAAAAAGAATCGGAACAATAAAAAAGAACAAAAACAAGAAAGATTCTTAAATTTTATATAGTCTATTGATATTATTTAAAGTTGGTGAGCGCGCAGGGATTCGAACCCTGGACCTACTGATTAAAAGTCAGTTGCTCTACCAGCTGAGCTACGCGCTCTCACACAAGTTATCTAGTTTGCAAACTATCTAATTTGCAGAAAGTGAAGGGAACATACGGTTGACTTTCCATTTGGTCAACACCTTTTGAAGAAAAATATATTTTCTTCAGTTATCAATAATTTTCCGTTTTCCCCCCTTTCTTCATCATTATATAGGTATTCTTTAATCTTCTTTTTGAAGTTTCAATAAAGGAAAAATTTCACTGCAAAATGTTTTATAGATTCGAAGCGCTAAAATTATAAGAAATCACCCCCCCTTTCCGCTCACATGGGTTGTTGAGCATAATGTGTAGAAAAGAAAAATATCTTTTACTTTAATATTATTTTTATATCTTTATATCTTAGTTTTCAATTTTCAAATATGAATACAGCTTTATAAAATAATATATTGATTTATAATAACTTAATAATTTTATCACTTGAGTGAGAGATCTTAAATACTGTAAGCTTCTCTTATTTCGAAGTTTTTTTAATAAAAATCATTTTCTTGGCCAATACAAGTGAGAGAATAAAACTACAGAAAAGAAATGAGAATCTCTTTTATGCTTCCTTTCAATAACCAAAAATTATAGCAACATTAGGATTCAGCAAAATAGTATATAGCGTTGGCACGTTAGACCTGAAAATGGGACAATGAGCGACAATGGTATTTTAAGGGTATAATTTTTATTTATGCATAATGAATATATTACAAAAGCCAATTTATCCTATAGAATAAAGCAGACACGAAGCAAAAATTTAGTCTCATTGAAAATATCCCGAATGGCTATAAATTATACTCACTATTATAGCTGTAGATAATTTTACTAAGAATAAAAAAGCAGACATAATATGCAATATGGTTCTAAATACCTATAGAGTGTTCTAAATATATAGAATGCCTATCCTGCTATTGATAAACTGCCTTCTAATTAACTTTTTTATATCAGAAATCACAAAATACGTAGATATATTTTTAGAAAAAAAGGATAACATTGGTTATAAAATTTAGTGTTGAATAATTGAACCAGAGCTATAAAGTATTTTTATACATTATTTAATATTAATATAGCCATATAATATATAAATAATAATTTAAATATGTAAAATAAACATAGTACTTTCTTAATTTGATAAGATCAAAAATAAAGGAAATATTTTTTATTTGGCGAATAAAAAACTTGTAAAAATGTTATGTATACATTTATTTTTACTTTATTCCTTTTTTATTATTTTGATTGGAACATTAAATGCTGACATGTAAACAATATGAGCTACTCTTGTTTATTCACAACCACATAAAAGAAACAGGTGTTCCTCCTTCTTTTGAAGAAATGAAAAATGCATTAGAACTTTCTTCAAAATCTGGTATTCATAAGCTCATTATAGCATTAGAACAACGAGGATTTATACGTCGTTTACCTAATCGTGCTCGTGCGGTGGAGGTGATTCGACTTCCTGAGAAAATAACATTTAACCTTTCTTTAGCACGTAAAATTTCTCCTAATATGATAGAAAGAAATAAAAGGGAAATATCAAAAAGTTTGAGTAACCTTGATAACTTTGAGGAAGAAGAAAAAAAAAATATCACCATTCCTATTATGGGACGTATTTCTGCGAGCGTGCCCGCCTCTGCTATACAGCAACAAACAAACACCATTTCTCTCCCACACAATATGGTTAATATAGGTGAGCACTACGCATTAGAAGTTAAAGATGATTCTATGGTGGAGGCCGGTATCCTTGATAAAGATACAATCATTGTGAAACGTCAAAATACAGCAATAACAGGTGAAATTATTGTTGCGTTTATTGATAAAAAAGAAGCCACATTAAAACGTTATCGACGCAAAGGAGCTTCTATTGCATTAGAAGCCGCAAATCCTCATTATGAAGTACGTACATACGAATCCGATCGTGTAGAAATACAAGGCAAACTTACCGGACTTATTCGCAAATATTAAAAAATAAACCTTATAAGTGCGCGATAGATATCGCAGTAAGAAGCTGTTGAGTATTTTTTTATTGTGCGACATGCAATTGACTTCTTCTCCACAGCCAAAGGGCCACCAATTCGGTCTATAAACAATCCAGATCCTTATCGAGCGGGTTTTACTTCCTTTTCCCTCTCATCTTCTTTACTTACACAAGGCGTAACAAGTAAACTTTAAAATATTCATCACGTATTTTATAAAAGAACTTGAATGCTTTGAAGGAAGCAGCCCTATATCATCGTCCTTAATGACGGAATTTTATGATATAATAAGACAAAATTATATGCATGCATAAAAACACATAAAATTTTATAGAAAAAAATCAAATAACTTTGTAACAGATTGCATTGCATAGGTATAAAAATAAAGAACACTATTTTTAAGTTATAAAAGCGTAACTCAATCATTCATAGTAATTGTAGGATCATCATGCTAGCACCTCGTATTAGTTTTGTCTCCCTTGGATGCCCAAAAGCACTCGTAGATTCTGAGCGAATTATTACAAGCCTTCGCTCTGAAGGGTATGAAATTTCACGTCAACATCAAGGAGCTGATGTCGTTATTGTGAATACCTGTGGTTTTCTTGACACAGCAAGGAGAGAATCATTAGCCAATATTGATGAAGCTCTCAAAAAAAATGGAAAAGTTATTGTAACAGGGTGTCTTGGTGCTGATCCTGATGTCATTCGCCAAACATATCCTAATATATTGGCCATTACAGGACCACAAGCTTATGAAAGTGTTATAGAAGCTGTTCATACAGTAATTCCTCCCGTCCATGATCCTTTTCTTGATTTAGTTCCTCCCCAAGGTATTCGTTTGACACCTCGCCATTACGCCTACTTAAAGATTTCTGAAGGATGCTCTAACCGGTGTAGTTTTTGTATCATCCCTACTCTGCGTGGTGATCTCACTTCACGTCCCATCAGCGATGTTCTTCGTGAAGCTGAAAAACTCGTGCAAGCAGGTGTAAAAGAACTTTTGGTTATTTCACAAGATACGAGTGCTTATGGTATTGATCTTAAATATCTCGAAAATTCTTGGAAAGATCGTACAATCAAAACGAAATTCTTTGATCTTTGTCGCGAACTAGGTGATATGGGTATTTGGATACGTATGCATTACGTTTATCCTTATCCCCATGTTGATGAAGTTATTGAACTTATGGCTGCAAAAAAAATTCTTCCTTATCTGGATATTCCTCTTCAGCATGCATCACCGACTGTTTTGCGTCACATGAAGCGTCCTGCACTTATGGAAAAAACAAACCGTAGAATTGAAAAATGGCGAAAAATATGTCCAGATCTTGCTGTGCGATCAACATTTATTGTTGGTTTTCCTGGCGAAACGAATGAAGATTTTAATATCCTGCTAGAATGGTTAGAAGAAGCAAAAATTGAACGCGCTGGGTGCTTTAAATATGAGGAAGTAAAAGGAGCCGCCGCGAATGATTTGGGATTAGAAAATATTCCTGAAGAGGTGAAAGAAAATCGCTGGCATCGTTTTATGGCAAAACAACAACAAATTTCTACACGTCTTTTAAAGAAAAAAATTGGAAAAAGACTTCAGGTGCTTATCGATGAAAGTCAAGGAAAAGTTGCTAAAGGACGTAGTCAATACGATGCTCCAGAAATAGATGGTGTTGTCCATATATCATCACGACGCCCATTGCGTGTGGGTGAATTTGTCAGCGTTAAAATTGAACAGTCAGATGCCTATGATCTTTATGGTATAGCAGTTTGAAAATTTAACTTCTTCCCTGTCTTAATGATGAAAGTTCCTATCAACACCGGTTTATAAAAAATCGGCTGCTCACAATAGAGCTTGGTCGCTTATGTAACTCACTTTATGAAAATTCACAGGCAATCCTTGCCTTGAAGGTTTACTATATACTCCAAAAATATCAAGCAGTTATATATTCTCTTAGTTTAACACCTTAAATGACAGTGATGCAACAGAATAAAATAAAATCTACAACGTTCACTATTTTTACTTAACAAAAGAGCAAACGGACAATCATACTATTTTTCTGTTGCCAATAGTGCGAAAGTCATTGCTTATTTAAAGGAAACTTTTTTCAATAGTGTTTTATGCACACAAGAATTTCCTTTGTGATATGCAGGCGGATGTTTTTTATGGATGCAATTAAGAGAATTTGAAACAAAACAATCTTACAGTAGTTAAATTGCAAAACAACAAATTATCATTATAAATCAGTATCTTGTCTTAAACTCTTTAAACTTATTTTTTAAATCTCTGATTTTTATTAACACGTTTTAAAATCAAAGAATTTCTTATCAAGCAAATGACTTGGACGTACATTTGTTAAAGCGCGAATCATGGTATCTTTACGTCCTGGCATTTGTCTTTCAATATTTTTCAGCATTTCTTTCATTGCATTACGTTGTAAACCATCTTGACTACCGCAAAGATTACAAGGAATAATTGGAAATTGCATTGCTTGAGAAAATTTTTCCAGATCTTCCTCAGCAGCATAAACAAGAGGACGTAAAACAAAAAGATCTCCTTCATCATTTTTAAGTTTTCCAGGCATGGCTGCTAATCGTCCACCGTGAAACAAATTCATAAAAAATGTTTCTAAAACATCATCACGATGATGACCTAAAACTAATGCAGAACATCCCTCTTCACGTGCAACACGATAGAGATTACCACGTCGTAATCGAGAACAAAGTGAACAATATGTTTGCGACTCTGCCAATTTATCTGTAACAATAGAATAAGTATCCTGATATTCAATACGATATGGAATTTTATAAAAACTTAAAAAGTCTGGAATAATATGTTTAGGGAATCCTGGTTGTCCTTGATCAAGATTACAGGCAAGAATATCAACGGATAAAAGACCTCGCCACTTTAAATCTAAAAGAAGCGCTAATAAACCATAAGAGTCTTTTCCACCTGATAAAGCAACAAGCCATTTTTTTCCTATAGAGAGCATAGAAAAATCATCTAAAGCTTGTCGCATATGACGTAAAAGTCGTTTACGCAATTTATTAAATTCTACACTTGAGGGAGCAACACGAAACATTGGATGACAATTATCTGATTCACTTATTAAAGGATCATCTCTCCTTCCATTTTCTTCTATTGCCTGATATTCAACGGAAACATCATTCATAATACCATATCCTGCATAAGTAACAGCTCGTTTTCAAAGATAAAAACAAATATTAAAACAAGCTTACATTTATTTTTTTTGAATTTATAAATTAGATACACAAAAAAGAAATGGAACTATATAAGTTTGACTATAAAACATAGCAATAAACTTAATATAGAACCATTTACAAAAAGCACTTATTAACTTCAAAGGTTATAAAAAAATAACACAATATTTTGAAGTTGTAATAATAATAGAAAAGAGAAACAATTTCTCTTACAGAAAAATTATCGAGAATAAAATTCAACAACCAAATTAGGTTCCATTTGCACAGCATAAGGAACATCTGCAAAAGCAGGAATACGTGTAAAGGTCGCTTTCATCTGTTTATGATCTGCTTCAATATAATCAGGGACATCACGTTCTGCCAATTGCACTGATTCTAAAACTAAAACAAGTTGTTTTGATTTTTCCCGAACCTCAATAATATCACCTGGTTTACAACGATAAGATTGAATATTTGTGCGCCGCCCATTTACATTAACGTGACCATGATTAATAAATTGGCGAGAAGCAAAAATCGTAGGCACAAATTTTGCACGATAGACAACAGCATCCAAACGTGATTCTAACAGACCAATAAGATTTTCACCAGTATCGCCCCGTCGACGAGCTGCCTCCTCATAAGTTTTATGAAATTGTTTTTCTGAAATATCTCCATAAAACCCTTTCAATTTCTGTTTAGCGCGCAACTGCACCCCATAGTCAGAAAGTTTTCCTTTACGACGCTGTCCATGCTGACCTGGACCATAATCACGACGATTGACAGGAGATTTTGGACGACCCCAAATATTTTCTCCCATACGACGGTCAATTTTATACTTTGTTGTTTCGCGTTTACTCATCGCATTTCCTTATAAAATAAAATACGAGATCTTAAGACCCCAAGGAAACGCGCCCTCCTCTGCCTTTAAATACTAAAGACTGACAGAATATCCTAAACATATCAATATGCAAAGCTATCCACGGGACACGTCAATTAATGCTATTTTCTTGAAAGAAAAAGCTAGATTATCATTATTGGTCTCCTAATCCAAAGTCAACTCCTTTCATGAATTTTAAGCCAAATCCTTTAAACAAATTCTCCGTTAAAGAAGTGATATTCTTCGATGTCAACAACGCAAGATCTTGATATTTCTTTATATATTGAGGGTGTATTTTTTCCGACAGTGGTAATAATGATCTGATATGTTTGGCGATCGCTTTCGCTGGATCAATCCACTCAACGGACCATAAAGCATGTTCACGAAAGAAGTTAATCAAAAAAGGATAATGTGTGCAGGCTAAAACAATAACATCAGTATATTGTCTATTTTTTTCCACAAAACATGGCAGGATTTCTTTTCTTAACTCTTCTGTATCGATAGATTTTCCCCGTAAATAATCTTCAGCAAATCCAGCCAGCTTTTTACTTCCCACAAGCTGAACATGACACTGTCCAGCAAAAGAGTTAATTAATTCATTTGTATAGGCACGTTTAACTGTTCCAGGAGTAGCTAATACGGAAATAAAACCAGATTTTGTTTGTTCAGCAGCCAGTTTAATTGCAGGAACCGTTCCTACAAAAGGGACATGAGGAAAATTCTGTCGTAAATCTGCCATCATTAGTGTAGAAACAGTGTTACAAGCAATCACACATAAGGCTGGATTGTAGCGTGTTAAAAGATTTGTAAAAATCTTTAAAATACGCTGTTTCAAAATATTTTCTTTCCAGTTTCCATAAGGAAATCCTGCATCATCAGCAACATAGATAAATTGCATTTCAGAGATAAGAATACGTGCTTCCCTGAACACGGTTAAACCACCAATACCGCTATCAAAAAAAAGAACAGGTCGTTCATCCATTAGTTTTCACACTTATTTTAATTTTTTTACGATCACGCTCTTCAGGTGCTCTACTCCCCCGCGGATATTGTGGCGAAAAATGATCCAAAGAAGATATAATGCCTCGCAATAAACGAACCTCAGGTTCACTAAAGTTAGCGCGCGTAAAAACAGAGCGCAAATTTGCAAGCATTACTCCTTTGCGTTCTGGGGGTCTAAAATACCCACGAATATTCAAAGCCTCTTCTAACTGAGATAAAAAACCATGAAATATTGTTTTATTTGCAGGCTCCATCTCTGCGGCACGAAATGCCGTATCGCTGACATTCTCTAAACCTGTTTTCATCCATTCGTAAGACATTAAAAGAACCGCTTGCGCAATATTAAGTGACGCAAAAGCAGGATTAACTGGAAAAGTAATAATTTCATCAACAAGGCTGATTTCATCATTTTCTAGTCCCCATCTCTCTCTTCCAAAGACAATACCTGTCTTATGTCCGATACTTTCACGCTGACGTAATACGCTTGCTGCTTCGACAGCGCTTTTTACAGTTTTAAATCCACATCTTTCACGTGCTGTTGTGGCAAAAACATAGTGTAAATCTGCAATTGAATCACGCAATGTATTAAAAATCACAACGTTGTTAATGACATGATCCGCTTTACTTGCAACAGCTCTAGCTTTTTCATTTGGAAACGTTTCTCGAGGTTTGACTAATCGAAGCTTAGAAAGCCCAAAATTTGCCATTGCCCTTGCGACCATACCAATGTTTTCAGGAAGCTGCGGTTCAACTAAAATAATAATGGGACCATTTGTTAAATTTTCACGATTCTTATTCGTTCCAGCCATCAATCTTACCTAATTTCACTTAACTATTTCCCTCTTCACTATTTTTTACAAAACCTTCTTCACAGTACTCTAATGTTGTTTAATAATAAATTGCTGTTTAATAATAAATTATAGACAATGTATCTTTTCACTCAAAAATAATAAATTTTAAAAGCCATTAAAGTGAACGATGGAATTTATAACAATTTATATAAGATATCGTAGCGTTTTTTTACGTCAATTTTATCTTTTCTTATAGGGAACCACCCCTACAAATCATAATCTCAGTTGAATTATCAAATCATAAACCCTAAAAAGAGATATGCACTTTATTCCAAAACTTTTTCCTGCAAAGCTTATCCGTCGTTATAAACGTTTCCTTGCAGATGTTCAACAAGATGACCAGCATGTCCTCACCGTATCTGTACCTAATACAGGATCAATGCTTGGATTAACAGCTTTCAATTCTAATATTTGGCTTTCATATCATAACAACATCAAACGAAAATATGCTTATCAATTAGAAATTATTGAAGCTGATAATACTTTGGTTGGCATTAATACTGCTTTACCCAATAAACTTGCGTTAGAAGCAATTCAAAACGGATTACTACCAGAATTAAGTGGATATAAAACAATTTTAAAAGAACAACGCTATGGGACACAATCACGAATTGACTTTCTTTTACGTGATGACATTCTTCCTGATTGTTACCTAGAAGTCAAAAATGTTCATTTTATTCGTCAAAAAGGATTAGCAGAATTTCCTGATAGTGAAACAAAACGTGGTGCACGTCACCTTGATGAACTCATAGAAGTTGTACAACAAGGAAAACGCGCTGCTATGCTTTATATTATTCAACGAGAAGATTGCGCAGCTTTTACAATCTGTCATGATCTTGATCCACTTTATGGACGTAAATTTGATTTAGCATTAAAATCAGGAGTAGAATGTTATGCTGTAAAGTGTCACGTAAGTGTAGAAGGCATTTTTCCGATTCAGAGAGTAAAAATAGAAAACAGAAAAAACAATGACTGAGTATATTGAATATAATAAAAGCCCTTTAAAATTTAATGGGAAAATTCGCATTTTTGATGATTATGCTTTTGCTAAAATGCGTGAAGTTGGTCGCATTGCTGCAGAGTGCCTTGATGCACTTACGGATATTATTAAGCCAGGTGTTACTACACAAGAAATTGATGATTTTGTATTCATTTTTGGTGCTAAGAAAGGAGCACTTCCTGCTGATCTAAATTATCATGGATACAGCCATTCATGCTGTACATCTATCAATCACGTTGTCTGTCATGGCATTCCCAATAAAAGACCCTTGCAAGAAGGCGATATTGTGAATGTTGATGTAACCTTTATCCTTGATGGTTGGCATGGGGATTCAAGCCGAATGTATCCTGTTGGAAAAATCAGGCGTGCTGCAGAACGCCTGCTAAAAATAACCTATGAAAGTCTTATGAAAGGAATCGCTGTTGTTGAGCCTGGGGCAACCACAGGTGATATTGGTGCAGCCATTCAACAGTATGCAGAATCTGAACGATGTTCAATTGTGAAAGATTTTTGTGGACATGGTATTGGGCAGCTTTTTCATGATGCACCCAATATCCTTCATTATGGAAACCCTGGAGAAGGAATAGAATTAAAACAAGGTATGATGTTTACAATTGAGCCTATGATTAACCTTGGTAAACCACAAGTTAAGATTTTATCTGACGGTTGGACTGCTGTTACCCGTGACCGCTCTCTGACAGCACAATATGAACATACAATTGGTGTCACAAATGAAGGGTATGAAATATTTACACAATCTCCTAAAAATATTTTTTATATTCCAAATTCGCATACCTAACACAATGTAGAGATGTTATGGCTAAAAAAATAAATCAAAAGGAAGATACTCCAAGTAATCACTTTGCATTAATATCGAGTTCTCCACTTACCCCAGTATCAGAAAGAAAAAGTGAAGAGCCTCAGAAAAACGCACAGCTCCATAAACATTATCAAGGACATCGTGAGCGTCTTCGGAGGCGTTATTTAAAGTCAAAAGGAAATGCAATCGAAGATTATGAATATCTTGAATTATTGCTTTTTCGCACAATACCCCGCGCAAACACAAAACCCATAGCTAAAAATTTGATAGCACGTTTTGGTTCATTAGCGGATGTGTTGGGGGCAGATATTCACCGACTTCAAGAAATTCCAGGATGTGGTCCCGCCACTGCAATTGATTTAAAAATTATTTCAGATGTTGCTGGACGTCTTGCTCGTGCGCAATTGTTTAAACGTGATGTTTTTTCATCATGGGATAAAGTGTTAGCTTATTGTAAAGCTGTTATGGCTCATGAAACACGTGAACAATTTCGTATTTTGTTTCTTGATAAGAAAAACGGCTTACTTGCTGATGAGGTGCAACAAACTGGAACCATTGATCACACCCCTGTTTATCCTCGTGAAGTTATTTCTCGAGCTTTAGAGTTATCCGCATCAGGACTTATCTTAGTCCACAATCACCCTTCTGGCGATTCCACCCCCTCTGATGCAGATATAACAATGACATATAGATTAAAAGATGCGGCAAATGCATTAGGCATTATTATCCATGACCACCTTATTATTGCACGAAATAACCATACGAGCTTTAAAGCGTTAAAACTTATATAAATCTTATGGGATAAAAAATACGTCATTCAACTATGAATGACGAATCAACTTTCTAAATCAATATCTAATATAGCCATTGAGAAATTATAGGAGAGCTCATCTTCATCTTCATCTCGATAGATAATACCTAAAAACTCATCTCCCATATAAACCTCACAAGAATCACTCTTTTTAGGCCGTGCCCTGACTTGCAATGCTGAGTTTTGGAATATATTTTTTAAGTAATTATCAAGTTTTTTTATTTCATCAGCATTCACTATGCTCTCCTGTTTTTTTGAAACGATTAAAATATTTGCGTGTCGCGCAAATAAGACACTCCCATGATTCTGTAAAGTGAGTAAAAAAGCTTAATCTGAACATTTACTTAATATTACATATACTTACAACGTTCTTTATACATTTATAAAGAACCTTTACAAAAGGATTCTATCATTATTAAATATACCCGAATAGATTAAAAAATGGCAAAAAACTGTATATTTTTAATAATTTTACTTTATCTCCAATTTTAGCATCTGCATTTAGAATGCAGATTTGTAAAAAATTGATCAATAATTTATAATTTTGTTCCTTTTATAAAAAATACAAATAACAATACTTTTTTATTAAAACTACATTTAAAAAAATATTATTACAACATTCAAAAATAATTTTTTTAATAACTTTTAAAGTATAATTGTCTAACCTTAGAAGAATTACATCTCTACAAAATATACAAAATAAGCTAATAAGAGCTTATTTTTCTTCCCATTTTTTATAAAAATTTATGTCACAATAGAAAAATTTTTAAATAAGCTTTTTTCAATTTATACGAGATAAAAATACTGAGTGTTTTTCTAAATGCTAAAATCTATGAAGAATGCTTATCTTATAGGATAACGAGAAAGAAAATCGATAACGCCTTTTTTATAAACTTTATCGCCTACAGCAAGCATATGATCTCGACCAGGAATTGATAAAGCTTCACCACAAGGCAATAAAGCTGCTAATGGCTCTGCAGCACCGCCAATTTCATCTAATGAACCAACGGCAACAAGTGCAGGTTGTTCGATTTTGTAAACTTCAGACGCTGTTAACTCCTGTTTTGATGTGATAATACAAGCAGCCAGAGCACGTTTATCACTTTTCGTTTGATCTGCAAATTTACGGAACATTAAACCGCGCGTATTCGTAATGGTGGAAATATCTTCTGCTAAAAGGGCCTCAGCAACAGGCTCCCAATTTCCTGCTCCCGTTACCATACCAATACCTAAGCCACCAAAAATAACACTGTGTACATATGTTGGATGCAAAAGAGCCATAAAAGCACTAATACGAGCCCCCATAGAATATCCCATAACATGGGCTTTAGATAACTCTAAATGCTGTAGTAACTTTATTGCGTCGCCAGCCATAGCTTGAGGTGTATAAAAGACAGGATCATAACTTTTAACAGAATCTCCGTGACCGCGATTATCAAGAGCAATAACACGATATCCTGCTTCAGTGAGAATGCGAAACCAACCCGTTGCATACCAATTCACTCGTGCAGAAGATCCAAAACCATGGATCAACAAAATAGGCGCGCCCTGCCCTTCTTCTCGATAAGCAAATCGCAAACCATCATATTCAAAAAAACGAATATCTTCAGTGGTCATTTTTATTGCACTTTCCACAAAGTACAGGATGAATAACACGTTGCCCTTTTTGTATCTTTTTTTCAGAAACTTCACCAGCATTAATCTCAAGTGCAAAAGC
This sequence comes from Bartonella grahamii subsp. shimonis, assembly GCF_036327415.1. NCBI lineage: Bacteria > Pseudomonadati > Pseudomonadota > Alphaproteobacteria > Hyphomicrobiales > Bartonellaceae > Bartonella > Bartonella grahamii. The sequence continues at coordinate 1,490,680 of NZ_CP123961.1, forward strand.
TGCAGGAACTTCTGATGAAATGGTATTTGCTGAAAATGGAGAAGTGTTTTCAATAATCGATACAATAATTCCCTCAGAGTCTAAGAAAATCATATCTAAAGATAAAGGCGTATTTGCCATCCACATAAAAATTTTCTGTTCATCTCCCGGTTGAGAACTTTTTAGCTGCTTAAAGAGCATTGCACGATCGCGTGGAAAATCAGTCCGATACATTAAACCAGCTGCTGCTTGAGATGGCGTAAAAGCAATCTCTGCCTTATAAAAAAACGTACCTTTCTTTGTAGATATTTCTAAAGGAACCGGATGAATAGGAATCTCTATGGGCTTTTTTGCTACAACAACACGCATTTCTAACATAAAAAGCATCATTAATAAAACAATATGCTTCTTTTTAAAAGGCTTTAACATTCTTGTCTCCACCACAGAAAAATTTTAAATTTGTTTCTAAAACAAAAAGTACCAGAATTAAAAAGTCAAAAAACAAGAGGATTGCTTCCTTGTTGTTTTTCAGTTTCTTTCAAGGCAATACGCAGCATTTTCTCCATTTGGTTTATGGATTCACCCGAGCCATATTTTCTTTAAAAATCTACCTCTATAGCAATTTACGGAATAACCACCTTATAAAACATAGAAAACATACTGTTTTCACTCGTGAAATTCAATGTGTAGCTAGAGGAATGCCTATATCCGGATAAATCTCTGCTGTCATTAAACCTTTTTCTCCTTTACCAAAACGTACAAGAACAACTTGGCCGGAACGAAGCTCTGCTAAACCAAAACGGCGCAACGTTTCCATATGAATAAAAATATCTTCTGTTCCTTGCCCACGGCTAAGAAAACCAAATCCTTTATCTCGATTAAACCATTTAACAATTGCACGTTCTAACCCACTTTCTGGAGTAACAACAACATGGGTACGGGTTGGAACTTCTGATGGATGAATTGCTGAAGAACAATCTATGGATTTTACCTGAACGCACTTTAACCCTCGTTCAGTTTTTTCCACAGCACAAATAACTTTAGCTCCCTCCAAAGCTGTTTGAAAACCATCTCTTCGCATTACCGTAACATGCAATAATATATCGGGGAAATGAGGTAAATCAGGTACAATAAATCCATACCCCTTACTACCATCAAACCACTTAATGACACCGCTAATTTCGATAATCTCCCCACAAGCACCTATACTATCCTCAGATAGGGAACAATCCTTTAATGCATCCTTACTCGCCATAATAACGTGATCCTGTAGCTTATAAATTGTACGATATTGATTCTCTAAGTTTAAGTAAACATTGCTCTTGTATCAACACGCAAGCCCCAAGATAAGATTTCCCCATATTGTCGTATCTTCTATGTTAATGTCAGAGAATATCAACATGAATATTTATAAAACTATTTGATTGTACGCTTTACATATCTTGCAAGGAGTGCCCTACAAAAGAGGTCATATGAAAGGTTTTACATAATGTGTAACTTGCATGATGAAGAAGTTCAATATAAGGTGTAAAAACAACAATTCAATTAAGGAAAATGCGCAATGCAATTGAAGAAAATCCTTACAGCAATCACAGCATTTATGGCACTTACAGCAAATGTTTATGCAAGTGACCCCATCAAAATTGGTGTTTATCTTCCATTAAGTGGCCAAAATGCATTTGGAGGTCAACTTGAAATTAGAGGTATAGAATTAGCCCATAAAAAAATTCCAGAAATTTTAGGACGTAAAGTGGAACTTATTATTATTGATAATAAGTCTGATAAAGTAGAAGCGGCTAATGCTGTTATGCGTTTAACTGCAAGTGAAAAAGTGAACGGAATCATCGGTAGTTATGGCTCTTCACTTGCATTAGCTGGTGGAGAAATATCTGAAAAAGCAAAGACTCCAAGTGTTGCAACTTCCGCAACAAATCCGCTTGTTACACAGGGGAAAAAATATTATTTTCGCGCTTGCTTTATTGATTCCTATCAAGGGGTAGGAATCGCGACTTATGCAATTCAAACTTTACACGCAAAAAAAGCAGCTGTCCTCAAAGATATTTCAAACGATTATGCCATTGGTCTTGCCAGCTATTTTATACGTGCTTTCAAAAAATTAGGTGGTGAAGTTGTCTCAAATTTAAACTATAATTCTGGAGATCAGGATTTTTCAGCTGTTCTTACGCAAATTATCGCGCAAAAACCTGATATCTTATTCATTCCATCTTACTTTGCTGAAGGTGCTATCATTATGAAACAAGCACGAGAATTAGGAGCGAAGTTTCAAATTATGGGTGGAGATGCTATGGATAATCCAGAAACCATTACAATTGCAGGAAAAGCTGCAGAAGGTTTTCTACATACGACACTTCCCTATAGTGAGGATATGCCAAATATGTCAGTAGCTGCGCAAGAATTCACAGCAGAGTGGAAAAAAGCGTATCCTGACAAAGAGCCGAATATCAATTCTGTTTTGGGATATACGAGTTATATGATGTTCATGAAGGCTATTGAAAATGCTGGTAGCGCTGATCGTGAAAAAATTACTATCGCTCTTAGCAAATTAAAAGATTTTAAAACCCCCTTCGGTAATATGTCAATGGATGAAAATCATAACCCTAAAATTCCTATTGGTATCATTAAAATACAGGATGGAAAACGTGTTTATTTAGAAGAAGTTAAACCTGCTTTTTAATTAAAAAGTTTTACTTATTAAAATGCAAGAATTGGTTGAGGATCTTTTTATCAACCAAAAACTTAGAAATTTCTTGTTATCCTATGTAAATTAACAAATGTGGAAGGATGAGAGATGAGCACTGAAATGTTCATCCAGTATTTTTTTAATGCACTGGCATTGGGATCTCTTTATGGGCTTATCGCTATTGGTTACACCATGGTCTACGGTATACTGAGACTCATTAATTTTGCTCACGGTGACATCTTTATGCTGGGAGCGTATTTTGTTTTCTTTTCCACAATTAGCTTTATGCCTGCTTGGGCAGCACTTCTTCTTTTGTTTCTCGCGGTTCTTATTTATTATTCGGTCTTTATAGGGTTTAAAAAGCGACCTTCAACTTATTGGATTGCTGTTTTTTTAATTCTTGCGTTAGTTTTTATTTATTATTTTAAAATTTCTTCACAAGATTTTACCCCGATTTGGGTTTTAGCTCTTTGTTTTTCCATTTTTATTACAAGTGCAGTGGGTATTATTATTGATCAACTTGCCTATAAACCTCTACGCCATGCTCCGCGTATCTCGGCACTTATCGGTGCAATTGGTGTTTCTTTTTTTATTGAAAATCTTGCTACTGTACTCTTTAGTGGCGTTCCGAAAGGTGTAAAACAACCAGATTTTCTTGTAACACCATTTCTATGGCGTCTAGGATCAGGAGCAGATGGTATCATTAGAATTGCTCCCATGTCTCTGATCGTTCCCGTTGTGTCATTGATTCTTATTGTTTTACTGTTATGGATTATCCATAAAACAAAACCGGGTCTTGCTATGCGTGCAATCTCCCATGATATTGAAACGACGCGTTTGATGGGGGTGTCTGTCAATAAAGTTATTGCATTTACATTTGGAATAGGCTCATCTCTTGCCGCTATAGCAGGTATTATGTGGTCTTTACGTTATCCTCAAATTCAGCCTTATATGGGTGTTCTTCCTGGTCTTAAAGCATTTATCGCTGCTGTTATCGGAGGTATTGGTTCCATACCAGGAGCAATGTTGGGAGGATTGTTATTAGGGTTTATTGAAATTATGATTATCGCATTTTTCCCCGCGCTATCTGGATATCGAGATGCCTTCGCTTTCATTTTATTGATTCTGATTTTATTGATAATGCCCACAGGATTAATGGGTAAAAAAAGTCAGGAGAAAATCTAATGGCAAAGTCAGTGACAACTGTTCTATCGTGTATAAGTGTTTTAGTTCTCATAGGTTTTTTATTTTATGCTGATAGCCATTTTAATGATTATACGCTTCGTATCATAAATCTGATTGCTATTAATGCGATATTGGCAATTTCGCTTAATTTGATTTACGGTTTCACAGGTATGTTTTCTCTTGGACATGCAGGATTTATGGCTATTGGTGCTTATGTTTGCGCAATTTTACTTCTTTCCCCTGAACAAAAAGAAATGATGTGGATTCTGGAACCTATCGCTGAACCATTGTATCATCTGCAATACCCTTTTTTTGTCGCTGTTGTTATAAGTGGTATATGTGCTGCAGTTGTAGGTTTATTGATTGCTTTGCCAATATTGCGTCTTGGTGGCGATTATCTTGGAATTGCAACATTGGGGTTTGCAGAAATTATTCGCATTGTCATTACGAACGCAACATCGCTTACAAATGGCTCTTTAGGAATCAAGGGAATACCTCAAAATGCAACATTATGGTGGAACTATGGTTGGTTAGCGTTTACAGTTCTCTTTATTGTCCTTTTACTGAAAAGCAATACTGGTAACGTATTACGTGCCATTCGTGATGATGAAATTGCTGCGAAAACTATGGGAATTAACGCTTTTTTCTACCGTAGTTTTTCTTTTACTGTTGGAGCGTTTTTTGCAGGTATAGGTGGAGCATTAATGGCTGCTCTTATTTCAACCATTGATCCAAAAATGTTTAATTTTCTTCTAACTTTTAATATTTTGATGATTGTAGTTGCTGGTGGTCTTGGTTCAATTACAGGAAGCATTATTGGTAGTATTATTATTACAGTTATGCTTGAATGGCTTCGTATTATTGAAAGTCCATTTGACTTAGGTTTTATACATATTCCAGAAACACCAGGACTTCGCATGGTTGTTTTTTCTCTTTTACTGCTGGTAATTATCTTATTTTGGAGAAAAGGGTTGATGGGACAACGAGAATTCTCGTGGAATGGAATTTATAGCTTTTTGACACGCAAAAAGCTTTCTAATACTGAGGGAAAGCTATGAACGACACCATCCTTTCACTCAATGATATTGTAATGCGTTTTGGCGGATTAGTTGCTGTAAATAATGTTAATATGGCAATTAAACGAGGAAGTATTACTGGATTAATTGGTCCCAATGGTGCTGGAAAAACGACAGTTTTCAATATGATTTCTGGATTTTATGCTCCTACAAGCGGCACCATTCTTTTTGATGAACAAAAAATTTCTGGAGCGCCTCCTTATGTTATCTGTAAGCGCCATATTGCCCGAACATTTCAAAATATTCGTCTTTTCTCAGGGTTAACGGTTTTACAGAATGTTATGGTAGGAGCACATGTTCGACAAAAATATCCTTGGTTTTCTTCAGCTCTATTTTTTTCAAAAGCAATGAAAGAAAAGAAGGAAATTTATAAAAATTCCTTGGAGCTCCTTGAACAGCTACAGCTTGATCACCTTGCCAATCAATCGGCAACAGCTTTACCTTATGGTGTGCAACGACGTCTAGAAATTGCACGTGCGTTAGCCACAAAGCCAAAGTTACTTCTTCTTGATGAACCTGTTGCTGGCATGAATCCACAAGAAAGTGAAGATCTTAGAAAATTCATAGAAAAAGTACAAAAAGACTTTGACCTTACAATTCTTCTTATTGAGCACGATATGAAAGTGGTTATGGGGCTTTGCCAACATATTTTGGTTATGGAATATGGCTGTTGCATTGCCAATGGTACACCAGATGAAATTCGTAATAACCCTAAAGTTATTGAAGCTTACCTTGGCGGAGATGTTTATGGATATTCTTAAAATAAAAAATCTTCACGTTCATTATGGTGCCATTAAAGCTGTCCAAAATCTTTCTATGTCCATAAAAAAGGGAAGTATTGTCACTTTAATTGGAGCCAATGGTGCTGGAAAAAGCAGTATTGTACGTTCTATTACAGGACTTAATCGCTCTGTTTATGGTGAAATTACCTATAATGGCGAATTAATTATTAAAAAATCACCAGAAGAGATTTTGCGATTAGGTATTGCTCTAAGTCCTGAAGGACGACGTATCATGCCCCATCTCACTGTTTTAGAGAATCTTCATCTAGGCGCTTATATTCGTCACGATAAGCAGGGAATTTCCCGTGATATTGAATGGATATTTGATCTATTTCCGCGTCTACGTGAAAGAGCAAAACAGTTGGGAGGAACAATGTCAGGTGGTGAACAACAGATGGTTGCTGTGGGCCGTGCACTCATGAGCAATCCTGATATGGTAATATTAGATGAACCCTCGTTGGGGTTAGCACCACTTCTCGTTCGAGAAATTTTTTCGATTATTCGAAAAATTAATGATATGGGAAAAACTGTTCTTCTTATTGAACAAAATGCATTTGCTGCGCTTTCCATAGCTGACTATGCTTATATTTTAGAGGTAGGACATATTTTATTTCACGGTGAAGGCAAAACTATGCTCTCTGATTCGCGTGTTAAAGAAGCCTATCTTGGTGGATAAAAACTACGAATTAAGGAAATAGAGCTCGTCTTTCCACCTTTTGAAAAAGCATTTCTCATCCTTAATGAGAAATGCTTCCTTGTGAAGCTTAACTATTACATCCACCATTTTTCTGCACTGAATATCCCTGCTTCTTTTTCAATAATGTGCGCTATCTGAAAAATAACTTCTTCAGCAAAAGGTTTACCAATCAATTGCAATCCTAGAGGTAAACCATTTGATGACAGACCAGCAGGAACAGAGATTCCTGGTAAACCAGCCATATTAACTGGTACCGTAAAAATATCATTAAGATACATTGCTACAGCATCATTTTTTATTTTTTCATCAGCAATACCAAAGGCAGGTGTTGGTGTAGCTGGTGTCAAAATAGCATCAATGCCTGAAGCAAAACATTGATCAAAATCACATTTTACGAGTGTTCTTACTTTTTGAGCTCTTAGATAACAGGCATCATAATAACCAGATGAAAGAACATAAGTCCCAACCAAAATACGCCGCTTGACTTCATCACCAAAGCCAACAGAACGTGTATTTTCATACATCTCAATGATATCTTTTCCAGGAACACGCAAACCAAAACGGACACCATCATAACGTGCTAAATTAGAAGAGGCTTCTGCAGGAGCTATAATATAATAAGAAGGTAGAGCGTATTTTGTATGGGGTAAAGAAATATCCTTAATTTCAGCTCCTGCTTCTTTTAACCAATTGATACCCTTTTGCCACAGTTCAATAATTTCAGAAGACATTCCATCCAGATGATATTCTTTTGGAATACCAATTTTCATTCCTTTGATTGATTGACCAAGATAACTTTCATAATCAGGAACTGGTAAATTCACGGAAGTAGAATCTTTTTCATCAAAAGAGGACATTGATCTTAGTAAGATAGCACAATCACGAACATCTCTAGCAATAGGTCCAGCTTGATCAAGGGATGAAGCAAACGCGACAACGCCCCACCGTGAACAACGTCCATAAGTTGGCTTTATTCCTACAGTTCCGGTAAAAGCTGCTGGTTGACGTATTGAGCCACCTGTATCTGTTGCGGTTGCACCTGCACAAATTTGTGCTGCAACAGCGGCAGACGATCCCCCCGAAGAACCACCGGGGACGAGTTTTTCATTCGAGCCTTTTTTTCTCCATGGATTAACAACGGGACCATAATATGATGTCTCATTAGAGGAGCCCATAGCAAACTCATCCATATTAAGTTTTCCTAACATTACAGCACCGTCTTGCCATAAATTAGCCGTAACAGTTGATTCATAGAGCGGTTTAAAACCATCAAGGATATGTGAACAGGCTTGAGTATGAACACCATAGGTTGCAAAAAGATCTTTGATCCCCAAAGGGATTCCTTCTAAAAGCCCTCCCTGCCCTCTCGCTAAGCGACTATCTGATTCAGCAGCCATTTTTCTTGCTTGTTCTGCTGTTATTTTTACATAAGCATTCAAAGTTGGATTAGCCGATTCTATTGCCTGTAAATAAGCTTCCGTTAATTCTGTTGCTTTGAGATTTTTCTTTGTTAAAGCATCACGAGCTTGTGCAATTGTGAGGGTTGTTAAATCAGTCATATTGGTTCTCAAATTTCAAAAATATAAAAAGTTACTCAACAATTTTTGAGACAAGAAAAAAATTTTCTTCTGTAACAGGGGCATTTGCTACAATATCTGCTGCTTTATCACCATCTGTAACACTATCTTCACGCATTCGTAGAGTCATCGGTATCACAGATGTTAATGGCTCAACTCCACTGACATCAACTTCACTCAATTGCTCTACAAAACCTAAAATAGCATTGAATTTTTTTGTCACAGGTTCTATCTCATCATCGCGGATAGCAATCCGCGCTAAATGTGCGATCCGCTTGACGGTCTCTTGATCAACAGACATACTATTTACGCCTTTCTGTTTTTATTAATCTTTATCTGGCTATACAAGGCTGAGCTTGCAAGCGCAAGAATATTAGATAACATGAATGAAGAATATAACCATTGGATCTGAAACATTAAAAAACGCATTATACCCTTATGACCGTTATTAATATAAATGAAGTTATGACACATCTTTTGCCTGGACAAACAATAGCAGGCTTAGATTTAGGGACAAAAACTATCGGAATTGCGATTTCTGATATGGGACTGACTGTCTCAAATCCGCGTCCTGTACTACAGCGAAAAAAATTCACAGAAGATGCTTACACACTTATTAAAATTTTTGACCGTGAAAATGTAGGCGTTATTATCATTGGCTTACCCCTTAACATGAATGGAAGCAGCGGCTCTCGTGTTCAAGCAACCAGAGCTTTTGTGAGCAATATGAAAGCTTATACAAAAATTCCATTTGTTTTTTGGGACGAACGTTTATCAACAATTGCTGCAGAACGTTCTCTTCTAGAAATGAATGTATCGCGCGCTAAAAGAGCAAGCCGAATTGATTCGGCAGCCGCCGCTTTTATATTGCAAGGAGCTCTCAATAGGATTCAAAACTTTCATCATATGGAAGGATAGAGGACATTGAGCAAATGCCCTGCGTTATATCGTGCAATGAGCATCCCGTAAGAAGATCTCCATTGTCCCCCAAGGCGGCTTTCCATATAGGCATTTGCAACATGTTCTATGTCTGTAGAACGTAATGCTGCTGCTGCTGCTGCATAGGCTACCTGTTCAACAAAAAATCTTCCTGCACCTTCATTTGCTGATGCCATATCACCTGCTGATTTAATAATTTCAATTGCTCGTGGCCCCGCTGGTCCAATATCAAGAGCAATTTTTTCTAACAATTTCTGAAACAATCCCGGTGCTTTTTCAGCAATAAGAATGGCATCCTTTACCAATTGATTAGAAGAACTATTTCTCACAATTCGTGCAGGACCATTATGCAACATTTGTGATAATGGATTATTCTCTATAAAACTTTCAATACCAAGTTGTGCAATAATTTCGCCAATAATAGGCACAACCAATTGACTTACGTGATAAGCAATAATAGGTGTCATAATGCGGGCAAAAGCTGCTTCAGAACGGTCATTTGCTGCATTGTCAAATGCTCTTGCTAAACGCAAAACCAATGCTTGTGAAGCAGCTATATCTAATGCAATATCTGCAAAAATACGTTCTGTCAGTGGTGGTAAAGGCTGATTGGGCATTTTTTTCCGAAAAAAATCTATGCCAAATTGAAGAGCTGCTCGCAAAACACCTGCCGATATGACCGATTGATCGAAACGCATCATCGTCTCGATGTCTTTAATAACTTTTAGTCCTTCTCCAGCATTTCCCAAAAGCCAACCACAACTGCCTTGGAAATCAACAACCCCCTCTGGTGTTAAAAGTTCTCCAGAACGCTGAATTAAATGACGAATCGATATAAAACCATTTAATGCGCCATTTTCTTGTATGCGTGGAATAAAAAAACAACTTAAATGACCATTTAAATCTGCACTAACAAGATATCCGTCAGCGGTAGGATTAATAACATTGGTTTTTACAACATTTAAACGATATAGATCACGTTCCATACTTTCATCGAAAGAAATTTTCTTAACACTTGGAAAATTGAAAGCATATTTTTCAGTATCATCAAATGCACAGGTTAGAGAAGCTGCCTTTTTATGATGAATAGGCTTTGATGAAGAATCATATTGGCGTGATAAAAGTACATTTTTCCATTTTTTGAAGAGCTCAATATCACTAATTAAAACAGCAATAGCTGCACTCGTTATGATAACTTCATTCAAATGTCCTGTTTCTAAACCAGCAGATAAAGCTAAACGAATCGCACGTGCTTGATAGCGGAATCCATTTTCTGAGCTCGTATTTTCCCAAAGCGAAGTAACCAAACCTGCTTGTCTAGAATATTGTTGAAGAGCTTGATAGGAAGAATGGATTTCTAATTTTTCCGTTGGTTGCCCCCATTCATCATTATAACATAATAAAGGCTTATAATGACTCGCTAAGCAAGAAAGTTTCCATGCTTCTCGACTTGCCGCAAAATCCCCTATTTCTTCAAAACTTGCTAACAAAAACTTAGGCAAAGTAGAGGCAATACGAAACATAAGCGTATCGCTAAGAAATGTATTTTTTCGACGATTATTTTGCGCAGATACAGCACTCATAGGTATGTTCCTATATTCAGATCATTCATATCATAGACTATTTTTCTTTTTAGAGTTAAAAAACATTTATCATATTTAAACAAATGCTTGTTTAACCTGTTTAGAGAGAGATAAAGAAGAATGCTATGATTCAAGATAATTTTTTTCCACTTTTCCCTCATCAACATCTTTTAGCTATTAAAGATCTGAGTGTGCAAGATCTTAATACATTACTTGATCGTGCAGAAGCAAATGTTATCCTTTCTAACAAAATTGATAAAACAAAATCTACTTTGCATGGACGAACTCAAATTAATCTCTTTTTTGAAGCTTCTACGCGAACACAATCTTCTTTTGAATTAGCGGGTAAAAGGCTAGGTGCACACGTGATGAGTCTTGCGATCGGCAACTCATCTGTAAAAAAAGGAGAAACATTACTTGATACAGCTACAACTCTCAATGCGATGAAGCCAGATATACTGGTTTTTCGCCATAACAGTGCAGGAGCGGCATCTTTATTAGCGCAAAAAGTTGATTGTTGTGTCATTAATGCAGGTGATGGTGCTCATGAACATCCAACCCAAGCTTTATTAGATGCTCTAACCATTAAAAGAGCAAAAGGTCGTATTGAAGGATTAACTGTTGCGATTTGTGGAGATATCTTACACTCACGTGTTGCCCGTTCCAATATCCTGAGTCTCAATGCTTTAGGTGCTCGTGTTCGTGCTGTTGCTCCCTCAACACTCTTACCCGCAGAAATCGCTCATATGAGTGTTGAGGTTTTTAACACGATGAAAGAAGGTCTTAAAAATGCTGACGTTATCATGATGTTGCGCTTACAGCATGAACGTATGACAGGCTCTTTTATTCCCTCTACGCGTGAATATTTTCATTATTTTGGCTTACATAAAGAAAATTTAGCCTATGCCAAAAACGATTGCATTATTCTGCATCCTGGCCCAATAAACCGTGGTGTAGAGATTGCATCCGACATAGCAGATGGACCACAAAGTATGATTCATACACAAGTAGAAATGGGAATTGCAGTACGTATGGCTGTCATGGAGGCTTTATTAGATTCACGCGCGAAGATCAGTGGAGAAAAAAAATGATAAAACCAATTGTTTTTCAAAATGTTCGTATTATTGATCCTTCGCGCGCAATCGATGAAATTGGTACAGTTATTGTTGAAAATGGACGGATTATAGCCGCTGAAAAAGAAGCCCTAAATCAAGGAATCCCAGAAGGAGCAGAAATTGTTAATGCACAAAACAAAGCGATTCTCCCTGGTCTTGTTGATGCCCGCGTCTTTGTCCGAGAATTAGCCAATGAACACTGTGAAACAATCGCATCAACAAGTCAATCCGCAGCAGCAGGTGGTATTACTTCTTTCCTCATGATGCCAGATACGCGTCCAGTCATTGATAATGTAGCACTTGTTGAATTTATTAGGCATACAGTACAAGAAAAGTCATCGGTCAATATTTATCCCGTTGCTGCGATCACACAAGGTTTCAACGGACAAGAAATAACGGAATTCGGCTTACTAAAAGATGCAGGAGCTGTTGCCTTTTGTGAAGGAAAAAAAACGCTTCAAAGTTCATCTGTTATGCGACGTGCAATGACTTATGCGCGTGATTTAGATGTCACATTAATACACGAAACACAAGACAAAGATCTTACAGGCCAAGGTGTGATGAATGAAGGACTTCTCTCCAGTTGGCTTGGTCTTTCTGGCATCCCCCGCGAAGCAGAAGTTATCCCACTTGAAAGGGATCTGCGATTAGCAGTATTAACGCAAACACGCTATCATGCCGCTCAAATATCAACGGCACTGTCTGCTGATGCGCTTCGTTTCGGTAAAAAACGCAGTGAGAAAATTTCAGCGGGTGTATCTATTAATCATTTATCTTTCAATGAAAATGACATTGGTGAATATCGCACCTCTTTTCGCTTAATGCCCCCATTGCGTACAGAAGAAGACCGTATAGCAATGATTGAAGCAATAAAGGATGGGACTATAGATGTTATTGTCTCTTCTCATGATCCTCAGAGTAAAGATACAAAACATTTACCATTTAATGACGCAGCGGTTGGCGCTATTGGTATGGAGACCTTATTGAGCGCGGCCTTACGCCTTTATCATGATGAGAGCTTATCTCTTCTACGGATAACTGAACTTTTGTCAACGGCGCCTGCAAAGCTCTTTGGACTCAATGCAGGAACACTCAAAAAAGGTGCTCATGCAGATCTTATTGTGGTTGATCTTGAAGAACCATGGATTGTTTCGACAGAGAAGCTCTATTCACGTTCAAAAAACACCCCTTTTGAGAATGCGCGTTTTCAAGGACGCGTGCTCCAGACCTTTGTGAAAGGGAAAACCGTTTTTAAACTTGATCAACAAACTTAATGAGATTTTTAATGAATGAAGCAGAAATATTTTTTCAGTCCACTCCATGGTTTATTTTCTTAATATCTTATCTCATTGGTTCGATCCCATTTGGTCTTCTTTTTACAAAATTGGCCAAAATTGGCGATATAAGAACAATCGGTTCCGGTAATATTGGAGCAACAAATGTTTTACGAACAGGAAATAAAAAGCTTGCTACTCTAACACTTCTTTGTGATATGTTGAAAGGGGCTCTCGTTGTTTTCGTTATAAAGTTTTTTAGTGATCCGCTAAACAATAGTATCCTTATTTCTCTAGCTGGTTTTTTTGCTTTCTTAGGACATCTTTTTCCCGTATGGCTTAAATTTAAAGGTGGCAAAGGTGTTGCTACCTATCTAGGGATCTGCTTAGGAGTCTACTGGCCAGCAGCAATTGTTTTCATTGTTGTGTGGATGACGATTTTTCTACTCACACGCTATTCTTCATTATCCGCACTCGTTGCTGTTGTTATAACTGCGATATTTGTTTTTTACTTTTCCGATCCTTATTTCTGTTTTATGCTGATTGTGATGAGCATATTTGTGTATATAAAGCATTACGCAAATATCGGTAGATTATTAGTTGGGAAAGAAAGTAAGATTGGGACTCAAAACGGGGATAAATAAAGGAATCCTGCTCACTGATCGTCAACGTCTAAATTGGTTACGGTTATTGCGTAGTGAAAATATTGGAGCAGTGAGTTTTCGCAATCTCATTGATCATTATAAAACAGCAGAAAATGCTTTGGTAGCACTGCCAGAGCTTAGTAGAAAAGGTGGTGCTTCTGTATCTATTAAAATAGCAAGCTTAGAAGATGCAGAAAAAGAAATACAAGAAGCTGAAAGATTAGGTATTCGATTTATCGCTATGGGAGAACCAGATTACCCAGCCTTTCTTAAGGTTACAGAAGCATCCCCGCCGCTTATTGCTATAAAAGGCAATGTTTCAGTTTTTCAAAAAAATTCTATTGGAATTATAGGATCCCGAAATGCCTCAGCCGCTGGTAAAAAGCTTGCTGCTCAATTTGCGCATTTTCTTGGCGAAGCGGATTTTGTAATAATTTCTGGGCTCGCTCGTGGAATTGATACTATTGCACATCAAGCAAGTTTAAAAACAGGAACCGTTGCAGTTATGGCTGGCGGAATTGATCATATCTACCCTCCTGAAAATAAAAAGTTGCATGAAGATATTATCGCCAACGGTGGAGCTATTATCAGTGAAATGCCGATCTCTTGGAAGCCGCGCGCTATCGATTTTCCAAGAAGAAACCGTATTATTGCAGCTCTATCACTTGGTATCTTGGTTGTAGAGGCAGCCCTGCGCTCAGGGTCCTTGATTACCGCACGTCAAGCAGTCGAAATGGGACGGTTGATTTTTGCCATTCCCGGTTCTCCACTTGATCCAAGATCTGTTGGTACAAACAACCTCATCAAGGACGGAGCTCTACTCACCACACATCCTTCTGACATTATAGAAACACTTACGCCATTAATTTCACCGCTTCCAAATTCCCAACTCAATTTTTTTGAGGAACCATCCTCTTTACAACTTGAAAAGAAGAATGTTAATTTAGCAGATGGAAAAAACAGCCTATCCCCTTTAGAAGGAGATGATGCAGAACGCGCAGCAGTTCTCTCCGCGCTTTCAACAACGCCAATCGATTTAGACACACTCAGCGCCCATTCAGGTGTTTCACTCCCAACTCTCTACCTCTTGTTGGTAGAACTCGACCTTGCTGGAAAGCTCATTCGACACTCTGGTGGTTGTGTGTCATTGTCGAATTTTGATCTTCCCCAAGAGCCTCAGCACTATTAATAATGCTTTGCCCTTCTTTGGCAACCATATCCAAAAGCAATGCTAAAAGCGGACTATGCGCCTGACGTGCCATCTGATTCATTTGCTTTGACATATCTGTAATATATTGGATAACTTTTAAATGATTTATAAACATAATCCTCTATCCTTGAGCATTTCCCCTCCTACCTCTCAATAGACGTCATCTTAGTATTTCGCCGTATGTTTTTGTAATAACAGTGGAAAATAAATCGTGTAATTCTATATAGGGTGTACTCTAATAATAACAATCATAAGTTGTACAATATTCATGTTTTTTATATGGCTAATATTTTTTTATGTGCTCTTAAGCAATTGTCATTAGCTATTCGCGTAAAAGGCGTTTATAAAAAAGTTTTTTATTTCAATATTTGGGTAAAATTATGAATATCGTCATCGTTGAATCTCCAGCAAAAGCAAAAACAATTAATAAATATCTTGGGTCTCAATACAAAGTTGTCGCATCATTTGGACATGTTCGTGATTTGCCTGCAAAAGATGGTTCCGTTTTACCGGATCAAGATTTTTCTATGAAATGGGATATAGATTCTGCTGCCGCTAAACGTTTAAATGAAATAGCAAAAGCCGTTAAAGAAGCCGATAGCCTTATATTAGCAACAGACCCTGATCGTGAAGGGGAAGCTATTTCATGGCATATTCTGGATATTCTTCGTCAAAAAAAAGTTTTAAAAGATAAACCTATTAAAAGAGTTGTTTTCAATGCCATCACCAAAAAGTCTGTGCTTGATGCTATGAACAATCCACGTGATATTGATACATCACTTGTAGATGCTTATCTTGCACGTCGTGCTCTTGATTATCTCGTTGGTTTTACACTTTCACCTGTTTTATGGCGGAAACTCCCTGGTGCGCGTTCAGCAGGACGCGTTCAATCGGTTGCTTTGCGTATTATTTGTGATCGTGAATCAGAAATAGAACATTTTATCAAAGAAGATTATTGGTCCGTTACAACACAGTTAAAAACCATCCGAAATGATAGTTTCCAAGCAAGATTGACAATGTTCAATCAAAGAAAAATAGGCAAGCTTGATATTCAATCTCAAGAACAAGCAGATCAAATTCGCTTTATGTTGGAGAAAGCAGAATATCATACACTTAGTGTTGAAGCAAAACCAACTAAGAGAAATCCTTTTCCTCCATTTACAACCTCCACATTACAACAAGCAGCTTCTTCAAAATTAGGATTTTCAGCTTCTCGCACTATGCAAATTGCCCAAAAGCTTTATGAAGGTATTGAAATTAATGGTGAAACGACAGGGCTTATTACTTATATGCGTACCGATGGTGTGCAAATAGCACCAGAGGCTATTGATTCAGCACGAAAAGTTATTCATGAAACTTTCGGTAAAGACTATGTTACTGAAAAACCACGTTTTTATTCAACAAAGGCAAAAAATGCACAGGAAGCACACGAAGCAATCCGCCCAACAGATTTTCAACGCAATCCTAGTCAAGTTCGTAATTTTCTCGATAGCGATCAAGCAAAGCTCTATGAGCTGATATGGAAGCGTGCTATTGCCAGCCAAATGTGTTCTGCTGAAATTGAACGTACAACCGTTGAAATTGAAGCACAGCAAGGAGAAAACCGTGCAAATCTACGAGCAACAGGATCTGTTATTCGCTTCGATGGCTTTATTTCCGTCTACACCGATCAACGAGACGAAGAAAATAATGAAGAAAATGAAACAACACGTTTACCACAAATAAAGACTGGTGAAGCCCTTACAAAAGAAAAAGTTGAATCTGTACAGCATACCACAGACCCCCCTTCTCGTTATTCTGAAGCTTCATTAATTAAAAAGCTTGAAGAGTTAGGAATTGGTCGTCCTTCAACTTATGCCTCCACATTGGCGACATTGTGTGACCGTGGATATATTATAATTGATAAACGAAAGCTTATTCCCGATGCTAAGGGACGTATTGTTACGGCCTTTCTTGAAAATTTTTTTAATCGCTATGTAGAATATGGTTTCACAGCAGATCTTGAAGAAAAGCTAGATCTTATCTCTGATGGCAAACTTTCTTGGAAAGACGTATTGCGAGATTTTTGGGATGGATTTAATGCATCTATTAGCAATATCCAAGAACTCCGTATAACCAATGTTCTTGATGTTTTAAATGTAACATTAGCACCTCTCGCCTTTCCTGAACGGGAAGATGGAAGTGATGTGCGTTCCTGCCCTCTTTGTAAAAATGGTCAATTATCATTAAAACTCGGTCGTTATGGTGCTTTTGTTGGCTGTTCCAATTATCCCGAATGTAAATACACACGCCAACTTGGTACAGATACTGGAGAAGAGAATGAAGCTGTGCACAATGATGAACCTGTTATACTTGGTATTGACCCTGAAACAGGAAAAGATATCTCTCTTCGCAATGGTCGGTTTGGTCCCTATATTCAACTTGGTGAAAGCAAAGAAGTTAAACGTGCAGGACTACCAAAAGAATGGCAGGCAGAAAATGTAACTCTTGATAAAGCCTTGGCTTTACTATCCCTTCCCCGTGAAATTGGCATTCATCCTGAAACTGGAAAAACAATTACGGCTACGATTGGGCGATATGGTCCCTATCTTAGCCATAACGGAAAATCTGCGCGCCTTCTTCATGCAGATGAAGTTTTTGATATTGGTATCAATCGCGCTGTTACAGTATTGGCAGAACAACAAGAAAACAAAACCAAGCAAAGCAGAACAACACCTACAGCATTGGCAACATTAGGAGAGCATCCCGAAGGAGGAACTATTACTGTGCGCAACGGGCGTTATGGCCCTTATGTTAATTGGGGTAAAATTAATGCAACATTGCCAAAAGATAAAGATCCTATTAGCGTAACTCTTTCAGAGGCATTAGAACTTATATTGGCTAAAGCATCGAGTAAAAAAACAACTTCAAAAAGAGCTTCTTCTAAGACAAAAGCAAAAATAAAAGAGACATAGATTTTGGCTAAAGGTGAAAATAAAATAAAATATCTCTCTTCATTCAAGGGGAAAAATTTTCCCAATAAGGAAGAAATCCTTTCCTTTATAAATGAGAATCCTAACCACTCAAGTAAACGAGAAATCGCCAAAGCTTTTAACTTAAAAGGCGATTCTCGTATTTGGCTTAGAGATATATTACGTGAGTTGAAGGATCAAAATCTTATCTCTAAACAGCGCAAAAGAGCAATAAACAAAGGAAAACTACCTCCTATTACTTTAGTAAAAATTATCGGACGTGATAAAGATGGAGGTTTTATTGCACAACCTCTTGAATGGGACGATTCTCCAAAGCCAAATATTGAAATACACTCTTTTCATCACATAAAAGGAAGTAGCATTGGTGTTGGAGATCATCTGCTTGTAAAAGTTTTTCAAAATAAAAATTCTGAAAGCTCAAGCCTTCCTTATACAGGACGAATTATTCGTAAAATTGATGTATCTCCCAAAAGCGCATTTGCTGTTGTACGAAAATTGGAAAATAATCAATGGCGCCTTGATCCTATAGACCGTAAAACCAATGAACTCATTATTGAAATGTCTCCAGAAATGAAGATTGAAATTGGTGATCTCGTTGAAGTCGAAATTAAAAAAAATACTGGTTACGGATTAAAGAACGCAAAAATAAAGAATGTTTTAGGGCACATTAAGAGTGAAAAAACACTCTCTATGATTGCTCTTCTTTCGAAAGGAATTCCTTATATTTTTCCTGAAAGTGTTCTTGAACAAGTCAAACATATCAAAGCTGCCAATATGGACAATCGTGAAGATTGGCGACAATTACCATTTATTACAATTGATCCACCAGATGCAAAAGACCATGATGATGCAGTTTATGCAACCAAGGATAAGGACCCAGCAAATAATGATGGTTGGATTATTATTGTGGCCATTGCAGATGTTTCTTACTATATCAAAACAGGAAGCGCTTTAGATAAAGAAGCATTGAAACGCGGGAATTCTGTTTATTTTCCCGATACCGTTGTGCCAATGTTACCTGAACGCCTTTCTCATGATTTATGTTCTCTGTGTGAAGGAAAAGAAAGACCAGCTTTAGCCGTTCGTATGATTTTTGATGCAAACGGTAATAAACGAAAACATAGTTTTCATCGTATTATGATTCGTGTAAAAGCCAAACTTTCTTATCAAGAAGTACAATTGGCAATTGAAGGTAATATAAATGAAAAAACAGCCGCTCTTTTTGAAAGCATTTTGCAACCCTTATGGGAAGCCTATGCATGCCTTAAAGCTGCGCGAAATCGTCGCCAACCACTAGAATTAGAAATAGCAGAAAAAAAGATTATTCTTAATCAAAATGGATGCATAAAAGATGTTGTGAGTGAAACACAGTTAGAAGCACATCGTTTAATTGAAGAGTTTATGATACAAGCCAATATTGCAGCTTCTGAAACATTAAAACAACATCACCAGCCCCTCATTTATCGTATTCATGAAAAGCCTTCTCTTGCTAAGCAAGAAATACTTCGGAGCTTTCTTCAGAGTTTGGGGATACCACTCTCCCGCGGAAGCGAACTTACCTCAGCACGCCTTAATAGCATTCTGGCAAAAGTGACGAATACACCACAACAAGAATTGGTCAACCAAGTTATTCTGCGCTCACAATCTCAAGCTGAGTATAATCCCAAAAATATCGGCCACTTTGGTTTAAACTTACATAATTATACACATTTTACATCCCCCATCCGTCGTTATGCTGATCTTATTATTCATCGAGCACTCATTAAAACCCTGAAATTAGGAAATGATCAATTAACAGATACACAAGAACAAAATCTTGCAGAAATTGCTACGCAAATTTCTTTATACGAGCGCCGTGCAATAATGGCTGAAAGGGAAACTATTGATCGGCTTGTTGCTCACTATTTAACAAATAAAATCGGCCGTATTTTTACAGGTCGCATTTCCGGAGTTACAAAAGCAGGTCTTTTTATCTCACTTGATAAATTCAATACAGATGGTTTTGTCCATATTTCTACACTTAAAGATGATTATTATCATTTTGATGAAGCACAACATGTTCTTGTAGGACAGCGTAGCCATAAAGGCTATCAACTCAGTGAGGTTGTAGAAGTAAAACTTATAACGGTACAACCTTTTGCTGGCGCTCTATGCTTTGAGCTCTTAACAAAACCACATCTACTAAAATTTTCACTGACATCTTACCATAAAAACAAATTAAAAAAACAAAAGCATACTTTTTATGGGAGAAGAAAATAATCTTCCTATACTCCATTAAATAAAATATGAATAATAAAAGAATAAAATAATCATAACTTCAAGTTAAGAGATGGCCTATAATAGGTAATATTTACATTATTTTATGTGTACAATCTTTAGTATATAAGAGGATACATTTTATCATTATATCTATAATAACCGTATAAAATCTTGCAGTTTTTTATACTCAGGGAATGAGAGAAGCTGCAAAAGATAGTGTGGGCTCCCTTCCATTTCAGCTCATCTTTTCATTGTTTAAATAAACAAAAGTACCTTAAGCATTCTCATTAAAAAAATTTTTACTCTCAAAATAATTCTTTGCGTGCAATTATTGCCGCTATTGCAACCATTGGCACTGTTGGAACAGCATTGGCAATGGGAACACAACTTGTCTCTCTTCTTATGGCAGAGAAAGGTATTTTCAATAGTATGATCGGCTATAGTGGAACTGTTGGTGGTATTGCCACAATTGTTGCAGCTATTTTTACGTCTCAAATTGCCTTATGCTTAGGCATCGCTCAAACAATATTGCTTATGATGGCGATAGGATCTTTAAGTTTTTTAGGATTCTATTTTTTTGACACCATATGGATTTGGTTTATTTTAAAGTTTATATTACATTTCAGCATGACAGTTATGTTTATCCTATAAGAGTTTTTGATCAACAGTTATGCTCACCCTAAAAAACGCGGTTTGATTCTTTCTATTTATGCTATTGCCTTAGGATTAGGGGTTGTGATAGGCTCAACGCTATTAGCAAAAGTGGGAACACAAGGATTTATTCCTTTTGCTGTTGGATATGGCCTTATTATACTTGCTACTATACCAATTCTTGCAGCTTGGAAATTAAGTCCAGAATTTCAAAAAAAACAATATACGTCATTTTTTCATTATCTTTTTCACGTTCCAAGCGTAATGGTGACCGTCCTTATTTACGGAGCCATTCAAATGGGCGTATTAACTCTTATCATATCCTTTAGTTTATCCATTGGTTATAATGAGAATGAAGCAGCATACTTTATGGCAACCCTTGCTCTTGGGAATGTTTCCCTCTTAATTCCTATCAGCATTATAAGCGACGACGCCAAAGATCGACGCTACCCGCTGTTAAGTTGTGCTATCTTAGGCTTTGTGGGACCTTTTATAATACCATGGATTCTTCAATATCCACGGATTCTGATGCTTGATCTGTTTCTTCTGGGTGGTGTATCAGCGAGCCTTTATACAATTAGTCTTGCACATTTAGGAGCGCGTCTCAACGGGCAAGAACTTGCTGCTGCTAATTCTGCTTTTATTTTTTGCTATGGAATTGGTATACTTATCGGGGCGACCTTTATCGGAAAATCCATGGATATCTTTAAACCCTTCGGTTTTTCAATAGCCCTGACTGTTTTTTTCGGTTCATATGTCATTTTTGTGTTTGTCCAACTTATGAGAAAATTAATCAGCTCTTGACTTTTTTGAGAACATCCGTACTGTTGCCGAAAAATCTGATGATATCGGAAATAAGTTTTGACAGCGATAATATTTTTTTCAGTATAAATAGGGTTCTTACATTATGGCTAAAGCAGCAACCATTAAGATTAAGCTTTTATCAACTGCAGATACTGGTTTTTTCTATGTAACAAAGAAAAACAGCCGTACAATGACAGACAAAATGAGCAAGCGTAAATATGATCCAGTTGTAAAAAAGCACGTTGAATTTAAAGAAACAAAAATTAAATAAATAGACTTATCATTGAATTGATAGATTTTATACTCCAAAAGAAATGTGTAGATATTGCTCTTCAAGGTTGTTTTTCGAGGGGTGTTTTTTGTTTTCTTAAGCTTAAAAAGTTATTTTAAAATTTGTATGTTTTATACGGATTTGAATAAGTTGATTTATTATTTAAGTTGCTTACATATATTCTACATGAGTATTTGATTATTGCGCCCTCTAGCGAAAATTTTGTCATTAAAACGAGACATTGTTTTGTCATATGAATAAAATTTTTCGGACGAATTATAAGCAATACTAAAATAGAGTGCGTTATAATAATGTTAGCAGTTTCTTGGTTTCATGAAAAAAAATTCTCATTTTAATCTAAGAAGCTTTAAAAAAATTACCGGTTTCAGTATTTTTGTTACTGCTAGCATTCTTATTGTTATGTCAATTTATTTTAAGCAGAATCAGCTGTTGCCTCAAAAAGAAAAATTTTCTTTTCAAAACTCTGTTAAAGGAAATGCAATAATCATTGATGGTGATTCCATCATGATTTCTTCAATTAAGATTCGACTAGTTGGAATTGATGCTCCTGAACTCCACCAATTTTGTGGAAAAAAGGAGAAACGCTACCCTTGTGGGCTTGAGGCAAAAAAATATTTAGAAAAACTAATAGAAAATCAAATTGTTACATGTCACTGGCATAAAACAGATCAATACCGTCGTGTTCTTGCAATATGTAAAACAAAACAAGTTAGAAATATCAATGCAACGCTTGTACATAATGGTTGGGCTGTAAGTTATTATGAATACCCCAAAGAAGAACAAGAAGCTAGAAGGAGAAAGAAAGGAATATGGGCATCAAGTTTTCAACGACCGCGAGAATGGCGCAAAGCAAATCCTCGCACTGAATAAGAAAAATATTTTTTAATGTCATTGACTAATGAAACAATGCAATCATATTATCAAACTTGAAAAAAAGATCCGTTCCTGTCGAGTTTGTATCCAGCAACCACATTATTTTCCTCCTCTTCCTCACGAACCAAATCCTGTCGTTTACTTATCCGATACGGCTTCGATTGCAATTGCAGGACAAGCTCCAGGATTGCGTGTCCATGAAACTTCTATCCCTTTTAACGATCGCTCTGGCAAAAGGCTGCGTAATTGGCTGGGAGTAACGAAAGAAGAATTTTATAACAGATCTCTTTTTGCTATTGTTCCTATGGGATTTTGTTTTCCAGGTTATGACAACAATAAAGCTGACTTACCACCAAGACGTGAATGTCGAGAAATATGGCATGAAAAGATATTTCAAGCGATGCCTCAAATAAAGCTTGTTCTTGCTATTGGCAGTTATGCGCAAAAGTGGCATATTACGGAATTAAAACATAAAACTGTTTCAGCAACCGTTTGTGACTGGAGAAATATTCTTTCCATCCCCCAACCTCAAGGCTATAATGTTATGCCTTTGCCTCATCCATCATGGCGAAATACTTCTTGGTTACAGAAAAACCCATGGTTTAACGATGAGCTTATTGTATATCTGCGTCGTTTAGTGCGTAAATTTTTATAAATTAAAATATTGAGAAAAAACATGGATCGTCTTGACCGAAAAATTTTACATCTTTTACAAGAAAATGCGACACTTTCTGTTGCTGATATTGCTAAAAAAGTGGGACTTTCGACCACTCCTTGCTGGCGTAGAATTCAAAAACTTGAAGAAGATGGCGTCATTCAGCGTCGTGTTGCCGTTCTTTCTCCAGAAAAAGTAAATGCGCACGTCACTGTTTTTGTGTCTATTCGCACAAACACACATAGTCATGAATGGTTTAAGCGTTTTTCAAAAATTGTGCAAGAATTCCGTGAAGTCATTGAATTTTATCGAATGAGTGGAGATATTGACTATTTATTGCGTGTTGTTGTGCCCAACATTGAAGCTTATGATCTTTTTTATAAAAAATTAATTTCTAAAATTGACATCCGTGATGTTTCATCTTCTTTCGCAATGGAACAGATTAAATATACAACAGAACTTCCACTTAATTATATTAAATTACACGACAAGACTCATGAACACAACTCTTAAGAGTTTTTTATATCATCTTATTATCTTTAGGCATTCAAACTTTCTTGTTAAAAAACCACCATTTGTGCATGTGTTAAAACAGCAGCTTTGACAATGCCAGCTGCCATAGCTGCTCCTGTCCCTTCACCAAGACGCATCCCCAAATCCAGAAGTGGTTCTTTTCCAATTTTTTTTAAAAGTTTACGATGAGCTGTCTCAGAAGAAACATGTCCAACAAGGGTATGATCAAGAGCTTTTGGATGCATTTTATAAAGAACTGCTGCAGCTGCTGTTGCCACAAAACCGTCTAAAATAACGGGTATTTTTTCTATTCTTGCTGCTAAAATAGCACCAACCATAGCAGCAATTTCACGTCCTCCTAAGCGACGCATTATCTCAAAAGGATCATTAAAATAATCCTTATGCAAAGAAATGGCTGTCTTAACTGCTATAATTTTACGCTGATAAAAATCACCTTCTGATTCCATACCATTTCCTATCCATTCTTCAGCTTCTCCCCCAAACAATGCTAAGCATAAAGCTGAAGCTATTGTTGTGTTTCCAATCCCCATTTCACCAATACATAAAAGATCTGTTCCACCCGCAATGGATTCCATTCCAAATGCCATTGTAGCAGCTGCACTCCGCTCATCCATTGCAGCATCCTTTGTAATATTCATTGTTGGATATTCCAATGCTAAATCAAATATTTTTAATCCAAGATCATAAGCGATACAAATTTGGTTGATAGCAGCACCACCGTCTGCAAAATTTTGAACCATCTTTTGTGTCATAGATTGTGGAAATGGTGAAACATTCTCTTCTACGATACCATGGTTTCCAGAAAAAATAGCGACCAAAGGTCGCGTTACGATAGGTTTTTCGGTACCTCTCCATCCCGCATACCAAACAGCAATATCTCCCAGTTTTCCTAATGCTCCTCGTGCTTTTATTAAGCTTTCTTGCCGTTTTTTTGCCAAAATTATAGAAAACTCATCAGCAACAGGTAAATTTGTAAGCAAAGCACGAAAATCATCAAATGGACTAGCAGTCATGAGAATACCTTTTAAAATCTACAATTTTTAATGGGAATCACGTCATATAGATAGGATATGAATAATTTATTGCCTTTTTAAACAGTGTTTTAAAAACGTTAAATATTATGAAAGCAATAATTTTTATATTCTATTTTCTAACCTAATAATGGACATATAAGATTCAAATATTATCAATATCTTATGACTATCTTTACATTACATCCTTAATCTATTTTCTATTAAATAAGAGCAAACAGCATGTTGTTTAATGTATAAATCCTAACATTCTTTCTATAAACAAAAGTTATAAACTCGCAAAACCTTATAAAATTAAAGTGATTAAAATCATCGCAAAAAAATAAAATTGCAAAGGATCTGAACTTTAACATCTGTTCATTATCAGATTGTTATTCAATGAGAGAAGAAAAAGCTTCTTTCAAAATATATATATCTGCATTTGGTTTTGTCGCATCATTTGATAATATTTGTCGCCATCGACGTGCTCCACCTCGCCCATGAAATAAACCAATCATGTGACGTGTTACATGAGAAAGCAGCCCCCCCGATGCAATATGTCGAGCCGCATAATCACACATAACCTCAATAAGATCACTTTCACTCAAATTATTTTGCGACTCACCATAGAGTTCAAAATCAATATGTTTTAACAAAGTTGGATCATGATAAACTTGGCGACCAACCATGACAGCATCACAGAAAATCAAGTGTTCTTTGATCTCATTAATCGATTTAATACCTCCATTTATCCCAATGAATTTATGAGGATATTTACGTTTTAATTTATAAACTCTTTCATAATTAAGGGGCGGAATGTTGCGATTTTCTTTCGGACTCAATCCTTTTAACCATGCTTTACGTGCATGGACCCAGAGGGCATCACACCCTGCATTCCAAACTTTATTCGCTAAAAGATCTAAAGCTAATTCTTCATCCTGTTCGTCGACCCCAAGTCGACATTTGACCGTTACAGGTATAGTAACTGCCTTTTTCATCGCTTCCAAAGCATTTGCCACAATATCAGGATGTAACATCAAACAAGCTCCAAATACACCTGCTTGAACACGATTTGATGGGCAACCAACATTGAGATTTATTTCGTTGTAGCCAAAATCTTCAGCAATTCGTGCAGCTTCTGCTAACTTTTTCGGATCTGCTCCCCCTAATTGTAATGCAACTGGACGTTCTTTATCGCTAAAAGCCAACAATTGTTCGCGAACACCATGAATGACAGCATCTGCTACTATCATTTCCGTATAAAGAAGTGCTTTTTTCGTTAAAAGACGATAAAAAAACCTGCAATGTCGGTCTGTCCAGTCCAACATTGGTGCCACTGCAAATTTTACAGGCGATGGAAGGTTGTAAAATATCATGAGGATATTACTCTCATATCCCGATAACTCTCTCTTTATACATAGAAAAATGCTTATTTTAGTTTACGGAAAGTTTTATTCTCTTATACTATCATGAGTATAATAACAGCTCATTATCTTCAATTAATATAAAGGGTTACTACAATCAATCATGATAAAACACAATATCGCATTTCTCATAGATTAGTGTTCAGGTATATACATGAAAAAAAAAGATTTTAACTACAATATAAAAAACTTATTTATAAGTTTTTCTTACGCTCATCAAGCCTCTGTCCTTACATGATTGAGCTCAGCGTTTAAGATAATAAATAATAAACTAAAACATATAAAATTTTTCATGATAGATTTAATTTTTTAACTTATTGTGCAAATAAACGCTACAGAAAGTGCCTTTATCTTCTTTTTAAGAAAGAACAAAAAAAATCCTTATTTCACACGAATCTGATTATAAATCATTTTTTCTCAATGAGTTCTTCTTGGTAACATTCTTGGATTTCACTTTATAAGATAGACAAATTTCATCCTAAATATTTTATCTAATTTTGCCATTTTATGATTCTTGCAAAGAAAAAACTAAAATTAGGGTATAGACAACCATTATCTTTTTAATATGTATGGCTGACATCAGTATCTTTTGAAAAAAGATATTTCACAATCTTGCAGATAAAATCTGTAAAATGAAACGATCATAAACGTTGTTCAATCTCTTTTTGGTTTTGCATATAGGAAGAAAGAGTATCAACCTCTTGTTCATTAAATAGGAGACCAAGTTTTGAACGACGCCATAACACATCTTCACATGCTTTAGCCCACTCTTTTTCCATCAACCATTTAACTTCTACTTCATAAAGCCCATGTCCAAAATTTTTTCCTCTATTTGCCTTACCATGTGCAAATATTACCAATGCTTCCGTACCGTAGGAGCGTGCAAGTCTGCGATGTGTAAAAGCATCTAAATCTGGCATCAAAAGAGCAATCCTATTTTCGATTGTATCTAATTTGTTATAGGGAAAATCACCCCCTGGAAGAACTGCCTTAGCGGTCCATGATTCTCCCTTTTTACCAAGCTCTTTTTCAACAAATTTCATAGCATCTTCAGCCAACTTACGATAAGTTGTAATCTTTCCACCATAAAGATTAAGAATCTTTGGTGTTGTTCCTGTTCCCATTTCTTTTAAAACATAATCGCGCGTAATTTCTTGTGCTTTTGAAGCTCCATCATCATAAAGTGGACGAACTCCAGAGTAAGACCAGACAATAGTTTCAGGCAACACTGGTTGTATAAAATATTCACTGGCTGCTGCACAAATATAATCAATCTCTGTATCAGTAATATGAACGTCAGCCGGATTTCCTTGATAGTTACAATCTGTTGTTCCAAGCAAGGTAAACTCTTCTTGATACGGAATAGCAAATATAATACGCCCATCGCCATTTTGAAAAATATAAGCACGATCATGAGTATAAAGCTTGGGAACTAAAATATGAGAACCTCTAACAAGCCGTACTGGTGGATGTTCTTTACAGTCTAATACACTTGCCAAAACATGATCAATCCAAGGTCCTGTCATATTCGCAACATAAGAAGCTGTGACGCTATATTCTTTACTAGTTAACTTGTCTTGAAGAATGATACGCCATTTATTGTCTTCTTTTTTTAAAGAGAGAACTTCTGTCCGTACTTTTATATCAGCTCCCCACTTTTCTGCATCACGAGCATTGCCAATAACTAAACGCGCATCATCTACTCTTGCATCAGAATATTCAAAACCCCTCTGATATTCGTTCTTCAGTGTAGAGCAAAATTTTTTTGAAAAATTAATCGTTTTACTACGCCATAATTTCTGATTCCAATTCCCTAAATAATCATAAATAAAAAGTCCAAAACGCAACATCCAAGCAGGACGCAATTCTTTATGATAAGGAAGGAGAAAACGCAAAGGACGTACAATATGTGGAGCCATACGTAAAATGATCTCGCGTTCTTTCAATGCTTCACGAACAAGTTTGAACTCATAATGTTCAAGATAACGAAGACCACCATGAATAAGCTTTGTTGATGCACTTGAGGTTCCTGATGCAAGATCATTCATTTCAGCCAACCCAACTTTAAATCCACGTCCCGCTGCATCTCTTGCCAATCCACATCCGTTTATTCCTCCCCCAATGATAAACAACTCATAATGTGTTGTGGTTTTCATAATTTCACTTTTCATTATTTAATTTTGTTTTTCAGTACTCAATAAAGCAACAGGAAAAAATTAACACAAACACTCTCCATTGTATTATCAACGTACTTTTCCCCGAAATAAATACGCATAAAAAGCTTTTTGATACCCTTATACAGCAAAACAACATTTGACAAATTAAAGAGAGTTTTTTTATCCTTTACACAACATAATCCTTTCCAAGGTTCATCATATGAAATCTTTTTAGAGAAAAATTGATGTTTTTCTCATTCTTAAATACACACTTATAGCTAAATGCTTTATTGCACATAGATAACGCTTTTCATATAGTTTACTCAATGACACACTAAAAATATAAAGATATACAGATGACTTATCACTCTCATAACTCGAAAATAACACTTCTTTCAAAAATTTTAGTCCCAGTTATGTCGAGTATTTTAATCTTTTTACCTTCTTTATCAAACGCAACATCACACTCAAAAACAGCAAACCATTTAAACTTAGAAAAGCTTAAAAAACAGCTTTTGGAAGATTCTAGCTTTTTATTTAAGCTTAAAGAAAAAATTATACCACACACTGATTCTCATCATATTCAACAAGTTGTCAAAGAGTATCTTCTTACCCATCCAGAAATTATGATTGAAATGCAGCTTATTCTTCAAGAGAAGATGGAAAAACAAAATGAATACGAAAACCAAATACAAACTTCTGTCATTCATCTATTAGAAAAAGAAATTTTTCACTCTCCTCATGATGGCATTTTGGGGAACAAAAATGGTAAAAAAGTGCTTATCAATTTTTTTGATTACAACTGTGGATATTGTAAAATTTCCTACTCACATATAGAAGAATTGATAAAAGAATATCCAGACTTAAAAGTTATTATCAAAGATTTACCAATTTTAAGCTCTGATTCTATGGCAGCCCATACTGTTGCCTACGCATTTCGAAAACAATTTCCAGAGAAATATCCTCAGTTTCACAAAATGCTTTTAATGTATCAAGGTCGTGCAAATGAAGCTAAAGCTATTAAAGTAGCTGTTTCATTAGGAGCAGATGAAAAAAAACTACGTAATGCAATAAAAGATCCTAATCTTCAAAATACCTTTAAAAAAAATATTCAAATTGCCTCTAAACTTCATATTACAGGAACACCTTCTTACATCATTGGTAATAAAATATTCATTGGCGCAGCCAGACAAAATATTCTAAAACAAGCGATAGACAATACACAGTGAATACCTGATCAGTTTTATGAAGAATACTGTAAATGAGGTAATTTTATGCTTTCTCTTTTTTGACAACAGGCTTATAAGTGCAATTTTACGTAAAGCAGATACGAGTTTTAAATTGCAAAGTATAATGATTTAAAGGAAATAAAAATCTTTCAAGCCTCAAAAGATGTCATCCCTAATCTAGAGATATTCGGTCATAAAATGAGATAATGACGATCTTCATTGATCAAGGAGTTATAAATAAAATGGCAACAAAAAAAATGGATTCGGAAAAATATACCGCAATTGATACGAAAATTATTCGTGATCTTGCTGAAATTTTGAATGATACAAATTTGACGAACATTGAAGTTGAACAAGGGGAGCTTCGTATTTGTGTCTCTCGCCAAAATACCTCAACTTCTTCCGAGCAAGCAATTTATGCTCCTGTTTCTACTCCTACTTTTTCTGTAACCTCTTCGCCAATCCCAACAACTGAAACTCCTATACAACCTATCCAAGAAGATAAATCAAAAAACACAATAACCTCTCCGATGGTTGGAACAGCTTATCTTGCGCCTTCACCAGGCGCGCAACCTTTTGTAGAAGTAGGACAAAATGTTTCTGAAGGGGAGACATTACTTATTATTGAAGCCATGAAAACAATGAATCAAATTTCATCACCACGCTCAGGCACGGTAACCACTGTTCTTGTCAAAGATGGCCAACCTGTTGAATTTGGTGAGCCACTTATCATTGTTGAATAAAGCGAGGGGCAACCATGATTCGAAAAATCCTCATTGCTAATCGGGGAGAAATTGCTCTTCGCGTTTTACGTGCATGTAAAGAACTTGGCATAAAAACCGTAGCTGTTCACTCTACCGCTGATGCAGATGCAATGCATGTTCGTCTTGCTGACGAAAGTGTTTGTATTGGTCCTCCTCCCGCTCGCGATTCTTATTTGAGTATTCAGCAAATTATTGCTGCTTGTGAAATTACAGGGGCTGATGCTGTTCATCCAGGTTATGGCTTTCTTTCTGAAAATGCAAAATTTGCAGATGTTCTAGAAGCCCATGATATTACATTCATCGGTCCAACAGCTGCTCATATCCGAATCATGGGCGATAAAATCGAAGCAAAGAAAACCGCCAAAAAACTTGGTATTCCTGTAGTTCCCGGTTCAGATGGAGCAGTCACTGAAGAATTAGATGCTTTACGCACTGCTCGTGAAATTGGTTATCCAGTTATTATCAAAGCTTCTGCCGGTGGTGGTGGACGTGGTATGAAAGTCGTTCATTCTGAACAAGAATTTTCTATAGCTCTCAAAACAACGCGTTCAGAAGCGAAAGCTGCTTTTGGTGATGACGCTGTTTACATAGAGAAATATTTAGAAAAACCCCGTCATATTGAAATTCAAGTCATAGGTGACGGTGTGGGGAATGCTATTCATTTAGGAGAACGCGATTGTTCACTTCAACGACGGCATCAAAAAGTATGGGAAGAAGCTACATCACCTGCACTTAATGAAACTGAACGAAAAAAAATTGGTGATATTGTTGCAAATGCCTGTGCCAAACTTGGATATCGTGGAGCTGGCACTATTGAATTTCTTTATGAAAATGGCGAATTTTATTTTATTGAAATGAACACGCGTTTACAAGTTGAACATCCTGTAACTGAAGCAATTACAGGTATAGATTTAGTCCATGAACAAATCCATATTGCATCAGGCTGCAAGCTTTCAGTGACACAAGATGATATCTGTTTTTCTGGTCATGCCATTGAATGCCGCATTAATGCAGAAGATCCTATTAACTTTACGCCATCACCTGGAACCATTACACATTTTCATACACCTGGAGGTTTAGGGATTCGTGTTGATTCAGGTGCTTATTCAGGTTATCGTATTCCTCCTTATTATGATAGCATGATTGGGAAGCTGATTGTTCATGGGCGTACCCGTTTAGAATGTATGATGCGTTTACGGCGTGCTCTAGATGAATTTGTCGTCGATGGGATAAAAACTACACTACCTCTTTTTCGCGATCTTATTAATAATCAGGATGTTGCTGATGGTAATTATAATATTCACTGGCTAGAAAAATACCTTGCTCATCAATCAAAATTTTCAGATTCGTAATTCGATAGCAAAATGGTGAATTCTTATAAAAGATTCCATAAGATATCAACATAAGGATAATTTCAACCTTGCTGTAAAAAATGGTAAAAGAGGAAATAAGTTAGTTATTTTTTATTTGTTATATAGTTTTCTTTTAATATGTACAAAATTTGATAATTTTCTGTTTTACTTTTTGTGAGTTTGTGCTAACCCCTACATGGTTGCGCCCTTATAGCTCAGTTGGTAGAGCACCTGATTTGTAATCAGGGGGTCGGGAGTTCGAGTCTCTCTGGGGGCACCATATGCTTTAAATTTAGCTAATTCCTATCAAGGAAAATATTAAAGTTTAAGTTTCTAGTGAATATACTAACTATTTCACAACATTGGTAAAATTATCCGGCGAGCTATTATTAAAAGAATCAGAAAGTTTTTTGAAAATTCTTTCTACAAACATTTTCTTCAATAAAGCCACCTAATTTCATCAGCCTTAACTTTAGCAAAGATATAATCAAAGTCTTTTAAAGCTTTAATGCGATAAAGAGTGTAATTATAAAATACATGTGTTTCATTTATTAAAGCAAATCCTTTTCTTTAAAAAGATTATAGTCTTTTATCTAACAGCGTTTTCTGCTGTAAAATTCAAATTATCTATCTGCTCAACTAAAAGCACTTTTATTGTTTAGCTTTTGTGCTTTTTTCAAAGAGATGTGGGCTTTCAAGAATAAGCTTTTCTCGTGCTTTTTGTAACTGTTTGATGACTTCATCGATCTTTGATGAAGAACAAAAAGATTCTTGGCTATTCAACAAATGCAGCCTCTCTTTTCCCTCATATAAGCATTGCATCTGAGATTGAAGTATTCTAACTTCTTGAAAAAAAAGACGTCCTGTTTCCTTAAAACCATTATTAAGTGCAAAAAGTTGATCGGAAATGGATAGTAGAATTTGTTTTAAAAAACGCTCATTTTCTTGGCGTTTACGATATTCTAAAACAAGAGCACGGCTTATCTCATCTAACTGTTTTTTTGTAGAATCAATTTGACGCAATAAATTTGGTTTTTCCCCCATATCACCTTTTCTCACCTTCACAAGCATAGCATGAATGTCTAACAACTTAATTGCGGAATGAGATAAATAATCAACAACTGTAGGCGTACTAACATAGCGTTTCCGTGCAATCATCACAAACTCACCTAATGACTGTCTTTTACATTCATCCCGCTATTTATTTTTCATTTTACAAAGCTATTCTAAAGAAAGTGCTAAAAAATACTACCTCCAATGCATTATTCGATGGAGCCCCTTCTCTCTTTTCACTATCAACGTGGAATCCGTGGAGAAAACAAACGTACAGGTGTATAAAGAATAAGATGTGTTGTTTTCTCCAACACACTACTACCATCAGCAAGAAGAGCTTGACTAGGTGACAATTCTGTACCTTGCATAATTGTGGAAGCCAAAGAACCCTCTCGAGAAAGAGCCATCAACGTTGGCGAAGATGCAAAAACATTGTGTGCCCCCCCATCCACATGAGAGAAATCAAGAACAGCTATTCCATTTTTACGTAACATTTCAATATCTGAGCCATCGCCCACACGATGATGCCCACCCGTAAGACGTCCTGAAACTGCGAGAGCTTTATCCGCTCTGGATACTAAAATAGCTGTTGGCTGCGGGAGTTTTTTTATATCATTAAGTTGGCGCTCAAATACATCAACATCAATGTCTGGTGCAGCCATTAATAAACTTGTAATACGATGAATAGGCTTATATTTTTTCTGTAAGGCTAAAGTTCTAAATGCTTCCATTATAACAAAATTGCCCATAGAATGTGCAATAACCGAAATCTGATCAGCATTGGTTTCACTAATAAGTGTTAAAAGCTCTATCAATCCGTCACGAGCAAAATTAGCACTGTCACGATCATAAATATAAAGAGGAACAGATCCGGCGGAAGGCCAAGAATAATGTACAGCAACAACATTTAAAGAATAATCGTGTGTAAATTGTGCTGTACGAAATGTACCATCTGCAAAATTATTATTATACCCATGGATAAAAAGAAAAATTTCTCTTTTTCCTTTTGGCTTTTTTTCTAAAGCAGCATTTAATTGCTGTTTAAACTGTTCTTTATTATCGTATTTTTGCAATGCTACTGCTGCAAAATACTTATCATGCGTAGGTTTATACGCATTTATTTCAACAACGCCCTTTATATGTTGCTGAGGAATTCCTACATCTACGCGATTATAATGTACTTTATTTGATCGCTCTGCACCATAAGGTTGAGCGTAACTATTTTGCATCATACGACTTGTTGCAACATACACTGGAACGATGGCTTTTGGAGAAACCGGTTTCCCTTCAACTTCCCTTTCTACTGCAGTCATAGAAGGAGTTGCATGCACTCCATGCCAAAGCACAGCACGTGAATCACTACATGCTGACAATAAAGAGATACAAATAAGAAGTGCTAAATATCTCATAAGAAGTGCTAAATATCTCAGAATCATTATACTTCCTCACTGCAACTTCACCCCACCCTATAAAAATATAACATTTCAAATGCACAGATTAAAGTAATAAAAAATGAAACATTATTAGCAAAACATCAACAAATAACATACAAAAAAGATTTTTCTATAATGCGCATAAATCCCCTCTCTCTACATAACCTCATCTCATTACAGAGAGCCTCACTACTAACTGGTGCGGTCGAGAAGACTCGAACTTCCACGGGTTGCCCCACAGCGACCTCAACGCTGCGCGTCTACCAATTCCGCCACGACCGCACATGGTGAAGAAAAACATTTTGTTTTTTTAGCCTTTAACAAATCATAAAGAAAGGTACAAGCCAATTTTCTTTTTCTCATAATTTATTTTTATCCGGATGCTTTATAACTTAATAGAGATTACTAAAAATATGGGCTTTACTACGATCTTTGAATCATCATCATAAAGTGTGCTTGTGCAGCTTGATCTCTTTCATAATAACCATGAAAGTTTCTTGTAATTGTTGTAGAGCCCTGTTTTTGGATTCCTCTCATAGCCATGCACATGTGCTCAGCCTCAATCAATACTGCTACACCATGAGGCTTCAGATACGTTTTTAACGCTTGAGCCACTTGCGCTGTCATAGCTTCTTGTGTTTGTAAACGACGAGAAAAAATATCTACAACACGCACAATTTTTGAAAGTCCAACAATTTTTTCATTAGGAAGATATGCTATATGTGCTTTCCCAATAATTGGGATCATATGATGCTCACAGTGTGAATAAAAAGGTATATTTTTCACGATTATGGCTTCATTATATCCTGAAACCTCTTCAAAAACTGTGCCTAAAGTTTCTTTAACTGATTGACTATAACCATTAAAAAGCTCGCGATATGCCTTGGCCATACGTCTTGGAGTCTCTAAAAGCCCTTCTCTATTTGGATCTTCCCCTATCCATAAGAGTAATGTACGAATTGCTTTTTCCACCTCTTCAATACTCGGACGCTTTTCTTCAGATAAAAAAGAATCCTTTGCGTCTTCTTTAACAATATTACGCATTCAAAAACTCCAAGCTTACTCTATACAAAGCATTTGCTCCATACCTATTTCATTTTGTATAATCTCTATATAAGCAAATTAAAAGTTTAAACAATCACGACTCTCAAAATTTCAGGCAATAGCGTATGATTGATAATATCTATAATGATAAAATACTTAAATATGCTGCACATATAGGTAAAATTGGGCGTCTTAATAATCCTGATGCAACATCAAGAAAACATGCACACCTTTGTGGTTCGACAATCACTGTAGATTTAAAAGTGGAAAATGGTATCATTACGGATTTTGCCCATGAAATATACGCATGTGTGCTAGGGCAAGCTTCAGCTTCACTTTTAGCATCTCATATCATCGGACAAACAACACAAGATCTTAAAATATTGCGTGAAGTTATCTATAAAATGCTAACGCAAAATGGTCCTTCTCCTCAAGCTCCATTTGAGAATTTTTCTTGCTTACAGCCCATTAAAGACTATAAAGTGCGCCATGCAGCAACACTACTACCCTTTGATGCAACGATAGACTGCATTCAAAAAATTGAAGAAAAATAAATGTTCAAATCACAATCTCGACAAAAAAAATTGACTCGAAATTACACAGGCACTTGGCAAAAAACACCCGGACGATTATTAGGTATTTTCTTAATACGTTTCTATCAAGTAACACTTTCGAGTCTTATAGGCAATCAATGTCGCCATACTCCGACTTGTTCAGAATATACATATGAAGCGATTGCACGCCATGGGCTTTGGGCTGGTGCATGGATGGGACTCTTTCGTATCATGCGTTGTGGTCCCTTTGGAACAGATGGCTTTGATCCAGTACCTATTTCTCTTGGAAATTCTTGCTGTTTTTATAAACCTTGGCGTTACTGGAAAATTTCTGACAAACACAACAAATAATCCTTTTCTTTTTTCGTATGTATTGATAAAAAAATCAGTCTATAAGCTTTTTACTCAATTTTCACGAAACCATCCGCAATCGTTAGCGGAATTGGATTAAAAGGGTGTTTTTATGTCTTGCTCTATTTCTCTTTTTTTTCCCGATGGTTCAAAACGTAATTACCCCGCCGAAATGACAGGCTTGGAATTAGCAGAATCCATTTCTAAATCACTCGCAAAAAAAGCAGTCGCCTATAGTCTTGATGGTATCACGCGAGACTTATCGGATCCATTGGGACAATCTGGTCAAGTAGAGATTATTACCCGAGAAGATTCACGCGCTCTTGAGCTCATAAGGCATGATTGCGCCCATGTTCTTGCTGAAGCAGTGCAAGAACTCTTTCCTGAAACGCAAGTAACAATAGGTCCTGTCATTGAGAATGGATTCTATTATGATTTTGCACGCCAACAACCTTTTACATTAGATGATCTCACCGTCATTGAAAAGAAAATGCGTGAAATTATCCAACGCAATAAACCTTTTAGAAAAGAAATTTGGTCTCGTGAAAAAGCGAGAAAAATTTTTTCTGAGAAAAAGGAATTTTACAAAGTTGAACTTATTGATAGCATCCCTGAAAATCAAGATTTAAAAATTTATTATCAAGGAAAATGGTTTGATCTTTGCCGCGGACCGCACATGCAATCTACAGGGCAAATTGGGAATGCTTTTAAATTAATGAAAGTCGCAGGAGCTTATTGGCGCGGCGATGCCAATAATCCAATGCTCACGAGGATTTATGGAACAGCATTTACAAATGAAAATGACTTAAAAGCCTACCTCCATATGCTAGAAGAAGCTGAAAAACGTGATCATCGCCGCTTGGGACGTGAAATGGACTTATTTCATTTTCAAGAAGAAGGGCCAGGAATGATTTTTTGGCACAAAAAAGGTTGGAAAATGTTCCAAAATTTGATCAACTATATGCGTAGACGCCTTGATGATCATCAATATGCTGAAGTTAATGCGCCACAAGTTCTAGATAGGTCACTCTGGGAAATATCTGGCCATTGGGGGTGGTATAAGGAAAATATGTTCAAAGTAACTCCAGCAGCAGAAGTTTCAAATCATGGGAATATTTATGCCCTAAAACCAATGAATTGCCCTGGTCATGTGCAAATTTTTAAACATGGTTTAAAATCTTATCGTGATTTGCCTATTAGACTTGCTGAATTTGGACTTGTTCATCGTTATGAGCCTTCAGGCTCTTTACATGGTCTTATGCGTGTGCGTGGTTTTACGCAAGATGATGCGCATATTTTTTGTACTGATGAACAATTAGCCGATGAATGTCTCAGTATTAATGATCTTATTTTATCAACTTATGCTGATTTTGGTTTTAAAGAAATTAGTCTTAAACTTTCAACACGTCCAGAAAAACGAGTTGGATCTGATTCATTATGGGATCATGCAGAAAGTATCATGGAATCTGTCCTTAAAACGATTGAAACAAAATTTGCAGGACAAATCAAAACAAGTATTCTTCCAGGTGAGGGAGCATTTTATGGTCCAAAATTTGAATATACATTAAAGGATGCTATTGGCCGTGAATGGCAATGTGGAACAACACAAATAGATTTTAATCTTCCTGAACGTTTTGGTGCATTCTATATTGATAAAGATTCAGAAAAACGTCAACCTGTTATGATCCACCGTGCTATTTTTGGATCAATGGAGCGTTTTCTTGGTATATTAATCGAAAATTTTGCTGGACATATGCCACTTTGGCTTGCTCCTGAACAAGTTGTTGTTGCAACAATTACATCCGAAGCAAATGAATATGCCCAAAAAATAACGGCAAAACTTAAAGCTATTGGGCTTTCCGCAACAATAGATCTCCGCAATGAAAAAATTAATTATAAAATACGAGAACATTCTTTACAAAAAGTCCCCGTAATTTTAGTATGCGGCAAACGTGAAGCTGAAACAAACAGCGTAAATATGCGCCGCTTAGGAAGTACAAATCAAACTCTTTTATCTATAGAAGATGCGATTAAGCAACTCTCAAATGAGGTAACACCTCCAGATTTACAGCGTTTAATAAAGGCATAACATCGTAAAAGATGGTAAGACATTGATTTTTTACTATTTTTTTACTATAAAGCATCAATTTTGTATAAGATCAAACGATTTGATC
This sequence comes from Bartonella grahamii subsp. shimonis, assembly GCF_036327415.1. NCBI lineage: Bacteria > Pseudomonadati > Pseudomonadota > Alphaproteobacteria > Hyphomicrobiales > Bartonellaceae > Bartonella > Bartonella grahamii. The sequence goes on from NZ_CP123961.1 coordinate 1,529,026, forward strand.
GAATAGAGTTTTTCGGTTTCATACATAATTACCGATCATCAGTAAAAATCACGTAATTACTCTCTACAAGGTGGATTGGTAAAAAAGTTGAATGTTAAGCTATGAGCCGTTTAAATGCGAAAATCATAGACAATTGAGTATTAATAATAACATTAAGTCTTTTACCTTTATAATAAAAAGATGGTGCTATGCTCATGGATAGTTACGATAATTATAGCAACATCAAGCAAGAAGACTGAAAACAAGATTATCTTTATTAATAAAAAATATGTGAAATTAGCTGAACAATAATATGTCTTATTTGTAAGACAAGTCCTTATAAAAAGGCAGTGTATTGATTTATAATGATAATATATCGTTATTCATATTAAATAAGGTTTCTCGAATATCATAGAATTCTTATTTAAAATATGTTTATGTTAAATCTATCAAAATCATTTTCTTGTACGAGACAAGCGGAATAAGTGTGTGGATAAAAATTATTGAAGAAGGACTTTAAAAATACCCACAATGAACCGACTCAAGTGCTAAGAATTGTTGTAATCATTGAGGGCAGGCAAACTATAATGCTGATGCCGACTTTCTCTTACATAAGTGTAAAAATAGTGGTATTCAACGGGTTTGCCATTGTATCATTCACGAGGCATCATGGTAAAATAAGCTCAAGGAGCCTTAAGAAACATCTCTTTAAAACAAGCACATGAATTGGTAACCAATGACATTCTACATCCCGCAATCTACACTGATGAGATATTGCCTTAACTTTTAAAAGCTAAATCAAAGAAAAATGGCAAAACTCAGCGTTTACTCTTTCTCTTCTTCATATTTTCCAAATTAAAAACTTTTATAAAAAACCGTTAAATCTACATATATAGGGTACATTACTCCTTGTTGAACATATAGATCTCTGGGCACATCTATAAAACATCTAAATATCTACGAAACACATTGGCGGACTAGATGTTAGATATTGATTTGTAAAAAAATTTAAAACATATATTTTGCTAAAAAAGAAACACATATAAAATATAAAAATATTATTGTTATCGTGCTCTATCAAGAACACGCTTACATTCAATGAGTTCAAACAGGATTTCTTGCAACAATGCTTTATCGGTTTTATCTTTGTAAAGATTCACAGAACCAACAGATGTTTCTCCCTCACTCCTCATGAAACTCAAAAGGCCAAAAGAAGATTTCTTAGACTTATTGCTAGCATTTTCAGAAGTTTGTTCTGCGTGTTTCTTCTCTATGACCACATTCATAGCATCAAGATCACCATTACCCAATGCAGTCACAAAAGCAACACCATTTTCTTTCAAAAGGCGTTGCACACCTTTTATCGTATAACCCTGATCATATAATAACTGCTTGATACCATTGAGCAAATCAACATCGACCGGACGATAATAGCGCCTTCCTCCCCCACGTTTCATTGGTTTAATCTGCCTAAAACGTGTTTCCCAGAATCTTAAAACATGCTGCGGAAGCTCCAGTAACTCGGCTACTTCGCTAATTGTGCGAAAAGCATCAGAGCTCTTATCCATTTTGCAAAACCTTATTTAAAACAAAATAAATTACTTTACAATGACTCATTCTGTCTCAATTTCTCAACAAGATTAGTCAAAAATAAGACCATCATTGACGACTTACTCAACAGTCTTTTTCTAAAAAACAAAGACCTCTATTTTATCATTTTTTTAACAAATACCAAATATACTATGGCATTTATTTATAACTTTTTCTGTCTTGCACGATGCGAATCTAAAATTCTCTGTTTAAGAACATTGGCAGCCTTAAACGTCACAACACGTCGCGGCGGAATAGGTGCTTCAACACCTGTTTTTGGATTGCGCCCAACACGCTCATTTTTACTGCGAACCTGAAAAGTTGCAAAAGAAGATAACTTAACCGCTTCACCTCTTACAAGTGAGTTGCAAATCTCATCCAAAACCAATTCGACTAAAGCTGCTGATTCAGTATGTGACAAGCCCACTCTTTTACAAACTACGCTCGCTAAATCTGCACGCGTTACTGTCTTACTTGTCATTATAACCACCTATTAAAATATTAAAAATTACAAAATGACTTATACGTTTTCTTCAAATATGGTCAAGTAGCCATAATTTACCAACGAATAAGAATTGCTCCCCATGTAAATCCACCTCCCATGGCTTCTAACATGATAAGATCTCCTTCTTTTATTTTTCCATCGCAAACAGCTGTTGTTAAAGCCAATGGAACTGATGCCGCAGACGTATTACCATGTTGATCAACGGTAATCACAACTTTATCTGGTGAAATTCCCAGTTTTTTAGCAGATGCTTCAATAATGCGCTTATTAGCCTGATGAGGTACAAACCAATCTAGTTGTGAAGAATCCATACCTGCAGCTGCGAAACAATCATCAACCACATCCGTTATCATACCGACAGCATATTTAAAGACTTCTCGTCCTTCCATACGCAAATGGCCTGTCGTTTGTGTTGTTGAAGGTCCACCATCAACATATAGCTTATCTATATAAGCACCATTAGAGCGCAGTTTCGCAGACAATATACCACGTTCAAAAGCAACACTCTCCTCAATTTCTTGTGCTTCCAAAATAGCAGCACCCGCACCATCACCAAACAAAACACATGTTGTACGATCTTCCCAATCTAAAATTCGAGAAAATGTATCAGATCCAATAACTAAAATTCTTTTAGCTGCTCCACACCGTAAATAAGAATCTCCTGTCGTTAAAGCAAAAATAAAACCAGAGCAAACAGCTTGAATATCAAAAGCAAATCCATGGCTCATTCCCAAAGCACTCTGAATTTCAACAGCAGAAGCAGGAAAAGTTCGATTTGGGGTGGATGTTGCTAAAATAATACAATCAATGTCTTTTGTTGTTAAACCAGCATTTGTAAGTGCTGCTTGCGCAGCCTCAACTCCTAAAGAAACAGTTGTTTCATTTTCACTGGCAATATAACGTTGGCGTATTCCTGTACGCTGAATAATCCATGAATCTGACGTTTCAACAAACTTTGCAATCTCATCATTTGATAAACTTCTTTTCGGCAAAGCACTTCCTACACCACGTATAATTGACCGAATCATTCAGCTCTTACCTTTTCTTCAAATTTTTCATTTCTATTATAAGAGCTTATCATAAGGGCTCCCCATTCATCACCGCTTCATCTTCTTGATTAAAAAGCGTTTCTTTATTCTCATGAAATCGCCGTAAATCAGCCGTTATTTTTTGTAAAAGTCCATTATTAACCATTTCATAACCAACGCGGATAGCAGAAGCAAAACCATTAGCATTAGCACTGCCATGACTTTTTATAACAACACCATTCAAACCTAAAAGCACTCCCCCATTCACCCTATCGGGATCCATTTTATGTTTCAGTATACGAAAAGCACCCCGTGATAAAAAATAACCAAGAGATGTTAAAAAAGAACTGCGCAGTGCAGTGTTTAAAATCTCTCCTATCTGTCGTGCGGTTCCTTCTGCGGTTTTTAAAGCAATATTACCAGAAAACCCCTCTGTCACAACAACATCGACTGTTCCTTTTCCAATATCATTGCCCTCAACAAATCCTTTATATTCCAATCCTTCTAATTGCACTTCACGCAATATCATTCCTGCTTTTTTTATTTCATAAAGTCCTTTAACCTCTTCCACCCCCACATTTAAAAGCCCAACACTTGGTCTTTCAGTGTGATATAAAGCTCGAAACATACCCGCTCCCATAACCGCCAAATCAACTAACTGACTAGCAGATGCACCAATTGTTGCTCCAATATCTAAAACGACACTCTCACTGCGAAGTGTTGGCCAGATACCTGCAATACCAGGACGTTCAGCCTCTGCTAGCATTTTCAAACAAAAATAAGACATGGCCATAAGTGCACCCGTATTACCAGCAGAAATGCAAGTATCAGCTTCACCATTTTTTACCGCTTCAATAGCGTACCACATTGATGATTTGCCACGTCCATTACGAAGTGCTTGGCTTGGCTTTTCATCCATACGTGTATAATTTTCTGTAGGACAAAAACACGATACAGAATCCAAACAAGGATATTTTTTTAAAACCGGACGAACAACCTCCTCTATTCCATAAAACAGAAAATAAATATTTGGTAAATATTTTTGTACAATTGCTGCTCCTGCAATAGCTGCTTCTGGACCGTAATCACCGCCCATGACATCCACAGAAATTCTAATCACGCTTGCATATCCCACATCTTTTCATTTACATCTTTAAACACATATTATGATTTTTGGCTTCTGAACACTCACAAAGCACATCTTGCAAAAATCACTCCGCAAAAAATACCTTTTAGCATACAAAAGATATTTTTATGTTTTTACAATCAGTTCCAATTTTTTAAAACAGAAAATGGCGAAAATTTTTGCTCTGCTTCTTCTAAATTTTCAACCATATTCATCTTTATCCCCTCTTTACGTGGATAATGATTAATAGACAACTCAAAAAACTCCTCCATGATTGCACCAATATCAATTTTATCGTCATAAAACACTTCAGGAGTATCAAAGCCCTCCGCATCTAAAAACAACTCTCCTGTATCCTCTGATATTTTGGGCTTCATCAAATTTGAATCTTCAGGAACAAAAACAACCTCAATATTTTCACAAAGGATATTTTCTAATGGTTCTAATGTAACAACACATAACTGTAGTATACGCGCTTGCAACAGACCTTTTATACGCACTCCACGTTTTTTCCACGGGAAAATATGGAATTTTCCCTCACAAGATTTTACTTCAATTAAATCATGGTTCTGAGCTAAATGTGTACATTCTTTTTTGTTTGCACAAAGATGAACCCTTATACCTTTAGCAGGTAGAGAACGTACAGACACTGGATAAACCAAAGCAAATGTCATTTGAGGAACATTTTGAACATTCATTGACAACTCCCAAACATAAAAACGCAAAAAGCACTGTGTTTTTATTTATCTCAAGTATTCATGCATTTTTTTCTTTTCTAAAGAAATTCTATATGGCATAATTTGCTTTATAACAGGGAAGCTCAGTGTAAGCTACGGTAGATTAAGCTAAAATTAGAAAAAACTTGAGGTTGCCTTCTTGTCCTACATCTCAGTAAAAAAGGAGATATCATTGTTTCAAATGCCTCACATAATAGCCTTAATCAAACGTGAACTATTGATTGGTCTATCAATAGCAAGCATAGGAATGCTTGCTGGCTGTAATCTTCTTGATTCTTCAGGCTCGAGCCAAATTTATAGAGAGGGCTATGTTCTTGATAAAAATGCTCTAAGTTCCATTTCTATTGGCTCAAGTCAAGAGCAAGTTCTTTTAACTTTAGGGACACCTTCATTAAAAACAAAATATGATAATGAAGTTTTTTATTACATTTCACAGACCCGCTATCGTGGAATGCAGTTTATGAAAACAAAGATTATTGATCGCAAAGTTTTAGCCATTTACTTCAATAAAAATAATCAGGTTGCAAAAGTTGCTAATTACGGATTACAAGACGGTCAAGTATTTGATTTTATTACACAAACAACACCAACTGTAACAAAAGAACATCCTTTCTTAATTCAAATTATAAAAGGTCCTGCGAATTTGCCACCCCATAACTAAATCATATAGTCTGTATACTGTTTTAATATTATTAGGTCTGATAATATCAGACCTAATAATAGGGGAATTTATAGCTCTTAGAGGCGAACTTTTTTTGCCATACTGTCGAGAACTGCATTAACAAGTTTTGGCTCATCACCTTCAAAAAACGCCTTTGCTATGTCGACATATTCATTCATGACAACCGCAACAGGAACATCTTTACGGTTGATCAACTCCCATAAACCTGCTCGTAAAATTGCTCTCAATATAGAATCAAGACGTGAAAGAGACCACTCTGCAGAAAGCTGTTGATGAAGCAGAGGATCAAGTTGCTTTTGATCTTTTACAACACCCGTTATGATAGCCAAAAACCATTGAAAATCAGCTTCAAGATATTGGTTTCCGTCAATATCTTTTCCCAAACGATAAGCCTCATACTCAACTGCCGTTTCCATCACTCCCGAACCCACAATATCCATTTGATAGAGTGCCTGAACTGCAGCGAGTCTTGCTGCTCCACGTTTATTGGCTGAACGCGGAAAATGTCTGCTTTTTATATCAGCCATATTTAACGATTATCTCCAAATCTCTTTTTTAGAGCGATCATACATAAAGTAGCTTCAGCCGCAAAACCACCTTTATTTTTGTCATCTAGTTTTGCACGCACCCATGCTTGTTCTTCGTTTTCAACAGTCAAAATACCATTTCCAATAGCCAAGTGCTGATGAACAGTTAAATCCATCAATGCACGACAAGAATTATTAGCAACAATTTCAAAGTGATATGTTTCACCCCGAATAACACAACCAAGAGCAACATAACCATCATAAGATATCTTATTTTGTTCAGCAAAAGCTATTGCACTTGGTATTTCTAACGCTCCAGGAACTGTTACAACATCATAACTTGCCTCAGCTTTTTGCAAAGTATTCACTGCACCTCTCAAAAGCGCATCAGAAATCCCCTCATAAAAACGTGCTTCAACAATCAATACGTGAGGCTTTTTACGTATCTCTTTCATCATAAGGAAATTCCACAAAAAACGAATCAAAAGAATCAAGGTTATAAAGCATAAAATTCTGAAAACAATCAATAGAGTTTTGGCTTATTCATCTTCTCTTTTTAAAGTTAAAAGTTTTGCTGCATAACGAGCAAGTTGATCAATTTCCAAATTGACCTGATCTCCAATTTTAGCTTGTCCCCACGTTGTCATTTCGAGTGTATGGCGAATAATAAGAACATCAAAAATACAATCCTCAACACCATTAACAGTCAAAGATGTCCCATTAAGTGCAATAGATCCTTTATTGACAATGAACGGCATAAATTGTCTTGAAGCTTTCAAATAAAAACGAATTGCATTCCCTTCATTTTTTTGATCAATGATTTCAGCCAATCCATCAATATGACCAGAAACCAAATGTCCTCCCATTTCATCACCCAATCGAAGCGAACGTTCCAAATTAACAAAAGTTCCTTTTATCCATTGTACAAGATTCGTTAAACGTAATGTTTCTTCCCACGCCTCGACAACAAACCAATTGGAATCTTCTTGTTTTAATCCCCGCTCTACAATTGTCAGACAAATTCCTGAACAAGCAATTGATGCGCCAATTGCTAGGCTTTCTATAGCATAGCGTGTAGAAATCTTTAAACGCATCCCCTGCTTTAAAGGTTGAACGTCTTCAACACAACCAATATCCGTTATAATTCCTGTGAACATAATGTTTTACGTCTCCATTTATAAAAACGGTCATTTCCAAACATTCTTGTCTCAATCTCATGAAACTGCGAAAGATAATTTCCAAAATGAGGGGCCTCAATACGATTTTTTCCTAAAATAACCGGGGTATGAAAACATATCAAATGATCAACACAACCAGCATTCAAAAACTTTTCCCCTGTCTTTACGCCCCCTTCCAATAAAACACTATTAATCCCATGTTTATAAAGCATCTGTAAAAGAGCAAAGGGCTCTACACAACCATTGTTCATCTCTACCGAATAAACAGACACACCATATTGCTCCAATGCCTTTTTTTTGCTTTTCTTTGAAAGATCCACATCACAAATAACCCATGTAGGAATTTTTATGGCTGTTTGGACAACTTTTGCATCAAGGGGGATAGATAAATCTGCATCCAAAATAATACGAATTGGTGAGCGCATCTCCATCCCTGGCAATCGGCAATTGAGTTGTGGATCATCTGCTAATATAGTACCAATACCAACGAGGATAGCATTATTTTGAGCACGTAGAATATGCGTATGGGCATGAGAAAGTGTTCCACTAATTTTTACGCCGCCCCTCTCTCTTTTTCCAACACCATTATCGGCAGAAATTGCCATTTTAAAAGTGACTGCACAGCGTTGTATCTTCCTTATGCACCAATGCATCCATAAGGATTCAAAAGCCTCTTCAGCTAAAATGCCCTCAACCACTTCAATACCTGCCGCTCGCAAAAGAGCAATACCATGACCATCAACACGCTTGTCACAATCAGTCAGTGCAACAACAACTCGAGAAATACCTGAATCAATAAGTGCATTCACACACGGCGAAGTTTTTCCATAATGCGCACAAGGCTCTAAAGTAACATAAGCAGTCGCTCCTTGAGCCAAAGAACCAGCCATGTGTAAAGCTTGCACTTCCGCATGAGGACTCCCATGAATGGCTGTTACGCCATAGCCAACAATAAATACCCCCGCATTATTATCGTTTCGCACAATTAACGTACCAACGGAAGGATTCTCACCTGTAAGGCCGACATGACGTTCTGCTAAACGAATAGCCGCAGCCATAAACCGTTCATCTTGCACTTTTTTATTCATCAAAACGAGATTCTGTATCCGCAATACCCTTTGACAATTCATCTATAACATCGTGAAAATCGCTTGCATTACGAAAATCTCGATACACAGAAGCAAAACGAATATAAGCAATATCATCAATTCTTTTCAATGCTTCCATCACAAGATGTCCAATTTTTTCTGAAGCAATCTCTGGTTCTCCCAAACTTTCAAGCTGGCGCACAATGCCAGAAATTGCTCGTTCAATATGATCAGGATCAATATTGCGCTTACGTACAGCCACATCAACTGATCGCATTAACTTATCACGATCGAATGGTTCACATCGTCCACTTTTTTTAGCAACCAAGAGCTCACGTAACTGAACACGTTCAAAAGTTGTAAAACGACCACCACAAACGGAACACACACGGCGGCGACGAATCACTGCCCCCTCTTCTGCTGGACGTGAATCTTTAACCTGTGTATCCTCATATTGGCAGTAAGGACAACGCATTTTTTGTGTCCTTAACGAGTGCTAAGATAAGAGTAAAGAGGAAATTGATTCGTTATATCTTTTACCTTTTTCTCAACAGCCATTTCAACGGCATAATTATCTTCATCACTTTTTGCGCTCCGAAGACCATCAAGAACTTCTGAAATCAGATGACCAACTTGTATAAACTCTTTTTCTAAAAAACCACGCGTTGTGGCAGCAGGTGATCCCAAGCGAATTCCCGATGTTATAGATGGCGTTTCAGAATCAAAAGGAATACCATTTTTATTGCAGGTAATATGAGCACGTCCCAAAGCCAATTCAGCACGTTTACCTGTTAGATTTTTGGAACGTAAATCAACCAACAACAAATGATTATCTGTACCACCAGAAACAATATTAAAACCATTACTCTGTAATATCTTTGCTAAAGTTTTCGCATTAGCGACAACATTGGCACTGTAACTCTTGAAAGAGGGACGCAAAGCCTCCTCAAACGCAACAGCCTTTGCGGCAATCACATGCATTAAAGGACCACCTTGAAGACCAGGAAAAATTGCAGAATTAATTTTTCTGGATAAAGCCTCATCATTTGTCAATATTAAACCACCACGAGGACCTCGAAGCGACTTATGTGTTGTTGTTGTTACAATATGCGCATGTGGAACAGGTGAAGGATGCACGCCACCAGCAACAAGACCGGCAATATGAGACATATCCACGAGTAGATGAGCATCAATCTCCTCTGCAATTTCACGAAATCGTTTCCAATCCCATAGCCGTGGATAAGATGATCCACCCGCTATAATAAGTTTGGGCTTACGTTCTTTTGCAAGCTGCTCAACTTCATCCATATCAATAATCTGATCTTCTTGACGCACACCATAGGAGACAACATCAAACCATTTTCCTGACATATTAACAGATGAACCATGCGTAAGGTGACCACCAGCATTTAAATCTAAGCCCATAAATGTATCACCAGGCTGAAGTAAAGCTAAAAAGACAGCTTGATTCATTTGGCTACCAGAATTAGGTTGTACATTTGCAAAAGCAGCACCGAAAAGCTGTTTTGCCCTTTCAATGGCTAAATCTTCAACGACATCAACAAATTGACATCCGCCATAGTAGCGCTTTCTTGGATAACCTTCTGCATACTTATTAGTTAAAACAGACCCCTGCGCTTCAAGAACCGCTCTTGAAACAATATTCTCTGAAGCAATCAGCTCAATTTCATGTTGTTGACGCTCAAACTCCCCTCTAATTGCATCAAAGATTGCAGCATCAACAGTTTGTAAATTATCATTAAAAAAGCGCTTTTGTGCGTCATTTTCTTGCTGAGTCATAAAACACGTTCCTAACATAAAAAAATAAAATCACTAAACGATAACACAGCAAACCACGCAAACCAAACATTTTAAACCACTTACTTACACTCAAAAATAATGATGCAAATATTTATCTTATTCTTTGTTATAAAAACAGCGAAAAACTTCCCTCTCAAAAATGGTAAAAAATGAGATTACATTTCTTCTTTTACACTCTTATTTGTTTACACCTTTTACAAAAAATATCTATAATCTAAAGAAATTCAATAATTTAATGATTAAAAATAATTTATAATGTGAAAAGCTGAATATAATAGGTAAAGTTAATACAAGGCAAATAAGAATGCTAACCAAAGTTTTTATTGATGGTGAACATGGCACAACTGGACTACAAATACAAAAACGCTTAGAGAGGCGTACAGATTTAAAACTACTCTCTATTGCTCATAAAGATCGCCATAATATTCATCTGCGACGAGACTATCTTAATCAAGCCGATATTGCTATTTTGTGTCTTCCAGATGATGCTGCACGCGAAACAGTTCATTGGCTTAAAAAAAATAAAAATATTAGGATTATTGATAGCTCAACAGCCTACCGTGTTGCACCAGACTGGGTTTACGGTTTTCCTGAAATGACAGTAGGACAAAGAAAGCGTATCCAAGCAGCACATTATGTAACCAATCCCGGATGCTACCCTACCGGTGCCATTAGTTTGATTCGCCCGCTCCGCGAAGCAGGACTGCTAGACGCCCATTATCCCATCTCGATTAATGCAATCTCCGGCTATACTGGTGGTGGAAAACAGTTGATTTTACAAATGGAAAATCAATCTCAACAAAATATTCAAGAAAACTATTTTATCTATGGCCTTAATCTTGAACACAAACATGTGCCAGAAATCAAAATCTATGGACAAATCAACCAAACCCCACTTTTTATACCAAGTGTTGGGCGTTTTCCCCAAGGAATGATTGTGAATCTTCCACTGCATCGCCATTTATTTACAAAATCAGCAAACTGTTCTGATTTGCGCGAAATTCTCGCAAACCATTATGATGGACAAAATACCATTTTAGTTGCATCACAAGAAGAAACTGCTTCACTTCAAAGACTTAATCCAGAGTGCTTAGCCAATAAAGATGATATGAAACTGTTCGTATTTGGAAATGATCGTGAAGGTATTTTTAATCTCAGCGCTATATTCGATAATTTAGGAAAAGGCGCATCAGCTGCGGCTATCCAGAATCTCGACTTAATGCTTTCAAGCGACTAAACCTCCCTACACACAAACTTTTATTCAACAACGCGATATGCCCCTTTCGTTGCTCGCCAGTGCGCAACTGCAAAACATAACACTGCGAGTGCCATACTTTGATGAATAAGCCCTAAACTTATCGGAACCTCATGTAACAGTGTTAGGATTCCCAAAAATGCTTGGATAATAATCATAACACAGATAAGAAATGCACGACGAGAATGGGTTGAATGTGGAATATTTTTTTGTACATAGAAAGCATGAATAACTGAGACAATAAATAAAAAATAAGCAAAAAACCGATGAATAAATTGAACCATTAAGGAATTTTCGAATAAATTGAGCCAAACAGGACGATGCTGCAACAATCCATCAGGAATAATCTGCCCATCCATAAGAGGCCATGTATTATAGACTTTTCCAGCATGAAGCCCTGCAACCAAAGCTCCGAAATAAATCTCTATCAAGACGAGAACAACAAACCAAGCCGCAAAATATTGCACCTTTTTATTTGCTGGCTTTTCTGAGTATTCTGCAAGTCCTCGAGATAAATAAGTAACAAAAACAATAACAAAACATGCTGTTATAAGATGAAATGCCAAACGATATTGGCTCACACTTGTTAAATTACTTTGCCCAATCCCTGAAGCAACCATCCACCAACCAATAAAGCCTTGAAAGGCGATAAGAATAGGCACGACAATAAGTGGGAGTAAGATATTTTTTTCAACACGCTTAGTTGCCCAAAACCAAATGAGCCCCAATAAAGCGACAAGACCAACAAGACGCCCAAGAACACGATGCGCCCATTCCCACCAAAAAATGACCTTAAAAGCACTTAAGGTCATATCAGGATTAAGAAGCTTATATTGTGCTATCTGTTGATATTTTAAAAATTCCTCTTGCCATTGATCCACACCAATCGGGGGAATAACGCCGTGTATTGGCTTCCATTCCGTTATAGATAATCCTGATCCCGTCAAACGAGTAGCGCCGCCCACTAAGACAATTGCTAAACAAAGCAATAAAATAGAGTAAAGCCACACCTGTATTTGTTTTCTATTTTTCTTTTGCACAGGCGTTAAAATGCTATTGTTTAATCCCTTTACTGCCATCTCTGATTGCCCCACGCTTCTCTCCAACTACAATGCATTTAAAAATTTAAACATTAAATCTTTGTGTATTTTAGTATGTACTATAACTTTAGCAAAAAACAAGCGTACCACTATAACATGCGATACATATTTCTTTTTTACAAAGTTTATGATGCAACAACGTGATAAACAGTCTTTGGAAAGCTGCTTACCATCCGCATCATCCATTCTTGTTCATTAAAAACAGTATTACAGATATAATAGTCTGTTAGCTCTGCAAATTGCTTAAATCCATATTTTGGTTCGCTTGCCATCTCTAGGATGATAAAATCATATTCTTTTTTAAATTCTTGTAATATATGAGAAATGTCATTTGAAAAATCTTGTGCAGACATAGCACTTGTTAACCCCTGAGGGAGAATATCAACCCCCGTATCATAATCACGGTAAATAACATCATGCAACTGGGCATTGCCCGTTAAAATATCACTCAGTCCGCGATGTGGACCAATGACTTTCTCTATTTGTTGACCAGAAATATCGACCAACAAAATTGTTTTGTTCTCTTTTGTGAGATGAAGTGAAAGCTTTGCCGCTGTCCGTGCAGCCTCTGGTCCAATGATTGAAATAATGGTTGAAGCACGCCATTTCAAAACATCAGATAATCCCTCTATCGTAATAAAAGCTTCAAGATTTTTCATTTCTTGAGAAACTAAAATACTCTCATTCTTCTTGAAAGCATTTTCTTTTGATCTCAAATCCTCTTCTGAGAACTGATCTTTTTTGCTCTTAAAGCACGGATAAAATAACAATATTCCAAGCAAAAGAGTAAGGCAGCTAGCCAATACACTCACAAGAATATTTTTTCCATAAAGAGCCATAAAAGAAATTGGTGCTAACGTTGTTGGTACAACCACATGGATATTTGTATTTTGTAAGAGAAGAGGATCATCACTCAATCTCCGATATGAACCAATACTTTTTTCTCTTCGTTGAGTAAACTTGCTCATCACTTTATTTTGTGCATCAACCGCTGTTTTTATTTTATTTTCAAACTCGTTAAATATTTCATTCAAAGATTGGGATTGATCTTTTACAAAAAAGTTCATTCTTTTTTTGAGCTGTTTTTCTAATTCCGTTGCTATAACTCCATCTGAATGAACTTGATAAACGATTTGTAAAATTTTATTTTTTAATTGTTGAGAAACTGTCTCTAATTCCGCAGTCATTGCTTTAATTTGAGGATGTGTCCACCCCAATTGCGTCGCCATATGTGCTCTTTGCGTTTCCAAAAGATCACGTTTAGATTCCAAAGCAACAATTGCTGAATTACCTGCAATAAACGATAAAGACAATAAAGACTGCCCCTTTTCACGCATCATGTTAATCGTTGAATTCAAACTTGTTAAATGAATACGCTTCAAAGTTGCTTCCGTTAATTGCATAGAAAGATCATGAAGCTCTGTTTGTTTTACACCATGCTGAATAAAAGAATCAACAGATGTACGAAATTCCTGCACGATATTAACGATTGCAGTATTATCATATTGTTTGTCTTCTAATTTATCATTTAACAAGAATTGTTTCTGTTTTATGATTGCTTGTGAAAACGCGGAAAACCAAGTTTCCACCCCATGTTGAGCTGCTTCAAGTGTCTCAGCTTCAAAAGTAAGATTGATAAAATCACCATGACGCGATAAATGGATATTTTCATGATTTTTTTTCTTATAAGAAGCAGTTAAAGAAAAATGCGAATCATCGAAGAATATAGGCTGTGAACACAAAAAAGCGATAACATTGTCTTGCTTTTCGATTGGTAATGGTTTTCCTACAGAATCAGATAATGAAAATATTAAAGTTGCTTGGTAACCCCGAGGCTGGATAAAATAATACAACCAAATCAAAGATACACATAGCATTTGTAATAGCCAAACAATCAAAATGCTTCGCCATACGGTACGTACGAATAGCCTTTTATTACACTTAAGACTCATCTTTATTTTAACCAGCAAAATACTTCTTCATATTGTTTTATTAAGAGAAAGTAGTAACTATCCTCTTAACTTGCTGTCATATTATTTTCAGGTAATAAAAACATAAAATTTAAGCACAAATGTTCAGCAATAGCTTTAAAGAACTTAATTCATATTTTTTTTGATGCTCTCTAATTGTTTTTTTGCTTCAGCAGTAATAACGGCTCTAATGGTAACAGACCCATCATCATGTCCTTTTTGCACTATTTCCGCAGAGTTTTCATAAAACCAATCGATAAGCGACATTTCATGAGGTTGTAAAAGATATTCAATGCTTTGCACCTCTCCAAAAATTCTCTTTTCAATGGCTCTTAATAATTGATCGAGTCCATCCCCCTTAAGTGCTGATACCATGAGAGCAGGATTTAATCGTGTTTTTGCGCTTGTTTGTAAAACATTCAATGCCTGCTCATCCAACATATCAATCTTATTCCAAACTTCTATGATATGCTCCATATCATCAATATCGATATCAAGGCTTGAAAGCACTTCTAAAACATCTTGGGCATGTGCACGATGATCAAGATCTGACATATCTCTTACATGAAGAATGAGGTCCGCTTCAACCACTTCTTCAAGGGTTGCTCTAAAAGCTGCAATCAAATTTGTTGGCAAATTAGAAATAAATCCTACAGTATCAGACAAAAGAATAGTTTTTCCATGGGGAAGAACAACTTTGCGCAAAGTCGGATCAAGAGTTGCAAATAACATATTCTTTGCTAAAACATCTGCATCGCTTAAACGGTTAAAGAGAGTTGATTTTCCTGTATTCGTATATCCTACCAGTGCCACAACAGGATAAGATGTTTTTTTCCTTTTTGCTCTATGAAGTGCCCGTGTTTTAATAACCGTTTCCAATTCGCGGCGAATACGAATAATTTTCTCTTGTAAAAGACGCCTATCTGCTTCAATTTGCGTTTCACCAGGTCCACCTAGGAAGCCACGCCCCCCCCGTTGCCTTTCCAAGTGTGTCCAACTACGCACAAGTCGCCCTTTTTGATAAGACAAATGCGCTAACTCTACTTGCAAAACTCCTTCTTTTGTTCGTGCACGATCCCCAAAAATTTCAAGAATCAAAGCCGTTCTATCGATAACTTTGCAATTCCATAATTTTTCTAAATTACACTGCTGTACTGGCGTTAAAAAATGATCTACAATCGCAAGCTCAATAGAATATTCATCTATATAACAGGTTAACGCGTCTACTTTACCTTTTCCAAAGAGAGTCGCTGAGCGAGGCGTTGCAATATTAATCGTTTTATAATTAACAACTTCTAACCTTATAGCACGCGCTAACCCTAATGACTCTTTAACACGAGAAGATATAGAACACTCTCTCAAAGAGCTTTGACTTCTATTTTCTTGAAAAATCGGTATCAAAACAAGTGCGCGCACCTGTCCTGTATTCTGCGAAAATGCCCCTCCTAATCTCTCATTTTCATTTATCATAGCAATCTAAGTACTTTTAAAATGGGATAAGAGGTCTATCTTAAAATGATATGTTTACTCAGGACTTTCACCCTCAAACATCTGTACAGGCTGTCCGGGCATAATCGTAGAAATAGCATGCTTATAAACCAATTGCGCGTGTCCATCTCGGCGCAAAAGAACACAAAAATTATCAAATGAAGTTACAATACCCGTGAGTTTAACGCCATTGACAAGAAAAATTGTAAGGGAAATTTTTTGCTTACGTACCGTATTTAAAAACACATCTTGCAGGTGTTGTGATCGCTCTGCCATTATTCTTACACCTTCATCTCAATTGCATAAAATATTCGTGCATGCATATCGACTGAAAAATATCCAATTGTCAACGTAGAAGCTTCAAAATTCAGCAACAAACAACTGAAATTAGAGAAAAAACGGCTCTTTGAAGCAATAATAAAGTACAACTTACAAAAAACTATATTAAATTAAAAATTTTTCTACGTTTACTTTATTTATGAGCTTACAATTCAAAGGTACACTTTTATGCATCCTAAGCTATTACAGACTATATGTGATGATGAATCTGCTTCGTTTAGAATCAATAAAAATAAGCGGACAACATTTATTAATGATCATCGGTATTAGAGAGAGGCATTCGCACTTTACTGTATATATAATCGCTACTAAATTGTCCTTATTTCAAAGACTACCGGCTTATAAAG
This sequence comes from Bartonella grahamii subsp. shimonis, assembly GCF_036327415.1. NCBI lineage: Bacteria > Pseudomonadati > Pseudomonadota > Alphaproteobacteria > Hyphomicrobiales > Bartonellaceae > Bartonella > Bartonella grahamii. The sequence continues at coordinate 1,545,786 of NZ_CP123961.1, forward strand.
TTTTTTATAAACACAAGTTGTAAACAGTATTTTTGTTTTTGTTAGATTCAAATAATAAATTGTTTTTACTATATTTTATAACATTTTTAAACAGGGTATAAGAGGCCGCATTAACTTTATCTTGATAAGTTTTTAAAATTTTTCCCTAAGCATATTTCTTTCTAAATAATTAACAGCTAGTATGTAGAAATTATTTGGAAGAGGACGTATCCCTTTTCCGTCTGTAAGAGTACGAGGCGAGTATGGCACGTAGAACCAAATTGCAAACATTTGAAGTTGAAGTTGAAGAAGCCCTCACAAAAGCTATGAACTTTGATTTCGAGGACACAGGATTTGAAACGATATCATCCAATAATTCTGAAAATGTTGTTAATGTCGATGATCTGATTCAAAAAATTGCAATGGCAGAAGAAGAATTTTTTGCTGAAAACGGTACGTCAACTTTTGTTTCTAATATTCATGATGAAGCCGTTATTGATAAATCCGTTGTTGAACAGCTTTTTGCTCCAAAACCTTCACCTGATATTTCAGGTGGAACTGTTCATAATACATTGTTGTCTACAAAACTTCTTCCTGCAAATGATGATATAACAACCCCTGTAAATTTTGGACACTTAAAGCAGCGTTCTTCCTCTCGAGTCTACTGGTATACAACAGCGCTTAGTGCTTTATGGGCAACGGGAGGAGCTTTTATTGCACATAAGCTCGCACCTACCGGACTCAGCTCCTTATCCAATATCAGCACTTTTGTTACATCCCCAACAGGACTCGCTGTAGCAGCCGGAACAGCAATTCCTATCCTTATATCTTGGGGAGTTGCTCAATTAACAAAACGTTCAAACGACTTGCATAATATTGCTCTTCTTATGACAAATGCTGCACAGCGCCTTAGTGAACCGCAACATTTATCTGAAAAACAAGCTATTGCTATAGGGCAAACCATTCGTGAAGAAGTAGCAGCAATGAACGAAGGTATTGAACGTACCCTCGGACGTGCTGTTGAACTTGAAGCAATCATACAAGGTGAAGTTCACAACCTAGAACAAGCCTATGCTGAGAATGAATCACGCATTCACACATTAATCAAAGAATTGAGTAATGAACGCATCGCCATTTTGAATCACGCAGATCGCGTACAATCAACAATTAAAGGAACCCAAGAACAACTGAGTGATGAATTTGGTTTAGTTACCTCTAAAATTGTAACCAATGTTGAAAAGCTTACACAAACCCTTTCTCAAACTTTACAAAAACAAGGTGAAGACCTTGTTGAAAAACTTTCCTATGCCGGTGATGGCATAACAAATCAGCTTGTTGAAAAATTTAACGAAACAACAACACAAATTCAGCAGAAAAACACAGAATTTTTTCATGAATTAGGAAAAAACTTCAATGGTTTTTCAAAACGACTTGATCATAATGAAAAACAAATAGAAAAAACCTTTAATGAAACAGCTGAAAAAGCGGAAGTACATGTTGCTAAAATTGCAACACATATACAAGCAGTAACAGATCAAACTTTGCACGCTGTCGATGAAAAGTTTAAGGCCTTGGATAAAGCTCTTATTGATCGTAATAATCAATCTCTACAGAATTTTGATGAGAAGATCTTAAAGCTCGACGACCAAGCACATAAACTCTCTTCTAAATTTGATAACGTAACCTCGCAAGCAATTGGAGCCTTTGAACAACGTTTAGCAACTGTTGATCTTTCTCTCAAAGAACATAGTGATTCCATCATTAATTCCTTTATAGAACGCAGTCAGGCTTTAGAGGATAATGCTGAAAAACTTGGTAACTTCTTGGAATCTCACGTCTTGAAAATAAATGAAAATCTCCAAGAAAAAACAGCAGACATTACCCATGCATTTACAAATGGACGTGAAGCTATTCTTTCTGCAATTGATAAAAGTAAAGAAAGTCTGAAAGAAGAAATTCAATATGTAGACAATGCCATTGTTGATATCATACAAGAACGTTCACAAGATTTTAAAGTGCAACTTTCTGATCAACGAGCTCTTATGGCAGATATGCTCGATAACGAGAAGAATAAAATTGCGGATACATTAAAAAATCAAATTGATGTCTTATCCAAAAATACTTCTCATATTGAAAAAGTTTTAGCTGATAATGTTCAAGTCGTTGATAAACAAGCTGAAAATCATATTACAAGCATCATTCAATGCACTGAAAAACTACAAAATGTCATTGTACAAAGCTGCAATACAACCCAAGATGCTTTAGAAGCACAAGCAAGAAATATTGATATCCGTGCCGATGCCCTGCGTGACTCTTTAGCTATTAATAGTTTTTCTCTCAATGAAGTTCTTGCCGATCAAGCACGCACACTTGAGCAACGCATGGAAACAATCCATAACCTCATTGCAAAAAGTGATATACGTGTCGATGTTGCATTGAAACAACAAATAAATTTAGTTGAAAGTGCAATTGTTGCCAATAATAAAAACATTACTGAAACGGTTCAAGATCATATCAAAAACCTTGAAAGCCATGCCGAAATTTTAAAGAATACTCTCTCTCAATCGAGTGGTGTTTTCTTTGAAAACCTTGAAACACGTATGGTATCATTCGATACAGATCTAGAAGATCGTGCACACAAAATTTTTGAACGAACAACAACGCTAGAGGAAACATTATCTAAAAAATTCAACCAAATCTGTGAAGCTATTGATATGCAAACATCTGTTATTGAGGAACGTTCTGATACGTTAAAAACGTCTCTCATGCTTAATAATGAGCAAAGTCAGATAATTCAACAAGTGCTGGAGAGTAGTGTTGACAATATGCGTGTAACCTTAGAAGACTCTGTTAATACAGTTACAGATAATCTGCATAATAAGCTTATAAAAGCTTCTGATATTCTTTCTTCTACGGGTGAACAAATTCTTTCATCTGTTACAAATGTTACAGCACAAGCAGAAAATATTCTCTCAGAATCAGGCAATCGCATTGTATCAAATGTCAAAAAAACTGTTTATGATACCAGTGAAAAAGTTCTGTCCGTTCTGTCTGAACAAACAGCACATACTGTTGAAGCTTTCGCAACAGCCAGTCATAATGCACAAGCATTATTGAATGAAACTATTCATTCATCAACAACAGCAATAGAGCAACTCCTTCATGAACGCTGTGATATTCTTCATCACTCTATGCAAAATCTTAAAAATAATTTAGGACATCAACTCTCTGATGTAACGAGCCGTCTGGAAGATGCAGGAAATCAAACAACAACACAAATTTCAGAACATATTGGAAAAATAACAGAGCTTACAAATCACTTAAATCAAGCAGCGCAAAATACGACAGAATCTATTGATTCTTTAACACAGCATATCGGTGAACAACTCTCTCTCTCCACACAAGATGCCGAACAAAGAATTTATGTACATAATGAATCTTTAGTGAATAGCTTAACCAAAGCTAACTCTGAAACACTTCAAACAATAACGATTATGAAGGAAGAGCTTATTAATAATGTCTCATCCATCTTAACACAGTTGAATAAATCAATTTACAATTTTAACGAAAATAGTAGTGTTTTATTGTCAGCTGTTCAAAATATTGATGATCAGTTTAATGAGAGTACGAATAATTTTTTCCGCAACACGAACCAAGTAGCAGAGCGTTTATCAGCCTCAAATCAAGCACTCAATAATAATGTTGAAATTCTACAAGGACTTTCAAAGAATACCTTTGAACAAATTAATCATATAACAAGCAGTTTTGGTGAACATGCAAAGACACTTTCCCAAACTATTCATGTTCTTGAACAATCTGAAAATTCACTTAGTACGACACTTGAAGAAAAACATAATACGCTTTCCGTATTAAGTGATGCTCTTGTTTCGAAGTCTCATGAAATTAATCAAATGATTGGGCATTATGAAAAAATCTTCAACTTAGCACTTGAACGCTCTGATAAGAATGCGCGTAACTCCACAAATTCATTCCAACAATCACTTAATAGGCTTGTTAGTGAAGCATCGACGCGTTTTTCAGAAGCAGCAGAAGATATACGTCGCTCCGCCGATGAAGTTCGTTTAGAGCTTTCAAAGATTAATAATGATATCAATGAAAATGTTAAAAAACTTCCAGAAAAGACAAAAGAAACAACACAAACTATTCGCACAGCTTTGAATGAACAGATTACAGCGTTACAAGATCTCGTCAGTGTTATACAAAATAATCAAAAGGGCGCAAAAGGACAGCTGATATCGTCATTTCCTACATCATCAATGCTTAATCAAAGAAGTGACAACTCCCCTGAGTCCATTAAAAAGATTGTACCACCTAAGCCTATTTTGCAACAAGATCAAAGCAAAAAAAGACCAAATAAATGGGTGTCAAATCTCTTAGAAAGAGCTTCACGTGAAGAAACATTTTATGATGACGCCCCAAATGATACTGTTTTAACATCAGTGCAAACAAAACCACGTCCTGCAAACTGCTCTCTTAACTCATTAGCTTCTGGTATAGTGCAAGCTATTAATCACAATGCCATTGTTGAGCTATGGGATCATTATCAACGTGGACAAAAAAACATCGTAACAGAACGCCTTTATACCTTGAATGGAAAAACAATATTTGAAATGATTAAGAGAAAATATATGAGCGATTTTGAGTTTAAAGGTTCAGTGAATCAATATGTTTCTGATTTCGAAAAGCTCTTACGTGATATATCGCGCAGTTCTGGTTCTTCCAGCTCAGTTCGCAAATACCTGATATCAGATACAGGAAAAGTTTATACTATGCTTGCTCATGCAAGTGGTCGAATCCAATAAACAAACAAGAAAAGTGGAAAAAATATCTTTTTCCACTTTTTTTATCTCTCCAGTTTTTTAATCATTCATCATAGAGTACTTTGCTTTCAACTGTAGCTTTTACTTCAAAGGTTGAGATAATTGGTATGCAGTTTTCTTTGATATCTTAAGCAATAATTCTAAAGAAGCATAATGACTTATCAAACAACATATCATCCTAAGAATAATAAGGCATATTTTTTATTTCCTTATCTTTTTCTTAACCCTTTATTTTTCATAGTTTCATAAAGGTACAAAACCGGTAATATTATTTTTCTAATTGTAAAAAACTTTCATGCTTTTGTATTAAAAAAGCTCATAGAAATATTTATATTTATTTTTAAATGTTTTTTATTCACATATTACTCTCATTTGAATTATGTAAGTCAATATTTTTTATTATATTAGATGAATTTGAAATAAATCTTATTGTATTAAAATTTCCCATTCAACATATGAAATAATGCATGATAAATTATAAAGAAAAGCGTTATGCGGAATATATGATTTTCATGTATAAAGTCCGCAATTACAGCCATTTTAGCCACATCTTTGTTTATTAAAATACATAATTGTCAGTATATAAAAAATACAGCTTTCACTATCAAGAATCCAATTGAGCAATAAACAACACAACTGCCATTCTCAACATCCCAATCTCCTTTAAAATAGCTGAATAAACAATTTATAAATTACAAATTGTTATTTAAAATTTCTTCTACCTCCGTATAAAACTTTAAATAAAATATATATTTTATAAAAAACGGATGAAATTAATAGGAAACACTCTTCTGTTCTTTCCTTATTTTGTAAACATTGCAAAAAAATAATAGCTTGATAATGTAATCGTTAGAAAATATTTTATTTTTTTGTAAACTAATGAATTTTTACGAGTTTTGTTAAGGAGAGAAAAACAAATGTGCTGCTATCAATAAAATTATTCATGCACACAAACAAAAAGAATCATCAAACTGGTTTTACGATCCAGAAGAATTTACTCATGCTCTTGCATTTTGATATTCAGAGAAATGAGAATCTATTAGTGGACAAAACCTTATCGTAGATGGAACATCTCATATACACATACGCTAACTTGGGTATCATAAAAATGTCTAGAGAACGAAATAGTGATTTCAGTTCACCAAAAGCTGAACTTGACAGTACCGCCCTTTTTTATCACCAACACCCAAAACCTGGAAAATTGGAAATACAAGCAACAAAACCTCTTGATAATCAACGTGATTTAGCTCTTGCTTATTCTCCAGGCGTTGCAGCACCATGTCTTGCGATTCATGAAAATCCCAATCTTGCCGCTCAATATACCTCCCGTGCTAATTTAGTCGCTGTTATATCCAATGGAACTGCTGTTCTTGGTTTAGGAAACATTGGTCCACTCGCTTCAAAGCCAGTTATGGAAGGAAAAGCCGTTTTATTCAAAAAATTTGCGAATATTGATGTTTTTGATATTGAAATTGATGCATCCGATATAGAACAAATGGTACAAACAATATCGACCTTAGAACCTACATTTGGTGGTATTAATCTTGAAGACATTAAGGCCCCTGAATGTTTTGACATCGAAGAAAAGCTTCGTGCTAAAATGAATATTCCAGTTTTTCATGATGACCAACATGGAACTGCCATTATTGTTTCTGCTGCTGTATTAAATGCCTTAAATCTTTCAGGAAAAAAAATTGAAAATGCAAAAATAGTTACCTCAGGTGCAGGTGCTGCTGCCCTAGCTTGTCTTAATCTTTTGGTTCGCCTCGGAGCGAAAGTTGAAAATATTTGGCTTAGTGACTTAGAGGGCGTTGTTTATGAAGGTCGCAAGACCCTTATGGATCGCTGGAAAATTAATTACGCACAAAAAACGGACGCACGAACTTTATCTGATATTATTGATGACGCGGATATTTTTCTAGGCCTATCTGCCGGTGGTGTTCTACAGCCTGAATATCTTAAAAGAATGGCGAAAAATCCACTCATTTTAGCGCTAGCTAATCCAGTACCGGAAATTATGCCCGAAGAAGCACATTCTATACGACCTGATGCAATGATCTGTACAGGGCGCTCTGATTATCCCAATCAAGTTAATAATGTCCTTTGTTTTCCCTATATCTTCCGTGGTGCATTAGACGTAGGTGCTACTGCAATTAATGAAGAAATGAAAATGGCTGCTGTTCATGCGATTGCTGCTCTTGCTCGTGAAGAAACTTCAGATGTTGTAGCACGTGCATACTCAAAAGAACCACCCAATTTTGGACCAGACTATCTGATCCCCTCTCCTTTCGATCCGCGTTTAATACTGCGTATTGCTCCCGCTGTTGCTAAAGCAGCAATGGCAACGGGTGTTGCACTTCGTCCCATTGAAGATATGGAAGCCTACCATGATATCCTCAATCGATTTGTCTTTCTTTCTGGTTTAACAATGAAACCTGTTTTTGCTGCAGCCAAAACAGCGCAACGTAAACGCGTCATTTATGCCAATGGTGAAGATGAACGCGTTCTTCGTGCAGCACAAGTTGTTATTGAAGAACAAACAGCAACACCCCTCCTCATCGGCCGTCCACACGTCGTAGAAGCAAGATTAAAACGCTTTGGTTTGAAAATTCGCCCTAATATAGATTTTGAATTAACAAACCCAGAAGATGATCCACGTTTTCGTGATTATGTTAATTTATTTTTTCATTATACAGGAAGATGTGGCGTTACGCCTGAAATGGCAAAAACAATAGTGAGAACATCAACAACGGCTATTGCTGCCCTTGCCGTCATGCGTGAAGAAGCAGATGCAATGATTTGCGGCTTAGAGGGGCGTTTTGAACGTCAACTTGAATTGATTGAACAAATTATTGGACTTGATCCTCATGTTCACCGTTTTTCTGCTATGAGTTTACTTATCTCTCAACAGCGTACTCTTTTTCTCACAGATACTTACGTCAATGAAAATCCTTCAGCAGAAGAAATTGCTGAAATGACGGTATTGGCAGCTCAAGAAGTTGAAGCATTTGGAATAACACCCAAAGCAGCCTTATTATCACACTCAAACTTTGGTTCTAAAAACACAGAAAGTGCGCGTAAAATGCGACGTGCAACAGAAATTCTTGCCAAATTACACCCTCATTTAGAAGCAGATGGTGAAATGCATGGTGATGTTGCCCTTTCCAAAGTTTTTCGTGATCGTATTTTCCCTGATTCTCGTCTTAAAAGTGAAGCGAATTTGCTTGTCTTTCCAACACTTGATTCAGCCAACATCACGCTCAACACTGTTAAAAGCCTCACAAATGCACTCCATGTTGGTCCTATCTTAATCGGAGCAGCACGTCCCGCCCATATATTAACACCTTCAGTAACTTCACGAGGCGTTGTTAATATAACAGCGCTTGCCGTTCTAGCAGCAAATAGAAAAAATAGATTCATAAAATAAATGTGCAATACAACTTCAAAGTTTTTTAAATATTAAGGTGTAGTATTTCACATACTGTAAAGCTCTTTTATCTATAGAAAAGACAGTTATATTTTGGATTAAGGCTTTTTTTAAAAGAGAAAAAAGGCTACAAGAATACCTATTAAATTTATTTTGAATTTACAAACTCTATAATAAGGAATCCGTACATTGCCTTCCACGTTTGATAAAGTTGCTGATATTATTGCAGAAATCAGTGAAATTGATCGCAATATAATTACGCCTGAAAGTCATACAATTGATGATTTGGGAATCGACAGTCTTGATTTTCTTGATATTGTTTTCGCTATTGATAAAGCTTTCGGAATAAAAGTTCCCTTGGAACAATGGACGCAAGAAGTCAATGACGGTACAGTTGCGACAGAAGAATACTTTGTTCTTAAAAACCTTTGTGCAAAAATTGATGATCTCGTTGCCTTGAAACAGGCGGAGTAATTTTTTCACTATGCATGATCAATCTGTATTCATCACTGGTATAGGTCTCATAAGCTCTCTGGGAGAAGGAACTGATCAACATTGGAATCTCTTAAATGATCCAATCTGTACACCAAACCTAGATTGTACAACTTTTTCGCCCTACACAGTTCATAAATTGCCTGAAGTTGATTGGAGTTTACAAATTCCCAAAAAAAGTGACCAAAGGCAAATGGGAATATGGCAACGTCTTGGTACCTATGCTGCTGGTCTTGCTCTTGATGATGCCGGCATGAAAAATAATGAACAATTCACGTCAACAATGGACATGATCGTAGCAGCAAGTGGAGGAGAACGTGATATTATGGTTGATACACAGATTCTTTCTAAAGCGCGCACAATCACCGATCATGCCACTATGTTAAATGTTGCACTTTCAACTGAACTTCGTCCAACATTATTTTTGGCACAACTTTCAAATCTTCTGGCAGGAAACATTTCAATCGTTCATAAAGTTACTGGATCATCTCGCACATTTATGGGAGAAGAAGGCAGTGGACTTTCTGCACTTCAAATTGCTGTAGCCCGTATTAAATCAGGACAAAGTACCCATGCTCTTGTAGGAAGCTCCTATAATGCACAAAATTATGATATGTTGTTGGCCCACGAGCTTGGTGGTCTTTTGACCCATAATGGATGGAGCCCAGTGTGGGATCGTGAAGTTCACCCTGGTGGCGGTATTATCGCCGGTTCTGGTGGTATCTTTCTGGTTCTCGAAAGTGGAGAATATGCAAAAAAACGTAACGCACGTGCTTATGCTGAAATTAGCCAACTTATTACAGACCAAACAGATAGAAACAAAACTCCACTTAGAGAGTCAATTGCAACAATGTTAAAAACGATAGGCGCTAAATCTGCCGTAGCCATTTCAGCAGCCTCAGGTGCTCACGAAGCAACAAAAGCAGAACAAAATGCTCTTGATGATGCTGATCTATCTTACCGCGGTATTACAACATTATTTGGTTATATGCGGGAAGCACAATTTCCTCTAGCACTTGCCATTGCAGCACTTTCACTTGAAAAAAAACACTGTTTTCCAGCGTTAAGTCCTCATGAAAAACCTTTTTCTAAAGAAATACGTGAAATATTTGTCACAACTATTGGTATAAAAAGAGCTGAAGGTATCATACGTCTTACAGCTGTTTAAAGGGAAATTTCTATCGTGAAATATCATGATCATTTTGGACGTCCAATTGTAGCCATAACTGGAGCTGGCGTTGTCACATCACTAGGACAAGGAAAACATGAAAATTGGCAAAAATTAACAAGTGGTGTAAGCGGTATTCACAAAATAACGCGTTTTCCTGTTGACGGATTAAATACATATATTGCTGGAACAATTGATTTCCTCGAAGAAAGTATGCTTGGTTCTTCGGCTCTTTCTCAAAAGCTTGCACATCTTTCTGCTAAAGAAGCTTTAGAACAAGCTGCTCTTGATAAAACAAACTTTAATGGACCACTCTTTCTAGCTGCGCCTCCTGTTGAACTTGAATGGAAAGCACGTTTTATTCTTGATCAAGAAGAAGAGTTTAATAATGAGCCTCCTTATGTACATCTTCTTAAAATCTGTAAGCATAAACGCCATGAGGCGCTTTTTGAAACCACACAATTTGGTGCAATTGCAGAAAAACTTCAAAAAACATTTGGCACTAAAGGACTTCCTGTTACACTTTCAACGGCTTGTGCATCTGGTGCAACAGCAATTCAATTAGGAGTTGAATCTATTAGACGGGGAGAAACAAATCGAGCTCTCATAATTGCGACAGATGGATCAGTTTCAGCAGAATCTCTCATCCGTTTTTCGTTACTATCTGCTCTTTCAACCCAAAATGATCCTGCTGAAAAAGCATCAAAACCCTTTAGCCATGATCGGGATGGATTTGTTATGGCGGAAGGCTCAGGCGCTTTTGTTCTTGAATCTCTTCAAAGCGCATTAAACCGTAATGCTACAGTTTTAGGAATTTTAGCTGGCTGTGGAGAAACAGCCGATGATTTTCACCGTACACGTTCAAAACCCGATGCATCACCAGCAATTGAATCCGTTCGCAAAGCTTTAGACGATGCCAAAATAAACATCAATGAAATTGATTATATTAATGCCCATGGAACTTCAACACCTGAAAATGAGAAAATGGAATATCTTGCATTATCAACAGTATTCGGTGATCTTTTAGAGCATATTCCTGTCTCTTCTAATAAATCAATGATTGGGCATACATTAACAGCTGCTGGTGCAATAGAAGCAGTTTTTTCGCTTTTAACCATTCAATCGGGGATACTTCCACCTACAATAAATTATGATAATCCTGACCCTGCTATCCCTTTAGATGTTGTTCCTCATCATAGCCGTAAAGCCTGTGTCAATGCGGTTTTGTCCAACTCATTTGGGTTTGGCGGTCAAAATATGAGTCTTGTTATCGCTGCATATAAAGGATAATCCTTTAATAATAAAGTTTTATAACGCTAACCTAATAACATATTTAAGGGGGATGATAATGCGTGCACTGCAACTCTTCGATGATCGTCGGCTTGAAATCACCAATATTTCCCCGCCATCTTCACCTAGCCTAAGTGAAGTAACTGTGCGGATAAAAGCTATTGCTCTTAATCATATTGATGTGTGGGGATGGCGTGGCATGGCTTTTGCGAAAAGAAAAATGCCACTCATCATTGGTGCAGAAGCCTCTGGTGAGGTTATACAAATAGGAGATGGCGTTGAACATCTCCAACTTGGACAAATTGTCTCAATTTATGGTGCACAAACCTGCGGAGTATGCCAAGCTTGTCATGAAGGACGGGATAATCTTTGCAGTCATGTAAAGGGAGTCTACGGTTTTCACCTTGATGGATTTGCGTGTGAGCTTGTCAATTTGCCAGCACGTTTATTAGTTCCAGCACCTCCCCAATGTGATGAATTGCAAGCAGCGGTTGCTCCAATTACTTTTGGTACCGTAGAACATATGCTTTTCGATAACGCAAAACTACAAGCAGGAGAAACAATCCTGATACAGGCTGGTGGTTCAGGTATTGGCTCTGCAGCCATTCAACTTGCAAAACACATGGGCTGTACAGTTATCACAACTGTAGGTTCAGATGAAAAAATTGCAAAAGCACACTCTCTTGGAGCAGATCATGTGATTAATTATCGTAAAGATCGTTTTGAAGGTGTGGTGCGTAAATTAACCCAAAAAAAAGGCGTTGACGTTGTTTTTGAGCATGTTGGTGTAGATACATGGAACGGTTCTCTATTATGTATGAAAAAAGGAGCACGCTTAGTGACTTGCGGTTCTACCTCTGGTGTTTCAGCACCAATAAATCTCATGCAATTATTCCAACAACAACTTAAGATATTCGGTTCATTTGGCTGCCGTATGGAAAATATGAAAAATGCCATGCAAAAAATGGCAGAAAAAACTGTACACCCTGTCATTGATACAATTGTTGGGCTTGATGAAATTGATACAGCTTTAAAACGAATGGAGAGCCGTGATGTTTTTGGTAAAATTATCCTTAAAATAGATTAAATCATGATGAATCTTTCCTTTAAAATCTCATATATCGTATTAAAATTATAGCTAAAAAAATATCCTACTTGTTATGGGCATATCTGCTCTTTAGTTCTTTATTTATTCTAAAATACTTTCCTGCAAAAATGGGAATCTCTTTTTTTTCTTGGTTGGCAAAAAAAATTGGTCCCCTTTTACATCGTCATCAAATCACACTTACAAACCTTAGGAGCGCATATCCAGAAAAAACAGAGCAAGAACTCCATGCGATTGCAATAGAGATGTGGGAAAATATAGGACGTTTCCTAGCCGAATATATTTTTCTTGATAAAATTTTTGATTTTGATCCTCATGCAGACGAGCCAGGTTTCATTGAGGTTAAAGGCGCTGAAATATTTGAGCGATTAAAAGAAGAAAAAAAACCACATATTTTTTTCACCGCGCATACTGGAAATTTTGAACTTCTGCCTATTTGTGCACAAAGTTTTGATCTGAATGTCACGGTATTATTTAGATCACCCAATAATCCCTATGTTGCCAAACGAGTTCTTAAAGCACGACAAACTTCTATGGGACATCTTGTTCCCTCAAAAGCCGGTGCTGCGTGGGCATTAGCAGGAAAATTAGCAGAAGGTAAAAATGTTGGTATGCTGGTTGATCAAAAATTTCGCCGCGGTATCATGGGAACATTTTTTAACAGACCCCTTAAAACAAACCCCTTAATTATAAAGCTTGCTCGACAATATAACTGTGATATTTATCCAGCACGTTGTATTCGTTTACCTGGTGGACGTCATCGTTTAGAGTTATATGAGCATGTAGAACTTCCACGTGATGAAAAAAATGATATCGATATAGCTGCTTCTACGCAAAAATTAAATGATATTGTTGAATCTTGGGTCCGTGAATATCCTGGACAATGGATGTGGTTACATAGACGTTGGGACATCTAACATAAGCTCTATTGCTTACAAAGGAAGTGCAAATGTTAGCCTCAAAAGATATCAAAGATCTCACTGCAATTATCACTGCATTACGAAATTCTGATAGTGGTTGTATTTGGCATAAAAAACAAACTTTTGAATCCCTCATACCCTATATGCTCGAAGAAGTTTACGAAGTCATCGATGCCATTGAACGAAAAAACCGAAAGGATCTTTGTGAAGAACTTGGGGATCTTCTTTTACAAGTTATCTATCATGCTACCATTGCACAAGAAGAGGGTAGTTTTACTTTTGAAGATGTTGTTTATGCAATCACGGCAAAAATGATTCGACGCCATCCTCACGTTTTTGGAAATGCCGAGCAAAAAAAACGCGGATTTATAAAAGAGGAATGGGAATATATAAAAAAAAGAGAACAGGTTGAACAAAACAAATTGCGCGAAGAAAAAAATAACAATTCCTCCACAAGTATACTCGCAAAAGTAAAACAAATCCAGCCAGCAAACCAAGAAGCACTTGCTTTACAAGAAGCAGCAGCTAAAGTAGGTTTTGATTGGCAAAAAAGTGATAAAGTTTTTGAAAAAATAGAAGAAGAACTCGAAGAGCTCAAAGAAGCCATCAAAAATAAAAAAAAATCAGCGATAGAAGCAGAGTTTGGAGATCTTTACTTTATTCTCCTTAATCTCGCACGCCACTTAACAATTGATTCACAAAAAGCATTAAAAAAAACGAATATAAAATTTCGAAATCGTTTCGCCTATATTGAAGAAAAGCTATCCACTCAATCTAAAAAACTCTCTGACGCATCCTTGAATGAAATGGAAGAACTTTGGAAGCAAGCTAAAAATGAACAATAAATTTTAGATTTCTTCTATCTAAGAGAAAAAGTCCCCCTAAAATTACTGAATTATAATTTAGCTTTGCTCAATTTGCTTTATATTGATCCTGCGTAGCAGGACGAAGTTGCACTGATTCGCCACACCCACATGCTGAAACTTGATTAGGATTTTTAAAGACAAAACCAGAACGAAGCGTTGTCACTTCATAATCCATCTGTGTCCCTAATAAAAATAATACCGCATCATGTGCTACGAAAACACGAGCACCATTCACTTCAACAACATCCGCATCTATCCCCTTTTCTTTGACAAGAGTAATTGTATACTCCATCCCTGCACAACCACCTTTTTTGATACCAACAAGAATACCCTGTGCCTCTTTTGCATCCATAATCGCTTTAACACGATCCACTGCTGCTTCCGTCAAATTTATTACCGAAAAACGGCTCATCGTTTACTCTTTTCTTAGTTCAATAAACACTTTGAAAGTTTTTCCTCTATAATATTCTATCTAGTATCTTAGAAAAAAAACAACAAAACATAAATTAAAGCATTCTGACCTTGTTTATTTGGATAAAAACGCATACCCATAAAATGAGATTTTTGATTATAAAATCCTGAACTTACAATTTTTTGTCCACATAAAATGCAGAATACCTCGTCTATAAGAACTCTATACAAAGGAAAACGTTTCAATGCCATACATTCACTCCTCTCCTTTTAAAAATCTTTATCTTTTTAGAAAAGTAACGATTAAATAAGGAAAAAATATACCTCCCGCACTCATTTGCTCTCCTCCTTCTCCAATTCATACCCCTAAAGTCACCAATCTTACCCCTTCACAATCTGCAAAAGTAATTAAATGCATAGATCTATTAACTATAGAACTAAAAATTTAATGATTACAAAGAATTCTACAGATTCGTTACGTATCTTGAATTAACAACAAAATATTGATGTCCCAAATTTTTACTTTCAAAAGCTCTAAGTGCAAGAGCATTTTAGATTTTATTCTGTTTATTTTTTCTCTTGCCTTTAAAGAAACAGTCATTTAATCGTTTTACACGAATTCGGAGCGTAGCGCAGCTTGGTAGCGCACTTGACTGGGGGTCAAGGGGTCGTGGGTTCAAATCCCGCCGCTCCGACCATTGTTAAAATGTTATAAAATAAAAAATAAGCTTACTTATCAATTGCGCATACATGAATTTTTTCTTCAACGTAGGATAATGTGCAATAATATTTCATCATAAATTCGAGATAAGCTGTTTTATTCAAATAAGCTTCGTTCTTAGGAGAACACACATGAAACGCGAGACCTTTTGCCTCGCGTTTTTTATTCTCCAGAAAAATTTATAATTATTCGGTCTGATATTTTCTAAATTTTCTTTACACCATAACGTCGCTGTTACCATTTTTTGTAATGGATGATGACATCTGTACGGTTATCTTTTTGGGTTTTAATTCAGCTGGCATTTCCCTTTTAAGCTGAATATGAAGAAGCCCATCTCCAAGTTCTGCTCCAATAACCTTAACATGATCAGCCAAATGAAAACGCCGTTCAAAAGCACGCGAAGCAATACCTCGATAAAGGAATTCTCGCTCTGCATCATCATTTTCAGACTTTCTGTCTCCCTTAACGATCAGCTGATTACAATGCGTTTCAATATCAATTTCATCTTGAGAAAAACCAGCAACCGCCATAGAAATTCTATAAGAATCTTCAGTTAAACGCTCAATATTATAAGGGGGATAAGAAGAAACTTCGTCTGGTTGTGTCCTAGAATCGAACCAGTTAAAAAGATGATCAAAACCTACTGTGGAACGATAAAATGGTGAAAAATCTACTTGACGCATAATATTGCCCTCCTCTAGAGCGACTATAATTTATAATTAATTCACAAAGTTCCCAAAATGGCAAACTTACTTGTGAACCTGCGGCCCCATCATGGCAACCGCACCATATTATTTGGTAATCGTTTTTCTTTATTTCAACTCTTTGGGACCTAAATTGATAAAAACTATCTAAAAAGTAATATACCCCTTTTTAAATCCTTTTTCTTCATTACATACATGTCAAAGCACTAAGCGGCAAATACACTGTAAAGGATTTCAATTGGAAACACCTCTTTATCCCATAGACTGGGGTTCTACTCCTCCTAATATCCATCATGGTACTCTTAAAATAGCAATAGATCACGAAATTCGTTTTGCGATAACATATCCTGAGGTGGAAGAATCTAAGGGAACAATTGTTATTCTCAAAAGCTACGAAAATGCTTTAGAAAAATATTTTTTATTAATAAATGAAATTTCTAAACGCGGTTTTCATACAGCAATATTTGACTGGTTTGATCAAGAAAAAACAGCCTTCAAGATAAGAAAACAAAGCCGACATCATTATTTTGATATAAATAATAATATTAATGACTTATATAAATTTCTTAAAAATATTATTTATCCTAATTGTCCTCCTCCTTACTCTATGCTCACCTACGGCATAGGTGGATTGATAGCACTTAGCGGATTAGATCTCATTAATCATCAGTTTAATAGATTGCTCTGTGTTTCTCCCCTTTTTGCTCCATTCGGCAATAAAACGAATGGTTTTCAACACAAATTAACACAATTTCTTTCTGATATAGGTCTTGGCTTTATACCAGCGAAAGATGGGAAAAAAATAAACAAAACAAAACAAAAAAATATACAATTAGGACACATGCATAAAGTGCCGTTCCCTTCCATTAAGCCCCCAACATCCCAATGGATGGCATCAGTATTTAATGCGATTGATTCTGTGAAGAGAAATGTACTTCACGGAAATTTACGAATCCCAACACTCTTTATTCTTGCCAATCAAAACAATATTGCAAACAACATTGAAGTGCGACAATTATGCCAACACACACGTCTGACAAAAAATATTACTATTAAAGGCGCTGAACTGGATACAATTATGGTTAACGAAGATTATAAAAAGAAATTTTGGGCAGCATTTGATGCATTTATTCCCAATAATGTATCTGTAAAATAATACTAAACCTTAATTTCCGCTCCTCCCCAACAAAAAAGAAATTTTCTACGAGCATTAGATCTACAAACACTTTTTAATATAATGGAATTTACTTTCCAACCACTCATATGATTCGTTTTCTAGCCTCTATAGGAAAGCCATGATCTAAATATTCACCACGCATTCTAATAAAAAACTAATATACAAAGTATATCATTGTATTAAATAGCATTATTTTACATCATAAAAAATAATTTAATAAAAAACTATTTATATAAATAAAGATAATAAATCTGTTTTAATATAACATGATAAATATTTATAAATAAAACATTAAAATGCTATTTTTGATCTATTATTAGATGCTAATTTAATATTATATCTAAAATAATAGTTTTTATCTATTTAAGGAAAAAACTGAAAATAAAGCGCATTTATAATATTTATTACAAATCTCTATAAAATAATAACTATAAAATTTCTATTTCTTAGGAGAACTTTTAAAAAAACAATAAATTAACATAATATTCTTCTAATTTCTTGATATAAGAAGTCCCTACAATAACGGTTTTCATAAGTTTTTTAATGGAATTCTGATAATAATCAGCACATTTAAAGAAAAGATAGTAATGAATCATCTTAAAAGTTTTAGAGCCCCCTTCTTTTTTCAAAATCACATATATTTCAAATTTAACCAACTCACAACGAATATGCTGTATTCTGAATAAAAATGTAGGAATTAACCATTTTGCCATTCATTTCAATTATGAGCATTTTACCATCTTTTTTATAAATACTCTATATTGTATAATTGATGCTGCAAAACTCTGACAAATGGAGCCACTGGAACATAATCATGAAACGAATCCTGCTCGCAGAAGATGATAACGATATGCGTCGCTTTCTCGTAAAAGCCTTAGAACGTGCAGGCTACGAAGTCGCCGATTTTGATAATGGTATTAGCGCATATGAACGTTTACAAGAAGAGCCATTTTCCCTTCTCCTGACTGATATTGTAATGCCAGAGATGGATGGAATCGAACTTGCACGACGTGCTACTGAGATTGACCCTGATTTACGAGTAATGTTTATTACAGGTTTTGCAGCGGTAGCACTCAATTCAAATAGTGATGCCCCTCCTGATGCAAAAGTTCTTTCTAAGCCATTTCACTTACGTGAACTCGTCAATGAAGTTGAAAAGATCCTTATCGCTGCTTAAAAAGTGTTTTTTTAAGTTTATTTGCATCTGTTAAAAGAGAAAACGAAATTAGGCATTGACGTTTGTCATTCTATATGGTGTATGCAACAAATGAATGGGCGTGTAGCTCAGCGGGAGAGCACTACGTTGACATCGTAGGGGTCACAGGTTCAATCCCTGTCACGCCCACCATATAGCTTTATATTGCTATTAAGTTATTGGTACTTCATATGTTTTTTACTGTGAGGAATGCCAGAGTAAAGTTAAGGAAATAGGATTTTCACACTTTCCTTTACAAAGTGCATTCTTTTTGCCAGCTTTCTCTAATATTTTTTTCGTTCTGATGGCGCCTTTTAGGGGAGGAGATCTAAAAGTATCACAAATGTAACAACAGTCTCATTTTGCAACAGATTAAAAGTTTGGTTTGAAAATTCTTTCGACAAGCATAGGCTTCTGTTCTAAAAAATAATGTTCATTTCCTGATCTATCCCCTGTTTTTCTTAATTCTTTCATGCCTATTGGCACACACTTGTTATCCGAACAGTTAGATATAACAACAGTCACTTCGATAGATATAAAACGCTTGTTCTTAGAGCTGTATTTTAAGTTTACTAATTACAGATTATAATAAAATATTAAAAAGAGTAAAAAACACGATAAAAGAAAAGTTTTTCATTCTGACAATACATTGATTTATAATCATGTTTTATTTTTTCCTTGCTGAATGAGAAGTCCGAATATTGTAATGTTTTCTCATTTTTAACCTATTTATATTGAATCAATTAAAGCCATCTCTCTTACACATCGTAAGAGCAATTGGCATTGGATAAAAATTGTACAAAAAAGCACTAAAATGCCGATAACTGCCTAAAGTGCCAAGATTTATCGCAACATCGGGGGCTGGTAAATAGGCAAAGTGTATATAGTGTCAACCTATTTCTTCATAAGTGTAAAAATGATGGAGTTCAATGGATTTATCATTGTACCATTCACGAGTGCCAGCATGAAGTGGGCTTTTGTGAGCTTTAAGAGATATTTCTTAAAACAAACGCGTAAAATGGCATCCTCCTCATACTGTATTCCTATTGAAATAATGATCACCTTGGACCGTATGAGTTTAGATCTTCAGATCTCACCTACATAACATTTTAATGTGATTGTTATCCAATACTAAAATACCTCTAACATAATGTACCAACCATAAAGAAATAAGAAAAACATTTGAAAATGTAAATGTGAAATCTAAAAACTTAACTCTGAGATACAATCTATCTTCATTCATAATTCAAATAGAATATGTGCAAGATAGCCTATAAATATACAGTATACATTCTTAAACCTATAAGAGTAGGAAAGCCTAAACATTGATGAAATCTATAGCCCTACTTAAGAAACAGTGACAATCATGTTAAATCAAATTGACCGCAAATATCTCTCATTGAGAAAATAATATCTTATCTGGGCGGCACATATAACACCTTTTTATACGAAAAACCTCTAAAAGAGTAATTCGTTATGAATCACAACTTTCAAGACAAGAAGATATTCTCCACCTCTTGTACCGTCTGTAAATTCTCATCATAAATAGATATCGTTTTTATTCTTCAATGTTTCATAAACGGTTCTAAATCGAATCCATCATGCCTTGTATCTAATCGAAATCAATCTTACCAAAGATCATACTGAAAAACGTAATAATATTATCCATAAAAAATAAAATATCATTTTCAGAAAGATGAAAAGAAGCTCGTAAAAAAGAATTTTTGCAATCTATTTCCTAAGCATGTAATGTAGTAGCAACACGTAGTAAGCAAATGCAGATGTTACAATTTCAGCAATCGAAAGCAATTTTTACTGAAAAAAGATAAAACAGCAACATTTTACACTAAAATAGTCAACAGAAAACGTTTAGCAACAAAATCAACCCAAAAAACATCAAAAAGGTTCGGGGATTATACAGAGAAATAAGTTAATAGAGTAAAAAGAAAACTCTCGAATTTTTTATAGCCTATTAATATCATTTAAATATGGTGATCCCGACAGGATTCGAACCTGTGACCCACGGCTTAGAAGGCCGTTGCTCTATCCAGCTGAGCTACGGGACCCAACTGATTATTTTCTCAATTCAAAATAGCAGTCTTGAATTCAATGTGTCCAAGAGTGCTGCCGATCACTGCGAAAATTATCAGAATAAGAAATAGCACGTCGAATCGACGTATGTTTCTTTTCTACACGGTAAGAGATAGCATTCTTACGCGCAAAAGCAATCGCTTCTTCCTTCCTATTAAATCGGATCCTTACCTGATTATTCATATCAGACGTTGCCGTGTACCCCATAAGAGGTTCAAGCATCTTTGCCTTCACCGGCTCATACTCTAGAATCCAAAAACCTGTATTCCCCTTACCTGACTGCATAGCTGTCTTAGCAGGACTATAAATACGTGCGATCATACCTTTTTCCTTCAGATTACATAACGCTTGAATGATAGTTTCTCACCACACGTACCCAATTGGGTCATTCTCACACACTCAATCAAATATGGTCGGAGCGATAGGATTCGAACCTACGACCCCCTGATCCCAAATCAGGTGCGCTACCAGGCTGCGCTACGCTCCGCCATTTACATTTACTTGATGCACATTTCCTAAAATTTTCACAACAGAAGTGCAAGAGAAAAACACACTTTTTTTTAATTTTGTTGCATTTCTTTACAAAAAAGCACATTTTAAAATTTTTTCCTCTACTCAATAACAGATTTATTGACAAATAATAGAAAATAATCTCCGTAAAAAATCCAATCTATATTAAAAAATAATGAATTTCTCTATTAAGGATTTCATAGTTTTTATTCTGCTTTAAGCAAG
Organism: Bartonella grahamii subsp. shimonis; assembly: GCF_036327415.1. Taxonomy (NCBI): domain Bacteria; kingdom Pseudomonadati; phylum Pseudomonadota; class Alphaproteobacteria; order Hyphomicrobiales; family Bartonellaceae; genus Bartonella; species Bartonella grahamii. Next base: position 1,566,908 of record NZ_CP123961.1, read on the forward strand.
CTCTCACTGTATCAAAACGCATTCTACAGATACAGTCTTAGAAAAAACGACCTAAATATCATAGAAAAACTTTCCCAAAGAGAACATAAGCCCCAAAATTCAGCTGTATTAAGCTTTTTCCCCCTTTTTCTATCTTCCAAAGGACTCTTTATATTAAAGATTCTAGAATTTTCTACAATCCAAATCCATAAACAACAAACATTTTCACATGCGAAGATGGAAAGAATTCAACATCATAAAATAAAATCTCAAAGCTATTTAAAATAAACACATGACAAAAGTAAAAAATACTATTTTTTCACTCTTAATAGATATCAAAAAAGGAGAAAATTTAAATGACTTGTCTTTCCACATATTGAAACGATAATAGAAGGAAAGAATAAGTAAGCCATGATAAGGGGTGTTTACGGATTTTTTTTATTCAAAACTTCAGCAATAACAGCACGTGTTATTTTTCTTTTTCTTTGTAATGCCAACTGATCAACAGAATCAATAACACGCTTCAATGAAAATAAAGAACGTTCACAACGACTTACAAGATAATAAACCGTATCTGGATGTACAATAAGTTGCCTATCGGAAAAAAGCTTAAATGCAACAGCTGTTAACAATGCATCATCAGGCTGATTAATTTCAACGAACATCACCGAATTAAGACGACTTTTTAGATCATTTAACTTTAAATTCCAAGCGGAAGGAAGTCTTCGTGCCGTCATCAATAAAGTAGCTTGTCGTGTATCAAGATTTGCTTGCTTAATACTGTTAATTAAATGAAAAAGTTCTGCCTCATTAATTTCTCCTGCATCAATATCCTCTATTAAAAATGATCTGCCTAAAGAAGCCATAGTAACAGCCTGATCAATTTCATTGTGCTGAATCCTGAAAGCCTCTGCTTTTTGGAGCCATATATTAGAAAAGTGCGTTTTTCCAGATCCTTCTTTTCCAACCAAAACTGCAATAGGTAAGCTCCAATTAGGCCAGTGATCAATAAGCTGAAAAGCCATACGATTGCTTTCCGTTACCACTAAATCCTCAAATTGAAAAATCGGATCATAAGGAAAATTTAAAGATAATTGCGTTTCACGCCCATTCATTTTAGCGGCTCCGAATTTCCCCTTCGCGAATACATCTGAGAACTAAGATAAGTATGAAGAGCAAAACGAACTAAGACGCCAACAGCCGCTGCCGCAGGAACAGCAACAAGCATACCAGTAAAACCAAAGAGTGAAGAAAAAGCAAAAAGCGAAAACATCAACCATACGGGATGTAATCCCACTGATGAACCTACAAGCTTGGGTTGAAGAATATAACCTTCAATAAATTGACCAATTAAAAAAAGTGCTATAACAACGACGATTCCCCCCCAATTATTGGGATAAAACTGGACCCATGCAATACCAACAGAAAGGACCAAACCACTCATTGTGCCGATATAAGGAACAAAGCTAATAAGACCAATAAACATACCAATCAAAAGACCAAAATTGAGTCCTGCAATCGTTAAACCAATAGCATAATAGCCTCCCAATATGAGACAAACCGTTCCTTGTCCACGAACAAAACCTGCAATAGCTCTATCCATTTCATGAAAAATACTACGAACGGTTTCAAGATGATCACGCGGTATTAACGAATCGATTGCTGTTACCATACGTGGCCAATCTAATAACATATAAAATGCCACTACAGGTGCCACAACAAATAGGCTAGCGATATTAACGATAGATTTTCCTGACTTTAAAAGTGAATTCAAAAGAGACGTAATAAAATCCGAACCTTCTCCCAAAAATCCTTTAATATTATTCCGCAATTCATTTGGATCACTTCCAAAATAGCGCCTTATCCAATCAAAATCATGCTCAACAAAAAAGGTTTGAATACGACTAATATAAACAGGTAAACCATCACTCATAAATTGCTGTATTTGCCAGCTAATAACAGGAATCAAAATAACTAAAGCAGCAACAAAGGTAATAACAATAAATAAGGTAATGAGGACAGTCCCAAACACACGACGAATACCAAATTTTTCAAGTAATTGAACAATGGGATTGAGAAAATAAGCCAACACAATCCCTGCCACAAAAGGAAGCAAAATCGATCCAAAAACAAACATAAAAAGAATGAAAAAAATCAGCGTCCCAAGCCAAAAAAAGATTTGCTTTTTCATGTTATTCGGCAACGGTAATTGAGTATAGGCTGGCACATAAGTCTTATAACGATCACGAGATGTGTTCTCACTCACTTTCTTTCTCATAAGTTGCCAAGAAGACTGTCCGTGATTATCTGATATCTTGCTCATAAAATATCCTAAAAAATTCTTCACAAAAAATTATAAACATCTTCAAAATAAGGTACAAGCAAAGTTTCTTATTTTCTTATCAATATCTCTTGCAGAGAGAACTCTATCATGGCATTGCATAACATCAAAACCTGATTTTCCATTAAAGGAAGGCTCCAATGAGCAATCAAGATCTTACAAATAATAAATCCAATGCTGAGAATAAATCCAAAGTTGGTCTTACCTACGCAAAAGCTGGTGTAAACATCGATATGGGTAATGCCATGGTAGAAAAAATTAAACCCTTTATACGCGCGACAAAACGAGCCGGAGCAGATGCAGAAATTGGCGGTTTTGGTGGCCTTTTTGATTTAAAAGCAGCTGGCTTTACAGATCCTATCCTAGTAGCAGCCAATGATGGTGTGGGAACAAAATTAAAAATTGCCATTGAAGTAGGCTATCATAACACTGTAGGTATTGATCTTGTAGCTATGTGTGTCAATGATTTACTCGTACAAGGGGCTGAACCTCTCTTTTTTCTGGATTATTTTGCAACTGGAAAGCTTGACCCTGAACAAGGTGCTATAATTGTTTCTGGTATTGCTGAAGGATGTAAACAAGCCGGTGCTGCTCTTATTGGAGGAGAAACTGCAGAAATGCCAGGAATGTATGCAGAGGGAGATTATGATCTAGCCGGTTTTGCTGTAGGAGCATGCGAACGCAGCAAGCTACTCCCTTCAAAAGATTTGACAGAAGGTGATATTATATTAGGTCTAAGTGCCTCTGGAATTCATTCTAATGGCTTTTCGCTTGTTCGACGAATCATCCAGCAAAATTATCTCAAATGGAATGCCCCTGCTCCTTTTGCCCCCGAAAACAGCCTTGGTATAGCACTTCTTACACCAACACGCATTTATGTAAAATCGCTTCTTCCCATCATGCGAAAATACGAAGGGATTAAAGCTCTTGCTCATATTACGGGTGGGGGCTTTCCTGAAAATATTCCACGTGTCGTTCCATCTTCTCTCTGCGCTGAAATTAATCTTTCTACCATCAATGTTCCCTCCGTCTTTTCATGGATTGCCAAACAAGGTAAAATAGAAGAAACAGAAATGTTAAGAACATTCAATTGTGGTATTGGCATGATCATTATCGTAGCACAGCATGCAGCTGAAACAATTACGCAAGCTCTTGAAAGAAAAGGAGAGACTGTAACTCCCCTTGGCATTTTAACAAAACGCCAAGATCAAAATAAAGGAATACTTTATAAAGGGGTACTACATTTATGAAAAAACAAATCGTTGTTTTCATTTCTGGGAATGGATCCAATATGGTCGCCCTTGCTCAAGCTAGTCAACAAAAGGAATATCCTGCTGAAATCGTCGCAGTTATTTGCGATAATCCGCGTGCAAACGGTATTGAAAAGGCGCAAAATCATAACTTACCTATCCATATTGTTGATCGCAAAATTTACAAAACAAAAGAAGAGCATGAAGAAAGTATTTTTACGATTTTAGATCAATATAAACCGGATTTTCTCTGCTTTGCAGGGTATATGCGCCTTATCTCACCACGTTTTGTAAAACTTTACGAAGAACGAATTTTAAACATTCATCCTTCTCTTTTGCCTTCATTTAAAGGCTTAAACACACATGAAAAAGCTTTACAAGCAGGCGTAAAAATCACGGGTTGCACTGTTCACCTTGTTACAGAAGACATGGATGCAGGAAAAATCCTTGCCCAAGCAGCCGTTCCAGTTTATCCCCATGATACTGCTGAGTGCTTAGAACAAAGAGTTCTTAAAGCAGAGCATAAACTCTACCCCAAAGCCTTAAAAGCATTTATTGAAGGGAAGAGCAAAACGGTAGATACACAACAACAGCTTTTATCTTTTTGAGTGTATCAACAATCTACAGTATTTTTCAATGTTTTTCACATAGTTTGTGCTCAGTATCTATAATTGAAAATCTCTATGAAATGTTGACATAAGAGTCTATCTCTTCATAAATAGAGTCTATCTCTTCATAAATTTTTGTGCAGTATGTGTGATTTTTTTAGTTAAATTTCCAACTTCTTCTTCTTTATTCAGTTGTATGACATTATCATAAGCTCTATTTATCAAAATACTCTCGTATTTCGCCTAAAAATCTTAAAATACGTAATTTTTCTATTGCATAAATTTTTATTTCATGACGAAAGTGTTTCTTTAACTGTTAGGGCTAGTTGTTTAAGTGTAAAAGGTTTAGATAAAAAACCAAAAACAGCATCTTGTGGAAGATTTTTAGCAAAAGCATCTTTTGCATATCCAGAAACGAAAAGAAATTTGATATCAGGATAGTTTTTACGTACTTCCTTCAATAAAGTAGGCCCATCCATTTCTGGCATCACCACGTCGGAAACAATAATGTCAACAGATCCTTTTTGTTCTTCAAGAACAGAGAGTGCTTCCACCCCACTCGCTGCCTCTAAAACCTTATATCCCCTCATTTGAAGAGCTCTTACCCCCCCCATTCTGACCGCATCTTCATCTTCAACCAATAAAACAGTCGCAGATCCTGTTAAGTCTATATTTTTATCTTTCTCTTCATCTTTTTCAATCTTTTGAGAAATTTCCCCTTTTATATTGGGGATATAACGAGGAAGGAAAATATGAAATGTTGCTCCTTCATCTTCTTTACTTTCACAATAAATGTACCCACCGCTCTGCTTGATAATTCCATAAACCATTGATAAACCAAGTCCTGTTCCTTTTCCAACTTCTTTGGTTGTAAAAAATGGCTCAAACATTTTTTCTTGTACAACAGCGGATATACCAGCCCCTGTATCTGAAATAGTCAATTGCACATACTCACCAATTGCTAAACCAAGGTGATTAAATTCAACACTTTGTTGCTTTGTAATATTGTTTGTCGCAATCGTAACAATACCCCCATCTAACATGGCATCACGCGCATTAATAACCAAATTCATAATAACACGCTGAAAAGATGCTTGATCGACTTCAACGCTCCACAAATCTCTTCCATGGATAATTTTTAACTGAATATTATTCCCCAAAAGTGGTAAAATAAGATTGCGAATATCTGATAAAAATTCAGTAAAATCAACTTCTTCAGGTCGAAGTGTTTGCTTTCTAGAAAAAGCTAATAATTGCTGTACAAGAGCAGCAGCACGATTAGCATTATTTTTAATATTGATCAGATCAGCATGAGCAGGATCAGAGCTACGATGCGTATTTAAAAGAAGATCACACGACATTAAGATTGCTGTTAAAACATTATTAAAATCATGAGCAATGCCGCCAGCCAATTGTCCAACAGCTTGCATCTTCTGACTTTGTATCATTTTATCTTCAAGCGTTTTTTGTTCGGTTATTTCAATCACAGAGATAATAAGCAAATCTTGCAATACATCACCATGATAGGGTGGTACAGACATAACATGCAGCCGTAAATGGCATTCTTCATTTTTTTCTAAAACAGTTTCTAGAGAAACAAAATAATTTTTATTTATCGCAATTCTCTGAAAGGCACGCTCTAACTGCACACAATCACGACGAGAAATAATATCATAAAAATTGATAGCTTTGTCCATACATCCCGTGAGTAATGAAAAAGCTTTATTCATATGAACTAATTGCCCTTCATGATCCACCACGGCTATTGCAAAAGGACTCGCATCAAAATATTCTCCTAATATACTCGGTAATTTTAATTGATTGTCCTCTTCTTTTTGTATTTGTTGTGGAATGATCACAATACGATAAATGGCTTCCTCTTCTAAGAGAGAAGAGACAGATATAAGACAATGGAATATTTTCTCATAAGTCGTCTGTGAATTTAACCATAACGAAAACCTATAAGGTAAAGAGTAACCTGAACTTTGATATCTGTTGGTTTGCAAACAGATATCACTCCATGAGCTCTTAGCGCCAACGCTATCAAATAACGAATCCAAATTATATTGACCAACTGAGAAATTCGCTAAATCAATTGAAAACCATTCGGCAAAAACCGCATTGGCATAAAGAATAGTTCCTTGTGTATTAACTGATACAAAACCAACAGGAGCTTGGTCCAAATGATTGATAGCCTCTTGAAGGTTCGAGAAAAAGACTTCTCGCGTTTGTTGTAAATGCGAAATATCAGCAATACGCCAAAATAAAAGCTTTTTTTTCTGTTTTGTGATAGGTTGAATGGAAATATTATACCAAACAGATTTTTTGGGTGTAGCATCGGTAAAAATTGGTTGTTCTACTCTTAATTCCTCTTGCGCTGCAAGATTATTGCAGGCGGCAACCTTTAAGCGATACGAAAGTGCACCAGCTCCTGGAAGATCAGCAATAACCATATAACAAGACACTTCAGGCTTATAGGTCAGAATTTTTCGATAGTTTTGATTAGAATAATAAACAAAACCAGAAAGATCAGAGATTACAATTGCATCATTGCTCTCATTAAAGATGCTAAAATCAAAATCTTCATGCAACCACACATGGTATCTTAAAATTCCCATTCCATATAAAACGAGTGTTGCAACGCCGATAATTGCTAGAATTAAAAAAGATATCAATATAGCCTTTTGCAAATAGCTTTGTGGATAAAAAAAACCTAAAATACCCACAATGAAAAGAAAAGCTAATATAAAAACAACACTAAGAATCACAACTCTTCGATGAACAGAAGACGCTGATCTTTCATTATTATCAAAACCTTTATCCATCTCTCATTGCCTTAAACTTAGCTGTTGCTTATATCACAAAACTTCCTTTATATTCATTGTTATAAAGTATATACTATGATATTATCTTTCTAAGAAAGCTCACTTAATGTTAAAAAGCTTATTTCTTGTATTTCAGTGAACCTTTTAAGGGTGTGTTTATAAATTTATCTCGATAAAAAACGATATTTTCACATAAAAATGGGAGAAAATCTATGGTTATCTGGTTATCAGAGCAAATAGGTGTATCTGCTGCAAAAATAACGATGAGCTTTTTGTTTTTTATCATAACAATCGTGGCTATTACCATAATTATCTTGTTTTTACGTCGTTTAAGTACGAGAAGATTCAGCATTAATAGAAAAAAAAATCTATCACGATTAGCATTATGTGAAGTAATTTCTATAGACCGAGCACGCCGCCTTGTTTTAGTCCGTTGTGATAATAAAGAACATTTGCTCCTTATTGGCGGATTAACAGACGTGGTTGTAGAATCCGATATTACCAGTACATCCAAAATACAAAAGAGAGAAACACACACACATCCAAATCCCGCCCCTACAGAAAAAAACGATATATCGGATAAAAATCCCTCTCCTTTTACGAATCAAGCGGTAAAAGATTCAGCAATCACCGCCGAAATTGAAGGGCGGCAAGAGCCATCTTTATTCATTCCCACCCCTCAAAAATAAAAATATACAATTTTATCACCACAAATTTCGTTTGTTTATCGTTTCAATGACCTTAATCATCACGATAAACTCTTTCACGTCGTTCGTGACGTTCTTGCGCTTCCAATGACAAAACGGCTATCGGTCGAGCCTCAAGACGTTTTATACTGATGGGTTCACCGGTTTCTTCACAAAAACCATATGTCCCATTATCAATACGCTCTAAAGCAGCATCTATTTTTGAAATAAGTTTCCTCTGACGATCACGAGCACGTAATTCGATTGTACGATCAGTTTCACAAGATGCCCTATCGGTCAAATCGGGTTGACCAACATTCTCTTCCTGCAAGTTTTCCAAAGTCTCACGAGCTTCTTTTAAAATATCATTCTTCCAAGAAACCAATTTAGCGCGAAAATATGCCTTTTGCCGCTCATTCATAAAAGGCTCATCTTCACTAGGGCGATATTGACCATCAATCTCTTCGCTCATGCAATAAAAAACCTCCACATATGCTATGTGCGGTCTATATATTGTGCAATCCCCATCAACACAAGAGTAAAATATTTTTTCATAACAATCTACAACTCTGTCTAAATGCATTGTTTGGGTATGATCGCTTTTTTATGTAGGTTGGATTCTTAAGCAAATCTCATCTAGAATCATTTTTCTCGCTTATTGAGAAACCTCAAAAAGAAGGAAATCTATCAGATATCAGAGCCACCCCTTCCCTACTTTCTCATTGTTTAAAATCTAAATGAAGCAACAATAAATCATTTCACCAATGCAAAAAATAAAAATCTTTATAAAGGCAAAATGTGATATCCACGATTCAAATACATCAAAGCATCTTTTTCTTTATTACAGTTGATTGCAACAACCTCACCAATCAAAACACAATGGGTTGCGTGCTCGTGCCAACAAATCAAACGACAATCAAACGACGCTAGAGCGTCTGAAAGACTAGGCGCCCCCGTTTGCAAAGTTCCCCACTGTGCAACATCAAAACGCTCATTTGGTATAGAAATGCAACGCCTCGAAAAAACATCCGCTAATGGACGATGTTTTCCTGCCAAGCTATTAACACAAAAATTTCCATTTTCTATAAATACCTGATTCTTTAAATTATGGCGCATGAGACAAACAAGAAGAGTTGGAGGATTATCAGATAAAGAACAACAAGCCGAAACAGTCACCCCGCGCTTTCCCTTAATGCCATTTGTTGTCACAATATGCACAGCGCCAGCAAAATGGCTCATAGCATCTCGATATTCTTGCGAAGAAACCGTAATATTATCTTGAAGTTCAGGCATCAAATATGTTTTATGATTGGACATATCTTTCACTTATAAAGCTTTAAAATTTCAAGTGATCTTTCTATAAAAAGACCTATAATACATATTTTTTTCCGTCATAACACAAAAGATATTTGTGTACACACAGCGACATGATAAAAACAGCCAATCAGGAGATTTTAATGCCCCATTCTCATCTCATTTCACCTTCACTCTTGGCATCTGATTTTTCTAAACTTGGACAAGAAATGTTAGATGTTGTTGATGCTGGTGCTGATTGGCTTCATCTTGATATCATGGATGGGCACTTTGTTCCTAACATCACCTTTGGTCCTGAAATCGTCAAGGCTTTGCGCCCATTGACCAAAGCAATATTTGATGTCCACCTAATGATCGCACCAGTAGACCCTTATTTGGAAGCTTTTGCAAAAGCTGGGGCAGATATTATAACCATTCATGCTGAAGCAAGCCCACATCTTCATCGTTCATTACAAACAATTAAAAAAATGGGGAAAAAAGCAGGAATTGCACTCAATCCAAGCACCCCTGAACATGTACTTGAATATTTGCTTGATCAATTAGACCTCATCCTCATCATGACGGTCAATCCCGGTTTTGGTGGACAAAGTTTTATTCCAGAAATAAAAGATAAAATTAAGCGCGTTAAAAGCATGATTGCAAACCGCCCTATTGATCTTGAAGTTGATGGTGGTATCACCGTTGATACAATTGGGATAGCTGCAAAAGCTGGTGCAAATGTATTTGTTGCAGGTTCTGCAATTTATAAAAACGGAAATAAAGAGCTTTACAAAACACGCATGAGTGCATTGCGCCAAGCCGCAATCCTCTCAAAACAAGGAAAAAAATAATGATCGCACGTTATTCTCGCCCTGAAATGGTAACAATTTGGTCTCCCGAAACAAAATATCGTATTTGGTTTGAAATTGAAGCCCATGCCTGTGATGCCCTTGCTCACTTAGGGATTATTCCGCAAGAAGCCGCCAAAGTCATTTGGGAAAAAGGGGCAGCAGCTAAATTTGATGTCAATCGCATTAATGAAATTGAAGCAATTACCAAACATGATGTTATCGCATTTCTAACCCACCTAGCTGAATTCATTGGACCAGAGGCACGTTTTATCCACCAAGGCATGACATCATCTGATGTTCTCGATACAACGCTGAGCATTCAATTGATGCGTGCGAGTGATATTTTATTAGAAGATATAGATCAACTTCTTGAAGCATTAAAAAAACGTGCTTTTGAACATAAAGAGACAATCACCATTGGGCGGAGTCATGGCATTCATGCAGAACCAACGACATTTGGAACCAAGTTTGCTCTTGCATACGCTGAATTTTCCCGTTGTCGCAAACGTCTTCTTGCAGCGCGCGAAGAAATTTCTACTTGCGCAATTTCAGGAGCTGTAGGAACTTTTGCAAATATCGATCCACGCGTTGAGGAACATGTAGCAAAAGCCATGAAGATGCGTACTGAACCGGTTTCCACCCAAGTAATACCAAGAGATCGTCATGCTATGTTTTTTGCAACACTTGGTGTTATTGCTTCCTCTATTGAAAGGCTAGCGATAGAAATACGCCATTTACAACGAACAGAAGTTCTTGAAGCAGAGGAACATTTCTCACCTGGGCAAAAAGGTTCATCGGCGATGCCTCATAAACGTAATCCAGTTTTAACAGAAAATTTAACTGGATTAGCCCGCATGGTACGTGCATTTGCTCTCCCAGCTATGGAAAATGTTGCACTTTGGCATGAACGTGATATTTCCCATTCATCTGTTGAGCGTTATATTGCTCCAGATGCGACTATTACACTTGATTTTGCTCTTTCTCGCCTCACATCTGTCATTGAAAATCTCATTGTCTATCCAGAAAATATGCAAAAAAATCTCAATAAATTCCGCGGTCTTGTTCACTCACAACGGGTGCTTTTAGCACTCACGCAAGCAGGAATCAGTCGTGAAGATTCTTATCGGATTGTACAACGAAATGCGATGAAAGTTTGGGAACAAGGAAAAGATTTTTTAGAAGAACTCCTCAACGACAAAGATGTTACCAAAGCTTTAAGTGAAAAAGAACTTCGCGAAAAATTCGATCTTTCTTACCACACCAAACATATCAATACGATTTTTAAACGTGTTTTTGAAGAACAATAGAGCGACATAGAAAACTCAAATCTATTCGACCTATGATCAACAAAAATCTGTTGTAACAAAGAAAACAATTCATGAAAGCAAATCAACTCGATATTCTTATTGTTCCTGGCTACAAAGGATCTGGTCCAGATCATTGGCAAACACGCTGGGAAAAAAAATTGTCGACAGCCCGCCGTATTGAACAACTTCATTGGTCAAAGCCTGTTTGTGAAGAGTGGGTTACCAAAATTAAAACCGCCATTACAAAAGCTCAAAGGCCTGTTATGATTATTGCTCATTCATTAGGTGTTCCTACCGCTATTCACGCAACTGTACAAAATGCAGAAAAAATTTGTGGCGCTTTCTTTGTTGCACCTCCCGATGTTGCCAATGAAAAAATACGTCCCAAACATTTAATGACATTTGGCCCCTACCACCGTCAAAAGTTGCCTTTTCCTTCTATTGTCATAGCCAGTCGCAACGATGAATTTTGTCAATTTTCAGTAGCAGAAAAAATTGCCAATGATTGGGGATCACTCTTTGTTGATGCTGGGTATTCTGGCCATATTAACGCAGAATCCGGACACGGACCTTGGCCTGAAGGGCTTATGGTCCTCTCTCACTTTCTTGCAAAAATTTGATCCAAAAGAGGTAATCTTCTTTCTCATCATTTATGTATCTTCACCTTGGATAGACGTGTAATGACAAAAATTATAAAAGTATCATAGCAATATCGTTGAGAAATTCTATCAATTAGGATAGTATCATTTATCAATGTTATTAAAAACCTCTCAAGATAAATAGAGAATCATGATGAATCGTCGCCACCGTATTTATGAAGGCAAGGCTAAAATTTTATATGAAGGACCTGAACCAGGAACTTATATTCAATTTTTTAAAGATGATGCAACTGCCTTTAATGCAAAAAAACATGAAATTATCGACGGAAAAGGGGTTTTAAACAACCGAATTTCGGAACATATTTTTAGCCATCTTGGACGTTTGGGCATCCCAACACATTTTATCAAACGTATAAACATGCGTGAACAGCTTATTAAAGCAGTAGAAATCATTCCGTTGGAAGTTGTTGTTCGCAATGTTGCTGCCGGCTCTCTTGCTAAGCGTTTAGGATTAGAAGAAGGAACCCCGCTTCCGCAATCCATCATTGAGTTCTACTATAAAAATGATTCTCTCGATGATCCTATGGTAACGGAAGAACATATCACAGCGTTTGGGTGGGCTGTCCCACAAGAGATAGAAGATATCATGCAACTTTCAATTCGTATTAATGATTTTCTTTCGGGACTTTTTGCCGGTGTTAACATCCAATTAATTGATTTTAAAATGGAATTTGGTCGCCTGTGGGAAGATGAAACAATGCGTATTGTTCTTGCTGATGAAATTTCTCCTGATTCTGCACGACTATGGGATATGCAAACACAAGAAAAAATGGATAAAGACCGTTTTCGTCGTGATATGGGTGGGCTTATTAATGCCTATCAAGAAGTTGCCAAACGTCTTGGTATTATGAATGAAAACGAACCAACACGACCAAGTGGTCCCGTTCTCGTAAAGTAAAAACATCAACCTTATGTAAATACCCCTCTCCAAAGGAGGGGTTCTTTTAACGAGCAGGAAGCAAAAAAATGAAAGCACGCATTATAGTTACTTTAAGAGAAAGCGTTCTTGATCCACAAGGAGAAGCAATTGTCGGTGCTTTAAAAAGTTTAGCTTTCGAAGGCATTCAATCCATTCGTCAAGGAAAGGTTTTTGATATTGTTCTTGATGATCTACCTTCTGAAACTGCAAAGAAAAAACTTGAACAAATGTGTGAAGAGTTACTCGCAAATACTGTCATTGAAAATTATACAATCGAACTTCTTTAAGTGGAACGCTCATGAAAACTGCCATCATTCAACTTCCTGGATTAAATCGTGATCGAGATATGGTTGCAGCATTACATCATATAACGGGGGTCGAGCCACTAAAAATTTGGCAAACAGAAACAACAATTCCAGATGTAGATATTATTATTATTCCTGGTGGTTTTTCCTACGGCGACTACTTAAGATGTGGTGCTATTGGAGCGCGAACTCCCATCTTAAAAGCCATTCGTGAAAAAGCACAAGAAGGTACTATAATAATAGGTATCTGTAATGGATTTCAAATTTTGTTGGAAGCAGGATTATTACCTGGGACTTTAATGCGTAACGCTTCTTTAAAATTTGTTTGTCGTGAAATCAAACTTGAAGTCGTTAACACCAAGACGAAATTTTCTCGATATTATTCTAAAGGACAAATTATTCGTTGTCCTGTTGCCCATCACGATGGAAATTATTTTGTTGATAGTGAAACATTAAAGCAAATGGAAGACAATGAACAAATTGTTTTTCGCTATGCAGAAAATACGAACCCAAACGGCTCAATGAAAGATATTGCTGGTATTATTAATAAAGCTGGTAATATTCTTGGTATGATGCCTCATCCTGAAAACTTCATTGAGCCCGCCCATGGAGGTATTGACGGTCGTTTACTTTTTCAAAGTGCTTTAGAGTTAGTAAATGGATGATGCTGCAAAAATACTCGCGCTCCATGATTGTCAAAAATAAGAATCTATACTATTCCTCGCATCGTAAATCTATGAACAAAGCTCTTCACAAACAACAATGGATATTATTTTCTCAACACATAACTATTTAAGACCATTTTTAATCTTAAATCCCACCAAACAAAAGAACAAAATCTTCAGCTTATTGTCTATAAATATTTTTATTACTAAAGAACATTATTGCCTATAATATAAGCTGCTAGATTAAAAAAATAAAAATGCTAAATTTCGATTAATTTAACGGATAAATACTCATGAAGCCTTGCAATAACATCACTATTACACCAGAGCTCATTGCACAACACGGGCTAAAAGAGGATGAATATCAACGTATCCTGACGTTAATCGGTAGAGAACCAACATTTACTGAACTAGGAATTTTTTCTGCAATGTGGAATGAACATTGTTCCTATAAATCATCTAAAAAATGGCTAAAAACTCTTCCGACAGAAGGAAAATGTGTTATCCAAGGACCTGGTGAAAATGCTGGTGTTGTCGATATTGGCGAAGGACAATGTGTTGTTTTCAAAATGGAAAGCCATAACCACCCTTCTTATATTGAACCTTATCAAGGTGCAGCGACAGGTGTTGGTGGTATTTTACGTGATGTCTTTACAATGGGAGCCCGTCCTGTTGCTGCTATGAATGCATTGCGATTTGGTGCTCCTGATCACCCACGAACACGCCATCTTGTTTCTGGTGTTGTTTCTGGAATTGGTGGTTACAGCAATGCTTTTGGCGTTCCAACTGTTGGTGGAGAAGTAAATTTTGATGAGCGTTATAATGGCAATATCCTTGTTAACGCTTTTGTCGCCGGTATTGCAAAAACAGACGCCCTTTTTTATTCTAAAGCGCAAGGTATTGGACTCCCTGTTGTTTATCTTGGTGCAAAAACAGGACGCGATGGTGTGGGTGGAGCAACAATGGCTTCTGCTGAATTTGATGATTCAATCAGTGAAAAGCGCCCAACTGTTCAAGTAGGTGATCCTTTTACAGAAAAATGTCTCCTTGAAGCATGTTTAGAGCTCATGGAACTTGGAGCCGTAGTTGCTATTCAAGATATGGGAGCAGCAGGACTCACCTCTTCTGCCGTTGAAATGGGTGCAAAAGGAAATTTAGGGATACAGCTTAATCTCGATACAGTTCCTGTTCGAGAAGAAAACATGACAGCCTATGAAATGATGCTTTCTGAAAGTCAAGAGCGTATGCTCATGGTCCTTAAACCAGAACTAGAAAAGCAAGCAGAAGCAATTTTTCATAAGTGGGGGCTACATTTTTCTATCATTGGAAAAACAACCGATGATTTACGTTTTCGTGTATTTCATCAAGGGGAAGAAGTTGTCAATCTTCCCATCAAAGAGCTTGGTGATGAAGCGCCTGTTTATGATCGTCCTTGGAGTGAACCAGCAAAAAAAACACCCTTGAAAGCAGAAGACGTCAAAAAAGTTGAAAACCTTGGTGATGCGCTTCTGTCCTTATTGAATTCTGCTGATCAAAGTTCACGGCGATGGGTTTATGAACAATATGATACCCTTATCCAAGGAAATAGCCTTGTTTGTCCAGGAGGTGATGCAGGCGTTATCCGTGTAGGAAACAACAGCAAACGTGCTCTTGCTTTTTCTTCTGATGTAACACCCCGTTATTGTGAAGCAGACCCTTATGAAGGAGGAAAGCAAGCTGTCGCAGAATGTTGGCGAAATATTAGTACGACAGGTGCAACACCACTGGCTTCTACGGATAATCTCAATTTTGGTAACCCTGAAAAACCTGAAATTATGGGACAGCTGGTTTTTGCTATTAAAGGTATAGGAGAAGCTTGTAGAATCCTTGATTTTCCTATCGTTTCAGGCAATGTTTCTCTTTACAATGAAACAAATGGGGAAGCCATTCTTCCAACCCCTACAATTGCTGGTGTAGGCCTTCTTAACGATTGGTCTAAAATGGTAACAATAAGTGGTATGCAAAATGGAGATATTCTTGTTTTAGTTGGAGATTGTGGTTCCCATTTAGGACAATCAATCTATGCACGTAACATTTTAAATATTGATGCAGGTGCCCCCCCCCCTGTAGATTTACAACTTGAAAAAAAGCATGGCCAATTTGTTCGAGATGCCATTAATAGCGGTTTTATTCATGCTGCTCATGACATTTCTGACGGGGGATTAGCGGTAGCACTTGCCGAAATGGTGATTAAAGCAGGTAAAGGAATCAAAATAAAATTAAGCAATAAATCCCCCCATCATGCTGAACTTTTTGGAGAAGACCAAGGACGTTATCTTTTAGCCGTCAAACCCCACTTTCTCAATAGTCTTAAAGAGCGTGCACAAATCAATACAGTTTCTTTAACAGAGCTAGGCCAAGTTGAGGGAACCTCTCTCAATGTAGATGGGATATTAACACTTTCAATAGAAAAACTCACAAAAGCCTATGAAAACTGGTTTCCACAATTTATGGGTGAAGAGTAAAATTTGTTTTTTTCGCTTAAACAGCCTTTATAAAAAAATGAATAACATAGGAGAATAATGATGGCAATGAGTGCCCATGCAATTGAAACGCTTATTCGTGAAGGCATTCCTGATGCTATTGTAACAATTCGTGATCTTGCTGGAGATGGAGAACATTATGCTGCAGAAGTTATTTCTGAAAGTTTTCGTGGTAAAACCCGTGTTCAACAACATAAAATGGTCTATGATGCCCTTAAAGGCAATATGGGAAATGACCTTCACGCCTTAATGTTGCAAACAACCATCCCAAAATAATCTAAAATTTCTTCTTGCATTCACTCATTTAATACGATTAAAAACAGTATGAATATAAATTGCACACTTATAAAAACTTGAAATATCGAGGGATAAAAATGACCACTGTTCGTGATTTTATTGACAACGAGATTAAAACAAACGACGTCATTTTATTCATGAAAGGAACACCTGACGCTCCGCAATGCGGGTTTTCAGGACAAGTTGTTCAAATCCTTGACTATTTAGGATTGAATTATAAAGGTATTAATATCTTAACTTCTAACGAATTGCGTCAAGGGATTAAAGATTACTCAAATTGGCCAACAATTCCACAGCTTTACATAAAAGGTGAATTTATCGGAGGCTGTGATATTGTTAAAGAGATGTTTCAAAACAATGAGTTACAGGAACTTTTGAAAGAAAAAAATATTCCCTGTAATCAATCATAGAGGTATCTTTCATTTTATTCAGACTCTTAAAAAGAGACGAAATTTCTATTTCAAGGATGCCATATGTCATATTCAGTCGATGAACAAACGCATAGTGATGCGATTAGGAACAAAATTGGCTATAAAGAATTTGTTATTCTTATTGCTTCGCTCATGGCTATTAACGCTATAGCTGTTGATATTATGCTGCCAGCTATGCCCAATATTTTAGACAGCTTAAATGTTCTCAATGAAAATGATCAACATTATATCATTTCGAGTTATCTTATTAGCTATGGTATTGCTCAAATATTTTTCGGTCCGATAAGCGATAGATATGGACGACGTAAACTTATTCTTCTTGGGCTTGCTTTTTATTCATTTACGGCAATTGGCTGTGCCTTTGTAACTGATTTTTCTCTCTTACTTATGTTGCGTATCTTACAAGGTATTGGGGGAGCTGCTATGCGGGTTCTTACAGTTTCCGTCGTACGTGATCTTTACAGTGGTCGAAAAATGGCAGAAGTTATGTCGATTGTTATGATGGTTTTTCTTGTTGCACCAATGATTGGTCCCGCAACAGGACAGATCATCTTACTTCTCGGACATTGGCAATATATTTTTATTTTCATGGCAATGATTGGTTTCGGGCTGATGATTTGGATTCAATTCCGCTTGCCTGAAACACTTCATAAACAACGCCCTCTTTCCTTTTCTTCAGTTAAACACAACTTATGGATTGTTGTGACAAATCGTACAACTCTTTGCTACACACTAGCAACTTCTATCATTTTAGGATGCATTTTTATTGCTGTTAATACATCACAACAAACCTATGAAGGAATTTATAACTTAGGCTTTTGGTTTCCTATAGCATTTGCTATAGGTGCTGCATTTCAGGCTTTCTCATCATTTATAAATTCTCAACTTGTCGGACGTCTTGGAATGCGACGTATTGCCCATACTATGCTTTTGCTCTTTTGTATCACTTCATGCATTTGGTTTATTGCCTCCATCTTAGCAGGTGGTGTTATCCCTTTTCCTTTTTATATAACATTATATTGTATATTAATGTTTACCTGTGGTGGCATTATGGCTAATTTCAACACACTCGCTCTCGAATCTGTGGGGGAAATTGCTGGAACAGCTTCTTCTGTATCCGGCTTTCTTCAAACATCTATTGGTGCAGGGCTTAGCTTTTTTATTGCCCAACAATTTGATGAAACAACCATCCCAAACTCAGCAGGATTTTTCTTTCTAAGTCTTGTTGCCATCCTTCTTGTCTTATGGGCTGAACGTGGTCATCTTTTTAGGCAATATCATAGTAATCCTAACGAATAAATATCACTATAAAAGACCAATAACATCTTTCTTGAACAATAAGGGGATGCCTATCAGAAAAAACAAAAACATCTCAAAATAAAACACCCTTGT
Organism: Bartonella grahamii subsp. shimonis; assembly: GCF_036327415.1. Classification (NCBI taxonomy): domain Bacteria; kingdom Pseudomonadati; phylum Pseudomonadota; class Alphaproteobacteria; order Hyphomicrobiales; family Bartonellaceae; genus Bartonella; species Bartonella grahamii. The sequence goes on from NZ_CP123961.1 coordinate 1,585,238, forward strand.
GTTAAACATTCACATTTGTTTAAAGGTATAGTTCTCAAAGGATTAAATCATTTCACGACAGTACCCATAAATGGTATAATGTAAAAAACATCGCTATTGTTGCAACAACTCTTGTATGTCAAACGGTCTATTAAAAAATATTTTATTCTTTTCTTCAATAGTTTTTATGCAGACGGGCTGGTCTCTCTCATCTCATGACAAGCAAACAAACAGTTTTGATTTATTTAACCTGAACAGCATCGGAATAAAAGAAAAACTCACGCTTTAGGCCTTTCTTTCAATATAAAAATAATAAATTATCCTTAATAAATTAATATCTTACACAATCACAAAAACATAGGAAATTTTCCCCACTTATAAAATACATTTAATTAATAAATTTTCCTGATTTTGGAAATCCTTTTGGAACCAAACGCCCAACGCCCGCACGCGTTCCCATCCATTCAATGAGATCATCCGCCTGACGATTAAAGATTCGTTCAGCTGTATCTTGCCAACTTAAGCCTTCTAATAAATTAAAAGTCTTGGCATCAACGACACCACCTTCTTTATAACGCTGTAAACGAACACCTTTACCGCGATTCATTTCTGGTATTTGTTCAATAGAAAAAATAAGCATCTTACGATTTTCACCAATCACGGCAATATGATCACCATGTACTGGAACACAAAGCTTTACCTTATCAGGAGCTTTCACATTCATCACTTGCTTTCCTTTTCGTGTATTGGCGACCACTTCTGCAGAAGAAACAATAAAGCCATTACCTTGAGATGAAACCAAGAGTAATTTTTCCTCTGAGTGATGCACAAAAGCTGTAAGAACATCATGCTCATCATCCATATCAACTAAAAGACGAATAGGTTCACCATGTCCCCGTCCCCCAGGCAAACTATTTGCACCAATAGAAAAAAACTTTCCCCCTGTACTTATCAGCACAATCTTGTCGGTCGTAAATGCTGGAAATGCTAACTTTAAACTGTCTCCTTCTTTAAAAGAAAGTGTTTTATAATCGTTCAAATGTCCTTTTAAAGCACGCATCCACCCCTTTTCAGAAATAACAATAGTAACCGGTTCTTTTTCGATCATTGCTTGTTGAATATCATCAAGATCATGTCTTGGTGCCTCTTCAAATGTCGTACGTCTTTTCCCTAAGAGTGTTTCAGGACCAAAAGTGTTTCGAACTTTTTTGATTTCTTCTGAAATCATTTTCCATTGTTTTATAGGAGAAGCTAACAAGTTATGTAGCTTTTCTTTTTCAGCTTTCAAACTTTCAAACTCTTTACGAATTTCAACTTCCTCAAGCTTACGCAAAGAACGCAAGCGCATATTAAGAATAGCTTCAGCTTGATTTTCTGTTAATTCAAAACGACTAATCAGCTGCTTTTTAGGTTCATCCTCTTCACGAATAATCTGAATAACCTCATCGAGATTTAAATAGGCAATAAGATATCCATGAAGAATTTCTAATCGACAATCAATTTGATCAAGCCGATAATGAGAGCGACGAATAAGGACTTCTTGACGATGTTCGAGCCATTGCTGTAAACTCTCGCGCAAAGAGAGAACATTGGGTATTTTTCCCAAAGACAAAACATTCAGATTAAGGGGAAATCTTACTTCAAAATCAGTCAATTTAAAAAGAGACTCCATAAGGAGCTCCGGATCAACCGTACGATTTTTAGGAACCAGCACGATTCTGATATCTTCTGCTGATTCATCTTGGATATCCTCAAGCATTGGCAATCGCCGTGCAAGCAATAACTCTGCTGTTTTTTCAATAAGACGTGACTTTTGAATCTGATAGGGAATTTCAGTCACAACAATTACATAAGAACCACGGCTACCCAATTCCTGATGCCAACGTGAACGCAAGCGAAAGAACCCACGCCCGACACGATAGGATTCCTCAATACTTTTTTTAGGCTCAACTAAAATTCCCCCTGTCGGAAAATCAGGACCAAGAACGAATTGATTTAATGCCTCATCATTTACATCGGGATGCGCAATCAAATGGAGTGCTGCATCACAAAGCTCAGCAACATTATGGGGTGGAATAGATGTTGCCATACCAACAGCAATACCAGAAGAACCATTTGCTAAAAGATTAGGAAAAGCTCCTGGTAAAACAACAGGCTCTTCATCTTCCTCATTATAGGTTAAACGAAAATCAATAGCATTCTCATTAATTCCTTCAAGTAACAATGCAGCCACTTCAGTCATGCGTGCTTCCGTATAACGCATGGCAGCAGCATTATCACCATCAATATTACCAAAATTGCCTTGCCCATCAACTAACGGATAACGAACAGCAAAACCTTGAGCCAAGCGCACCAAAGCATCATAAATAGACGCATCCCCATGCGGATGAAATTTTCCCATGACATCACCGACAATCCGCGCACATTTCGCATAAGACTGTCCAGGATTTAGTTTGAGAAGACGCATCGCATGAACAATCCGCCGATGGACAGGCTTCAATCCATCACGTACATCAGGCAATGCACGGTGTGTAATCGTAGAAAGTGCATAAGCCAAATAACGTTCTTGTAAAGCAGAACGTAATTCTATTGGTTCAATATGTTCTTTATCAAAAGGTAAATTCATTTTATCAGACATAGTATTAAAACAACAATTCCCACAATAATAAGAAATTATTTTATAGGATTTATTTAATGAAATCTTCTATGAGTCGACTTTTTTATTAAAAGTCAATTACATAAAAACAAACGTTGCAATTAGAACATGAACAGAAAATTATATCAATTTGAAAAATTTATACATGTCCTTCCCCCCTTGTCCTAAGTAATTTATTGAAAACTTTGTCAAATCCGACGATAATTTAACTGCTCACAAAGAGTTATTTCATCCTTTTTGGAATGACAAAAGCACCTTTCAAACATCATCTTTTATTATAAAGATAAATGGTATAAAAATCCCATTCAGTTTTTCTATGAAAAACTAAAAAATATTCAAAGCTTATAAAATTTAAACTTTTCAGAGTAAGTCCATAGAATGGAAAACCGCATTATTCTCATAAAAGCGAAGAGACACAATTCTCTGTTACAACGTTGTAAAAACTTAAAAATAAATAATATATTGACGTATAAAGATAATTCATTTTTTTCAACTAAAATGAGACTCCCGAAAATTATAGAATTCTCTTATTTCTAATTTATTCACGATAAATCAATCACAATCATTTTCTCACCTATTACGGAGGAAAGAGCCCCTATAAAAATAAGGAATAAAAATGCCTCGTAAAGAATCAGCACAATAGCGTTTTTGCCTATATAAATTTCACAAACAGCACACACACCGACGCTCTTGAGAGGCATCAAAACTTCACTCTACGAAAGATGAAAACAATCCATAATCAACTTTATGAGCTATTTTTGTGAGTAGGAGCCACGCGGATTCCTAAATCACGTAATTGTGTAGGAGAAACATCAGACGGAGCACTCATCAAAAGATCAAGCGCCTGTTGATTCATAGGAAATAAAGCAACTTCACGTAAATTTTTAACACCTTGCAACAGCATAATGATGCGGTCAATTCCCGCAGCCATACCACCATGTGGCGGAGCCCCATAATGAAATGCACGATAAAGACCACCGAAACGATCTTTCACAACTTCCTTAGAAAGTCCTACAAGTTCAAAAACTTTAAGCATCATTTCTGGTAAGTGATTACGAATTCCACCTGATGCAATTTCATAACCATTACAAACAAGATCATATTGAAAAGCTTTAAGAGTAAGAGGATCTTGACAAGCAAGAGCATTCTCTCCCCCTTGAGGCATGGAAAAAGGATTATGTGCAAAATCAATCTTTTTCTCATCTTCATTCCATTCAAAAAATGGAAAATCAACAATCCACGCCAAAGAGAAACTCTCTCTATCGAGAAGATCTAATTCTTCCCCTACCCGTGTCCGGGCTGCTCCAGCAAAAGACGCGAATTTTTTTGGATCTCCAGCCACAAAAAAACAGGCATCACCGCTTTCAAGTCCAAGCTGTATACGGAGCGCTTCAACTCGCTGTTCACCAATATTTTTGGCGATAGGCCCTGCTCCTTCAAATTTTCCCTTTTCTTCACGCCAGAAAATATAACCGATCCCTGGTTGCCCCTCGCCTTGTGCCCATACATTCATACGATCACAAAAAGCACGACTTCCGCCCGTTTTAGCCGGAATAGCCCACACTTGTGCATTCTCATCATTCGCTAAAATTTGAGCAAAGACTTTGAAACCAGAACTATAAAAATGCTGAGAAACATCTTCCATAATGATCGGATTACGTAGATCAGGCTTATCAGAACCATATTTTTGCATTGCTTCATCATAAGAAATGCGAGGAAAGCTTTGTGTCACAGTTTTCCCATCTGCAAATTCTTCAAAAATAGAACGCATAATAGGTTCCATAGTTGCTAAAACATCTTCTTGCTCAACAAAACTCATTTCAACATCTAATTGATAAAATTCACCAGGAAGACGGTCGGCCCTTGGATCTTCATCTCTAAGACATGGAGCAATTTGAAAATAACGATCAAAACCTGACATCATCAACAACTGTTTATATTGCTGTGGTGCTTGCGGTAGCGCATAAAATTTTCCCTGATGAACACGACTTGGAACCAAAAAATCACGTGCACCTTCCGGCGATGAAGCTGTCAAAAGCGGCGTCGTAAATTCCGTAAAACCATTATTTTGCATAGCCCGTCTCATAGCCGCAATAATTTCAGTTCGACGCATGATATTTCTGTGCATAGTCTCCCGACGCAAATCAAGAAAACGATATTTTAATCGAATATCTTCTGGATAATCAGGCTCTCCAAAAACTGGTAAAGGAAGTTCATCAGATTTTGAAAGAATTTCTACCTCTTGTGCAAAAATTTCAATCTCACCTGTTGGAAGCGCTGCATTAATAACCTCATCAGAACGTGCACATACCTCTCCATCCACACGAATAACCCATTCAGAACGCACTTTCTCAATAACTTTAAAAGCCGGCGAAGCAGGATCAGCAACAATTTGTGTAATTCCAAAATGATCACGTAAATCCACAAAAAGAATTCCTCCATGATCACGAACACGATGAACCCATCCCGAAAGACGGACTTGTGCTCCTACATCACATCTACGAAGAGCCGCACAATGATGACTGCGATAACGGTGCATGTTTTTTGCCTTTGATTATAATATTCATATGCGCTACAAACGCTTTTTAATAACCATTTGTCAAGGTATGAAAATAAAAACTCAAAATAAAGTCAATAAAAATAAAGTCAATAAAGGACAAATTTAATTTATCGAATTATAATAAAATGATGAATCTTATTACACAAACAACAGATCTTGAAATTGCACTTAACGCTCTACGTACCTCTGATTTTGTAACAGTCGATACTGAGTTTATCCGCGAAACAACTTTTTGGCCCCAACTGTGTTTAATTCAGCTCGCATCACCAGATATCACAGTTTTGATTGATCCCATAGCACCAGATATTGATTTACAACCTTTTTTTGACCTTATGATCGACAAAAAAGTTGTAAAAGTATTTCATGCTGCACGCCAAGATATTGAAACAATTTATCATCTTGGAGGTGTTATTCCTTCCCCTCTCTTTGATACGCAAATAGCAGGGGCAATTTGTGGATTTGGTGATTCTATCTCCTATGATCAAATTGTACAACGCTGCACGGGGCATCATCTTGATAAATCCTCCCGCTTTACAGACTGGAGTTGCCGACCTCTGTCTGAAAAACAACTGCTCTATGCACTTGCCGATGTAACCTACTTAAGAGATGTTTACCTGTTATTGAAAAAAAGATTAGAAAAAAATCAACGTACTCACTGGATGAACGATGAAATAACAATCCTTTTAAATCCTAAAACCTATGATATGCCAGAAGATGAAGCATGGAAAAAAGTGAAAGGACAAATTAAAAAGCCACGTGAACTTGCTGTATTACAAAAGGTAGCAGCTTGGCGTGAACGTGAAGCACGAAGATATAATATGCCACGTCGTCATATCATAAAAGATGAATGTCTTATAGAAATAGCAATCCAACAACCAAAAGATGAATCTGCATTAAAACGATTGCGCAGCCTTAATAAGAATTGGGATAAACTCTCAATTGCTCAATCATTAATTAAAGCTGTCCATGAAGGCTTAGAGGTGGATCTTTCTACTTTACCCCCCATTCCTAAACATAATCCACTCAATGATACAACGGCCGCTATTATCGATCTACTCAAAGTATTATTAAAAATTGTTGCAAATGAAAACAGCATTGCCCCTAAAATTATTGCAACATCTAATGATTTAGAAAAAATTGCCAATGGAGGAATAAAGAAAAATATTCCCGCTATGAATGGCTGGCGCTATGAAATATTTGGTAAAAAAGCCGAACAACTGCTAAAAGGCCAGATAGGGTTTTACTTTAACGATGGAAAAATAAGCACAAAACAGCTTTAATTTACATTTTCATTTTTAAAAATCCATTACGCTGCTTATTATCTACATAAATTGGTATGCCTTATAGGCCAACGCAAATAGGATAAATAAAGCCTACTTCCGACAAAGTTAAAAACTTAAATAGTAAACTCTTATTAAAAAAGTCTAAAAAACAGACAGCTCCTCATTTAAAAGTTTTAAAAAGAAAAGTTCTTATAATAAAAGTGCATTCATTACAAAAATAGCAGCCTAGCAATAAGGACAAACAAAGATATAATGCCTCACATCACCGTATCGTATTAAAAACTACCGAGATTGCAATCTAACAATCAAAAACGAGCCAGCATAACAACTAAAACACTTAACAAAGTTAACATGCTGATTTATAAAGATAGTTATTTTTTGCATATTGAATGAGAGTCCCCAATAACACAAGATTATCTCATTTCAAATCTGTTTATCTTGAATCAATCAAAACCATTCTCTTGCACACCACAAGCGGGGCTAGCGTGTGGGTAAAAACTATAGAAGAAAGGAGTAAAAATGGTTCTTATGAATCGTCTTACGTGCCAAGGGCTGTCGCAACATTGGAAGCTAGCAAATATAACAATGATGCCGGCTTGCTTCTTCACAAACGTAAAGATGGTGGTGCTCAATGGATTTATCGTTATACCATTCATGGTCGGCGCCACGAAATGGGCTTGGGTGCATTGCGAGATGTTTCTTTAAAACAAGCCCGTGAATTGGCAACTGGATGGCGCTCTATTTAACGTGAGGAGCGTGATCCCATTAAAGAACGTGAGAAACAAAAGTGTAAAGCAATAAGCAATCTCCATTATTTAAATGGCATTGCTCTAGATGCTTTTGAAAACCGTAAAGCTGAATTAAAAAATGATGGTGAGGTTTGTAATTGGTTTTTACATTTACGCCTCCATATTCTCTCCAAATTAGGCTGTCTGCCCGTTTCAAAGATTACCCAAACAGAGATACGCGATACCCTTGCCCCTATCTGGCATACAAAAGCTGTTACAGCGCGTAGAGCTCTCATTCGTCTCAATCTTTGTCTCAAACATGCGGCTGCATTAGGGTTAGATGTTGATTTACAAGCAGTAGAAAAAGCACGCGCGCTCTTAGGCAAACAACGTCATAAAAAACAAAGCTTACCAGCCATGGATTGGAAAGATGTGCCGGCTTTTTATAAAACACTTTGCGAAGCATCAACCCTAACACAATTGGCTTTGCGTTTGCTTATTCTGACAGGTACTCGTACAAATCCTTTGCGTCATATTCGTAAAGATCAGATTGAAGATGATATCTGGACAATCCCTGCTGAAAATATGAAAGGTTTGCGTGATGCTACAACAGAATTTCGTGTGCCCTTATCATCAGAGGCATTAGAAATCTTAAAACAAGCGCGCTTGTTCTCTCGCAATGATTTCTTTTTTTCTGCTACCGGTCGCGGTCCCCTTGCTGATAGTTGTATGGCAAAGTATATGAGAGAGAATAAGATTGATGCCTGCCCCCATGGTTTTCGCTCTAGTTTACGCAATTGGCTTGCTGAAACAACCGATGCCCCCTATGAGGTCGCTGAAACCATTCTAAGTCATACGGTAGGTGGTAAAGTAGAGCGCTCCTATCGTCGTACTGACTATCTAGAACAGCGTCGCATCTATATGGATAAATGGGCGGCTTATGTCACGAGTCAATCTTAAGATATGGGGTGCATAACCCCATTATCTGTGGATAACTTTAGCTCTCTTCTCTCTCATTCTTTCTCAATAAGATTCATCACGTATCACATCAGAAATTGTATGATAAAATATTGTTTTCTATAAATAAAATACCTTCAAAAATGAACCAAAATATGGTTAATAAATCATCATGATTTGTTTCCAATTTTTACTATTGAAAGGAAATTATTATGACAGAAAATGATATTCTTTTGACAGACCGTGAAAGGACAAAATTGCTTCATATGAGTGTCTCAACATTCCGGCGTCATGTCACCAATGGCTCTCTCCCAAAACCTTTAAAATTTGGTTTTTTATCGCGTTGGTTACAATCAGATCTTCTTAATGTCATCGAGCAAGCAAAACAGCAACGTCATAGTGATGTGGCATAAAAAGAAAACCTTGTCACGTAAGAACGAACAAGGCTTTCTCAAACTCATCACCCTAGAGGTAGCAGAATCAGTGCTGTGACGCAACGTTATAGGATTTAAAATGATGTGTTCTTTTAAGAATGCGCAGGGTATCACACGTGCTGTGCCGGGGGTTGGCATGGGCGTTATGGAACAGCCCGTTGCCCTACTCATGATGATAGGCTGCCTAGCTTATCCCTTGTTAATGGCCCATTATAAGATATAAAATGCGAATAAATTAGATGGAAAGATCAAGAAATTTCAAAAGCAAGAGGTTGTTTTATTATCTTTGATAACTTCTTTAATCGTCCAAGAGGATGTTCTCCCAATAATCCAGCATAACTCTTTGGGATTTGCAAGATAATATCATCTGCTTTTTTATGCCACAATAAATGAGGTAAAACTCCTGCAACAGAAGCGCTAAAAAGATGGGCAATACGCATCGTTTCACCAAGAATACGTGCTTTCTCAATTATATTTTGCGTTGCTAATTGAAAAATGGGAAGAGATTCTTTATCAACCAGTAAACTCGTATTGCGAAAAAAAACAGCAAGCGCTGCATAAAGGCGCCCCTCATGAGAAATTCCTGGATAAGACCCTAATGCTATCTGATTGGCTGCTTCATTGCCCCGATAATCCGGATGTATACGCCAACCAATATCTGCAAGAAGACAAGCTGCTTGACGATAACGGCATTCATTTTCAGTTTCTGAAATTCCAAAAACTTCAAAAGCATTCGTCGTAAAATCAATGAGTTCTTCTGCTTGTTTTGGTGAACGTGCCCGTAAAATAGCCATTTCTGTGCACGCTGCAATGAGAGGATCTGAAAGTCGAATCGCCTGCGGTAATCGTGAATAAAGAAAACCTTCACGAACGCCAGCACCAGAAAAAATTATCTTTTCAAACTCCATACACTGAATGAGTTCAATAAGAACTATTGCCCCATAAGATAAAAGTTTCCGACGATTCTGAGAAACCGCTGCAATCCCTCTCATATTATCAATATTACCGCTTGCTACAAGACGTAAAAAGTTCTCCATTTCAACGGCATCAACTTCATAGCCATGCATAACAGGAAGCCGATAGTGTTTCATTGCCATATGGAGTTTTGCCAAATTACGCCATGTTCCCCCTACTGCATAAAAATAACGTGCTATACCTTTACGAGTACGAACAACAGGCGATTTATAAAATTGCTCATGTACAATTTTTGTAGCTACAGAACTATCATTATTTGACATATACTGTAGCCTTAAACCACCCAATGGAAGAGTTATCCCTTCACCAACATCAGAATGATCAATATCAATCAGCTCAAGACTTCCACCGCCAAGATCCCCAGAAATACCTTTTGGTTGATAAAAAGTAGAAATAACTCCGTATGCTGAATACATAGCTTCTTCACTTCCTGAAAGAAGATATATTTTATTTTGCAAAATATCTTCAGCATGCTGAATAAATGCTACACCATTCTTTGCATCTCGGGCTGCTGCTGTTGCTAAAGTATGGACCTCATCTGCCCCAATCTGTCGACAAAGCGTACGAAACCGTTTCAGTGTTTGCAACGCCATTTTCATCGATTTTTCTTCTAAAAATCCCGTTTTTGCCACACCATGACCGAGACCACAAAGAATCTTTTCATTAAACAAAACCGTTGGTGAGCGAACAAGCCCCTCATAAATAACCAACCGAACAGAATTTGAGCCAATGTCAATAACAGCAACAGGCTTACACCCTTTTAACCGACCTTGAGCATCTCTATATGTCATTGGATTTTAATCTTTACGTATTTCGGCTTGTTGCAGATGCAATGCAACCAAGTGCGAAACAGAAGATTCAAAAGACTCTTTTCTCCCCGCAAAACTTGTATTGGTCATAAAATACTCCTGCGCATTAAACAGACTTTCACCTATCTGCGGTGTGATACGTTTTGATGTTCCATCCTTGAGTATATCAAAGCTTTGTTGATTATCAATGATATTAGCCAACATAATCTGTAAAAGAATTTTTTGACGCACTTTTTTATTAAAAACTGGAACCAATATTTCAATACGATAGTCTAAATTACGAGGCATCATATCAGCAGAGCCTAAGTAAACAAGTGCATTTTCATTAGGCAAATCTTGACCATTCCCAAAACAAAAAATGCGACTATGTTCAAGAAAACGCCCGACAATTGATTTTACACGAATATTATCTGAAATTCCTAGAATACGAGGACGTAAACAACATATTCCCCGCACAACCAAATCAATTTGCACCCCTGCTTGACTGGCACGATATAAAGCATCAATAATTTCAGGATCAACCAATGCATTAACTTTCATCCAAATAGCAGCAAACCTTCCCTGTTGTGCATGAACAATTTCTCCTTCAATATGCTGAAGAACACGCCCACGCAATGTTAAGGGTGAAAAAGCAATCTTCATTGTGTCATTTGGACGCTCATATTGCGCAATATAATTGAACAATAACGCAACATCATGAGCAATATCATCATCCGTGGAAAAAAAAGAAAGATCCGTATAAGTTTTAGCGTTAATGGGATGATAATTTCCTGTTCCAAGATGAACATAAGAGCAAAGACGTTTTCCCTCACGTCTCACAACCAATGACATTTTAGCATGAGTTTTTAATGCAATAAAACCAAAAATAACTTGAACCCCAGCATATTCAAGATCCCGTGCCCAACGAATATTTGCTTCCTCATCAAAACGCGCTTTAAGTTCTACCAAAGCAGTCACAGACTTTCCCTGTTCAGCTGCTTCAATCAAAGCGCCAACAATTGGACTATCATTTGATGTACGATAAAGTGTTTGTTTGATCTCCACAACATCAGGATCGCAAGCAGCTTGACGTAAAAATTGGACAACAACATCAAATGTCTCATAGGGGTGGTGAAGCACAATATCATTTTCACGAATAGCCGCAAAACAATCCCCATTATGTTCACGAATACATTCTGGAACACGGGGAATATAAGGAATAAACTTGAGATCATCACGGGGAATAGAAACAATCTCTGATACCATATTAAGCGCTAAAAATCCATCAAGAACATTAATACAGTTATCAGGAACAGCAAGACTATTTGCTATAAATTGGCGTAACCTCTCTGGCATTTTTGCGTCAAATTCAACTCGAATAACCTGCCCACGGCGCCGCCTTTTGAGAGCAGTTTCAAAAAAATGAACAAGGTCCTCAGCTTCTTCTTCGACTTCAATATCACTATCTCGGATTATTCTAAATGTACCAATTCCTTTAACCTCATAGTTAGGAAATACATGCTTTATAAATAAGCAAATAACATCTTCAGCTGCAATAAAACGAAAATGATTGCCCTCTTGAGGAAGAAGAATAAAACGCCTCAAAAGCATTGAGATAGACAACAGCACTGTGCGTGAGTTCTGATCAGTTTCTCCAGACAATTGAAGTGCAATAGAAAGCCCTAAATTAGGAATAAATGGAAAAGAATGAGTAGAATCAACATACAAAGGTTTTAAAACAGGGAAAATTGTCTCAAGAAAATATTTTTCAAGCCATAATTTTTCACTTTCTGAAAGATCATCAGAACAAATAATTTCAATATCATTCTTTTTTAATTCATCACGTAAAACATTCAATTCTCGTAGTTGGTGAGCCTGCAGCTTTGAAATCTCAGCTAATACAATATCAAGTTGTTCCTGTGGAGTGTGCCCATCTGCACTGCACGCTGTAACGCGAGCACGAATTTGAGCTGTTAGTCCTGCAACACGAACCATAAAAAACTCATCAAGATTTGCAGCTGAAATAGAAAGAAATTGTAGACGTTCTAATAAAGGATGTTTCGAATTAGCCGCTTCCATCAAAACACGATTATTAAATTGTAGCCATGAAAACTCTCGATTAATAAACCGTACCGGATTTTTCATTGTTATATTCGATATAGAAATTTTATCTATCACCCTCTGTTCCATATATCCTAAATAATTTTCGTTTATATTTTCTAAATCCTTGACGAAATATCTCACATAAACATTTTATAATATGTTATTATCATAATAATATATCAATGCCTAACTTTCATCATCATGTTTCCATTTAATATTTAAAAATACTTGGAACTATTTCTATGCGCAAAGCGCTAACAACATGACAATTACTCTAAATTAAGAGGAGAAATTTGTCTTAAAAAGCAGCTTGCATTATTATAAACTTTATTACAAACTCACATCCATAAAATAGAAGGGCTCAATTATAGCTGATAAGACAATTTATTCTGGAGTTTGTATGCCATGCCTGATCACAACATTCCCCACTTCCAAAATGACCTTGGATATAAAACAATCGAAATTGGTGTGAAAGAATTTATGTGTGTAGGCGCTACACAACCATTCGATCATCCTCATATCTTTATCGACATGGGAACAGCAAATGAGAAAATTTGCCCTTACTGCTCAACCCTTTATCGCTATGTTCCCTCGCTACCATACGATCAAACAAACCCCACAGGATGTTTATATCATCCAGAAAAGCTATTATAATTGCGTTTTTTGGCTTTCTTAATAACCACTCTTTTAATTCTGCTTTAATATGAAATCATTTGTGGATCAATCACCCATCATCGTTGGAGGAGGAATTGCTGGTTTAAGCACCGCTTTAGCACTCGCTCATAAAGGAATTGCAAGCACCATTATCGAAAAGTGTAAACAACTTGAAGCGATAGGCGCTGGTATTCAACTGACACCAAATGCAACATCTATTCTTGCTCGCTGGAAACTTCTTAACAAACTCACTGAAGTCGCGACAATCCCACATTTTCTTGAGTTAAAAGATGGATTATCTTTAAAAATACATCTACGGGCTTATCTTATCAATCTAACAGAAAAATATTGGAAAGCCCCTTATATGACGCTTCACCGCGCGGCTTTACAAAAAATTTTATATAATGCAGTAATTGAAAATCCTTTGATCAAATACAAAGCAGGCGAAACGATTGTATCTTTTGCCCAATCTCCAACCAACATTAAAATAACGACAATAAAAACAGATACAGCAACAGAACAGCTTCATTCAACGCCCCTCCTGATCGGATGTGATGGAGTTTGGTCAACATTACGGCAACAATCTTATTTTCATGAAAGAGCAAATTTTAGTGGCTTTATTGCTTGGCGTGCAACAACAACGTTTGATAATCTTCCTCAAAATTTTCGTTCTTCGTTGCAAAATACGAAGACAATTACAGCTTGGATGGGCCCAAAAAACCATCTTGTTGTCTATCCCCTTCAATCATCAGAAAAAAAAATTAATTTTGTCGCCATTACGCATGGAGAAAATTCAAAAGAAGGATGGGCCCATAAAGGAGATAAAGAAAAACTCAAATCTCTTTTTAAAGGTTGGAATTCAAAAATCTTACAAATCTTTGATCATATCGATGAATGGAGCTATTGGCCACTCTTTCAAATGAAACAAACCCGTTTTATTGGAGAGAAACAAGTATTTGTTGGCGATTGTGCACATGCAGCCTTACCTTTTGCAGCACAAGGTGCCGCTATGGCAATCGAAGATGCTGCCACATTAGCAGAAGCACTTTCATTGAAAGATTTTTCATTAACAAAAGCCCTTTTGCTTTATGAAACAACACGCGCCCCCCGTATTGCAGCAGTAAAAAAACGCGGAGATCTCAATAGATTAGCCTATCACGCAACCGGTCCTATAGCAATTGCACGCAATCTCATGATGAAAATTCGTACACCAGAGAGCATTATGTCAGATCTCAATTGGCTTTATATGTATGATGCGATGAATTCCATAAAAAATAATGATAAAAACTTATAAAATTCTTCCCGTACTTTGAATATTACGAAAGAAGGGGCTTTTTGACTCTATGGCACTAAAAAATCATCATAATTTACCTCAAATAAAAGCAATATTTTTTGCAACCTACAATCCGATTTTAAAAGCTCAATTTTTAGCTCTCCTAAAAGCAAAAATACCACTCAAAATCAGCTCCCGTATTTAACCTTTATTTAATTCAATTCTACATCAACAACGCCCTGAATTAATTTCATAGCATTTGCGACTTGTGAATTCACCTTATACCGCTTAGGAAGCGCAATTTCGACTTCTCTCAATCCATTCTCTTGAATTAAAATAAGCCCAACCTCTCCATTTCCCCCAAGATTTAAATTTTGTTCAATTTGTGGAAGCATATCAACTGTTTTTATAAAAAGACGCATCATTTTATGCTGTTTTAATGATTCCTTTTCCAAAGACTGAATTGTTTCAATTCGCAAACTAACTCCTTCAGAACGATTTTCTGCGCTCACCGTAATAATAAAAGATTTTCCGGGTTCTAGCATCTCTTCATAACCCGAGAGTGTCTCAGAAAAGAGAACTGCTTCATATTGTCCACTTGTATCAGAAAAATGAATAATTCCCATTTTTTTACCAGATTTTGTTTTGCGCACATTTTTTGCCACAACAGTTCCAGCAAGCCGTGCAGCCGTTGCTCCTCCTTTTACGGCATTGGCAAAATTAACCCAAGTCTGAACGCGTTTTTTGTCCAAAATAGCTTGATACTCATCTAATGGATGTGCAGAAAAGTAAAAACCTATAGCTTGAAATTCTCGATAAAGCTTCTCAGCTGGCAACCAAGGGGGTGTTTGCGATAAAATCAATGGTTCTTTTAATCCGCCTAGCATTCCAAATATATCAACCTGCCCGCTAGAATTGTCATCGAGAATACGAAGTGCCCGCGCATGAAGAGTTCCAAGATTGGCTAATAAAACCTCACGTGCAATGTTAAAACAATCAAAAGCGCCAGCACAAACTAAACTTTCCATCGCACGCTTATTAACAATACGAGGATCAACACGTGCACAAAAATCTTCCAGATCCTTAAAAATTTTATTCCCACGACAAGCAACAATATGATCGACAACCGTTTCTCCCACACCTTTTATGGCAGCAAGAGAATAATAAATACAGTTATCACCAACTTCAAAAACACGATGAGATGTTTGTATAGAAGGTGCAATAACTTCAATACCCAACCTTAATGCTTCACGCCGAAAATCATTGAGCTTATCTGTATTCGTCATATCATACGTCATTGAAGCAGCTAAAAACTCAACGGGATAATTCGCTTTCATATAAGCTGTTTGATAAGAAACAATTGCATAAGCAGCAGCGTGTGATTTATTAAAACCATAATCGGCAAATTTTGCTAAAAGATCAAAGATAATATCAGCTTGCTCTTTATCAACACCACCAGCAACGGCTCCATTGACAAAACGCGTACGCTGTTTTTGCATTTCTGCATGAATTTTTTTCCCCATAGCACGACGTAATAAATCAGCTTCCCCAAGCGAATAGCCTGCAAGCACCTGAGCAATCTGCATCACCTGTTCTTGATACACAATAACACCTTGTGTTTCTTTGATCAAATGATCAATTTTAGGATGAATAGAAGCAATTTCCTCTTCCCCGTGTTTGCGTGCATTATAGGTTGGAATATTCTCCATTGGACCTGGACGATAAAGTGCGACCAGCGCAATAATATCTTCAATACGGTCTGGCTTCATTCCAATCAGTGCCTTGCGCATACCAGAACTTTCCACCTGAAACACGCCAACCGTTTCACCACGTGCCATCATAGCGTAGGTTGTTTCATCATTCAGAGGGATATTTGATAAATCTATTTTGATTCCCTTTCTGGAAACAAAATCAACGGCCATTTTCAAAACAGTAAGCGTTTTTAATCCAAGAAAATCAAATTTTACCAGTCCTGCCTGTTCAACATATTTCATGTTAAATTGTGTAACAGGCATATCAGAACGAGGATCACGATACATCGGAACAAGCTCCCAAAGCGGACGATCTCCGATAACAATCCCAGCAGCATGAGTCGAAGCATGACGATAAAGTCCCTCCAACTGGAGTGCTATATCTAATGTGCGCCCAACGACGGGATCTTTTTTCTTTTCCTCTTCAAATTTAGGTTCATCCTTAATAGCATCAGCCAATTCTACCTGACTTCCTGGCGTAGCAGGAATTAATTTTGTAAGATAATCCACCTGACGATAAGGAACTTCTAAAACACGCCCCACATCACGCAAAACTGCACGTGCCTGTAACTTACCAAAGGTAATAATTTGAGCAACTTGATCACGTCCATATTTTTTTTGAACATATTGAATAACTTCTTCGCGTCGCTCTTGACAAAAGTCGATATCAAAATCTGGCATTGAAACACGATCTGGGTTAAGAAAACGTTCAAAAAGAAGAGAAAAACGCAATGGATCAACATCAGTAATCGTCAATGCATAAGCAACAAGTGAACCAGCACCAGAACCCCGTCCTGGTCCAACAGGAATATCATGAACCTTTGCCCATTTTATGAAATCTGAAACGATAAGAAAATATCCAGAAAATTGCATACGCGTAATAACTGAAATTTCATAATCAAGCCGCTGCTCATAATCTGCAATCGTATACCCTTCAGCTAATCCAATTGTTTCAAGGCGCATCTTCAAACCATCTTTAGCCTGATTTAACAACTCACTATCTTCTACTTCTAAAGTAATTTCTGAATTATCAGATTGTTCTATAAAACGAGGCAATATCGGTTTTCGAAGAGGCGTAGCAATATGACAACGCAATGCAATTTCAACAGTATTTTCTAAAGCTTCTGGAAGATCCGAAAACAGTGCAACCATTTCATCTTGTGACTTCAAATAATGATCTGGCGTCACACGTTTGCGATCTGGGTTAGAGACTATTTGTCCTTCTGAAACAGCCATCAGCGCATCATGCGCTTCATACCCTTCTCTCTTCAGAAAAAAGGCTTCATTTGTTGCAACAAGAGGAATTTCATGCGAATAAGCCAATTCAATAAGATCAGCTTCTACTCTCCGATCATAAGAACCATGCCGTTGTAATTCCACATAAAGACGATCAGCAAAAGATTTTTTCAAATAAATTAAGCGCTCAACAGCATGTTCTTTTTTCTCTTCTGCCAAAGAAAGATTAATAGGTCCTCTCTTGCCTCCCGTTAAAGCAATTATTCCTTCACTGTGTTCTGTCAACCAATTAGCTTTAATATGCGGAGGATCAGTATCACATTTATCAAGATAAGCACGGCTAACAAGGCGAACTAAATGAGCATAACCGGTTTTGCTAGCAGCCAACAGAACAATAGAGCAAAAATCAGAAGGATTACGTCCTTTAACCAAACGTGAATGATCATTTTTATCACAAAAATCAACATTAAGCTGACAACCAATAATAGGTTGGACCCCATAAGAAAGACAATGCTGTGAAAATTCCAAAGCCCCAAATAAATTATTGGTATCGGTAATAGCAACCGCCGGTGCATGATCTGAAATCGCCTGTTGAATAATTTGGGGAATTTTTAAAGCCCCTTCGAGCAAGGAATAAGCTGAATGCACTCTCAAATGAATAAAGCGAGGAAGAGAATTTTTGTTCTTTTGCATGTTATTCTTATTTTTTACCACTCTCACAATTTCCTACTACAAAATAAATGCCAAACAGCACCCCTTATAAAAGAAACAACTTCTGTTTATCATAATTTTAAAACTATAAAATTCATCATCCTACATAGGAGCAATATCCCAATTTTATTAATATTTATAAGAGAGTTTTATCAAGAAAATGCTTCTATTCACAGCAAATAAACATCTAAAATAAAAAGAAGGAAAATATACCTCATCTAAGCACTTTAATTTTTGCACTCTTTTATTGTATTTATCTTTAAATATTAATTTTTCTTCCTAAAATTCAATGTGTAAATAATGCAACCTCCTCTTTATGACTTTATCCCAAAAAAGCTCTTTAAAAGGTCTAGAAAAAACAAAAAGAGCAGGTTAAATTTACCCATGCTTCCAAATCCTCTTACCCCTCTTTTTAATTCTATTCGAACTCTTTCTGGTATTACACCTAAAGTCTATAGTTTACTGACAAAACTTTTAAATATTAATCCTACACAACGTGAAGCAACCCTTATTGATCTTCTTCAATTAATGCCCCATTCTGTCATAGATCGCAGAATGCGTCCCAGCATTGCTTGTGCAAAAGAAGGAGACACAGTTACGCTCGACATTATCATCGATCAACATCAACCACCACCCCGTGGCCATAACAAAATCCCCTATCGTGTTATTGCCCATGATCAAACAGGAAAAGTAAATTTAGTCTTTTTTCACGCTCAGTCTCTTTGGCTAAAAAAACAACTCCTTGAAGGAAAAAAAGTCACTGTATCAGGAAAAGTTGAATGGTTTAATGGACAACTTTCAATGGCGCATCCCGATTATATTGTTCCAAGCGAACAATCAAATCAGATTCCTCTCATCGAACCTGTCTATCCCTCTACTGCAGGACTCGCTGCAAAAACACTAAGACGTGCCATACAAAATGCTCTCGATTCTATTCCTCTCCTCCCAGAATGGATAGACGAAAATGTTAAAAAGCAGCAAAATTTTTCTTCTTTTTCTGTTGCTTTACGCCGTATCCATGCGCCCATTAATCCCAATGATCTATCCTTAGAAAGTACAGCACGCAAACGTCTTGCCTATGATGAATTGCTCGCTTGTCAATTGGCGCTAGGACTCGTGCGTTTGAAAACCAAATCCCTTATTGGCACTTCTCGACCATCAACAGGAATTTATACTAAAAAATTGCTTAATGTCCTCCCTTTTCAACTCACAACCGGTCAAAAAAAAGCAGTAGAAGATATCGCAAATGATCTTGCTTCACCAGAACCAATGCTAAGACTGCTTCAAGGTGATGTAGGCGCAGGAAAAACTGTTGTTGCATTGATGGCAATGGCACAAATTGCTGAAAATTCAGGACAATCAGCTTTAATGGCACCAACCGAAGTGCTTGCCAGGCAACATTTCTCCACCATTGCTCCTCTTGCCGAAAAGGTAGGATTACAAACAACTCTTTTAACAGGACGAGAAAAAGGAAAATTGCGGACAAATATCTTGAATGATATTTCATCAGGTCAAGTTTCTATTGTCATCGGAACCCATGCTCTCATACAAAACAGCGTCACTTATAACAATCTCGCCTTAACCATTATCGATGAACAACACCGTTTTGGTGTCCATCAACGTATCGCTCTGACAGAAAAAGGTAATAAACCTGATATGCTGGTTATGACCGCCACGCCCATTCCGCGCACACTTGTCTTAACAGCTTTTGGTGATATGGATGTATCTAAAATTACAGAAAAACCAATAGGACGACAACCCATTACAACAGCAACGCTTTCTTTAAAACGTCTTCATGAGCTTATAGAGCGAATCGCAATTGCATTAGAAAAAGGAGAAAAACTCTATTGGATTTGTCCTTTAGTGGAAGAATCTACAGCTCTTGATCTCACTTCAATTGAAAATCGTTTTGCATTTCTCCACGAGCGCTTCGGAGCACGCGTTGGTATGATCCATGGGAAAATGTCTACAACAGAAAAAGAAGCCGCTATGGCATCTTTTAGATGCGGAAATACACGTATTTTAGTTGCAACGACTGTTATTGAAGTGGGGGTAGATATTCCAGATGCTTCGATCATTATCATCGAACACGCGGAACATTTTGGCCTTTCACAACTGCACCAATTACGTGGACGTGTAGGACGAGGCGATAAAAAATCTTCCTGCATTTTGCTCTATAAAGATCCACTAACTAAAACAGCAGCAACACGCCTTAATATTATCCGCAATACAGAAGATGGTTTTGAAATTGCTGAAGAAGATTGGCGCCTGCGAGGCGAAGGAGAACTTTTAGGTACAAAACAATCCGGAGTCCCTGAATTTCATATAGCAAACCTTGCTGTTCATAGCGATCTTTTGTCAATAGCAAGAAAGGATGCACGTTTATTTTTACAACGCGATCCTCATCTTTCTTCGCAGCAAGGACAAGCTTTACGTTTGCTCCTTTACCTTTTCGGACACGATGATGCTATACGCCTCTTGCGAGCAGGATAACAAAGCCCTTCTAATAAAAAATACCTCTCTGTTCAAATACGATTCCCCCTTAGAATTACCCATAAATGATCTACGCAATCCCTACACTGCCATCTTTATGTTTCATGAACGAACAAACAAATCAATAGCACTATCTTCTCTCCAATCTGAATTATTCTTGCATTAAAACAGTAGAAGAAATATTGCGCCTTTTTTTACCATTATATTCACACAGCTGATCCATTTTTTGACAGGTCAGAAAATATTTTTTATTTTATCGTAAAGAATTTATAAAGAAAAATCCCGTCTCCGATATTCTCGTTCAACAGAGAAAAATGAAAAAATAAGCTATCATTATAAATCAATTTCTTACATTTGATTATTCTCCCAAAGATTCAGAAATATACTTTTATTCAACCGTGACTGATTTTGCCAAATTACGGGGTTGATCGACATCTGTTCCTAATAAAACAGCCGTATGATAAGCAATTAACTGAACAGGAAGTGCATAAATAATAGGAGCAATAAATTCTGGAACATCTGGCAAAGTGATCGTTGATAAAGTCTTACGACAAGCTACCTCTGCTCCTTTTTTATCAGTTATTAAAATAATACGACCATTACGCGCTACCACTTCTTGCATATTAGAAAAAGTTTTTTCAAACCACCGATCATAAGGTGCAACAACAATAACAGGTATTGTCTCATCCACTAGAGCAATTGGTCCATGCTTCAACTCACCCGCCGCATAACCTTCAGCATGAATATAAGAAAGCTCTTTCAGTTTAAGGGCTCCCTCCAAAGCAATCGGATAAGAAGTCCCACGTCCCAGATAAAGAACACTTTTTGCATTCACCAAATCACGACAAGTACATTCAATTTTGCTCTCTAATTTTAAGACCTCATTTAAAATACGTGGAACTTCTGCTAATTGTTGAACCAATTGCTGCTCCATTTGAGCAGAAAGATCCCCTCGTTGTTTAGCCGCGCTAAGTGCTAGTGAAGCAAGCGTCGCTAATTGACAGGTAAAAGCTTTAGTTGAAGCAACACCAATTTCCGGTCCGGCAAGTGTTGGGAGAATAAAATCAGCCTCCCTTGCCATTGTTGATTGTTCAACATTCACAATTGTTGCTGTTTTTACACCCCTCTCACGACAATAACGCAAAGAAGCCAATGTATCAGCTGTTTCACCAGATTGAGAAACAAACAGCGACAACACATCAGACGTTATAGGAGGTTCACGATAACGAAACTCTGAAGCAACATCATTATCAACACTTAAAGCCGCAAACTTCTCAAACCAATAGCGCGCAACTAAGGTTGAATAATAAGCCGTTCCACAACTTGCAAAAAGAAGCCGATGAATATTTTTCCAATCAATTAAATTATCAAAAGATCGAACCGTACAATTTCCAAGATCAAGATAATGCGCCAAATTATGAGAAATCACTTCAGGTTGTTCAAACATTTCCTTATGCATAAAATGACGATGATTCCCCTTAGAAATTAATAAAGCCCCTTCAAGTAAGGTTGTCACAGAACGTTTTACCGGTTGATTATGTACATCGTAAATTGTGACGCCTTCTCGTGTGAGAACGGCCCAATCCCCATCTTCCATATAGCTAATATGATCAACGAATGGTGCCAAAGCAATCGCATCTGACCCCACAAAAAATTCCTCTTTTCCATAACCAATTGCCAATGGTGGGCCAGAGCGAGCCGCAATCATCAGGTTATCTTCACCTTCAAAAATAAGAGCAATAGCAAAAGCCCCCTGCAGCCTTTTCCAACTGGTACGCATAGCTTCTTGTGGAGAAAGTCCACTTTTTAATGCACGCGTTATTAAATGCGCAATAACTTCCGTATCAGTCTCTGTTTCAAAGATATAACCATCCTCGATAAGTTCCTTTTGCAATTCTACAAAATTTTCAATAATACCATTATGAACAATCGCAAGTTTTTCAGTCACATGGGGATGCGCATTGCGTTCAACGGCAATTCCATGCGTAGCCCAACGGGTATGACCAATTCCTAAACTTCCCTCCAGAGGTATTTTTTTTAATTTTTCTTCTAAATGAACAAGCTTTCCCTCTGCACGTACACGATAAAGATGCCCATTATGGACTGTTGCCACCCCAGATGAATCATACCCTCTATATTCAAGACGTTTTAATCCCTCAACCAAAGAGGACGTAACACACCCCTTTCCAATAATTCCAATAATTCCACACATTAAAAAGCTCCAACCCACATCTTTAGATTTAAATTTTATAAAACAATCCAACAGCCTTTATTTAAAACTATAAATAATAAAATAATTCAAACGTAGAGTACGGCAATCTTTAAGAATAAAGATCCTATCCATCGTTAGATTAACGCGAAACAAAGGAATAGACTGAAAATTATCATTTTTTCTGTTTGTTTTCTAACAAGCGCTCTCGAAATTTTGTCGCATAACCCTCTTTTATAACCTGTCGTGCACGCCCAAAAGCCATACTGTTCATAGGAATATTTTCAGTAATAACACTTCCTGAGGCAACATAAGAACCATTCCCTATTACCAATGGGGAAACAAGTGCCGTATTAGACCCAACAAAAGCATAATCACCAATCATGGTTTTATATTTGTTAAATCCATCATAATTGCAAGTAATCGTACCGGCTCCAATATTGGTATGTGCACCAATTTTGGCATCACCAATATAACTTAAATGATTGATTTTAGAAAATTCCCCTACCTTAGCTTGTTTGACTTCACAAAAATTTCCAATCTTTACGGACTTCGCCAACTCCGTTCCAGGACGCAAACGTGCATAGGGACCAATCTGTGCATCCCTACCAACCACAGCACCTTCGAGATAACTAAATGCATGAATAACAGCACCAGATTGTACTTTCACGCTTAATCCAAAATAAACATTTGGTTCTACCACCACCCCTGGTTCAATTTCTGTATCATAAGAAAAATAGAGTGTTTCTGGTTTTAAGAGTGTAACACCCGATAACATTAAATCGCGCGCTTTACGTTTTTGCCACAAAGAATCAGCCTCAGAAAGCTCAAGACCGTTGTTAATTCCTACAATATCTTCAAAAGGAACTTCAACAACACGCACATCTAATCCTTCGCGTGTTGCAAGAGAAGCAATATCTGTTAAGTAATATTCTTTTTTCACATTGTTATTACCAACCTTCTCTAAAAGAGAAAGTGCATGTTTTCCACGCATAGCGAGTATTCCACCGTTACAAAAAGAAATCTTTTTTTCTTCATCACTAGCGTCTTTTTCTTCTACAATTGCGATCAATTGACCATTTTTCTCGAGAAGACGCCCATAACCTGTTGGATCTTGGGTATGAAAACCTGCAAAAACAACATCTGCTCCATCAGCAAGCTGTGCACGCATTTGGTGTAATGAATCTTGCTGAATGAGAGGCGTGTCCCCAAAAACAATGAGAACATCATCTACTTCCTTTTGCAAAGCTAAACGAGCCGATAAAACAGCATGCGCCGTTCCTAAGCGCTCTTTTTGTTCAAAAATCATCACATCTTTTACAAATGACTGAACAACGTGCGTAACCTCCTTAGCACCAAACCCCACAACAACTGCTAATTGTGAAGAGCCTGCCAATTCTATTTGTTTTAGAACATGGCATATAAGAGGCAATCCAGCAATTTTATGAAGCACCTTAGGCAGAGACGTTTTCATACGCATCCCCTCACCTGCGGCAAGAACAATAGAAAGACAACTTCTAACCATAAAAACACATAAAACTAATGAGAAAATCCAAAAAAATTCATAATATCATGCCAACGAATATCTTCAATATAACTCAACGAAGGATAATGTTCTAAAAGCCAAAATGAAAGATCCTGCATAGAGCCTGTTAAAAATAAAATCCCTGTAAGAATAAGAAAAACACCAATAATTTTTTCAACTTTTCCTAAATGAATACGAAAAGCTCCTAAAAATCGCATAAAACTGCTTGAAAATAAAGCTGCCAACATAAAAGGAATAGCAAGACCCAATGCATAAACCGCTAATAGAACAGCTCCCTCTCCCACAGTTTCTTTTGTTCCAGCAAGCGTTATAATAGGACCTAAAATAGGGCCAATACACGGTGTCCAACCAAAGGCAAAAGCTAAACCAATAATATACGCGCCTAAAGGACCAGCAGGTGTTTTTTTGGTCTGAAAACGCGCTTCACGAAATAAAAAAGCGATCTTGAAAATCCCCAAAAAATTTAAACCAAAAATAATAATGACAATTCCAGCAGCAAGGGCAAACCAATCACGATAATAACCGATGAATTTCCCAATTGTGCTAGCACTGGCACCTAAGGTAACAAAAACAGTCGTAAACCCAAGAACAAAAGCAATAACAGAAGACAATAAAGCCCACCGTATAAAGACTTTCTCATCACGATTTTCTGAACGAAAATCATCAATATCAACACCTGCCATATAGCATAAATAAGGAGGAACTAACGGCAAAACACAAGGCGACAAAAAAGAGAGTGCCCCAGCAAAAAACACACCAACTGTTGAAATTTCAATCAAAACTTATACCTCGTCTCTCATCATAGTTTACCCCCATGAAAAACGATCAATCCATATCTTCATCAATTCGTTGCATATTTTGTTCATTCGCCACCACACTTATATCTTCATCATGACCAGAAACGACTGAAAAAGCTTTTTGATAGATTTTATCTTTATTTTTAGCAATTGCAATGTATTCTCCCTCCGCTAACACGAGTGAAACATAAGCGCCAACTGTTTCATAAACGATATCACCAGAATCATTGGCAAGAGACCAACTTGTATCTGCAAGCGCTTCCCCTCCTTCTTGTCGTACCAGCTTTAAGATAATCTGAGCGGCCTGATGTTCAAGGGTAACTTCTGTCATTTTACCAGCATCCACTTGAATATCGGAACGAGCCGTCGCATTAATAGAACCATAATGGGAAGCAACATGGTAGCGGCCAGCTTTTAAACGCACAACTGATTGGGGTTTAACATTTGATAAAATCACCCCCGTATCATCATTTTCTTTTTCATCCTCATAAATGGTAAAACGTAATTCCTTTTCATTCATTACACCATTGAGCAGCGTTGCATTTAAAATGACACCACCAGCCTCAAGATTAAAGTTTTTTACAAGATGCTGTCCATTTTCTAAACGAATATGGCGCACAGCACTCATATGACCAAATGAGACATGAATAAGATAACTTCCTGGTTCGAGATCAAAACGTGCACTCCCTCCCTTATGGATTGCCACTAATGGTAATTTATTATCAATCCCTAGAATAGGGGCATAAACCCGCCAGACAAGCCCTTTTTCAATATCCGGATGACTATTTGTTAATCGAGCATTCAAAATGAGTTGTGTTTGAGATGCTAAATTTTCTTTTTCCTGCTCTTGAGACTTTACAATTAAACCCCTTGATTGCCCCTGCTGTTGCCCCCCTCCTTCTTCAGAAAAAACACAGTGGCTCCAGGTCAATAAAGTAAGCACCACGCATAACCGCACACACCGGTGCACTATTTTTATAAGACTAGCCATTTTCACATTGTTGACCAACATGATATTTTTTTCAAGAAACAATATCATAAAGCCACCATTTTAAATTGAAAAACTTACACCACAACCACACGATGAAACAGCATTGGGATTGTGGATTTGAAAAGACTGTCCCATAAGATCATCAACAAAATCAATCTCAGCTCCTTCCATGAAAGGAAGTGATAGTGAATCAATATACACAACTGCCCCATCTTTTTTGAGAACGAGGTCATCTTTACACATTTCAGAAACCAAGTCATATTTATAAGAAAAACCAGAACACCCACCACCTTCAACAGAAATACGTAAGGCTATTTTATCGGGTTCACGCAAAAGTATCTGTGCAATTTTCTTAGCAGCAACATCTGAAATTTTCACATTCATTTTATATATCCTTGCATTAAACCATCAAGAAAGAGTATCCCACACTCAAAGAGAAGTTTATCCTTCATAGACTACTTTCAATTTTAAGATGATAATGGACAGCTTGCAATGGATATAGGCGATATCAACTTCAATTACCAATCTCGAGCGATCTACAGTGCTCATCCGCAAACAAGCCGTGGTCGATTATTCCATGAAACAATGAGCACCACACGCTCACCTTTTCAACGAGATAGAGATCGCATTATCCATTCTAATGCATTTCGACGTCTCAAACATAAAACGCAAGTGTTTATTGCTGATGAAAGTGATCATTATCGTACCCGCCTCACCCATTCTATAGAAGTTTCTCAAATTGCAAGAACATTAGCCCGAGCCCTGTGTCTTGATGAAGACCTAGCCGAAGCCATTGCCCTTGTTCACGACTTTGGACATACGCCCTTTGGCCATGCAGGAGAAGAAGCTCTTAATGAAGCCATGATACATTATGGCGGCTTTGACCATAATGCACAAGCCTTACGCATTGTCACAAAACTAGAACAACGTTATGCGAATTTTGATGGGCTTAATCTTACATGGGAAACTCTCGAAGGACTTGTAAAGCATAATGGCCCTCTTTTAGGTCCTTACGCGAAGAATAAAGCGGTTCCTATCGATATTTTACAATACAATGCAAAGCAAGACCTTGCGCTTGACTGTTTTGCAGGACTAGAAGCGCAATGTGCCGCTATTGCAGATGATATCGCATACAATGCGCATGATATTGATGATGGTTTACGATCGCAATTTTTAACACTCGATCAATTTGAACATATTTCACTAACAGCAGCAATATTAAAAGATATAACAGATGAGCATCCCCACCTCGACCAAGCGCGTCGCGGTTACACACTTGTACGAAGACAAATAACAACCATGGTCGAAGATGTTATCAAACAATCACAAGAAAATTTAGCACGCATCAAACCAACAAGCATAAACGATATTCACCAAGCAAAACAAACTATTGTCACCTTTTCACCGACAATAACCGTTTATGAAAAAGAACTAAAAAACTTTTTATTTAAAAATCTTTACTACCATGAACAAGTTCTTAGTCGTCGCAATGCAGCAAAATGCATTGTACAAAAATTATTCAATTGTTATTATGAAAATCCAAATACAATGCCTGAAAGTTGGCAGAGCAAAACAGTGCACTTAAAAAATCAAGAGTTAGCACGTCTGATTGCTGACTTTCTTTCAGGCATGACGGATCACTACGCTCTACGTGAATATCACCGTTTATTTGACCATACAGATCATTTCTTTTAATGGCTTTTGGCATCATCATGGAAGCTAAATATGAATATCTTTAAAAACTTCGAAAAAAAAATTAAGAGATCAATTGAATTATCTGATATAAAAGGAAAAAATGGAGAAGGTTTAGATTTATCAAAAATCACTGTTGATCCTCCGCGTGATTCCTCCCATGGTCATTTATCAACCAATGCTGCTATGGTGCTTGCAAAATCTATTGGAATCAATCCACGTGCACTTGCAGATAAAATCATAGAGCTTCTTAAAAATGATTCTTCTATCGAAAATATAGATGTTGCCGGTCCTGGTTTTATAAACATAAAGCTTACAAAATTATTTTGGCAAGATGCTATAAGGTCCATGCTTGAATTAGGCACTTCTTATGGTCGCATTCCAATGGGACAAGGAAAACGCGTCAATGTTGAATATGTCTCAGCAAATCCGACAGGACCAATGCATGTAGGACACTGCCGCGGAGCGGTTGTTGGGGATGTTCTCTCAAATTTGCTACAATTTACGGGCTATAACATCACGAAAGAATATTATATCAATGATGCTGGTCAACAAATCGAAGTCCTCGCCCACTCTGTACTATTACGCTATCGTGAAGCTCTTGGGCAAGAAATTAATGAAATTCCAGAAGGACTCTATCCTGGAGAATACTTGATACCATTGGGTCAATCGCTTGCTCAAGAGTTTGGTGACCAACTGCTCACGATGGATAAAGATGAAGCTTTATCTCTTGTGAAAGAACGTGCAATTCATGCAATGATGTCTATGATTCGCGAAGATTTGGCTGCTCTTAATATTTATCATGATATCTTTTTCTCTGAGCGAATGCTTTATGCAGATAATGCACGCGCCATTCGTAATACCATCAACGACCTCACTTTAAATGGTTATATCTACAAAGGAAAACTCCCCCCTCCCAAGGGACAAAATACAGAAGACTGGGAACCAAGCGAACAAACTTTGTTCCGTTCAACAAATGTCGGTGATGACCAAGACCGTGTTTTAGTCAAATCTGACGGTTCTTACACTTATTTTGCTGCTGATGTTGCTTATTTTCGGGATAAATTTAATCGTCATTTTGATGAAATGATTTATATTCTAGGCGCAGACCATGCTGGCTATGTAAAGCGACTAGAGGCAATGGCAAAAGCAATTTCTGGGGATAAAGCTAAATTAAGCGTCTTCTTATGTCAATTGGTAAAACTTTTTCGCAACGGTCATCCTGTACGCATGTCAAAAAGAGCAGGATCTTTTGTCACTCTACGGGATGTTGTCGAAGAGGTTGGACGTGATCCTGTGCGTTTTATGATGCTATACCGTAAATGTGAAGCACCTCTTGATTTTGATTTTGCAAAAGTAACAGAACAATCAAAAGATAACCCCATCTTTTACGTACAATATGCAAGTGCACGTTGTCACTCAGTCTTTCGTCAAGCACAAGAAGCACTTCATATTAAAAGCTTTTCAAATGATACATTAATCGCCCATCTTCATCGATTAACAGATGATCATGAAATATTGTTAATACGCAAACTTTCTGAATATCCACGTATCATTGAACAAGCCGTAGTTCATAAAGAACCGCATCGATTAGCGTTTTATCTTTATGACCTTGCCTCCAGCTTTCACACCCATTGGAATAAAGGAAGTGAAAATCTCAATTTACGCTTTATTCAACCTGATGATAAAGAGTTATCCTTTGCAAGATTGGGGTTGATACAAGCTGTTATCAATATTTTATCATCAGGACTTACCATCATAGGAGTCGAAGCACCAATAGAAATGCGTTGAAAAAGTTCTATAAATACATACAATAGATGCTCTATTGATAAACTTTGTTCATGTATCCTTGCATGAGAGGGGGAAAGTTTGTATTTTATATAATAAATCAAAATCAACCATTGATTGCACACAGATGCAAATCACCATGTGAGAAAAGCTATGAGCGATAACGATCGCAAAAATCTACACGAAACAAAACACGATCATGAACACCATGATCCTTTGGAAAAGCTTACGCGCATTTTTAATCCGCACAAACAAAGCGAAAATCAAAATGAGCAATCTTCTTTACAGACAGATCCATCAACACCTCCCCCCGAAACATCATCCCATGATGATGATTTTGATTTATCCTTTCTAGAAGAGGAACTTGAAAATAATTTAGCACATGACTTACCGTTTGATGATCAAAAAAAACAATGGGACTTGCATGCAACCAGCAACGCAACAGCCTCAAATATTGCACAAGCTGCTTCTTTCAACCATTCAAAACAAAATAATTTATCTGAAGAGAAATATTCTTCACCTAGCAGTCATGATGAAGAACAAATTTTAGATGCGCTTTCTCCATTACCAATCCAAAAGAATCAAGCACCTCAACAGAAGACAACAGCAACCAGTGCCAATTCTTTTCGTGAAAAAAGTAATCTAATTTCAAAATCAGAATCAGAAAATTTCTTTTTTGATAAATCTGAAAGGCACGAAAATAAGAGAGAGATTCCAGAATCTGTTGAACAAACCAAGCGTTTTTTACAAACAAATTCACCACAGCCTGAGACTGAGAATATACAACAAACTTATGATGATAATCAAAACCTCTATGACACTCCCATAAACCATCCCTATAAAATTTCAGCTGATCAAAAAAATTGGATTAAAAAAGATTATCCTGATGTCTCCTCTTCTACAGAGGCAAATGAGTTTTTCTCATCTTCTAACCTTGCTTCAGAAAGACAAGACACTGCAAGAAATCAAACAAAAAGTACCTTCTCCTCACCTTTAGATTCTCCACTCGTTGATAGACAATCTTATTTAAAGGGGGGGGCAGAAGAAGATCATACAACCAATTATCCCAATTTTTTTGAAGAAAACCCCTCACAACAAGAAACTTATAGCGAAAAAGTTCCAATATATAATGAGGCTCAAGCCCAATACATCAATAACGCCGAAGGTGCCTCTAATCCAAATAGAGAA
Source organism: Bartonella grahamii subsp. shimonis (assembly GCF_036327415.1). NCBI lineage: Bacteria > Pseudomonadati > Pseudomonadota > Alphaproteobacteria > Hyphomicrobiales > Bartonellaceae > Bartonella > Bartonella grahamii. Next base: position 1,616,030 of record NZ_CP123961.1, read on the forward strand.
ATTTCATACAATGAAAATAATTTAGATGTGTTTCTTTCCTCATCACCCTCTTTGAATACAAAACAAACGGATGGCTTTTTTACCCATAACTATACGCACAGAGATACTCCCCCTCCCAATGTTGATACTTATAAATTTTCAGAGGAAATCGTAGAAAAAACTGGCCCTATTATGGTTCCAGAAGTCCCATATGAAGCGCCAGAATATGATGTGCCAACTAGTGGTGGTTTAGAAGAAGAATTTGCTGATGTACTCAATGTAGGAAATGCTCCAACGGATAATTTTTCTCAAAAACAACAGAAAAATGAAGTTTTTAGTGAAATTTTTCATCAGTCTATGCAAAATTCAAAAGAAGGTGTTTATATAAACTCTAAAGAACAAAATTCCGACTATTTTTCTGCTGCCAATATAAAATATAATCCTCCCTCTTTTAGCGAAAATTCTTCGTACTCAAGCTCAGATGAGCTTCCCACGCATCCATCGGCTCCTCCTCCCTTTAAAAGTTTTATTTTTGGTAAAACTTTCATTAAAGGTATTTTTCTACTTATTTTAATAGGAATTGGGTTTGCTAGTTATTCTCACTTTTTTATGCCATCACAAAAAAATGAAGAAACGGTCATTATCCACGCTGATAATACGCCTTTTAAATTCAAACCAGAAAAAACTGAAACGAAAAATGATGTTGCACATAATTTAGATATCTATAAACAAACAACTGAACAAAATGAGAAACAAGAAGATACACAACAATTTCTTATTGATAACTCTGAGCAACCTGAAAATTTAAAAGAATTAAATCCTGAAGAATCTTCAAACGTTTCATCTTCTTCTTTAAATGAATCTGATGTTGAAAATGCAGTCACAGAAGCCATCAATCACAGTATTCCCACGCAAGAAGTACAAACTGTTATTGTAAATCAAGATGGTACAGTTACACTAGCTCCCGTGCCTCAAACAAAGAGCAAAACTGCTGTTCAATCTGAAAAAAGCATTGATCAAACTCCTAATGAGCTTCAGGCTTCATCTTTTGTTTCGCCGCCTGATTCCGATATAGACAATCAAGAAATAGACCATGATCTCAAAAATAATATTGATAAAATAATCGCTGAAAATACTTCTAGCTCAAATATTGAAGAAAAATTTATCCCTATTCCTTCTCATGCGGAAAGAAATACACAAATTGAAACACACGCAGCGTCTCGCCCCACAACACCAAACAGAGTCGCAGCACAAAATTCAGAAAATTATTATGTACAACTTGCATCTCAACCAACGCATGAGTTAGCTAGAGATTCTTTAAAAAATATGAAGTCTAAATTTGGATTCCTTATCGGTGCCCGTTCTTTAAATATTCAACCCGCTTTTATACCAGGAAAAGGTACTTATTACCGTGTTCGGATTCAAACGCAAAATCGTAATGAAGCCATAAATCTTTGTGAAGATATAAAGAATTCTGGAGGAAGTTGCTTCATCACTCGCTAAATCAATCTAAATCAATAATGCAACGGTTTTAATCACCATTGCATTATTTATTTCAATATCATTTAATTACTTATCAAAAACTTCAGAAATTAAATCGTCTAATCTTTTTTATGTCTTTGTGCTGGCTTTATTCTTCAATCTATGTCGATTTTGACCTATTTAAAAGATTATATTTATGAAAAAACTACGTACCCTTATAGGTATAAGGTACGGGAGGGAGCGAATTTAAAGCTTTTTGGGGCGTTGTTACGCTTTGGCTTGTTTCTGGAGTATTATAATGCGAACGATATTCAGGAGATTTTGCAAAAAAAGATCCTAAAAAACCAAAAATAAACCAAATAATAACGACCGCAAGAAGAATAGCAAAAATACCCTTAGCGATTGAAACACGTTGTTCACGCTCTCTTCTTTCTGCAGCTATATGTTCTTCATATGTGTGATAATTTTTATCAATCATAGTAGATTCCTTTTCTCAATTCCCTTACCTTTAAATTTCTAGAAAATATGCATATACGAAATTATTCAGATACTTATTTTGCAAAAACGATAATCATAAATAAAAGTTCCAGTTTACTTCATCAAATTGAGAAAAAGAGGCGAGAATAGAATTAAAATATCACCATAGCCTTTGAATTTTATTATAAAACCTTTGTGTTTTATAATAAAACATTGACACAAAGGTTTTGTTAATAATAGAGTTGTCATCAAAATATCTTGTTATTTTTATTAATAAAAATAAAACATACTCAAAAGGTTTTTTATGAAATCTCCTATATCATCGCTTCCCTTTAAAATAGAAAAACATCCATCACCTCTGTCAGAAGAAAAACGTGAAGAAACTTTAAAAAGTCCCGGTTTTGGTCAATTTTTTACAGACCATATGTGTACTATTCAATGGACTGAAGACAAAGGCTGGCATAATGCCATTATTTCTCAATACAAAGCTTTAGAAATTAACCCTGCAAGTACCGTTTTACATTACGGACAGGAAATTTTTGAGGGTTTAAAAGCATACCGTGCAAAAGATGGGCGCATCCTGCTCTTCCGTCCTGATGCCAATGCACAACGCTTTATAGAATCAGCACAACGTTTAGCTATGCCAGAATTGCCAAAAGATATTTTTCTGGATGCCGTTCATCAATTAGTAAACATTGATCAAAAATGGGTTTCTGATCATCCCAACGCTAGCCTCTATATCCGTCCATTTATGTTTGGCAATGAAAACTTTTTGGGAGTTCGCCCTTCTCAAGAATATCTTTTTTGTATCATTGCCTCTCCAGTTGAATCCTATTTCAAAGGAGAAGAAAAACCTGTCAGCGTCTGGATTGAAACAGATTATAGTCGTGCCGGTCCAGGAGGGACGGGTGCTGCTAAATGTGGTGGAAACTATGCTGCAAGCTTACTTGCACAAAAAAGTGCAACTGAAAACAATTGTAGCCAAGTACTCTTCCTTGATATGGTTGAACATAAATGGATTGAAGAACTTGGTGGCATGAATGTCTGCTTTATTATGGACAATAATACGCTTGTAACCCCCCCACTTAATGGAACTATCCTTCCAGGGATAACCCGTGATTCCATCTTAAGATTAGCTCAACAAATGGGATTAAAAATAGAAGAGCGTCCTTATTCTTTTGCAGCGCTTCAAGAAGATGCAAAGAGTGGACACCTTAAAGAAGTTTTTGCTTGTGGTACAGCTGCCGTTGTCACATCAATTGGTCGTTTTAGATATAAAGGGGGAGAATTTATTATTGGAAATGAAACAGTTGGAGAAATTACAAAGCAGCTTCGTACACAATTGGTTGGCCTTCAAAAAGGGAACATAGAAGATAAAAATGGCTGGGTGCATTCTGTCCAGCTCTCATGACAATAAGGTATTCTCATATCTATATACGCTTCCATGAAAGTAGATTCTCATGGAAGCGTATTTCCTAAAAATTCCCTCTATTTTTTAGTGACTAAAAAAGAAAACATTAATCAAATTTTGAATGGTCTCTATGCTGTGCTTTAATATTACGGACTGTACCCGTATGGGAGCGCATGACGAGAGTTTCCGTTTGAATGTAACGAGATGTAAATTTAACACCAGAAAGCATATTGCCATCTGTTACCCCTGTAGCTGAAAACAAAACATCCCCCTTTGCCATTTCTTCCATTGTATAAGCCTTATTGGGATCACTAATTCCCATTTTAGCTGCACGAGCAATTTTCTCTTCTGTATCAAGCAGCAAACGACCTTGCATCTGTCCTCCAATGCAGCGCAAAGCAGCAGAAGCTAAAACACCTTCAGGTGCTCCCCCAATCCCCATATAGATATCAATACCTGTTTCTTCTGGATCAGTTGTATCAATAACAGCAGCAACATCTCCATCCCCAATCAAGCGAATCGACGCGCCTGTGGCTCGTACTTCATTAACTAATTTTTCATGACGAGGTCTATCCATAATACAAACAACAATCTGATTAACAGCCACTCCTTTAGCTTTCGCAAGAGCATGGATATTATCGGCAGGACAAGCATCTATATCCACCACCCCCTTTGGATAACCAGGACCAATGGCAATTTTTTTCATATAAACATCAGGCGCGTAAAGGAGATTACCTTTTTCAGCAATAGCAACTACAGCCAAAGAATTGGCAACATTTTTAGCACAAAGTGTTGTTCCCTCTAGTGGATCAAGTGCAATATCGATCGCCAATCCACTTTGAAGACCTACTTTTTCTCCAATATAAAGCATAGGCGCTTCATCCCGCTCACCTTCACCAATCACCACTGTACCATCAATAGGTAATCGATTAAGCTCTTGCCGCATTGCATCTACAGCAGCCTGATCCGCAGCTTTTTCATCGCCACGTCCGCGCCAGCGTGCAGCAGCAACAGCAGCACGTTCAGTAACACGTACCAATTCAAGAGTCAAAATACGATCAAGTCCATTTAAAAGCTTCTGAGTTGTGGGCATATGAAAAAATCCTACCGAATGAATACCAGAAAAAATATGAGTCCCTATTAAATACTAAGAATAAAGTTTTTGGCAAAGATGTAAATTTTTCACAAGAGATAAAAGAACTCAAGCTTGCCTTTTTGTCATTACCAAAAAAGTTATCAATTCTCTGCTATACGTTCAATACGAATAAATTGAGATTTTGCAACAAGGTGTCCATCTTTTTCAATTTCTGCAAGTGCCTGTCGTACATTCACCTCTGTTGTTTCATGCGTAATTAAAATAATTGTTTTTTCAATTTGATCTTCTACAAAAGATCTTTGAACAATCGACTCCAATGAGATGTGGTTATCAGCCATATGCCTTGCAACCGCAGCAAAAACACCAGTACGATCATGAACATTTAAACGAATAAAATAACCACCTGCATGATGCGAAATGCGCGCTTTTTTATGAGGAGCAAGTTCTAATGCTGGACGTCTTAAAACAGGTGCATACTGAAAACCAGAATACGCTTTTGCTACATCAGCCAAATCACCAATAACGGCTGATGCTGTTGCCATTCCTCCAGCGCCAGGACCAGAAAACAGTAATTCACCTAATAAATCACTTTGAATAGAAAGAGCATTGGTTACGCCATTTATCTGTGCAATCATTGAGGATACTGGTACCATTGTTGGATGAACGCGTTGCTCTATTCCAGAATCTGTTTTTAATGCAACCCCTAAAAGCTTAATCCGATACCCCAATTCATCAGCTGCTCGAATATCAATTTGCGAAATATTATGAATTCCTTCAACATAAACATCATCTAACGAAACAACTGTCCCAAATGCCAAGCTTGTCAACAAAGCTAATTTATGAGCAGTATCATTTCCCTCAATATCAAAACTTGGATCTGCTTCAGCATACCCAAGTCTCTGTGCATCTGCTAAACAATCTTTAAAGGAAAGACCTTCCGTAAACATGCGTGTTAATATATAATTGCAAGTTCCATTAAGAATACCATAAATTCGCGATATGTGATTACTAACAAGTGATTCTCTCATCGCTTTGATGACAGGAATTCCCCCTGCAACAGCTGCTTCAAAATGAAGAAAAACACCTTTTTTTTCTGCAATTATAGCCAGCTCTACTCCATGTCGAGCAAGAAGAGCTTTATTGGCTGTTACAACATGATGCCCCGCCTCAAGCGCTCTCTTAACAGCGGTATACACCACATCCAATTCACCACCAATTAACTCTACAAAAACATCAATCTCATCAGAAATAGCCAACTCCACAGGTGAATCAAACCATTTTATATCACTGAGATCAATCCCACGATTACGGCCTTTATCGCGCGCACTAACAGCAACGACTTTGATGAATCGCCCACATTGACAAGCTAAACTATTCGCTTTTTCACATAGAGCTCGAACAACTGAAGTACCAACCGTACCAAGTCCCGCAATACCAACTTTTAAAGCTTCTGCCATTATCTAACCACTGATCCCTATCTTTAATTGAAAAATCGTTTAAATGATGTGCCTATCAACACAAAGAATAAAGAATACTGATATCATCAGGATAAAGTATCCCCCTGCTCTCCTTACTGTATTTTTTTCTAATAGAATTATCCCCGCTTGTTCAATCAAAATTCCTAAAAATACAAATATTTATTTTCTTCAAAGATTCCATAACCTTTATAAAAAATCTAATTCAGAATGAAAATCTGCAAAACTGATAAATGCAAGTTGCCATAAAAAATTGCCTTACTCTATCAACAAAGGACAGAAAAAATCTCTCAAAAAAACAATCAATAATAAACTAAAGAATATTGAAAACTTGGTAAGAAAACACAAAAATATCTCTTCTACATTAATAAGTATTGAGCAAAAAACATTCTTTCATATGATATGTCAAAGAGAATAGATAAAATAAAGCAGATCGCTAGATAATATCACATTCCTTCCCACCGTTCCATAGCTTGAACTATAAATCTTTAATGCAAAAATCTTAACGCACTCATATATCAAAATAGAACCTTACATTAAAGTAAAAAACAAGATTTAATATGTGCACACTATAATTCTAAAATATTATAAATATGGAGAATAAATTTGCAAAATTCGAATATTTTACCTCAACCTATTGCCGCCCCTTTGAAAAACTAGCGAATTGAAATGACAAAAACATCAATCTTCCCTTTATTCACGCTAATTCATTTTCAAATAAAGAATCTTCTCAATAAGTAAAAGCACAAATGAAGGATTTTTAATTTTAAATTTCTTGCGGACATGTAAAAGTAAAGATAAGAAAATTATTTTTAATATATTCTGTAAAAATTGCTTTAATATTTTCATTTTTATCATACAGAATCTCTTTATATTCCGTTAAAATGAAAGTAATCTATGACTTACGCCTCAAAAAAGTTTTGTATGATTGGTATTATTTCTGAATTTGGTAATAAATATTGGATTTATACTTTATAAACTATACAGTTTTTGCTTTATGATAAGCTCAAATGAGGAATCTTTTGTATAAAGGCTCTTTCAAGCAAGTAAATAATATTCTCATATACAAGCAAAGGTAACAAACGATAAAATATGCAAAAAATAAATACATTTAAAATACTGTTTTGATCATTTTTGCCTACTACTCAAACTGAAAAGAAACAATCCAAACAGGGATTGCTCAAAAATTATTCAATAAAACACACTTTTTTCAAAAAAAATGACACAGAGGGCTTGCGAAGTAAAAAGATCCTCTCTATAAGCCTCATCATTGGTTTGCGCCCATCGTCTAGCGGTTAGGACATCGCCCTTTCACGGCGGAAACAGGGGTTCGATTCCCCTTGGGCGTACCATCATTCGTTTTCTATGTGTAATATATTCATTTTATTTATATTTTTGAAAATGAGGAATGCATAAATAAAAACGAGGGAATAAAATTCTAAAAGGAATCTCTTCGTAAAAAGGGTACAAGAATCATTAGGCGATTAATTTCTTTGTTGCATTTCAAGGATAGTTTTTACTGCGCGCAGTTAATAACAATAAAAATCGATAAAATATAAAAATTAGAGAGTTCTAGCTCGCGATACGGTAAATTTATAAGCCATATTCCTGCATATGCTGTTAATTTTTAAATTAAAACCAGCCGCATCATTTATACGTTTTGTCCAACCTTCAAAGTTGAAATTTACCCCAAAACGCATTTTATATGAAGCATTTCTAATTACAGCACCTTTGTATCACATTAAGCTTTTCTATAAATAAACAGACCGTAATCGTAGAATTGAAATGGCGATATAAAAATAGATTCTTATTCACCAAACACAACAAATCAAGAAACTATAATTTAGAATACGATCAACTTATTAAATGGAATCTCTGATAATAAAAATGCGTACTTCTCGTTCCCCAGTGATCTAACTACCTTATTTATTAAACAGATTTTTCATCAATCATAGAATAATTATAAATTTGCAAACACATCATTTCTTTTCAAAAATTAAACTCTCCAACAAAATTTTACATTCTATTGATAATATATTCTAAAAGCTCATATTTGAATGCTTTTTCCCTTGTTTTTACTTTTCATTATAAACTTGAAAGTGCTATAAAGTAGTATCGCTTAAAAGAAAAAGGACTTCTTATGGTAAAGATCAAAGTAGAAAATCCCGTTGTTGAACTTGATGGGGATGAGATGACCCGTATAATCTGGAAATATATCAAAGATAAATTAATCCATCCCTATCTCGATATTGATCTCAAATATTATGATCTTTCCGTCGAAAATCGTGATGCAACCAATGATCAGGTAACGATCGATTCTGCCAATGCTATCAAAAAATATGGGGTTGGTATAAAATGTGCAACCATTACACCTGATGAGGCACGCGTTAAAGAGTTTAACCTAAAAAAAATGTGGAAATCACCTAATGGTACAATCCGCAATATTTTAGGAGGAGTCATTTTTCGTGAACCCATTATCTGTAAAAACGTCCCCCGCCTTGTTCCGAACTGGACAAAGCCGATTATTATCGGACGTCACGCTTTTGGTGATCAGTACAAAGCAACAGATTTTAAATTTCCAGGAAAAGGAAAGCTCAGTATTAAATTTGTGGGTGATGACAATCAAGTTATTGAACATGATGTTTTTGATGCCCCAAGCGCAGGGGTTGCTATGGCTATGTATAACCTTGATGAGTCAATTCGTGATTTTGCCCGCGCATCCTTTAATTATGGGCTACAACGGAATGTTCCTGTTTATCTTTCAACAAAAAATACTATTCTAAAAACGTACGATGGTCGTTTTAAAGATATCTTTCAAGAAATATTCGATACGGAATTTAAAACTGAATTTGAAAACCGTAAATTATATTACGAACACCGTCTTATTGATGATATGGTTGCTTCTGCATTAAAGTGGTCAGGTGGATACGTATGGGCATGTAAAAACTATGATGGTGATGTTCAATCTGATATTGTTGCCCAAGGCTTTGGTTCTCTTGGTCTCATGACTTCTGTTCTCATGACACCTGATGGTAAAGTTGTTGAAGCAGAGGCAGCACACGGCACCGTAACACGCCATTATCGTCAGCATCAAAAAAATGAAGAAACATCAACAAATTCTATTGCATCTATTTTTGCATGGACGCGTGGATTAGCACACCGTGCTAAACTAGATAACAATGAGAAATTAAAAAGCTTTGCCACAACATTGGAAGAAGTTTGTATTAAAACCGTCGAAGAAGGTTTTATGACTAAAGATCTCGCACTTTTGATTGGGCCTAAACAAAAATGGCTTTCTACAACAGGTTTCCTCGATAAAATTGATGAGAATCTCAAAAAAGCAATGGGCGATTAGTTATTACTTAAATTAAAATTCAAAGCTCTAAACAGAGCTTTGAATTTCTCTTGGCAAATTCAAAGAAGTACCTTATAAATGAAAAAAGGATAAACTTTTAAAATAGCAAAAAACAGTGGAAAAACAAAGCTGGTCTGCGCTTTTATTGGGTAAAAATGGTCTCTGCTTTTTAACGTTTACAGGTGGTGTTGTATTACACGCCACCAACGTTTATATTGTTATTACTATTTTACCCTCCCTTATGAATCATATTGGCAATGAAATATATTATTCTTGGGTGGCGACTGTCTTTATTATAGCTTCACTCCTTGGTACTTCACTTGCAACCAAAATATTAGGGAAATTAGGTCCTCGCAACGCTTATGTTATCTCTGGGCTTACCTTTACTCTAGGCACTTTCCTGTGCAGTATTTCTTCATCTATGCCATTATTTTTAATAGGACGCTTTATTCAAGGGCTTGGAAGTGGTTCTTTGTTATCCCTATCCTATTCCATGGTACGTATTATTTTCAGCCCATCTTTATGGTCACACGCATTAAGTGTTATCTCTGGAATGTGGGGAATATCAACCTTGTTAGGACCAGCGATCGGAGGAATTTCTGTATACTATGGACTATGGAGAGCATCCTTTTGGATCATTGGCACATTAGCTATATTCTTCTTACTCATAGCCTTTAAAACTTTACCTAAAAAGAATGAAAACTATGTTCCAACATCCCCCCTCCCTCTTCTCCAGCTTCTCACACTCACCTTATTAATTTTTATCATTTCTGTTGGAGGAGCTATGGACACAACAATGACAAAAATTTGCGGATTAGTTATCGGACTTAGTCTTCTCTTTGTTCTAGCAAAAATCGAATCATCTAGCTTTCATCCTATGTTGCCACACAAATCCTTTTCTTTTTCTTCTGAAATTTTTCCTGTTTACGCATTAATACTCGTTATGACAACAGTCGTGTACAGTATAGAACTTTATTTACCACTTTTTCTTCAAGAACTCCATGGACAAACTCCACTTATTGCCGGTTATATAGCAGCACTTATGAGCCTAGGGTGGACATGTGGAGCCCTCTTAAGTGCTGATATCGCCACAAAAAAAATTCGCAACATCATTGTATACTCCCCCCTATTAAAACTGTTAGGCATAGTAATTCTTTTATGGCTCATTCCAACAGAAATTTTTACACTTAAATATATTTTTATTATTTGCTTAGCACTATTTTCTATTGGAATCAGTGCGGGCATAGCATGGCCACATTTGCTCACACGAATCTTACAATGTACAAATAATGAAGATGCTCTACGTGCCAGTGAATCCCTTACCTCCGTACAACTATTTTCAGCTGCATTGAGTACAACTCTAGCCGGAGTTATCACCAATCTTGCCGGACTCTTTAATCCTGGAGGAACAATAGGAATGATCTTAGCAGCAAAAACTCTTCTTATAGTGCTCATGGGGCTTTTATTTTGTCTTGCTATTCCATTAGCTCTGCGCATTTCTTACTGCATATTAAAAAACCCAACAGGACATTCCAATAATTAAATAAATATAAAAATTCTTTCTTTACTCAAAAAAGAAAAATATTAAACATCCTTCTCCATATACCATGAGACGCAAAAAACCATTAATCCACACAAAGTTAGAACACTTCCTAAAATAGCTGTATATTCATAACTATAGCCCAATTTTAACACTAATGCTCCAGATTCTGCACCAAGAGCGTTAGCAACATTAAAAGCAGACTGCATTAATGCTCCTGCCAAAATCTGTCCCTGTAGTGCAACATCCATAATTTTTGTTTGTATAGAAGGCATAGCAGCAAAAGAAGTCCCAACAAAAAAGCATCCTATTGCTGCTGTTAACGGAGTATAGGATAAAAAGAAAAAAATAAAAAAAACAAATACGCTCCAAAGCATAGAAAAAAATATCATTGGCGAAATACCAATTTTAACAGCCAATTTAGGCCCCAAAAGATTTCCTACCACCATTCCCAATCCAACTAACGGCATGATAAATGGTACCCACTCAAGTGAAACACCAGAAATATGCATTAATGTTGACTTGATATAAGTGAAAACAGAAAATAATCCTGATGCTCCTACCGAAACCATCAACAAAAGAATCCACACCTGCTTTTGCTTTAATGCACCCATTTCGTGCAAAGGATTCGTTTTTGGAAAACTTGAATCATAAGGAAAAAAATTCCAAATAAGAAAACAACATAATAAAGCAATCATACCCACAAGGACAAAAGCAATCTGCCAACCAATAAGTTGACCAATCCAAGTAGCACTAGGTGCTCCCAAAACGGTTGCAATTGTTAAGCCAAGCATAACATACCCAACAGCTTTAGAACGTTCTTTCATTTCTACCATTGAAGAGGCAACCATAGCCGCAAGTCCAAAATAGATTCCATGAGGAAGTCCACTGAGAAAGCGTAATATTACTAATATGCTAAAATCAGAAACAAAGGCACTCGCAATATTTGCTAAGGCATAAAAAAACATCAATCCTATCAAAACAGTTTTGCGTGATACCTGAGCTGTTGCCACAGCTAAAAGAGGTGCTCCAATCACAACTCCTAATGCATAAGCAGAAATATATTGACCAGCGGTAGGAATATCAACATATGAACTTCGCGCCATCTCTGGCAGTAGCCCCATTGCAACAAACTCTGCAGTACCAATAGCAAAACTCCCCACTGCAAGAGCTAAAATTATTAAACGCCGTATTCTCAAATCAATTCCCAATGCAAGAACCTTTTGTTTATAAGAATCCCTCATATCATCACTTCTGAATAGGAGCTTTAACTGTAGATATCTGTAATACATACAAAAAAATTCAAAACATTGTTATACGCATACCTAATAGTCCCTAATAAAGTTTTAGAAATATTTTGATATATAAAGCATTTTATGGAATTTTAAGTGAGATTTTTTAACGGAAAAGCTTTGAAAACCTCAAGGTTATAGATGTATTTACCTATTTTTATCAGATCTGCCAGATAATAAGCTTCTCTCCTCTTTTCAACAGTTCCAATTTTACAGTGAAACCTTTATTTTGCAACGATATACTATACCCTATAAATAATTCTAAAATTTGTCGAATAATGCATTTCAAACAAGCAAACAACATCTCATCATTATCTTGATACAAAGATAAAACTTTTCCCAAAAGTATTGTTGCTTTATTTTTGTTACCTAAATGTAGATTTTCCAAATCAATAAGCTATAATTTTAACTTTACGCCATTCTTATAAATTATTATAGAGTCTTTTAGGCATCATTACTCCTCCCTCATCTAACAGAGGAATCACGTCAGATATCTAACTTATATCTGTAAATTAAAATATTCACGTAAATATATTATGATTATTTTCAGATAAATTCTATAAACAGAGCAGAAAACAAATGTGATAAGTTTTATTTCAATGTATTTATCGATATTTTATAAATGCACTAATTATCGTGATTAATATTTAATTTTTTTACAACATAATATCTATAGTTTTTTATTTTATATATTAATAACATTACATAAATATCTTGTAAATAATACTTATATTAAGATATAAAAATAATAAAAACCTAGAATATAAAATTATAACATTTCAAATGTTGTAACCTTATTTTAGTTTTCTTTTAATTTTCTAAAAATTTATCTGTGCGGTTGTATATAACCCATTCTTTACCTTTAGTAATAAAAAACACAAAGTAGCACATAAAAATACAATTTTCATACTTCTTTAAGAGTTCGCTAACGCCTCATTAACATTGTTGCTTTAAACAGTCATCAGAAACAGAAATAAACTGTTTTTCTCCGGATCAGGTAGCGCGTACCGGAGTAACAGTTTCTGTTTTATATAGTAATTAGAAAAAGAATATGTGCCCTATAAAACCGCACTGTTATATCTTAGGATAGTGCAACTTTATAATTTTAGAAGGTGTTTCTAATTTCATATTTTTAGCTAACTTTGTAAGTGCAAGAATAAATTCAATAAAAAAATGAAGCGCTATATTACGATTAATATTTTAGCGTCCTTGTGCCCATAGAGCACGCGTTTCAGCGCAAAAGTCAGCATAACAGCCTTCTTCAATGGCATCACGAATTCCCTGCATCAGTTGTTGGTAATAAAAAAGATTATTCCAAGTCAACAACATACCCCCAAGAGATTCATCAGATTTGATCAAATGATGCAAATAAGCACAACTATAATCATGTGCTGCTGGACAAAGTGACTGTGGATCAAGAGGATGTGGATCTTCTGCATAACGCGCATTACGCAAATTAATTCTACCAAAGCGGGTAAAAGCTAAACCATGACGTCCTGCACGCGTCGGCATAACACAATCAAACATATCAACACCACGAGCAACACTTTGTAAAATATCATCAGGTGTCCCTACTCCCATAAGATAGCGTGGTTTATCCTCTGGTAAAATCGGACAAGTAGTATCCAATACCGCTGTCATAACACTCTGCGGCTCACCAACAGCAAGCCCCCCAATAGCATAACCTTTTAAGTCCATTTCTTTTAAAGCTTGAGCAGAACGTTCACGCAGTTTCATATTATCACCACCTTGAACAATCCCAAACAATGCTTTATCTGGCTGATCTCCAAAAGCTGTTTTACAACGCTGCGCCCACCGCAATGAAAGTTCCATCGCTTCTTCCATTTCTTTTTCAGTTGCAGGTAATGCAATACATTGATCCAACTGCATCTGGATATCCGCACCAAGAAGTTCTTGAATTTCGATAGAACGCTCTGGACTCATTTCATAGTAAGCCCCATTAATGTAAGAGCGAAAAATCACACCTTGTTCAGTAATTTTACGGATTCCCGCCAATGACATAACCTGAAAGCCTCCAGAATCGGTTAAAATAGGTCCGCTCCAGCGTGAAAATTCATGTAATCCTCCCAAACGCGCAACACGTTCAGCTCCTGGACGTAACATTAAATGATAAGTATTCCCCAAAATGATATCTGCACCAAGATCACGTATTTGATCCATATACATAGCCTTAACAGTTCCTGCCGTCCCAACGGGCATAAATGCAGGTGTACGAACACATCCTCGCCCCGTTATAATTTCGCCTCGACGTGCATACCCATCTTGAGCAATTTTTCTATAATGAAATGTCTTTATCATAACTCCCGTCTTTTTGATTCCATCAATGCATATCTCTATAGAAAGAAAAAAATATCCCCCTTACGAGCATTGTCATAAGCTTTATGAATTAATTTTTGATTCGCTCAATATTGTAACCAGCATAAAAAATTAAACGAGATAAAAGAACATTTATTGTTACGAAATCACCATAATAAAAGTGATAATCTAGCTCCAGAAAAATAGTAAAATCCTTATAATATCATACCTCAAAATACCTACGTTTAACGCACTAAAGCCTTAATAGAACTGCAAAATATATCACAATAATCTCATCTTCACATACTTCCATAAGCAGTAACTTCGTACGCATAGAAGAAAATTCTGAACGCATTGTACAGCTTACAATATCCTTTACTTTTACAGATAAAAATTTTTCATCTATTGGGCACGGCGGATCCTCACGCTTAATAAAAGCGCAAATGAGCATAATCATTTATCCACTCACAATATTGAGATAGCTCTTGGCACTTGAGATAATTCACAAAAGAAATTAACGTGTAAATAAAAACACTTAAAAAAACTAAAAATGCTTTTTTTAAAGATTCTCAAATACCAAAAGCTCTATCGTAACATTAGAGGCTGAAAAAGCGTATGATGTACCCGCTTGCCTCCTTCATAAGCTTTAAAGATGGTGCTGCATGATAGATTTTATACTATTTATAGCTTTAAAAACTATACACGCCATGAACGTCATCGTGGACGTGAATGTTGATATGTACTGAGAAATGCTTCTTAAAAAGATACGTAAATGTGCAACATAAATATATTCCGTTTTGAGCGTTCCTCTATTAAAAAACGAGAAAAATAAAAGCGTAAGGCTATGTATAATCTTCATTATTTAAACGACATTGCTTTAGATACTTTTAAAAAAGTAAAACTGAATTAAAAAGGAAATGGCAAAACGAGCCATTTGTTTTACCTCTGCGCCTTTATATTCTTCTAAGATTAAACTGTCTTCTTGTTTTAAAGATTACACCAATGATATATATAACACTGGTTTTCCACCTTGCTAGGAAAACTGGAACAGCTCGTAAGGCTCTTATCCGTCTTAATATGTATTTCAAATATGCTGCTGCATTAGGATTGGATATTGATTTACAAGCAGCAACAAAAGCACACGCTCTCTCAGAAAAGTAACATCATAAAACCATTAATAGACCGGCAATGGATTGAAGAGAAATGCCGAATTTTTTATAAAACACTTTGCCAAACAACAACTATAACATAACAGACTTTGCGTTTTCTTATTCTAACAGGTGTCTATATAAATCCTTTGCGTTATATTCTTCGAGAAGATTCAATTGAAGGAAATATATGGACAATTCTTAGCTCAAAATTATGAAAGCTAAGCGTAGTGCTACAAAAGAGTTTCGTGTGCCTTTATTGATCAGAAAAGAGTATTTTTTCTTAGAAACTTACAATTGAAATTAATATAATTTATACTATTTTGCATCCGCAGCAATAACGGCTTTGGTAATTACATCTGGATCTGCAACAGGTTCACCACGTTTAATTTTATCAACATTTTCCATACCTTCAACAACCTGTCCCCATATGGAATATTGACGATCAAGCCACGGAGCATCTGCAAAACAAATAAAAAACTGAGAATTAGCAGAATTTGGATTCTGGCTACGTGCCATAGAAACTGTACCACGCTTATGAGAAAGATTTGAAAACTCTGCTGTTAAATTTGGTTTTTCTGAACCACCCATACCTGCACGTGATAAATTGAATTTTTCACTATCCTTTTTTCCAAATTGCACATCTCCAGTTTGCGCCATAAAACCATCAATAACGCGATGGAAAATAACATTATCATAAGCACCTTCACGCACCAGTTCTTTAATACGTCCAACATGACAAGGCGCTAAATCAGCCAAAAGCTCAATAACAACTCTTCCCTTTGTTGTTTCAAGAATTAAAGTATTCTCTGGATTTTTATTCTCAGCCATATGGAAAGCTCCTTTGATTCATTTCTCAACTTGTAAAGTAGCAGCATTAATGACATCAGGATTTTTTACAGATCCATTATTACTTGTCGTACCTTTTTTTATTTTATCAACAACATCCATCCCCTTTATAACCTCTCCAACAACCGTATACTGGCCATTTAAAAAAGCAGCATCATCAAAACAAATGAAGAATTGAGAATTCGCGGAATCTGGATCTTGTGACCGTGCCATCCCAACAGTACCACGCTTAAACGGCTGCTTTGAAAACTCTGCCGGTATATTGGGATAATTTGAGCCACCCATACCAACGCGTTTCAGATCAAAATCTCTACTGCCTTTTTTTCCAAACTTTACATCACCAGTTTGTGCCATGAAATTAGGAATAACACGATGAAACACAACATTATTATAGGCCCCGTCCTCTGTTAATCTTTTGATTTGCGCAACATGTTTTGGCGCCAAATCAGAACGCAGACGAATAATGACATCACCATCTTTGAGAGATAAAACAAGAAGACTTGCATCACTTGTTGTGCTAGAATTACCAGCGACAGCGGACAATGAAAAAAAACAAAACACACATATCAAAACAGCAAAAATTCTACGAGACACAATTATTTTCCCCTAAAAGATTGGAATTTCGAGTTCAAAGCTTGCGCAATATTGGGTGGTACAAATGGTGTCACATCACCTCCCATAGAGGCAATTTGGCGTACCAATGTAGAAGTTATCGCACGCCCAGAAACGCTTGCCGGCAAAAAAACAGTTTGCAATTCAGGAGCCATAACGCCATTCATCCCTGCCATTTGCATTTCATAATCAAGATCAGTACCATCACGCAATCCACGAATGAGAAATGAAGCACCAACTTCGCGCGCCTTCTCAATTAGAAGGTTGCTAAATGAAAGAACCTGCAATCGATTAGAATCTCCACCAAACAAGTCTTTCCCTACCTGCGTAATGAAATCAACACGCTCTTCAAAGCTAAAGAGTGTTTTTTTGCCAGCCTGTATCCCTATAGCGACGACCACCTTATCAGCTAACACAAAACACCCTTTCAAAACATCAAGATGACCATTTGTAAGAGGATCAAAAGAACCTGCGTAAAGAGCAATTTTCATGATTTTACTCCCTCCTCTTCAAAATTATTTTTCTTCTCTCATATCAACTGTATCTGAATGCTTCTCACCTTCATCATCTAATGAACTCGTATCATCTTCAGGTTCAGAAATACGTTCAACCGATACGACTCTTTCACCTTTGGCTGTATTAAAAATTGTCACTCCCTTAGTTGAGCGCCCAGCAATACGAATTCCCTCAACAGGGACCCGAATAAGCTGTCCCCCATCTGATACCAACATAATTTGATCTTGCGCCTTCACCGGAAAAGCCGCTACTAATTTACCAATTTCAGCTGTTTTAGATGGATCTGTTGCACGAATCCCTTTTCCGCCACGTCCTGAAATCCGGAACTCATAGGACGAAGAGCGTTTACCATAACCAAACTCACTCACCGTCAAAAGCATTTGTTCACGCGCATGAAGTTCTGTATAACGTTCATCTGTTAACTCTGTTTCCCCCCCCCCTTCTTCCTCATCAAGAGTTACAATATCGTCAACATCAGCATCTGCACCAGAAGCACGCCGTTCATTCATTACACGTTTAATATAAGCAGAACGCTCAATGGACGTCGCCTCGACATGCTCTAAAATTGTCATCGAAATGACTTTATCGCCCTTAGCTAAATTGATACCACGAACTCCCACAGAATTACGCCCAGCAAAGACACGAACATCAACAACTGGAAAACGAATACATTGTCCATTGGCTGTTGTTAAAACAACATCATCATATTCTGTACAGGTTTCAACAGAAAGAATTTCATCTTCTTCATCAAGTTTCATTGCAATTTTACCATTACGATTAACCTGAACGAAATCTGATAATTTATTACGACGCACAGTTCCACGTGTTGTCGCAAACATAACATCCAATGCACTCCAGCTCGCTTCATCTTCAGGCAAAGGCATAATCGTTGTAATACGCTCACCTTGTTGTAAGGGAAGCATATTGATCAAAGCCCGCCCACGCGATTGGGGTGCCCCCAGCGGCAGTCGCCAAACTTTTTCCTTATAAACAATCCCACGTGATGAAAAGAAAAGAACCGGAGTATGCGTATTGGCAACAAACAACCGCGTTACAAAATCCTCATCCTTCGTGGACATACCAGAACGCCCCTTACCACCACGTCGCTGTGCGCGATAGGTATTAAGAGGCACACGCTTAATATAGCCACTATGGCTCACTGTTACCACCATATCCTCTGGTGCGATCAGATCTTCACTCTCCATTTCAGCGCTACCAAAACCAAACACGGTACGTCGCGGCGTTGCAAATTCCTCACGAAGAGCACTCAACTCATCCTTAACAATACACATAATGCGTACACGTGATGCCAAGATATCAAGATAGTCTGTGATATCCACGCCAATTTTATTCAATTCATCAGCGATTTCATCACGCCCAAGGGCTGTCAATCGTTGCAAACGCAACTCTAAAATAGCACGCGCCTGTTCTTCAGAGAGATTATAAGTACCATCCTCATGAATAATATGACGAGGATCATCAATAAGTTTAATCAAAGGCGCGACATCCATCGCTGGCCAGCGTCGCTCCATTAACTGTGCACGTGCTGTTTGCGGATCAGGAGCTTTGCGAATAAGTGCTATAATTTCATCAATATTGGCAACAGCAAGGGCAAGACCAACCAAAACATGTGCCCGCTCTCGTGCTTTACGCAAAAGATATTTTGTTCGCCGACTGACAACTTCCTCCCGAAAAGAAACAAATGCACGAAGCATATCAAGCAACGTCATCTGCTCTGGTTTTCCCCCATTTAAAGCAACCATATTACAACCAAAAGAAGTTTGTAGCGGCGTATAACGATATAATTGGTTTAAAACAACTTCCGCAACAACATCTTTCTTCAGCTCAATAACGACCCGATACCCATCACGATCAGATTCGTCACGCAAATCAGAGATTCCCTCAATGCGTTTATCGCGCACCAATTCGGCCATTTTCTCAATCATCGTTGCCTTATTAACTTGATAAGGGATCTCACTCACAATAATTGCTTGTCGACCACTGCGAATTTCTTCGATCTCAACTTTAGCACGCATAATGATTGAGCCACGCCCTGTTTCATAAGCAGCACGGACACCAGAATGGCCGAGGATAATGCCCCCTGTAGGAAAATCCGGACCAGGAATAATTTCAATTATTTTATCGAGTGAGATATCAGGATCATCAATCAAAGCGATACAACCATTAACGACTTCACCAAGATTATGGGGAGGAATATTGGTTGCCATTCCCACAGCAATCCCCCCTGACCCATTAACCAAAAGATTGGGAAAACGTGCTGGTAAAACAAGTGGTTCACGCTCACGCCCATCGTAATTATCCTGAAAATCAACAGTATCTTTATCGATATCAGCTAAAAGCTCTTCTGAAACTTTTTCTAAACGACACTCAGTATAGCGCATGGCCGCAGGTGGATCACCATCAACGGAACCAAAATTTCCCTGACCATCAATCAATGGATTTCTTAAAGAAAAGTCCTGCGCCATACGCACTAAAGCATCATAAATTGAAGCATCGCCATGAGGATGGAATTTCCCCATAACCTCACCAACAACACCAGCAGATTTACGATACGACTTGTTGAAAGAAAGCCCCATCTCATTCATAGCATGAAGGATACGTCGATGAACAGGCTTAAGACCATCACGAACATCAGGAAGTGCACGAGAAACAATCACGCTCATCGCATAATCGAGATAGGAGCGTTGCATTTCATCAACAATACTGATTGGTTCAACACCGGTTAGCACAACACGTTCTGGGGGTGGAGTAAGATCGGTCACAATTTTAAAACTTTCAAAATAGAATCATTTCACTTTGTTTATATCGAAAAATACACTAAAATACCAATTTCTCCCCCATAACAAAAAAGAAATTTAACAATATTTTTCAAGATGTTATTAATTTATGTTTAAAATTACCAATAATAATCAACAATTTCCATTTTGCTAAACTTTAAAAATCTGAAACAAACAAACCATAAAGTAATCATAATACTGCATTAAAGATTCTTAAAAAGGTACGTCATCATCTAATTTGTGTGAAAAACTTTCTCCCAATTGATTATTATTTTGACCAAAAGTATTTTTTTGATTTGAGTTACTATCGGCAAAGCCACCACTATAACTTCCCCCTTGACTTGCACCTTGTTCCCCGCCCACTGCTCCCCGCCCATCAAGCATTTGTAATTCACCACGGTACTTTTGCAAA
This sequence comes from Bartonella grahamii subsp. shimonis, assembly GCF_036327415.1. Lineage (NCBI taxonomy): Bacteria > Pseudomonadati > Pseudomonadota > Alphaproteobacteria > Hyphomicrobiales > Bartonellaceae > Bartonella > Bartonella grahamii. Next base: position 1,636,788 of record NZ_CP123961.1, read on the forward strand.
ACAATCTCTGTTGTATAACGGTCATTTCCATTTTGATCTTGCCATTTTCGTGTCTGTAACTGCCCCTCAATATAAATTTTGCTGCCTTTTTTTAAATATTGCTCTGCAACTTTGACAAGGTTTTCATTAAAAATAACAATATTATGCCACTCAGTACGTTCTTTTCGCTCATTTGTATGCCGATCACGCCAACTTTCTGAAGTAGCAATACGCAGATTTGCCACTTGATCACCAGAATTCAAACGGCGGATTTCAGGATCGGCACCAAGATTACCAATCAAAATAACTTTATTAAGGCTACCAGCCATCGCACAAACTCCAAAATTTTAGTTCGTAAAATACTCTGTTTTATAACAGTTATAACTATCTTGACCTTCAATTTACATGTCTGCAATTGATCTTCAATATGGATATTGCTATCCTGTCCCAATATTGTATCCGTGTAATTATAACAAAAGATGATAAAAACGCATAGTCTATTCCACCACGAGAGAATAAAAAGCTGCTCATTTGTATTTTTCTTTTCACAAAACTTGTACTTTCTTTTGCATTAAAGCAGTTAAACACATTGTAATTTTAAAAAAACAATTTGATTCCATTTTAGGTGCTCACTTTTTGTTACATATGCTAAGGATAAAATATGACCTATCAAAAATATATCTCCATTCGTGGTGCGCGTGAGCATAACCTTAAAAATATTGATCTCGATCTGCCTCGTGACAAACTCATTGTTATAACAGGACTTTCTGGATCAGGAAAATCATCCTTAGCTTTTGATACAATTTACGCTGAAGGACAACGCCGCTATGTCGAAAGCCTTTCAGCCTATGCACGCCAATTTTTGGAAGTCATGCAAAAACCCGATGTCGACCGCATAGACGGTCTCTCTCCAGCTATCTCCATTGAACAAAAAACCACCAGTCGCAATCCTCGTTCAACAGTAGGTACCGTTACTGAAATCCACGATTACATGCGCCTTCTCTTTGCACGTATTGGTATTCCTCATTCTCCTGCGACAGGACTTCCTATAGAAAGCCAAACGGTAAGCCAAATGGTGGATCAAATTATGTCCTTACCAGAAGGAACACGAATTTTTATTATGGCACCCTTGGTACGAGGACGAAAGGGAGAATATAAAAAAGAACTAATAGAACTTTTAAAAAGAGGATTCCAACGGGCTAAAGTTGATGGTGAATTTTATGAAATCCCTGACATTCCACCTCTTGATAAAAAGTATAAACATGACATAGATGTCGTGGTAGACCGCATTGTTTTACAAAAGGATATCAGCTCTCGCTTGGCTGATAGTATAGAGACCTGTTTACAGCTAGCAAATGGACTTGCCATAGCTGAAATGGCAGACCAACCCTTGATACAAAAAGAAACGACAAAGGAATCTGCTCATAAATCAAAAAATGATACACACAAACGCCTCATTTTTTCAGAAAAGTTTTCCTGCCCTATATCTGGTTTTTCTATTCCTGAAATTGAACCACGCCTTTTTTCATTTAATAATCCTTTTGGAGCCTGTCCCCTCTGCGACGGATTGGGCATAAAAAAGGCAATGGATCCACTGAAAATTGTGCCAAATAAAAATCTTACCCTAAAGAATGGAGCCATTGCTCCTTGGGCTAAATCGGATTCACTTTATTATAGCCAAACCTTAGAAGCATTAGGAAAAGCTTACGGTTTCAAACTCACAGATCAATGGTGTGAACTCTCTACTGAAGTACAACAGGCTATTCTCTACGGTACAAAAAGCAATGAAATTTCTTTTACCTATAAAAATAATTCTGGTTCGCATAAAACGACCCAACCTTTTGAAGGAATCATCCCCAATATGGAGAGACGCTGGAAAGAAACCGATTCTGCTTGGTCTCGAGAAGAAATCGAACGTTATATGTCTTCTTCGCCTTGCCCAGCTTGTCACGGTTATCGTTTAAAACCAGAGGCACTTGCTGTAAAAATCCATGGAATGCATATAGGGCAAATATCAGAGCTTTCTATTCTAAAGGCAGATGATTGGTTTGCCAATATTCATCAATATCTCACAGAAAAACAACGTAATATCGCCATACGTATTTTAAAAGAAATTCGCGAACGCTTAGCTTTTTTAAATCATGTAGGACTGGAATATCTTACCTTGTCTCGAAATTCAGGAACGCTTTCAGGTGGAGAAAGCCAACGCATTCGGTTAGCATCCCAAATTGGTTCTGGTCTTACAGGCGTTCTTTATATTTTAGATGAACCATCTATCGGTTTACATCAACGCGATAATGAACGCCTTTTGGAAATGCTGCGCCATTTACGCAATCTTGGCAATACAGTTATTGTCGTTGAACACGATGAAGATGCTATTCTCACAGCAGATCATGTTGTCGATATGGGCCCTGCCGCGGGCGTTCATGGTGGAGAAATCATAGCGCAAGGGACACCACAGGAAATTATAGAAAATTCAGCCTCTCTCACAGGCCAATACCTTTCAGGAAAAATGGCTGTTAAAATACCTGCCAAACGACGCAAAATATCAAAAATGAAAACGCTTAAAATCATTGGTGCCAAAGGAAATAACCTCAAGAATATCAATGTGAACATCCCTCTTGGAACCTTCACATGTGTAACCGGTGTTTCTGGAGGAGGAAAATCAACATTTCTTATTGAAACGCTTTTCAAAGCAGCATCACATCATATCATGGGCTCTCATCACAGCCCTGCCAGCTATGACAAAATTGAAGGATTAGAATTTCTTGATAAAGTCATTGATATAAATCAGTCCCCCATTGGACGCACCCCACGCTCTAATCCCGCAACCTATACAGGCGCTTTTACACCGATTCGTGAGTGGTTTGCCGATCTTCCAGAATCAAAAGCCCGTGGTTACAAAGCTGGGCGTTTTTCATTTAATGTTAAAGGAGGACGTTGCGAAGCATGTCAAGGTGATGGAGTCGTAAAAATTGAAATGCACTTTTTACCTGATGTCTATGTTACTTGCGATGTCTGTAAAGGAAAACGCTATAATCGAGAAACACTAGAAATAAAATTCAAAGGACAATCTATAGCCGATATTTTGGATATGACAATTGAAAAGGCAGAGGAATTTTTCCAGGCTATTCCCGCTATTCATAATAAAATGAAAACTCTTATTAAAGTAGGATTGGGTTACATAAAAGTAGGACAGCAAGCAACCACACTTTCTGGTGGGGAAGCACAACGTATAAAACTTGCGAAAGAACTTTCACGTAAAACAACGGGACGTACACTCTATATTTTGGATGAACCGACAACAGGTTTACATTTTCACGATATTTCCAAACTTCTTGAAGTGCTGCATGAACTAGTCGAGCAAGGCAACACAGTTATAGTCATTGAACATAACCTTGATGTTATAAAGACAGCCGACTGGATTATTGATTTAGGACCAGAGGGTGGAGATCGCGGTGGCGAAATTGTTGCAATTGGACGCCCTGAAGACATCATTAAGGTTCCGGCTTCCTATACGGGAAAATTTCTAAAAGATGTTTTACTACGTCCATCTCTCTATAATTCCAATTCTTAAAAACGCTTTCCATTGAAAATACAGCATACTAACAAAGCCTGTACTTTTATTATTACCTGTAAACTAATACCTAATTGCAGTGGTGCAACATGTTTGAAAAAAAGACTGAAACAATTTAGCACTTTATAAGCTGTTTCAGTTTTCGTATTATCAAATAGGAACGCGCGCATAATTGCGTATTTATTCTCTGTTTTGTTTATATCTGAAACGACCAGGCAGCCCAATTTGGGAAGAATACGAAGTTTTAAAGGTATAAATAAGTTCCTATCTTTAATCTCCTTTTAATTTATCTTTATGATTTCAAAAGCATCCGCAGCAATATCTTATAATGAAGATTGCCCCTTGCTTCACGCTTCTATTTATCGCGTTCCTTAATGGGATCGCATTCCTCACGAAGGGAAAAAACGCCCCAAACGGAATATATTTGCATCGCCAATTCACACACCTGTTTTCAAAGAAATATTTCTCAACACTCTCAAGCCCATTTCACGCCGGCATCTATGAATGCTATAATGATAAACCCATTATTGTACACCACCAGCTTTACGTTTATGAAGGAGCATAATCGGCATCACCACACTCTTTTCCAATATTTATCTCCCCTACCCCCTAATATTTTAAAACCTTTAGTGATCAAAAGCTTTCATAAAAAGCATTTTATTTTTTTCAAATGTTTTTATCCACACACTCGTACCATTTATGATATACAAAGGTATCGTTTTGATTGATTGACGATAAAAGATCTAAAATGAGAAAATCTTACGCTATTAGAGTTTCTTATTCAATATGGAAAACAACTAATTATCCATATAAATCAACGTATTATCTAACAAAAAAGAAACAAAACTCTTTTATTATATTATTTTAATTCTTGTAAAAGACTTGTAAGATGTTTTCCAAAAAACAATATTTGAATTTATTCTACAAAAGAAACTCTCCTAAAAGAGCATAGAATGTCATTATTTTTGACTTTTTGTGCACAAAGTATCTGTTGGACATCTTACAGTTGTCAATATAATGTGATGCAGTCTAAAAAGACAAAATAACGTTGGAGATAGTTTCAGCATGAAAAAAATTGAAGCCATTATAAAACCTTTCAAACTTGATGAAGTAAAAGAAGCGCTTCAAAAAATTGGATTACATGGTATTACAGTAACAGAAGCGAAAGGTTTTGGTCGTCAAAGGGAACATACAGAACTTTATCGTGGCACGAAATATGTTGTTGACTTTCTACCTAAAGTAAAGATTGAAATTGTTGTGTCCGATGAAAAACTGGAACAAACTGTTGATGCAATACGTAAAGCAGCTCAAACCAAACATATAGGAGATGGAAAGATATTTATCTTTTCCATTGATGATGCCATTCGTATAGGCACAGACGAAACCGGTGTCGATGCCCTTTAGTAAATAACGAGAAAATTAACCTTTTTATCCACCTCAACGCTGTATTAAGGAAATTGAATATGACAACCGCATCAGATATTATCAAACAGATTGCAGACAACGAAATCCGTTTTGTTGATTTACGTTTTACTGATCCACGAGGAAAATTGCATCACATTACAATGGATATCGCAGAGATCAGCGAAGATACCTTTAATGATGGTGTTATGTTTGATGGTTCTTCAATTGCTGGTTGGAAAACAATTAATGAATCTGACATGGTTTTAATGCCAGATCCTAAAACAGCGCATATTGATCCTTTTTTTGCTCAATCTACTTTGGTCATATTTTGTGACATTCTTGATCCTGTCTCTGGTGAGTTTTATCGTAGAGATCCTCGTTCTATCGCAAAAAGGGCTGAGGTTTATATGAAATCTTTAGGCATTGGAGATACAATCAATGTAGGTCCAGAAGCAGAGTTTTTTATCTTCGATGATGTGCGCTATAAAACAGACCCTTACAACACAGGGTTTAAACTCGATTCAAGTGAACTTCCCTCCAATGACGATACGGAATATGAAACAGGCAATCTAGGGCATCGTCCACGAATAAAGGGAGGCTACCTTCCTGTTCCGCCGATTGATTCCTGCCAAGATATGCGTTCTGAAATGCTCACAGCACTCAAAGATATGGGCGTACAGGTCGAAAAACATCATCACGAAGTAGCAGCAGGGCAACATGAATTGGGTATTCGTTTTGATACACTCGTTCGCGAAGCTGACAAGATGCAAATTTTTAAATATGTTGTACATCAAATAGCAAGCAGTTATGGGAAAACAGCAACCTTCATGCCAAAACCAGTTTTTGGTGATAACGGCTCTGGAATGCATGTTCACATCTCCATTTGGAAAGATGGCAAACCCATTTTTGCAGGAAATGAATATGCCGGACTCTCAGAAACCTGTTTATTTTTTATTGGTGGTGTTATTAAGCACGCAAAAGCAATCAATGCTTTTACCAACCCATCCACAAACTCCTATAAACGTTTGGTTCCTGGTTATGAAGCTCCAGTTCTTCTTGCCTATTCAGCGCGTAATCGTTCTGCATCTTGCCGTATCCCAATGAGCTCTTCACCAAATTCAAAACGCGTAGAAGTTCGTTTTCCAGACCCAACAGCAAATCCCTATTTGGCATTTGCAGCCCTCTTAATGGCTGGTCTTGATGGCATCAAAAACAAAATTCACCCTGGACATGCTATGGATAAAGATCTTTATGATCTTCCCTTAAAAGAACTCAAAGAAATCCCTACCGTTTCAGGAAGTTTGCGTGAAGCGCTTGAAGCACTTGACAAAGATCGTGGCTTTCTTAAAGCAGGCGACGTTTTTGATGATGATCAGATTAATTCCTTCATTCAAGTAAAGATGCAAGAAGTTTTACGTTACGAAACAACGCCCCATCCTGTTGAATTTGATATGTACTATTCTGTTTAAACAGTCAGTATGCATTCTTTTAATTTTAAAAATGGAGGCAAAAGCTTCCATTTTTGTGGATACTCTCCTCATGCAAGAGTGTAAGAGGCTTTTTGCTTATCTGCTTTTCCTTTATAATGCGATGAATCTCTACAAATGAATTAACAAGGTTTCTCAATGCCGCGAATTTGTTTTCTCATTTCCGTTCTTTTATGCATTGTCTTTATCCCATCAACAACTCAAGCACATACAATTACAAACCAAAAACTCACAGCCCTTGAAAAAGCGACATCCGCTTATAGTAAAGCACTTAAAAATGCCGATGCAAATGCCATCTTAAATGCTATCCCTCCTGAAATCATCAACAGCTTAACCGCCAAAAAAAATCTTAGTCAATCACAATTTCGGCAAATCATGAAAAGCCAAATCGAACGGTTGGCAGAAAGTTACAAGATTGAAACGATCAACATTGACCAAAAACAAAAACGTGAAGGTACTCTTGATAATGGTACCCCTTATTTTGTTATACCCATGGAGCTTGTAACCACAACAAATGCTGGGAAAAAATGCTCTATTCAAACTGAAATTATTGCCCTACTTTACAATAACCAATGGTATTTTATCCGTGGTAATGACAAAACGCTCTTAAACATAACCAATGAACTATTTCCTGGACTTGAAAAAGTAAAAATTAATCCTCAAAAAGTCACAAAAATACTCTGAGCAAAAAGAATGTACGTAAATAAAAGAGTTAACCCTTATAAACAAGTTGTAACAATTGTAGCCGCAGCCTTAAATTCAACTTTTTTATGATCACGACGCACCATTGTTTCTTTATCTATTCCCCATTGTTCCATCATCCAATCTTCATCTAAATGGGCAATAGACCAAGCGTGATCAGCATCAATGTTTCCCGCAGCAACAGCAAGAGCAATAAGAGCAGATCCCGTTAAGGTTGTCATCATATGAAGAGCAGCAAGCATATAAGGAGACTCAACGCTACGTAAATAATGACTCACAGCTTGAAGTGCTTCTGGTGATTGTTCCACATGCATCAGCCCTTCTGTCAAATAAAACCTTGAACCCAGTTTTTTTTCTGCCCAATCTAATAAAGGATCCCATTGTTCAGATTGTTTTTGCACCAACTCTTTAGGTGTTTGTGCACGATAAAAGATCATATCACAAGCAACGAAACGCAATAAATCTTCAAAAATAACCTGCATGTCATCAGCGATACCATCAATAACGGTATTTACCAGACGCGTCATCGGCATTTTTGCCGGATCAACAACGTGCTTTTGACTCTCAAACTCCTGAGCAACAAATTTAGCAAACACTTCCGTTGGCACAAGAAAATGACGCCTTGCGGGCGTTTTAACGGGACATCCATCTAATAAGATAGTAAAGCTCCCTTCCTCACAAGCAATTTTCACTTGTCTATAAAATCGTTTTGGGTGCGGCTGACATAAAAAATTTTGAATCTTTTGAACAGAACTCTTTTTATCCTTATTTAATGGCATATCAAAATGATCCAAAATCTCACGCATCTTTGTTTACCTCTGATCTTTTCAAGAAGGCCACTGTTTTATCTAAGTTTTATACACTTTAATAAGATTTAATCCGACCTTCCCATGCCTCAAAGAAGAAAAAAGATCTTGCCAATCCCAATCTGATTTAAGAGTTATATTTCATGTTTCTTTTATAAACAAGACAATGATAATATCTTTCATATATTCAATACAATCATGGCTATAGCATAATTTTTAAAATATCATCTTAATTAAAAAGTTTAATACATTGAATATGATAATAAATATGATCACGCTTTACCATTTTGCTTATTATCCACCTACAATAATGTTATCGATACGGACAGCTTCAAAACAATTTTTGCAAAATATTAAAACAAAAAAGCTCATCATTAAAAAATGATAGAGTGGTGTGCGTTATGTATCATTCACCTTCGCTTAACCATTCTAATCATTCGTCTAACATATCCAATAAATACCCCTTGCATAGAATTTTTCCTTAATCTCCCCTAAACGACGATGTTTTACGGCATGCTAGAATAATGAAAAGACAAAATTTATCGCAAATTTTCTTTCATATCTACATTATTTTATAAAGCACTAAATTACTTAACGGATTGTTCTTGATATACTCTACATCTTACACTAGTGTAAATTTAGGCATATAATTAAAAGAATAGAGATTATGCAATCTGAAAATAATACTTTTATCTATACACTTGGCCCTGCAGATACTAACTGTGCAGCTGCAGCACAGTGGTGGCTTGACAATCACAATAGAAGTGTTTTGTCCACTGACTCGAGATCCCGTATTATCTTATATGCAACTCTTGAAGAAGCCTTTAATGAACTTGCTCATAAAAAGGATGGATATCTCTTAAGCTGTGCTGCTTACCCTGATTTGCATACACTCATATTTACCCGTTTAGGTGATATGCAATTATTTGACAGCTTTATCATGCCTACTCACTCTATGGTTTTAGCTAAACGCAATAACATTGATGAAATTAAAACCGTAGCGACTCATCCTGCCCCGCAATCTCTTGTAGCTCTTCAATATAACAAAGTATTTGCCAACAGCAAAGCTGATGCAGCCGTTCTTTGTAAGGCTGAAAAAGCCGATGCTTGTATCACAACATCGATTGTGGCAACCACTATAGGCTGAGTATTGTCGAAAATTTTGGACAAGTGCCAATGGCCTTTTGCTCCACTCACTAAAGTCAACTCATCATGAAAAAATCTGAAGCGCTTCTTTCCATTGTTAACTTAGTTGACAAATTCCGTATGCGCCAAGAACGAGATGGGAACATTAAAGAACCAACTTCAGCAGATCGTAATATGATCAATGAATTGATCACTCTGCTGAACCACCATGCCAATATTCTTGATGGATTATCTCCAAAACTTTTAGCGACCATTTCTGATGATCTTCATCAGTGGATGCTCAGCGGTTTAACAACCCCTCCTCAATTTGATAACACTTTGGCTGTTTTCAAAGCCCCATTACCAGATGCTCCCTTGTTTTTCTTGGCTCCAATGCGTGCAACGAATGGACCTGATCCAGAAGGATTCCTGCTGGAATTAGTTACAGGATATCGTCATGAAACGGCCTATCTTGCTGACGCCTCAAAATATACAAATAATTATGTATCACCATTTCAATGTATAAAAATGGGAATAGCGTCAAGAGGGTTTTTAGAAGGCAATTGCATTGTACTATTTTCAGAATCTGTAGCGGCTGCTAAAAAAATTGATAAGCAAGCATTTGCTTTGTTTTTTTTCAGTAAATTCTTTGATATTTACAACAAGCAAACAATTGTGGAAGCTGAACGTTTACTCGGTCGAGATAGTAAATTCCTGTTCGGTCAATTGCATAGTCGTAACTTATCTAAAGAAGATATTTACGATGCTCGCTGTTTGTGGGGCTATTACCATGACTATGCACATCATACCGGACCGCGGCCATTAGATAAAAATCTATATATCAAATTAAATTGGTTTACAGGTCTTCTAGAAGAAACTAAAGTTGATTTAATTACAGTGCGTATTATGCTACAAAATCATCCAAAATTTTGGAAAGAAATAACTGAATTTATCCTATTAAAACGCATATTCCGTTATCCAAAAGGTTCTGATCAGCATATGACATTCGATGCTGGTACAGGTATCTTGCTTTTTGAAATATTGACGCGGAACAAAGCATTGATGGAAACAAATCAAGGTTATCTTCAATTTGATTTGGAGCGTCTTGAAGAAGTAATAACATTGATGATAGCGGATATAGAAACACTTGAAGCATTAGATGATGACGCTTATTTGGCAGGAGCTAAAGATTATATCCAAAATAATCTTGGAAAACCCGAAACCTCAAAGTTACGATTTAATTTTTCAACATCATATTATGCACAACGCGTTATTGGGGGATTAAATCATTGAGTTTCTTAAAAGGACGGTTATTCTTATTTACCTTCGCCATTCTAGCGTTATTTTCCATAAGTTGGTTATTATCTAAGAATTTGGTTAGCAATATACCCGTCATGCATGCGGTTGGACTTAGGTTGTTTGCCACCGCTGCCACCTTATGGCTGATTGCAGTATTTCGTGAGAAAGCTGTTTTCAGATCCCTACCATTACTTTCCATGATACCTTCTTTTTTAATTCTATCGGTGTTAGGATTCTCGTTATATTTTGTATGCAGCTTTGGTGCATTAAAATCACTCAAAGCCAGTGATTTAACTATGGTGCTTGCTACTATTCCAGGTATTACCTACATATTGGGTGCACTGACGAATAGCCTTACGTTCTCATGGTTAAAACTTACCGGTATGATCATTGTCAGTGTAGCGGCTATAGCATTTAATATAAACAGTGCAGAGGGTGGATATTACAGCCTAATAGGAATAGCCCTTGCTTTAACAGCAGCGCTTTCTTACTCTGCTTATGGTTTATTGTCTAAACGTTATCTTAAAAATTTACCTTTGCTCACCTCACTGGCTTGGATCACGACAATTTCTGCAGCATCATTTATACCATTATTTATTTTTGATCCTGCCCCACTCTTATATCTTAAGTTAGAAGATATATTTAAAATATTGATTTTAGGAACTGTTTGCTCGGCACCCGTTTACGTATTATATCAAAAAGTTTTAGCCGAAGGAGGCGTATTATACGCCAATACTATCGGCGTATTAGCTCCTTTTGCAACGGTTGCATGTGAATGGATAATCGGCTCTAGCCCTTCTCTTAATATTATCAAAATAATTGCCATGATGATGGCTGTTATAGGGATGACACTACTATTTATAGATGCATCAAAGGTATCTACATGGCAACAGAAACGTCATTCTCAAAATTCCAAATTTAATGAGGAACCAAAATGAAAAAACTCGCGTTAGTTTGCCAGCGCAATGCAAAATTACCATTTATATTTGAAGCAGCACAAGCAGCTAATATCGAATTAGTCATGATCTATGATACCGCTGAAAGTGCTCCCACTCAACACCCCGAAGCAGTAACTTCAACTTGGCAACTTCCTGTTTTTGATAATCCAGAGGCAGCTTTAGATACTTTTGCAGCAGGTGTAAAAGAACGCAATATTCGTGGGGTTATGACCCTTCGCGAAGAAGCCATTCTGTGGACAGCTTTGGCTGCAAAAAAAATCAATACTCCAAGTATTGAACCAGAAGTAGCAGCATTAACCAGAAACAAATATCTCATGCGTCAAGCTTTTGCTAAAGCAGGCTTAAGAACACCAAAATTCTTTTATATAGATAATCCAGAAGACCTATCACAAATACAAGCCTTGGATTATCCGCTCGTTATTAAACCCGTCTCTGGATGGGCCAGTGCAGGCGTAATGTTAGCTAAAAACTCCGCCGAACTTCCTGATCTCATTAAAGCCGTATGGAATGTTCAGCATAAAGACATGGCACGTTTTAATGATAGAAATAAACCTGTAGGTTTAGTCGTAGAACAGTATTTGCCAGGAAAAGAGTTTGTCGTAGAATGCTTTGTTGATACAGCAGGTGTACATGTTCTGTCCGTTGGAGACAAGGGAAGCCCCGAGGGACCATGGTTTGAAGAAACAATTTATCGTCAACGCTGTGATATAGATGATCCTTTAATTATTGCTTTATGTAAAACTGCATGCTCTGGAGTTAAAGCTCTTGGCATAAACATGGGTGCTGCCCATGTGGAGCTACGCCTAGATGCTAATAATTTACCTTATATAATTGAGATCGGCGCTCGTATAGGTGGATCGGGTGTCTCCCATTTTATTGTTGAGCAAGGTACAGGGATTTCATTTGCAAAACTCTGTATGAATGCCGCTTTAGCTGAACCAAACCCAAACCTTCCCGATATACTCCCAGCTAAAAAAGTGGCTGCAAATTACATTATTCCTCTTCATGGTCATGGACGGTTTTCTGGATTTTTAGGTCTAGATAAGGTTGCACAGCAGCCTCAAACCGCCAGAACTATCATTTTCTTTGAAACCAATCATATTTCACCACCTCCACCAGCATTTGGTGGATATCCTGGTTTTATTTTCTCTGTTCATAACTCAAACGAAGAAGCACGCAATTACCATAAATGGCTCGATGATACCTTAAGCATCCTATGGAAACACCATGTTTATCAATAGTCCGATAAAGATATTTCTACTGCCCCTCAACTTTGATATAAATCTTATCGATACAAATGAAGTCACAATGCGAATGCAATTGCCTAAAACTTCGCAAACACCTTTCCACTAAAGATGCATATTTCAAAAAACAGAAATTGTGTGAAATATGATCTACTTTTACACCCCATTTTAATAAAAGCTCTTCAATGTTTCTGTATTTGAAACAATAATGAAAACTTGTAAACGACTTTTTGATGCGATCAACTTCTTCTCCCAACGTCTCAAAGAAAAAAGATCCTGCCAATCCCACTCTGATTTAAAAGTTATATTTCATATCTATTTCACAAATAAGACATGATCTTGTTCATATATTCAATACAGTCATTAGAACAATTTTTTTAAAGAATTTATCCTTATAAGAACTGAAGATGTTGAATTTGATGGTAAAAGTGTTCACGCTTTACCACTTTTTTCATTATCCACCTATAATAATGCGATTGATACGAACAGCTTCAAAAAAGCTTTTTACAAAATTTTAAAGCGTAAAAATATGCATCATCCACGAAACAATAGAGCTGTATATTTTACATACCCCTCCTTTGCTTAACAGTAAAAGCTCTTAATTAACAGTCAATATCTCCCTGCCTTTCATGATTGATATCAACAGCCTCAAACGATAGCACTTTACAGCATAATAGGATAATAATGTTATTATTTTAAAAAGCTGATGACAAATACATCCCAAATATTTGTAGTCAAAATAACACAAATAGCTTTACAATCTCATTATCAATTTTTTTGAAACATTTAAGCTCCCCTATCAACCAGATAAAAGAATAAATAAACGTGATCCTTTCATATTTATTAAAACACATGATGCCATTATTAAAAGAAGCAATTAAAATTCTCCACCCTCAATGGTTCTAATCTTGACAATAAAACAAAACTTTGAAAATCACATTTATTATTTTTAAAAAGATTTATTAAAAATGATAGCGCAAACCACCAGAAAAATGAACTCCAGAAAAACCAGCCTTGGTTAGCTTATGCTGATAGCTAACATCACTGTGGAGTGTAACTTTAGAAGAAAATTGCGCATTAATACCCAAACCTGTTTCTAAAGAAGAACCAAAAGCACCCAACTGGAAAACATCCTTTAGATGAACAAATTGTTTTTCACCAAAACGATGTGCAAGATGAATATTGCCATAAAAACAAATGATACGATCCTTTTCAGGTACTGTAAATGTTTTACTTAAATACCCTCCAATACGCATCAACCATTGATCTATTTTTTTCATCTCAATATCAAATCCATCAATATCACGAGCCTTATCAAATCGAAGATGTTGATAAATAAGCTGAAGCTGGGGATCAAAAATAAGATCTTCATGTCCTGTCATAAACACTTTACCAGCAGAAAACGAAACGTTCAAAGGATTTGCTTTCAATGTCGCTGTCTTACCCCAAGCATGGGTAAGCACATCCCCTTTAAACAAACCATAAGATAAAAGACCATCTACATAAAAATCAGTGTTGTGTTTCACACTTCCGTATGTCGTAAATGACCATTTATTAAATTCACTCTTCTGGCTTTGTTCCACGTTACGAGGTTGTAAGGAAAGCTTTCCATAGGTTCCCATAATCCCAAAAGATATCGTACTATATGCGCTCTCTATTGTTTTGAACAAAATGTCTGTTTCTATAGCGTTATAATCAACATTACCATCGTACCCATATTTAAGTGTAGAAAGATCTGAGACATAACGATAACTCCCACCATAACCGTGGACAGATAAAGCAAAATTCCCTTCAACTTTTAGTAATTTGCGAGGAATAGACTGCGTAGCTTGCAACTTCTTTTGTTGATTACGGATATCCATGTGTCCAATATGAAACAAAGCATTTGGTAATAAAAGATAGGTTGGAACTTGTGGAACAACCTCTCTGACCTTTAACTCAGAATGAGGGATAACAGACGTCCCCAAAGCAGGCTGAATATACTTACTTTCAAGGCGAAAATCCCAAAAATCTCCATTTCCTTCAACCAATCTTTGAGAAGTTTGCGCATTTCCAAGAGCAGAATCTGGGCCATAAGCATGAAGATAATATTGGTAAGGCAAACCCTCTAATGCAATATAAGCACGATTTAACTGAAAAGAATCCTCTGCCGCTTTTCCAGAAACCTGAATAAGTGAAATACTATGAGCATTTTCACCGGTCGCTATCTCGCCCTGATTTCCTGCAACAAATTGCACATAAACTGTCGTTTTTCCAGAAACATCACCATGTATCAAAAGTCGATCAGTCTTTTTATTATCGAGCAAACCATCACTACTGAGATGCGTATTGAGATAAATATCTGCCCTATCTTGCGCACTATAAACTTCTTTCTCTCCCTTCCCGATATAAAGTGTCTGATACTCCTGAAACATTGGAGTTTCAAAAGCAATAAAACTATCAGAAACTTTCACAAATGAAATAGACGAACTTGTACGGTTTGCAACTTGCAAATCTATCTCTCTTCTTTTTGTCAAAAGCCATTTTGATCCCCCTGTCAAATAAAGCTCAGCAATAGAATCATCGGCAACACGAGTCCCTCCTATCAATGAAGAAGAATCAGCCAAAATCGCTACAGTCCCACCCTTTTCAACTGTTAATAATAAGTCACCAAAAATTTTTGTACCTTCTGTTACGGCAATATAACTACGACTATTATTACTACGAATAGCTGTCCCATCTGGAACCTCAAAAGTCGTTCTTTTTAAAAAGACAAGTCCCTGTTCATACGCATCATTCTCCCCGTCCCCCTCAAAATACATACCATGTTTGTTCCCTATTGCTTTAATTGTTGAATTTTCAATATTAACCCGCGAAATTAAAATATTTCCTTCCCTGCCGTTATTGGATAGTGTGTTAGAATCTTGTCCAACTGTTAAAACGTGAACATCCGTAGAAATAATATTAGTATTTTTTAAATGAACAGAGCCCTGATGTTTTACATTGAAAACTGTATGTGCAATTTTTTCATTGGTATTTTCATTGTCTTTTGTTTTTTGACGTTTTGAAGTAATGGTAACACCATCCAAAGTCGCACTCCCCCCTCTCCCCACATAAAGCGCAGCAGCATCATTCACATCAATAAATCCACTTTTCATCCGAATACCCGCATCATCTCTAACAAAAAGAGCACTCTCTTGGCCGATACCCAAACCTTCCACTTTAATTTTTGTATTCATTAACGTAACAGATGCTCCTTGCTTCTCTGCATAAGCTGCAATCTGAGAAGCCTCAATTGTTCCATGATTAACTTCAATCATTCCACTATCAGCTTTAAGACCTATTGACACATTTTTAAAAGCTGAATCACTCAAAACAATTCTTCCCCCTCGTGATACAACAACACCATAAATATCTTCTATACCCGCAGTAGCTTCAACCTCTACACGCATTGCCTGAATAACTGTATTTGGCTCCTGTACTACTATAGCAGCAGGCAACATGAGAGAACTACCCTCCCCATTCTTTTCTTTAACAGGTGCCGTGAATTTATATACTTTATCACTAATTGTATGTTTTACACCATCACTGCATTTATAAGGCAATTTGTTTTCGTCACATAACAGTGATACAGATGAATGAGAATGCGCCTCAATATTTATATTTAACAAAAGAGAAAAAATAGCTACTGTAAAAACGCACGAATACAAATGATTGTTAGATACCTTGATTATCATTGTTTTTCAAAACTTTCTTTTTTTCAACAAAAACAAAAAATGCTGGCAAAAAAATAAATCACAAATTAAACACAGTAAGAATAAAACAAACAAAGTTATTTTATTTTTTCTGACAAATTATAGCGTTTAATAAAATGTTTTGTGTTTTATGTAAAGAAAGAACAAAAAGTTTTAAAATACCATTTAGGATGACAATCTCTTTAAAGACTACATCTTAAAAACCGCTGAAAACTGCAATACAAAATGCCCAGAAACTAATCTCAAAAAAACGCGAAAAAATGCAAATTTTTAAGAAATATAATCTTCAATTTATCTTACCATCGAAAAATAAAAATATAACAAAATGAGATATAGTATACGAAAGCTATAACAGCATCATTTCTTCAACTACAACAAAAAAACAAGAAATTATGCACTAATGGATAAGCTAATGTACACAATTTCTGTATTAAAAATGCTAGATATCTAACAAAAAAATTTGAATAAATAAAAAACTTCTCCTAATACTCTATCATCAATAATTTTAATTAATAAATGTAATACTTTAAGATCTTTTGATAAAATCTAAAATACAATAAAACACTCACCTTCTTAAAATTAAAAAACACCAAAATAAAATTTCATCAAAATCAGTTTTATGAAAGCTATCTGTTTATTATCGTTAAAGCAGATATTTTAGCAAAGCTATTATTTGTCATTCTTTATATTGAATAAATTTCTCTAAACAACAACTCACTATCCTCCACTATCATCATCTAACAACAACACTATTGCTAATCTCATAGCTGATGAATATAACTATATTGGAGACAAAAGAGCCGTATTTTTCTCTCCTTCTGTTTAATATTTTCATTCAATTATTACTTTAAACATGAACAGTCTACTGTTGATAATCACTTGTGCAAAGCTTTTTTATTTACTAGCTTTTTTTATCATTTATCAAAACGTAACATCTGTTTCATCGAATGGATTACACCAAAAATATTATTATCTATAACCTGCTTTAGTCATGCATTCATAAATTGCTGCAAACTCACTTGCACACGAATCCATATTTTCAGGAAAAGCGTAGATTGGCTGCCTGCCACATTATTAACAGTTCTTGTGGGATCGTAGATTTATTGATATTGAGCTTTTCTCACAATGCCAAGGTCGATGGGGAGATTTGCTAACACATCCAACAGAGCTTAATAAAATTATAACATTCAATAATTTCAATATTTTTTCATTTTCCCCTCCTTCAATATTTACGATAGAAAGGCTGAAAAGTTTGCTAGTATTTCTTCGCATGCAAGATGGCTATTACATTAAAAAACCCCCCCATGCGAGAAAAAGAACATGAGGATTATTGATTACAGAAACACCAATACCTAAGGTTGACATTCAGGTTGTTCTTTATGCTCTTCACAATGAGGACTATTCAAACGCCTCTCTACACTTCGCTGAGGAATAACTGCATCGGGCTGACAAATTGGAAGATTTTCATATTTCTCACACCACTTCACCCTTCCCAATTTATCTTGGAAACCTGCTTGGATCATACATGCACTCTCTGCCTCCTCAGCATTGAATTTCTCCTCCATACTTATTTCTCTATCAAGACGACCATCAAGATGCTGCATTCCGCATTCCAACAGAGCTTTTTTGATCTCAAGCTGATCGGCACCGGGCTTTTCCCATGCATCTACAACTGTTCGAGAAGGCTGCTCTGGGTAACATCCAGCCATAACAAATAAGGTTATCCCACTTAATAATTTTAAAATATGCTTCATTTTCCTATCCTTGAGTAATTTTGATATTACGAAACAATCTATAATTATTTTACATGCTGTTTTTTTATTTTCAAAACAATGATGGACATCATCAACCTTTATTATTTTTATCTTTCAGAAGATTATACCGTTATTATATCAAAAATACGGTAAAATTATTACTAAAATCATATTTTATAAACGGTATGCTTATAATTATTATCAATATTTTGATTACAACAAAAATAGATATTTTTATATTATTGCGCCTACAGTTGTAGTACCCATAAATACATTGAAATGGTGAATTAAGGACACCCCCGCGCACAGGCATGAGAAACATCAAGGTAGAAATTGTTGATCATCACCAGCAAAAAATTACGGCTGACATTCAGGTGCGGTTTTATATTTTTTTACAAAACAAGCTGTTCAAACGCTTCTTGACACTTCGTTGTGGGATAACAGCACTAAGACACAAAATGGAGAGGTTTTCATCTTTATTAAGTATAAAACCAATATAATCCTTCCCATTTGTCGTGTAATTTTGCTTGAATCATGCATGCTGCAATGGAAACCTCTGCATTGAGGCTTAACTTTTTATTTTCTGGAAAGACATCATAAGAAGTTGGCATGCCACATCCTAACAGTGCTTTTCCTACCTCAGTAAAGTCTGCTCTAGGCTTCTCCCAAGCACTCAAAACTCTTGGTTGAGATTTGTTGATGTTACATCCAGCGATATTTAACAGAATGAGACCACTTAATAATTTTAAGATTTGTTTCATTTTTTTCCATAAATAATCTACTAAAATCGAATAAATTGGTATCGTATGAGGCATTCCGTAGCATCTTGCACACGCATAACGCGTATGACCATAACAATTCTAGGATCATAGCCGCCTAGCGTTCTCCCTTCCTCTCTCATGAGAATTGCTGGTGGAAATAATACATAGGGAAACTCCAAGGGTACCTTATAAAAAGTAGGTGGATTATGACCAAATCTTATACCAATGGCGTTAAGTAAATGATTTTGTAGCTAGATATGATCTTTTGCGTCATCATTTACGACATATAATGGATTCTAATGAATTTGCTATCGATATAGAACCTTATCAACCGGACACAAAAGATAGATATCTGTTTTCTTTGCTATATTGTGGATGCCACGCTTTTTAAAGTCACGCAATCCTTTACCTACTGTTATGGTACATCGGCTTATGTGCACTAACAATCACTGCTGTCTTGCTATTTAGTCCGCCAATCAAACCATTGCCGATTTTGTGTTTCACATCCCCACGACCAAAACGTTTTGCTACATCTCTTACATCTTTTATGGTACCAAGAATGCCCACATTGACAGATCCTGCCACATCAGCAAAGGACTTTTCAGGCATCTCTTGTGTCTTAGAGATATCACAGCTTTCCGAAAGCGTGATATTATTGTCAGCATCAACGTTGACATCACGCCCTGCCGAAACATTTGTCGGCTTGCATGTTTACATCATAATCAGCAGCAATCCGCACATCTCTGCGCACTTTGACATAGGATTGAACGGAGGTATTTTCCTATTGATCGCCAGTGTCTTTCGCACTCACAACTCCAACACCAACAGAAGCACCGCTGCTGCTCTTTTCAAACTGAAAGCCAAAGCCTGTGCGCTCTTCCTGTGTACTTGAGCTATGATTATTATGCCCCACAAACACATTGACATCACGCGCTACTGAAAGGTTAATATCCTCCCCCGCAAGATCAGAATCTACTACGCTCACATCTTTTTTCTTGAGCGTGATGTTGATATTACAATCAGCATTGAGAGAAGAGCCTTGATGTTCAAAACTCTCTTTATTTTCTATCTTTGATTTACTCCCGTATAACGAAACAAAATTTTTGCCTGAACTCACACCAAAACCTATTTCATGCGTCTGTGAATGGCCGCTATGATAGTCTGTCATGCCAACAATTATCACACTTTTTCCCATTACATTGATATCTTGATCGGAAATCAAATGAGAAGCAGTAATCGTAGCATCTCCTTGTACACCCATATCAATTTTGCCCGTTGCATCTCAAGGATGGAGAAAATCGTTGTAGTATGTGTGATTCAGAGCTATTGGAAGATTTTTTGTGTAAAAAGCCACTTTCCGATGATTATTTTTGCTAGTCGTAGTGTTCTTGAGCGCCTTTTATGGTAACATTGAATAACTTTGCACGCAAAATACATTTGCGAAGCGCGTTTTGTCCTCCTCCACTTGTGATAAAAATTACTCCCGTATCAATATTATAAAAAATAAGTTTGATCCTTGCTCTTTTAATCGTAATAACAACAAGAATCGCCAAAATATCACACGTGCAATTGTTCCCTTAAATTTACACTTCTATAAGATTTTATTGTGATACCTTGCTTCTCTTTATTGAAGTTTTTGCAAACAAAATGATACAATGTCCCTAATGACTTTGTTATCTGCTTTTTCTACCAACACCAATCCTCTTTAGAAAAAATAATAGCAATAAAAAACGTCTCTCCTTTACCCCATAACAACCCAAATATCCTTTTAAAGGAAACAGAGGACTCTAACCCTTCTTTTCAAAGAAAATACATAAAAAACTTTATCTTCGCTTCTAAAAGCAATAACAGTTTCTTAAACAATAAAATTTAAACAATTAACTTTTTAAAAAGCTTATAAAAAAATAAAACAATTCTTACAATAACTTCTCTTGTGAAATAGAACTTCATTAATACGTTTAGAAAAAGATATCTGCCTATAACCTTTTATCTAGTAAAGTCTATTTGCACTGTTAGGCATTTTAACATGAAAGATTTATATTGATTGCAGAGCTCACCATCAAAAAACGCCTAATAGTTTATATGATTTGGCCGTTACCATAAGCAATGGCTCACAAAAATCTCCAATAATAACGAGCAGATTTTTTCCAATCTAGACTGTTCTAATCTTTAGGGAGTAACAATCAAACACCTGTTTTCCTGATAATATCAGCTATTTGTTTTGAGTTTTATCTCTATTCACATTTTATTGCAGTTTCTTTTGCTTAAAATTATAAAGTTTAAGTGCATAGAAACAAATAACAAGCCAAGCAATCCAACTAAAACCTATAATTAAAACCGGTCGCGTCTCATCAAAGTACCATAAGAGAATAAAAATAAAAACCATAAATAAAATAGAAAAAACCGATCCTATTGGCCAAAATGGAATTGGAAATTTTAAACCATTCTGTGCTTCTTTAGGCATCTTAATTCGCATAAAAATTTGTGAAAGTAGAATCATCACCCACACAAAAACTGTCGCAAATGTCACCATTGCAGCAATAAGAAAAAAAAGCTTTTCATGGTAAAAATAATTAAGGACAGCACCAAGAAGAAAAATACCGAAGATCATCAAAATAACAAAAATTGGTATACCATTTTTTGTTAAATATTGAAACTTCTTTAAAGCATAACCTTCCTGCGATAAACCATGTATCATGCGACAAGCACCATACATTCCACTATTCATTGCAGAAATAGCGGCTGTAACAACGACAATATTTAAGATATTTGCCGCATATGAAATCCCCAGATTTTCAAAAATGGATACAAAAGGGCTATCCATAAGACCAATCTCATTCCAAGGATAAAGTGACATTAAAATAGCTAACGTCATGACATAAAAAAGCAAAATACGAACTGGAGTAACATTAATTGCCTTTGAAATTGTTTGATGAGGGTTTTGAACTTCCATGACTGCCATCCCAATGATTTCTATACCACCAAAAGCAAAAACAACAACACTAAAGCAAGCTAAAAAACCAAACCAACCATTAGGAAAAATACCACCATTCTTCCATAAATTATGAACAGTAACAGTAGAAGAAACTGCGCTTTCACTCCAACCACAAAAAATAATTACTATTCCTAAAATAATCATCGCAATGATAGCAATAACTTTAATAGAAGACAGCCAAAACTCTAGTTCACCATATACTTCTACGGCAGCTAAATTAATACCCGTGATAATTAACGTGATACTAAATGCCCATACCCAAGGAGCAACATCAGGATACCAAAACCCCATATAAGTCGCAAAAGCTGTAATATCAGCCAAACCAACAAGAATCATTTCAAATACATATGTCCATCCCGTTAAAAAACCTGCTAATGGCGATATGTAATTTGCCGCATAACGTGCAAAAGAACCAGGCAATGGATTATGAAGTATCATCTCTCCTAAAGCCCGCATAACCATAAAAATAGCTAAACCAGAAATACAATATGCAATCAAAACACTTGGCCCCGCAAGCTTAATTGCCTGTGCAGATCCATAAAAAAGACCTGTTCCAATAGCAGAGCCAAGAGCTAAAAAAATAACTTGGCGCTTACTCATACCTCGTTTCAGTTCATTTCGTGCCATTACTTTCCTTCTTTATTGAGATGCTGACGAACATCCACACTGCAATAACAGCTTTATGATAAATAAAGCTTCATGTTTCTCTTTCGAAGATATACTTTAAAAGCATTAAACAACAGCCTTCCAGATGCTCTATCCTAGGCAATGAAAAATACTTTTATTGCGAATGATTCAGCTTTTTATAGCCTAAGTTTTATATCATTTTATTGAAATTACATGATAATAAAATTTTTATAATTGTCATTTAGTTCATTTTTATATTTTCTATTTTTCTGCAGAAAATGTGGGGTTGAATGCAAGATAATATAAACATTTTTATTCATAAGGATAATTTATTGTTTTATATATTGAACTGGCTCCTCAATATCATAAGATTGTCTCTTTTCCAAACCCGTTCACATTGAAGCAATCAAAACTTTTCGTTTACACATCATAAACGAGATTGATGGATGAATAAAAACACGTAAAGAAAGGAATAAAATTCCTCTTAATAAACTGTCTCAAGTGCAAAAAGCTGTTACAGCTCGGGAAATGAATTATCTGATAGTATCGACTCGTATCTTCGTAACATAAAAATAATGATGCACTATTAATCCTATACTTTTCACGAGAGTTTTTAGGTTATACCATTCACGGATGCCCCCCCTGAAATGTAAGCTTAAGTATTGAGGAAATGTTTCCTTAAGATAAACCTTGTGAAGGCAAAAAACACCGCTTTGCATGAAGGGCATATGCTCCCATTCATCATGAGTGTTTTTCAAGGCTATAAATAAAAACCTTAAATTGATATCATCATATTCAAGAGAAACATGCGTTAAACTTTCTATTAATAGCGTGTAAACTTTCTACACTTTTTAACTTGTCACATCATCACAAATTGTATTCAACACCACATGCACTCATTTTTAAAACTAATTGATATAGCTTAATCAATGATAATATGAATCCCGCCAGTTTTCAAAGGCGTGAGAAATTTTAGCCCCAACCCCTCTTTTAAAAACTCCAGCCGCTTTAAATACAAGCTTTCCCAATAAAAGACCAACTGCGATAAATATCATCTTTTCGACCTTCGGTCCAACAAGAGAGCAACTATTTTTTCCACTTCTTTGACCTGAAACATTCATGATAACTCCCCTTGTTACCTGAACAAAAATATCTTTCTCCTGTGCCCATATAGCAATAAAACCACCCTGTTGAGATCTTTCTCTCGCAAGATTCGCGTGGGCCTCCACAATTTGCGAAAAACAAACAATGATTGCCATCAAAATACATAATAGACGATTTTTAGACATTTATTTCCCCTTTTTCGTGATTTAAAAGTACAAAAATTATAAACCATCTTTTAAAAAGAGAAATACTCATTTTAGTGCGTAAATAAATATAATACACTCTTCCATAAATTTATCTAAATTATATCATAAGACAAGTGTATTAAAGAGATAATTGCGAATAAACACAATACATAACAGCCAATAAATAGAAAAATATTTATTAATTATTATAAAGATATATTTACCACCTCTTCAAGTTTTGTATAAAGAAACCTAATAATGAGGTCTCTTCTCCTCTCTTAAACTCAAAAACAAATATTACTGAAAATTTAATGAAGGAAAAATTGTTTCTGGTAAAATAGATAGTAAGTGCCCTTCACGCACAAGTATATGTGCTTGATGAAGATCTGGAGCCAGATAGCGATCTTCCTTCAGAGGAGCAACATTTTTACGTAAACATTCCATAACTGACTGTAAAAAAGTACTTGTTTTTAAAGGTGCACGATATTCAATTCCTTGTGCTGCAACAAGCGTTTCAATACCAATAAGAGTAAAAAGATTTTCGCTCATCACCAATAACCGACGCGCTCCATGGCAAGCCATTGAAACATGATCTTCTTGATTGGCTGAAGTTGGTGTTGAATCAACTGAAGCAGGATGGGCCATTTGCTTATTTTCAGACATTAAAGCTGCTGCTGTTACTTCAGCAATCATAAAACCTGAATTAAGACCCGCATTATGCGCTAAAAAAGCTGGAAGACCATAAGAAACTGCTGGATCAACCATAAGAGCAATACGCCGTTGAGAAATAGATCCTATTTCACATAAAGCAAGAGCAATCTGATCAGCAGCAAACGCTACAGGCTCAGCATGAAAATTCCCACCTGATACCACTTCACCATTCCTTAAAATCAATGGATTATCTGTAACAGCATTTGCTTCAATAATCAGTGTTTTTGCTGCTGCTAGCAAAATATCAAAACATGCCCCCATGACCTGTGGCTGGCAACGTATACAATAAGGATCTTGTACGCGCTCATCACCACGTAAATGTGCTGCACGAATTTCTGAATCCTCTACAAGCTTTTCTAATGTTTTCGATGCAGCAATCTGTCCATAATGTCCTCGTAAAATATGGATATCAGGATGAAATGGCGCCGTTGATCCCATGATGGCATCTGTCGTCAAAGCCCCTGCCAGCAATCCACCACACAATGCCCGATAACCTCGAAAAAGACCGGCAAGTGCAAGGGCTGTTGATGTTTGAGTCCCATTAATAAGAGCTAGACCTTCCTTTGCCTCTAAAATAATAGGAGACAATCCCGCTTTCTCCAATGCAACCGCTCCACTCATACGAATATTTTGAAAAAAGGCTTCTCCTTCTCCCATCATAACAGCAGCCATGTGAGCAAGTGGAGCTAGATCACCTGAAGCACCAACAGACCCTTTTTCAGGAATGACAGGAATGACGCCCTTTGCAAGCATATTTTCTAGCAAATTTACCAATTCTAGACGAACCCCTGAAGCCCCTCTTCCTAAAGAGATAAGTTTTAAGCTCATTATCAAACGCACAATATTTTCAGCTAAAGGCTCTCCTACTCCACAACAATGGGACAGAATAAGATTTCTCTGTAAAACAGCAACATCGTCCGCATCAATTTTAATGGAAGCCAACTTCCCAAAACCAGTATTAATACCGTATACAGGCTCACTTCCAGCAGCAATTTCAGCAATGCGCTGAGCCCCTTTTTTAATAGCTAAATGTGTGTCATTATGAAGTTTACTTACTTCACCATTAAAATAAATAGCTTCAAGTTCACTAAGAGTTACCTCTTCCGGCTTTAGTATAATAGTCATAATTTACTTTCTTTTTTAATCAAAGTATAATGTTTAGCATTATTGATCCTTCTATAAAACAAAAAAACTATAACGACTCTTTAAAACGAGAGTGCTTTCTTAAAGGCATTCCTTACGATAGAGTTATTATCCAAGAATAGAATAGTTGACGATAAATGAAAATATCAACAAGCACAACCAAGCCTGTAGATAAAAAATAGATAACACATTAATTTATAATCATAATCTAGCATTATTCATATTAAATGTAGAGAGTCGAATATCTTAAGATTCTCTCATTCCAAATCTGTGTATTTTGAATCAATCAAAACCACTCGCTTACACGTCATAAGCGGAATTGGCATATGGATAAAACTATACAAGAAAGGACTAAATAAAATCCCTCTTATGAATCTTTAATGCAAGAATTGTAACAACATTGAGAGTTGAAAAATAATGTGATGGTGCAGGCTTATTCTTTTATGAAGCGTAAAGATGAGGATGCTCAATGAATTTCGTTAAACTATTCCTACTAACCTTCTGAAAAATCTTAGATAGATAGCTGTCACAATCTATCATGATTGCAAAAATTAAATTCTATAGATTAAAAACTTATTTAACACATCATAACAGAGAAAAAATTGATCTTATTGTCCACTTCTAAAATTGTATTTAAAGCGCCAGATTGAAACCTGAAAAGCACATCTTCAATAAAACCACACAAGACTCGGCCTAACTCGTTATTTAAAATAGAAAATAAAAATTTTTTATATCAAAAAATTTAATTAACATATTGTTATTATATCTTTAAAAAAGAGAAATGCTTTCATAGAATATACTTCTATTTTGCTTTTTTCGTCATTTGGATCTGAATTTAGAGATGATTTCAAAATTAGTTGTTTTTTAAAGGTTCTTCCAAGCCATTACCCTTTTTACTAAAACTTTCTGACTATGAGGATTTTTTGTACTGTTTCAGTTATTTTTGTCAAAATTTATTACAGATACTCTCATTTAATAATAAAAAACAATCATAAAAAACAAAGAATTATCAAATATTTCTATTCAATCTACCTCTTCCAATTTTATAAAATAATCTGTTGTTAACCTACTGTAAAGAAAGCGCTTCAATGCTATAATGCAGTTCATAAATTTTCTATTTAAAACTCTCTCATATCAAGTGAACAATGAAAATCAGATGTAATAAGATGTCAATTTGAATGCTGAAGAAGAAAAACTGTCCCCCCCTCAAAATCTTCCTTAATAATTCGTTAATTTTCTGAATGCGCCTACACTGATGTGCTAAAAGAGCAAAAGCAATCATGGATATCGGATTATCTTATATACATATAGAGCTCACTTCGATACAAAAGCTCCAAATTGCCTTGTACTTCATATTTCTTTATTAATGCAACCAATTGCCGCAAATATTCTTCCCCATAGCAAGTAATAGCGCGTTGCACTTGCGTTGAAGAGCGACTCATTCCAATAAAAGCTTCAGATGGGATCACCATCGTCCAATTGTGCGTATGTAAAGCAATCTTTTCTGGATTTACCCCAAAGCCATCGCTCATTTCCTGTAAAAAATCAAAATTACGATAATAACGCGAATAGTTAGGGCTCATTTTCTCTAACAATGTTTCATAAGCTGCTAAGAATTCGCTATGCTTAAAATCCCGATTGTTTTGAATGACCGCCATTACACCATCGGTTCGGAGTTGGGATGAGACAGCACAAAGCAATTGAGGGCGATCCATCCATTGAAACGCTTGCGCTGCAATGACAAGATCGACCTCACCGATTTGAGGCAATAGATCTTCGGCACGCCCCTGATACCACTGCACAGTAGGAAATTTTCTTTGCCCCTGCTTAATCATGTCTGTCGATATATCGATAGCATGATATTGGTGTTTATTCCCAAGAAGTTTGACAATCCCTTCTAATGCGATGCCTGTTCCAGCCCCCACATCCACGATAGACAAATGCTTTTTGTTCTTAAAAGGAAGCAGCATGGTTTTAAATAAGGTGAGGGGGTAGCGAGGACGATAACGATCATAATCATTAGCCAATCCATCAAACTTTTCACATTGCTGTTGAACACTTTCTATCATAGGATTTTCCCTCCTTTATAATTGCTATCATACATAATTGAAAAGCCCTTTTTTGTTCGATGTATAAAGCATAACTTCTAAAAGAGGGAAAATGAGAAGCTCCCTTACCTTCTATCTTTCCATAAGATTGATGCTTACATTTTTCCCTTTTCCAATTGTTATCTGCACATTGTGAAACAAAAAGTATTACGAAAATAATATAATCTTCGGTAATAATAATTGATATGAATATTATTGATCTTTCATAAGAGGACATCTATATTATCATTATTATTTTAATATCAATAAGTCACTTAGGCGTGCCTAAAACGCAGAGAGATATCGATTTATTGATAAATATGTCTGTTTATAAAATTCAAAATACTTTCCACTAAGAAGATAAACCCTATATAATACATAAAATATCTGTGGAGACATCTTTATGTTAAATGTACAAACTTCTTCAATGTTTAAAATATTAAAACAATTTTCAATCGTGATTTTTTTGGCATGGTTAGTCCCATTTTTAAGTGGGTGCGGATTTAATACGATACCAACAAATGAAGAAAAAGCACACGCAGCATGGAGTGAAGTGCTCAATCAATATCAACGTCGTACAGATCTCATCCCCAATCTTGTAGAAACAGTTAAAGCTTACGCAGCTCATGAACAAAGCGTTTTCACAAATGTAATTGAAGCACGTGCCAAAGCAACGCAAGTCAACATTAATGCAGATATGTTGAATAATCCAGAAGTTATGCAGCAATATCTCAAAAATCAAGCAAATTTATCAAGTGCCCTTTCGCGGCTTATGGCTGTTGTTGAAAACTATCCGGATCTTAAAGCAAACCAGAACTTTCTTGCACTTCAATCACAATTAGAAGGAACAGAAAACCGTATTTCCGTTGCGCGCCGCGATTATATTGAAACAGTACGTGCCTACAATACTGCACTCAAAACAATGCCGACGATGATTTGGGCAAAGCTATGGTTTCGTGATGCTAAGCCTATGCCTACTTTTACCATCGATACTGATAGCCAACAAACACCAAAGGTTAATTTTAATTAATGAAACTATTTCAACACTCTATACAACGTCGTACTTTTCTACGTTTATGGGTTTCTTTGAATATTCTATATTTGATCATTGCATTAGGGAATGTCACTTACGCACACACTAAGTTTCCTCCCTTAACCGGCTATATCAATGATATGGCTCATTTACTTGATCATGCAACACAAAGAAACTTAACGGAAAAGCTAGCTACACTCGAAGAGAAAACAGGAGATCAAATCGTTCTTGTGACGCTCCCTACTCTTTCGGGCAATGATATAGAAACATACAGCAATTCTCTGTTTCGCACATGGAGATTAGGTCAAAAACAGATCAATAACGGCATATTAATCGTCATTGCACCAAATGAACGCAAAGCACGTATTGAAGTAGGCTACGGTCTGGAAGGAGAACTAACAGATGCCATTTCCTCTGTCATCATTAATAGTTTCATGATTCCTAATTTTCGTGAAGGAAATTATCAAAAAGGAATTGTCGAATCCGTTCATGCAATTATTAAAGTTATCACACAAAGTGATGCTGATTTTTCTTTTCGAATCAATCAAAAAGCTAAAGCTGTTGAAGAACAACGTAAACAAGCTGAAAAAGAAGAAATGATTATAAATACAATCATGTTTCTCATTCTCTTTATAGTCGTTGG
Source organism: Bartonella grahamii subsp. shimonis (assembly GCF_036327415.1). NCBI lineage: Bacteria > Pseudomonadati > Pseudomonadota > Alphaproteobacteria > Hyphomicrobiales > Bartonellaceae > Bartonella > Bartonella grahamii. The sequence goes on from NZ_CP123961.1 coordinate 1,666,147, forward strand.
TTTGCCTATTCTTGCTATGATCTTTGGTAAAAAAATAGGTCCACGAAAATATCTCTGGATGGGTATTGTCTTCACACCTTGGTTTTTAAACTTAAATGCGAACGGTAGAGGTTCTGGTGGAATCTTTGGTGGATATTCAGGGGGAGGAGGATTCAGAGGTGGTGGTGGATCATCAGGTGGTGGCGGTGCAACAGGAAGATGGTAAAACGAACATAACGATTTTTTAATAAAATTCATTGCACTTCTTATAAACTATCTCTTAATCTTATTTTTTATTTTTCTGATTATAATACAAACTCAAACATCAAAATAAATACTACCAATGACATTTGAATTGAAACATACGGATCGTAATCACTTATCACATCATTTTAATGCAATTCTAGAAAATCCACCCGTTGAATGGAAGATAAGTGATCATCTAGTTGAGTATCCTGAAGCTCTGCGTTATATGCAAGAACGTGTAGAAAAAATTCTTGCAAAAACCGCACATGAACAAGTTTGGCTTCTTGAACACCCTTCTCTTTATACAGCGGGGACGAGTGCAAATAAAAAAGATCTTTTAGCACCTAATTTATTCCCTGTTTATGAAGCAGGACGTGGAGGTGAATTTACATATCACGGTCCAGGACAGCGTATTGCTTATATTATGCTCGATCTTAAACGCCGAAAACAAGACATTCGTGCTTTCATTAGTGCATTAGAAGAATGGATCATACAGATGCTTGCAAACTTTAATATTAAAGGCGAACGCAGAGAAGATCGCGTTGGTGTCTGGGTTAAACAGTCTCATTGCCCATCAAAACAAAAGGATCTTTCTGCCGAAGATAAAATTGCGGCTATTGGCATTCGAGTGCGCAAATGGATAAGTTTTCATGGTGTTTCTATCAATGTTAACCCTAATTTAACCCATTATTCAGGAATTGTTCCTTGTGGAATTACAAACTACGGTGTAACGAGCTTTCTTGATCTAGGGTGCCCTGTAACAATGTATGATATTGATATTGCTCTCAAAAACGCTTTCGAACAAATTTTTGGTCCAACAATTGATGTTTCCTAAGTGCATTGATTTTTAAATAAAAAACAGGCATAAAATTTATTTTAATGAATATTTTATTTTATGAGGTAGATAGTTAAACGCTATGAGCGATAACAAAAAGGATCTTTTTAGTGTTTTAAATAAAGCCCAATCTTGGGTAAATACAAAAGAAAACACTCTGCAGTCTCCAATGAAATCAAAAGCGATGATTTCAAAAAAAAGTGCAAAAGATATGCAGGAAGACGACTATAATGCCCTCTCTATTCGAGTGCTTGAGGGTTTAGAGCCCGTACGTTTACGCCCTGGAATGTATATTGGTGGAACAGACAGCAAAGCTCTTCATCATTTATTTGCCGAAATTATTGATAATGCGATGGATGAAGCTGTTGCGGGTTATGCAGATTCTATTGAGGTCTCATTAGATAGGAGCGGTTATATAACCGTTACAGATAATGGACGCGGTATTCCTGTCGAAAATCATCCTCAAATGCCTGACAAATCTACTCTTGAAGTTATTATGACACAACTCCACTCAGGGGGAAAATTTGATGGAAAAGCTTATCAAACTGCGGGCGGACTTCATGGAGTAGGAATTTCCGTCGTCAATGCTCTTTCTGATGATATGGAAGTTGAAGTTGCACGAGAACGAAAACTTTACCGCCAACGTTTCTCACGCGGTATTCCTCAATCTGGATTGGAAGATCTGGGAGATGTTTATAATCGTCGTGGTACGCGCGTTCGTTTTCATCCTGATTGTGAAATTTTTGGTGAAAAAGCAGCTTTTGATCCAGAAAAAATCTATAAGATGACATGCTCCAAAGCCTATCTTTTTGGTGGTGTAAAAATTCGCTGGACTTGTGATCCCGTCATACTTGAAAACGCAAAAAATACTCCTGAAAAAGCTATTTTTCATTTTCCCAATGGGCTTAAAGACTATTTACTCTCGTCACTAAAAGATGAATATCGAGTAACGTCAGAAATTTTTTCTGGCAAAACACAACAAAATAATGGCCATGGCTCCGTTGAATGGGCTATCGCTTGGCATGGTGGTGATTCTTGTGTGCAATCTTACTGCAATACGATTCCTACAGGAGAAGGCGGAACACACGAAATAGGATTACGTCAAGCTCTTTTGCGTGGATTGAAATCCTACGCTGAGTTAATAGGAAACAAACGCGCAGCAATTATTACGTCTGACGATATTATGATTTCAACAGCCGCGATACTTTCAGTCTTTATCAGTAACCCTGAATTTGTTGGACAAACAAAAGATCGATTAGCAACCATTGAAGCGCAGCGTATCGTTGAGAATGCAATCCGCGATCCTTTTGATCATTGGTTAGCAAATTCCCCACAAGAAGCAACAAAACTTCTCGATTGGGTTATTGAGCGTGCTGAAGAACGTATTAGACGACGCCAAGATAGAGAAATAAGTCGAAAAACCGCTGTCCGTAAATTACGTCTGCCCGGTAAACTTGCAGATTGTAGCCAGAACCATGCTGTGGGTGCTGAACTGTTCATTGTTGAAGGGGATTCTGCAGGAGGATCAGCTAAACAAGCAAGAAATAGAGCAAACCAAGCAATTTTACCTCTTCGTGGTAAAATCTTAAATGTCGCCAGTGCTGCACATGAAAAAATGAACTCAAGCCAAACAATTAATGATCTTATCCTTGCTCTTGGATGTGGAACACGCTCTAAATATCGTGAAAAAGATCTCAGATATGAACGTATTATCATCATGACAGATGCTGATGTTGATGGGGCTCATATTGCATCACTGCTCATTACCTTCTTCTTTCAAGAAATGCCTGACCTTATTCATCAGGGACATTTATATCTCGCCGTCCCTCCCCTTTATAGAATATCGCAAGGAGGAAAAGTTGCTTACGCACGCGATGACATTCATAAGGATGAATTGCTCAAAACTGAATTTACTGGAAAAGCTAAAATCGAAATCGGGCGTTTTAAAGGGTTGGGTGAAATGCGCGCAGAACAACTTAAAGAAACGACTATGCATCCTCAAAAACGTACATTGCTTCGTGTTTCTATTGATGCCGTGAAAATGCAAGAAACGAAAAAGACTGTAGAAAGTCTCATGGGAACAAAACCAGAAGCACGATTTCGTTTCATACAAGAAAATTCTACTTTCGCTTCCAATCTAGACATCTAATGTAAAAAATATCTCTTTCAAACGACTGCAGCTGCGTCAATCACGCGCAGTTGCGGATTGACCGTTCCATTCCAATAATTCAAACTAAGATGACCAGCTAAATGAATCATTTCACCAATATTTTCAAAAAGAAAATCACCAAGCAATGTCCCTACAGCACGAAAAGCTATTCCCTGTAGTTTTTTTCCTTCAACATTAGATACAATGAGGCGAAGATGTCCTTTACCAACTTCAGATAGATTCACCAATCGATGAGAAGGAAGAACAAAAACAGGTGTTGCGTTCCCTGTCCCAAATGGCCCTGCTTTTTCAAGCAACTCAAACAGCGCTTCATTAACACCAGAAGCAGAAAGAAAACCATCTATACTAAGGGATTTTTTTGCACGCAACTGTGAAACCATTAAAGAAACTTTTTCTTCTAGCCATTTTCGAAAAATTTCAATTTTTGTTGATTGAATTGTAATTCCTGCTGCCATACTATGTCCCCCTCCTTTTTCTAATAAATTTAATGTAACAGCTTCACGAACGAGTGCTCCTAAATCTATACCATTAATTGAGCGTCCCGACCCGACACCATTTCCATCTTCTTTCAAAGCAATAGCAAAAACAGGACAAAAAAAACGCTCTTTGAGACGGGAAGCAAGAATACCAATAATTCCCGGATGCCATTCTTTATGAGAAATTACAAGTGATAATGGTGTTTCTTGATCTTCATAAAGAGACGCAATGTAAGATTCTGCTTGTGCTAATTGAATGTTCTCCATTTCTTGGCGTTCTTGATTAAGCCGGTCTAATTGTTCTGCTATTCTATCCGCCTCATCTTTATTCTCACAGCTAAGCAAACGTGCCCCTAAAGCTTGATCACCAATGCGCCCTCCTGCATTAATTCTAGGACCTAACAAAAAACCTAAATGAAAACTATTAAGCGGCTCCCCTATTCGTGCAACCTTTGTTAAAGCTGTTATTCCTAGATTATGCATAGAACGAGCAACTTGAAGACCTTTTATCACAAAAGCACGATTAACCCCTTGTAATGGAACGACATCACATATGGTTGCCAATGCAACAAGATCAAGCATACTTAAAAGATCAGGTAGCTGCCCTTGGAATTGTTTTTTCCGCAGCAAATGATGAACCCAAGCTAACGTAACAAAAACAACGCCCGCTGCACATAAATGCCCCTGTTTAGAAAAATCATCAGGACGATTAGGATTGACAAGAGCAACGGCTTCTTGATGAACCTCTGACATTTGATGATGATCTAAAATCACAACATCAGCACCAGCAAGCCTCGCTGCTTTTACTGCATCTGGACTGTTTGCGCCACAATCAACAGTGATAATTAACCGAGCGCCTTCTTGCACAAGCATCCTCATTGCTTGTTCATTCGGACCATAGCCTTCAACAATACGATCAGGAATATAAATTTTGGCTTCAATACCAAAATAACGAAAAAAACGCGCTATGAGTGCTGAAGAACAAGCACCATCAACATCATAATCACCAAAAACAGCAACCTGTTCTTGATTGAGAAGAGCCTTAACAATACGCTCTGCAGCGCATTGCATATCCCTAAAACTTTCTGGATCAGGCATAAGCGTACGTAATGTTGGATTAATAAAGGCAACAGCCTCCGCTTCATCCACATCTCTTGCTGAAAGTACTCGAGCTAACTGATCTGGAAAACCAAATTTTTGAGAAATAGCGCGCGCATTATTTATCCCTTGAACATCAAGGGCATCTAACCAAGCTTGACCACAAGCAGAAGATTCAACATTGAGAAAATAACGAGACCGCTGCATTATTGTTTATTTTATAATGAAGAACGATAAAATACAATCATGCGTTAAAGATAAAATAGTCTTTTGCAACATTCATTTTAAGTTTAAATTGTCCACAAACTTCTTTTAATGCGGTATTATGATACCTTTCTTATAACATATTGTTTTATAAAGTTTTTATTTTCTCTTGACGTCAACAAAAAGACATTATATCAGATCAAATAGTATGCGTTAAATATTTCGCTATGGTAACAATTTTCAACGCAAAACAGTAAAAATTCCCTTATATTAAAAGGGTTCTAATAAAGGATACTTCTATGGCAACTTTTTCACAAAAGCCAACTGAAGTGGTGAAAAAATGGGTTATTATTGACGCAGAAAACCTTGTTTTAGGTCGTCTTGCCACATTTGTTGCTAACCGCTTACGTGGCAAACATAAAGCTACATTTACTCCACATGTTGATGATGGTGACAACGTTATTGTCATTAATGCAGCTAAAATAGCTCTCACTGGCAAAAAATATACGGATAAAAAATATTATTGGCATACCGGCTATATTGGTGGAATCAAACAGCGTACAGCACGTCAACTTCTTGAGGGGCGTTTTCCCGAACGCGTTATTGAAAAAGCGGTAGAACGCATGATTCCTCGTGGGCCTCTTGGTCGCCGTCAATTGAAGAATCTACGTGTTTACGCTGGAAGCCAACATCCACATGAAGCACAACAGCCTGAATCTCTTGACGTTGGTACTTTAAACCGCAAAAACAAAAGGATTGCTTGATTATGGCTGAAATTAATTCTCTTTCTGAGCTTAGCATAGTAACAAGTATTACAGAAACACATGAAAATGTTGTCCCTGTCCACGTGCAAAAGCTTGATTCACAAGGACGTGCTTATGCAACAGGAAAGCGTAAAGATGCTGTTGCACGCGTATGGATTAAACCAGGTTCTGGAAAAATAACGATCAACAATAAGGAATTTGACAAATATTTTGCTCGTCCTGTTCTTAGAATGATTCTTCGTCAACCAATTGTTGCAACAAACAGGGATACTCAGTTTGATATTATTGCAACCGTTGCAGGTGGTGGTCTTTCCGGACAAGCTGGTGCAGTGCGCCATGGCATTTCCAAAGCTTTAACCTATTACGAACCAGAACTTCGCTCAATCTTGAAAAAAGGTGGTTTTCTTACCCGTGATAGCCGTGTTGTTGAACGTAAAAAATATGGTAAAGCAAAAGCACGTCGTTCTTTCCAATTTTCAAAGCGTTAATTTCAATTTTTGTACAATGCATAAAGCCTCGGATAAAAACGAGGCTTTTTTTAACTGCTAAAACAGACGTTTCGTAGAAGAAATTTATATCTGTTAGAAGAAAATAAGAATGCAAAACAACCGTATCTTCTTAAACAAGAGCTAAAAAATAGATCAAAAAATTCAAAACCTCAGTTTCAATTTTTTAAAATTTGTATTTTGCTAATAGACATATCCACGTGCTAGAATACAAAAATATCTGTAATATAACTTTAGTTATCTCATAAGCTTTTCAATGTCTTTTTCTATCATCACTTAACAAGCTTCAGTCCAAGAAATGCTTTACCATTGTGATAAACTGCGGGACGGAAATAGGTTTTGACATATACTCTTCACATCCACTGGCACGAATTCGTTCTTCATCCCCTTTCATAGCAAAGGCTGTTACAGCAACAACGGGAATCGATCTTAATTCTTCATCTGCTTTTAATTGTTTAATAACATCTATTCCAGAGACCTCTGGCAACTGGATATCCACAAGGATAAGGGATGGCATTGATGAACGCGCCAAATCTAATGCCATAAGACCATTCCGCGTTTCAATGGTTTCATAGCCACTCGCTTCTACGAGATCACGGAATAGCTTCATATTAAGCTCATTATCTTCCACGATCATGACTTTTTTTGACATTAGTATAACTTCCACCCTTCTTAGACAAAATAGAAATGAATCTACATTCTCTTTGCTTAAGATAAAATGATAAAAAAAATTGTAAACCACAAATAGTCGTAGGATTGTGTCACCGTGTATTTTTAAGTTGATATGAAAAGTTTATGGATATTTCAATTAATGCATTCGCGTTTTTATCACAAAAAATATCAATCACAAACTTAGCTTAAATGCGTATTTTAAAGAGGGAAAAATTTAAGTAGCCTTTAAAATAGCTGATTAGTTAAATTTAATGTACCATATATTGCCCCCCCAAACAATATCTTAAGGATATCATTAAGAGTAAAATATCTTTTAATTAAGAGCCCATGCACTATGAGCAAGAGCATCGAATACTTTCCCACCTGTTGTTCTTTTAGGACCCGGTGGCGTTCTAGTAAAGAAATATACAAGATATGCGACTAAACCAAAAATTAATGCCTCCGCCCCCATTAAAGCCACAACTTTTTGGACATTTTTCTCAGCCCCTTGTTCTCCAAATTGGCTAATAATCATATTAACAGCTTTAATAACTCTATTTTCCTGTGTCATTACAGAAATGAAACCAGCATTTTGAAATCTACCATTTAAAGAATTGGCATTGGCTCCTAAAACCTGTGAAAAGAAAATAGCGACTGCAACCACACATAACATACAATGCTTAAATATTTTCATCATAACCACCTATTAATGTTCAATAAAATAAATTTTCTTTACCGCCCCCTCTAAATAGAAAACATTACATCATCTATCGATAAAGTATATTTATCTTCTGACAATACAATTTTTTAATTTAATTTTGTATTATATTACATTTACAATACATCCGTTACATGTTTATCTTAAGTTTGTCAATTATTTTATTTGTGTTTTTATATTGTATAGTTTAATGATAAAAATATATTAAAATAAAATTATTTTATTGTTTTTATTATAATTTTAGCTTTATTACCATAAATATTATTAGCTATTATAGTATAAAAAATATCATAGTGTTGTTTTTCAGTTACACATGTCGTTTTTTATTTTTTTGTATAATACAGTAAGATAAGTATTTTAAAAGTTTACAGAAAACAAAAAATTAGCGTAAGCACCAGTTTAGTTCTTTGATTGAAAAAGCTAAATAAGATAAGAGATAACTTTGGTGGACGCACCAAATCTAATGCCATAAGGCCATTACACATTTCAACGATTGCACAACCATTCGTTTCTACAAGAACACGGAATAAATTTAATAAAGTTCATTGTCTTCCACGATTATAACTTTCTGACTTTTATATCATCCCCCTAATCCATTAAATTTACGAATTGTTTTCTTATAACTTATGAAAGTCATAGCAATAAAAAGAAAAGCGCTCAACAGAAGATATCCAATATTCCACTCATTTTTACCAAATAACAGTGAAACGGGCAAAGAAGCAGAAAAAGCCATGGGAAGCATAAACAAAAGCCATTTTACAATGCTTGAAGGATAAATTCCTATTGGTACAAATGAAAGCTCGTAAATCATTTCATGAAAATATTCGACAGGCATCTTACGACTAATAATAAATGTTACAAAATTAAACATCATGAAAAAACAAATATTGACGATAAAAACACAAAATATTGCAACAATAAAAGAGATCCATCTTAGCTTAAGATCGGATATATTCGGTAATGATACAAATAAATAGGCGCTAACATAAAGAACAAAGAGCTTGATCAGATTAAGTGGTTTACACCAACCAAATAACATCAATAACCAGATTGAAACAGGCTTTATCAAGTATGGCTCAATTTTACCATCCGCTACTTTTTCAAAAAATGTTTCAATAGAATTAGTAAAAATATTCAAAAATATTCCAAGTAAAACAAAAACAACAAAGATAAAATGAATTTCATCTCTGTTATAATTACCGATCTTTCCTGAAAAAGAAGCTATTCTATCAATAAATATGAATTGAATAAAATAATAGCATAGAGAAAGAATAAACTCCCCAGCCAAATTCTTACCGTAAACAATCTGTCGGCAGATATTCAGGCTGATAAAATAAAGGATTATTTTCATCTCAACCACCCGCTCCATTATATGTTTTCATTCCTTTATTCCAAGCAATATAAATTAAGAATAAAAGACACAAAATATAAGCAAGACTTCCGAAAATAAACTGCTGAAACAATGCTAAATTTTGCGTCGCGAAAAACTCGGCAGGAGCTGATATCATGAAACGATAAGGATTAAATTGCATGAGCCCAATAAGCCACACCGGCCAAAAAGATGGTGGTAAAAGAACACCCCCAAGAAGCGCTGAACTGAGAATACTAAAAGAGAGTAATATATTGTACTCAATCACCCAAAAGCTTAATAAGGCAATTCCAAAAGAGAGTAAAAAACAAAGCAATTGTGATAGAATAACAATGAGAAAAAAGAATAGAAAAGCGATGACCAATCCCAAAATATTTTCATAGGATGAGACAAGCTTAACAACAAAAAGAGCCAATAACGGGACGCTATATAATACACTCTCCCCTAAAAAAGTAAAAAGCATTTGTGTCATATAACTGAAGGGCTTTGTAAGATATACTTCTAATTGACCTTCTTTAACATGATGAGAGAAAAATTTAATCACATTATAACCATTATTTAAGCGTCCTAGGACTAAAGCAAAAGCATAATAATACATCATATCATGAAAGCTAAAGCCATTTATGGTGTTGCCCATATCAGAGAAAAGTGCGTTCCATAATAGAAATTGAATAACAAATGGCGAAAGTGTTCCAATGATAATGTCGGTGAAAAACATTGCTCTATCACTTAGAATAGTGAGCAATCCATTCTTGGCAAAAAGAAACATGCCAAAGCAGTGGTTAGATAAATTCTTTAAATTTAGCACGAAGCATCTCTTCAAGCGAGGGAGTGGATACAGAGAACGTACAGTTCAGTTCGGTTGTAATTTCCCGTACAAAACGCGCAAAATCCTCACGGGGCAGCGAAATATCTAGCGAGCATTCTTCAGTGTTAAAGTGCTTATCCTTTAAAGAAGTAGATGATTTCAACGCAATCTCATCAATTTTTTCTACAACAGCTGAAGGTGCAGCCAAGTGTTCACAAAAAAGCGTCATTCTCACCAAAGAAGGAATGACATTTTTAAGCGCGTGAAGATTGCCGTGAAACTGTTTCTTTCCCTTATGCAAGAGAATAATATCATCGACGTATCCATCAATATCTCCCATATCATGACTTGTGATGATATACCCAGTGCCGCGCTTCCTTTTCAGTTTTTTAAGAAGCTCCCTGATCTCATGCTTAGATGTAATATCAAGACCAATACTTGGCTCATCGAGGAACACCAGTTTAGGTCTAAAGGAGAGATTAAATGCCAATTCACTTTTCACTCTCTCACCCAGACTAAGCATCCGCACTGGCTTATCCATAATATGCTCAAGGCCCAGTAACTCTGTGATCTCTTTAAGATCACGGGTAAAAGAAGCGCGTTCAAGACCATATAATGGTTGAACCATATCCAGGCTGTAGCGTAAGGGTAAATCCCACCACAAACAATTCTTGTGACCAAAGACCACACCCAAAGACTTGAATAGATCTTTCTTCGCTTTATAAGGATCAACACCAAGGACTTTAATACATCCCTCATCAGCATGTTGTATACCAGAAAGTATTTTAATCAGTGTCGATTTACCCGCTCCGTTAGGGCCAAGAATTGCTAATGATTGCCCTGAAAAGAGGGTGAAACTTATATCTTTTAACACATGATGATTTGTATAAACCGGCTTGAAAAGAGAAACCACCTTGTTATTAAAACCAATTCCTCTATCAATGTTGCGATATATTTTTGAGACGTTATTAACTTCAATCAATAATGATCCCATCCGTCACTCCTAATTTCAACTTATCCCCACTTTGAATGTTCCCATAATAAATATCTGTTTTTGTTCACTAGAAAAAACAAAAGTGTTCAAGCCCTCCTTAGAGCAATAAAACGCATCTGATGTTTTATCTCCAGTTTTTTGTATAGATATTTTTTCAATGTGATGAGTTTACTTCAATGAAGCATTAAGATATTAAAAACTTATTTCTTCTTTTATGAAAGATAATCTTTTGAAGAAACTAAGTAAGTAGAAAAATAATTGCTCATTGAAAGGAGAACTTTGCTAATAAACCTTCATTGTATAAGCAAAGATACAAAGTATAAATCTATAATATACAAGTATAAATCTATAATATAAGCCTATCAAATCACTTTGATAACAGAACAAAATCCCTTGACAACACGAATTTTTGAGAGGCTACTTTTCCTCAGCATTACTATAAAATGCCTCAATTATTCTCCATGAAAAAATTAAAATAACCTTCACTATTTTAGTAAATATCTTTCAGATTTTATCTAACTCATCTCCCTCAACAGACACACCTCCCCAATATATGACCTCTGTAAATAATTCAAAGGAGCAGCTTCATCAACTCAGATTATTAAACGATACACCATATCCAAAAATAACAATACAATCAATATGGATAAAGAACTGTAGAAAGAAAACTTACAATATTCGAAAATTTCATCACTCAAAAACACAGTTTTCTCATAGCGATTAACTTATCAAAAACTTTCTCCAAATGATGCCTTATTCATCTTATCAAATCAAATTTATAGACAAAATTTGTATCAATTAAAAAGAACAAATGAAGTTTCTTTACTCTGTTTCAGCATCACTCTCATTAAAAGACAAAAGATTAAAACTTTGGACCATATGAGGTGGTAAAGGTGCAACAATATCCAATATTCCTCCTGATGGATGAGGAATACGAATACGACGTGCATGAAGATGAAGACGGTTTTGAATTCCTCCTGGTAATGTCCAATTACTATCAGAAAAAAAATACTTTGTATCGCCAATGATAGGATGATCCATATGGGCAGCATGCACACGAAGCTGATGTGTTCTCCCTGTATAGGGTTCCATTTCAAGCCACGAAAGAGCCCGCCCTCGCGTATCTAAAACGCGATAATAGGAAACCGCATGATGTGAATCTGGCTCCCCATGTTCACAAACGCGCATTTTGTCACCTTGTGCAGTCATTTCCTTAACCATCCACGTTGAAATTTTGTCCTGCTTTTTTTTAGGCACGCCCCGAACCAACGCCCAATAAGTCTTTTTTGTTTCTCGTGCTCTAAAAGCAGCTGTTAAGGACTGAGCAGCTCCCCTTGATCGCGCAACAATAAGCACACCCGACGTCTCACGATCAAGACGATGAACCAAACGCGGCTTTTCACCTTTTTTATTGCGCCATACCTCAAGCATACTATCCATATGACGTGTTAAACCAGAGCCTCCTTGTACAGCCAACCCAGCTGGTTTATTAAAAACAAAGACCTTTTGATCTTCATAAAGCAGCATTTTTTTCAAAACGGTTCCATCATCCTGCCCACGAAGTGTTTTATGCGTTATTGAAAGATTTTCCTTATTATTAATAGGAATAGGTGGAATACGAACAGCCTGCCCCATACAAAGACGCGTATCGGCTTTAACGCGTCCACCATCAACCCGTATCTGACCAGAACGCAATAATTTTTGCAAAGCTCCAAAACCAAGTCCTGGGTAATGCACTTTAAACCAGCGATCTAAGCGCATTCCATTTTCATCTGCCTCAACTTTTTTTATTTCTACGCTTGCCATAAAAGTTCCCTTACCTGATAATTTTCTCTGCCCAATATTTTTTACCTGATAATTTTATTGTTCTATTTTTGCGCCTTTATAAATACAAAAATTCATATTTTAGTTGGCTTTATCACACCATATTACAGTTAGTATCCAAAATTGCCTTTTCGTAACGTCCAAATTTTATTAGCTAAAAACTAAGCGTTATAAATCAACAGCCTTTACGCTTAATAGCAAATGGAGATAATTAACCGTGTCCTTATTCAAAACCTATACACGTGTTCTCACTTACCTAAATAGAGAAAAAAATGCATCCCTTTTAATCTGTACCGCTAATGTTATGTTAGCTATTATCACTATTGCAGAGCCTATTTTATTCGGACGCGTTATTGATTCTATTTCAGAAAAATCAGCTATCATTCCTACTCTTACCCTTTGGGTTTGTTTTGGACTTTCACATATTATTGCTTATGTCCTTGTTGCCCGCGGTGCTGACCGCTTAGCCCATAGACGCCGCTTAACGGTTTTAACGGAATCTTTCGAACGTATCATTGCCATGCCTTTAATTTGGCATCAACAACGCGGAACTTCTAACGCACTCCATACACTTTTGCGCGCGATAGACTCCATGTCAACCATATGGCTTGATTTTATGCGCCAACACCTCTCAACGCTTGTCGCCTTATTAGTTCTCATCCCCATAGCGTTTAATATGAATTGGCGTCTTTCAATAATCTTGGTTGTGCTTGCCATCATCTACATATTAATTGCACGTTTAGTGATGCGAAAAACAAAAGACGGACAAGCCGCCGTAGAATACTACCACCACAACCTTTTTAAACATGTCAGTGATTCAATCTCTAATGTTTCTATTGTACAAAGTTATAACCGAATAAAAGAAGAAACTTCTATACTGCATCAACATACAAATGCTCTGCTTAAAGCACAAAATCCTGTTCTCAATTGGTGGGCACTCGCCAGTGGCTTAAATCGAATGGCTTCAACAATTTCAATCGTTTGTGTTCTACTTCTTGGAGCTTTTTTTGTTACAAGAGGTCAATTACGAGTAGGTGAAGTCGTTGCTTTTGTTGGATTTGCACAACTCATGATTGGCCGTCTAGACCAAATGAGCAATTTTATTAATTGTACAATATCCTCACAAGCAAAACTGCAGGAATTTTTTGAAATGGAAGACTCAACCTTTCATGCCAACGAACCGCAAAATCTCCCTTCCCTCCAAAATGTTAAAGGCGCCATACAATTTCATCACGTGACCTATAAATTTCCAAATTCTTCTCAAGGTGTTTTTGATATTTCCTTTGAGGTTAAAGCAGGACAAACTGTTGCGATTGTAGGACCAACAGGGGCTGGGAAGACAACATTGATCAATCTGTTACAGCGCGTATATGACCCTACCTTTGGGCATATCTCCATTGATGGAATAAATATATGCTCGATCAATCACGAATCTTTACGTAAATCTCTAGCAACAGTATTTCAAGACTCGGGGCTTTTCAACCGTACTATTCATGACAATATCTCAATAGGAAAAGCGAGCGCAACGAATGAAGAACTTTATGAAGCTGCAAAAATAGCAGAAGCTCACGATTTTATTCTAAAAAAAGCCGATTGCTATAACACAATGGTGGGCGAACGAGGATCTCAATTATCAGGTGGAGAAAAACAGCGACTAGCAATTGCACGCGCTGTTTTAAAAAATGCCCCTATTCTCATTCTAGATGAAGCAACAAGCGCTCTTGATGTTGAAACAGAAGCACGTGTCAAAGATGCTCTCGATTGCATACGCCATAACCGCACTACTTTTATTATAGCGCATCGCCTCTCAACAGTACGCAATGCTGATGTGATACTCTTTCTGGAACATGGTTACTTAATGGAAAAAGGAAACTTTCAAGAATTGATCGATAAAGGGGGACGTTTCTCTAAATTTTTAAAGACAAGTGGTTTAACAATCAAACCACCAGAAAGAGAAGGAGAAAATATTATCCCCTTACATGAAGCCATAGCATCATAAAAACGATACTCTTCATAAATCTTATGCAAAAAATCCTCCTCAATACAACAAAAGCGCTTATATGATACAAGTAAAAAGATTTCTAAAAATGCCACAATCCATTTTAGGTGTTTAAGCCCAATATTAAAACAATTTAGTATTTTCTCTGCTATTGCAATTTTACTAGATTGAGACAAAAATATTGTCCTATATCTGTACATATTAACGAGTATACACTCTCATTTAGGGAAAATATAAAAACGTAAAGGTAAAAATAACTTCCAATTTTACCGTTTTACCGTTTTCTTTTAACTCAGCTTTACGAATTTCAAAACGAACTAAAGCAATAGCTTTCAAATAATGAATATTATATATTGTTTTGCACTTTTGTTTATCACGTTCTTTAGAGGTTTTCCATAAAGAACAAAACGTCACCATTCTGCATATTTATATGGCTTTTTTAAGAAACATTTCTCAATGCTCCTAAACACATTTCACAACGACATCCGTGAATGATTTTGATTAATTTAACATACACAGAATTTGAAACGATAAATTATCATTATAAAGCGACTTATTAAAAAAATAATAACATAATAAATTAGACATTAATCTAAATCTTTAGATTTATGTAACATTTCTTTGATTTATATAGATAATTTATTACTTTATAACTTGTAATAAAGCCTCATAAAGATAGGAAAATATTTTTTAAAGACCTTTTAATGATAAATCAAAAAACTGCTTTCTTGTACATAACAAGCAAAATGGAGACAATACAATAGCTCTAAGATACAACAACCCTTGTATAAGTTTTTTCAAGGAAAGGAATTTTAGTTATTTGGAAGCTAATAGAATAATGATAGTTTATAACTTTATAAGGATAATCGTATGCAATAAATCTTGTATTATTCCTTTCATAAAAAGAGATATTTCTTCAAAAAAATCTATAAGAGCAACATAATAACTAGTACTCCTAGTAAAAGAATATACAGCAAAGCATGAAGTGCTGCATAATTTATCTTATCTTAAAACGGTAACTCCTGAAACGCTTGGAAGCTATAAAGCCAAATGAAAAAGTAATGATAAAGACAAACACTGTTTTTATCTTTACACATTGTATTTTTCCCCCTGTATCTGCATTTCAGAAAGACACCAGACAGATATTCGTGATACTTAGATGCAATCCAATATAAAAATGTAAAAAACACCTATGCAGAATGATTTCATTGTTTAATTTTTTTCCAAAAAATCTTTTAGTGCCGCAAATGCCTCATCAGCTTTGTTCCCCTCAGGACCACCAGCCTGCGCCATATCAGGACGACCACCTCCACCTTTACCACCAAGCATAGCTGAAAGAATACGAACGAGATCAACAGCATTTAACTTACCCGTTAAATCATCCGTAACGCCGACAACAGCACTCCCTTTTCCATCATCCGAAACACTAATAAAAGCAACCACTCCAGATCCGATTTGTTTTTTCTCAGAATCGACGAGTGCTTTAAGATCCCGTGGTAAAATATTTTTAACAACGCGTCCGGTAAAAGAAAGCCCATTAATGATGGTAATATCGCCTTGGCTCCTTTCTCTTATTCCACCACTCAACATCATTTTCTTGCGTACATCATTCAATTCTTTTTCAAGTTTACGACGGTCATCAAGCAAAATTCGCACCCGTTCTTCCACGCCAGCAGAAGAAGTTTTTAAAAGATCAGCAATTTCATGAACACGTTCATCTTGGCGGCTAAGATAAAGACGTGCTTCTTTGCCTGTTAAGGCTTCAATACGCCGCACTCCAGCAGCTACAGAACTTTCAGAAATAATATGAATCAAACCGATATCACCTGTTCGTTCCACATGTGTACCCCCACAAAGCTCTATTGACCAACGCTTTTTTAATCTTTCCTGTTCAAGTGGCTCCCCCATAGAAACAACACGAACTTCATCACCATATTTTTCACCAAATAATGCCATTGCACCTTCAGAAATTGCATCATCTACAGCCATGAGACACGTTGTTACTTCACTATTTTGCAAAATAATCTCATTTGCTAAATCTTCTATTTTTTTCAATTCTTCCAAAGAAACAGATTTTGGATGAGAAAAATCAAAACGCAATCGATCTGGCGATACAAGAGAGCCCTTTTGTGTAACATGAGATCCCAAAACTTGTCGTAAAGCTTCATGTAACAAATGAGTAGCAGAATGATTTACACAAATTTTTTTACGACGAACAATATCAACGGTTAATTCTACACAATCAGACCTCGATGCCTGACCAGATTTTACTTCTCCAATATGAATAAAAAGACCATCGCCTTTTCTCTGAGTATCATGCACCTCAAAAATAAAATCTTCATTAGAAATGATACCGCTATCACCAATCTGCCCCCCAGATTCACCATAAAAAGGTGTCTGATTAACAACAAGTATAGCTTTCTGACCTGAAGAAATATGATCAACGAGTTTACCATCACACACAAGAGCTGTAAGAATGCCTTTAGCCGTTTCTGTTTCATAACCCAAAAATTCTGTAGCCCCCACTTTATCATGAATAGAAAACCAGATCTTTTCTGTTACAGCTTCCCCAGAACCAGACCAATTGGCACGCGCTTCCTCTTTTTGACGTTCCATCGCTTTATCAAAGGTATCAACATCAACAGATATCCCACGACGCCGCAAAACATCCTGCGTTAAATCAAGCGGAAAACCATAGGTATCATAAAGCTTGAAAGCAACTTCACCATTTAAATGATCTCCTTCTTTAAGATCGGCACTTGCTTCATTTAACAAACCAAGTCCTCGTTCAAGCGTTTTACGAAAACGTATTTCTTCTAACCTTAAAGTTTCTGAAATCAAAGATTCAGCACGCATCAATTCAGGATAGGCCTCTCCCATTTCGCGGTTTAAAGCAGGCAAAAGTCGCCACATTAAGGGCTCTTTAGCACCAAGAAGATGTGCATGACGCATAGCTCGACGCATAATACGACGTAGAACATATCCTCGTCCTTCGTTAGAAGGAAGAACACCATCAGCAATTAAAAATGCCGATGAGCGAAGATGATCAGCAATGACACGATGGCTGGCAATAAAATCACCCGTTGCTTCAACCCCTGTTATCTCCTGTGAGGCACCAATTAATGCACGAAAAAGATCAATATCATAATTATCATGAACACCCTGCAAAACAGCAGCAATACGCTCTAATCCCATACCGGTATCAATAGAAGGATGAGGCAAGCCAACACGTTCTTCCTTGGAAATTTGCTCATATTGCATAAAAACAAGATTCCAAATCTCAATAAAGCGATCGCCATTTTCTTCCATACTTCCAGGAGGACCGCCCCAGATTTCATCGCCATGATCATAAAAAATCTCTGAACAAGGACCGCAAGGACCTGTTTCGCCCATCGACCAAAAATTATCAGCCGTCGCAATACGGACAATTTTTTCATCTGGAAGACCTGAAATTTTACGCCACAGTTCAGCAGCAACATCATCACTCTGATAAACTGTCACCAACAATTTATCTTTTGGTAAGCAAAATTCCTTCGTTAAAAGATTCCATGATAAAAAAATGGCTTCTTCTTTGAAATAATCACCGAAAGAAAAATTACCCAACATTTCAAAAAATGTATGATGGCGTGCTGTATAACCAACATTATCAAGATCATTATGCTTTCCACCCGCACGAACACATTTTTGTGCCGTTGTTGCCTGCTTATAAGGAGGTTGTTCAAGTCCAGTAAAAACATTTTTAAACTGCACCATTCCAGCATTTGTAAACATGAGTGTAGGATCATTACGTGGAACAAGAGGGCTAGAAGAAAGAACTTTATGCCCATTACGATGAAAATAATCTAAAAATATTGACCGGATATTATTAACACTATTCATATTGACACCTGCTCAATACAGCACAAAATCATAAAATAAAACTCCCCCTCATTAAATATCCTCTTCGCCACGCATGGAGTCAATTTAATCAAAGAATGGAATATTTGTTATAAAAAATTGAGAAAAATGACTGTATATTTAAAAACTCAACAAAAAAATAGAAAAATCTTAAAGAAGAAATTATAGACGAAAAAAAACGCTCCATCAAATGGCTTCATCGCTTTCTATATTTGCTGACCCTGCATTTTCTAACAATTCAATCGCAATCAAACCAGCATTTTGGCGCAAAGCTGCCTCAATCTCTGCAGCTATTTCCGCATGTTCACGTAAAAACTGCTTTGCATTCTCACGCCCCTGTCCTAAACGCTGAGAATTATAAGAAAACCATGCACCAGATTTCTCCACAATACCAACCTTGACACCCAAATCAATCAATTCACCTACTTTGGAAATACCTTCACCATAAATAATATCAAACTCAACCTGTTTAAATGGAGGTGCCAGTTTATTCTTCACCACTTTAACGCGCGTCTGATTACCAACGATTGCATCCCTATCTTTAATGGATCCAATACGACGAATATCTAAACGAACAGACGCATAAAACTTTAAAGCGTTTCCACCCGTTGTCGTTTCGGGAGAACCAAACATCACACCAATTTTCATGCGAATTTGATTAATAAAGACAACCATACAGTTAGAGCGAAAAATTGCTGCTGTTAATTTTCGCAACGCTTTACTCATTAACCGCGCTTGCAATCCGGGCAAAGCATCACCCATTTCACCGTCAATCTCCGCTCGCGGTGTTAAAGCTGCGACAGAATCCACAACAAGCACATCAACTGCACCAGAACGAACCAACGTTTCTGTAATTTCCAATGCCTGTTCACCGGTATCTGGCTGAGAAATGAACAAGTTTTCTAAATCAACACCAAGCTTACGCGCATAAATAGGATCAAGCGCATGCTCTGCATCAATAAAAGCACAAATTCCACCCCCTTTCTGTGCTTCAGCAATAGCATGTAAAGCCAATGTTGTTTTCCCTGAACTTTCTGGTCCATAAATCTCAACAATACGCCCCTTCGGTAGTCCACCAATCCCTAAAGCAATATCCAAGGATAACGACCCTGTTGGAACTGTTTCAATTTCAACAACCTGCTCCTTTTGCCCAAGACGCATAATCGAGCCTTTACCAAAAGAACGTTCAATTTGTGAGAGAGCAGCATCGAGAGCTTTTGTTTTATCCACGATTATATCCTTGACCAATTCATAATAACCTAAAACTTAAGTGTACACTGTACTTTTAATTTAACTAAAGGCTTCAGTTTAGATTTTCACAGACTATTTCCATTCCTATCTCCACATTATGTCCATAACATTCATAACCATCACAATAAAGAATTAGCATTGCTTATCTTATGACACATAAGTAAACTCCAATAAAATAATATCTCTATGAGAGCATAGTTAACATATTTATATCTCTCTAGAAAAGGAACAATTTAAATTTAAACACAATGTTCTAAAGCCCTTCTGCTTATCCCTTTGATTAAGCACTTAAGAGACTAAGAGTTCTCCTGCAATTGATCACACAAAAACGCATCATCAATCAACCTCATACCCTATTGCATCAAAGAACAAAATGCTATTGTGTCGGCATATTCATGCACTTGATTTAAGAAAAATCTCTCAACGCTTCCAAGCTCACTTCGCGACAACATCCATGAATGGTATACTTAAAACATATTGGGCTCACCACCTTTACACTAAAGAAGGAGCAAGTCGGCAGCATCACACTATTTACCATCCCCAATGTTGCGATAGCTCTCGGCACTTGAGACGATTCATAAGAGGAATTTTTAGTCCTTTCTTGTATAGTTTTTATCACATGCTAATCCTGCTCGTAGCATGCACACGAATGATTTAATTGATTCAACAAATAACAGGCTTGGAATGAGAGAAATTTACAGTACTTGAAACTTTCCTTCAACTTATAAAACAGTTAATTATCATGATAAATCAATATATTATTTAATAAAACCACAAAAATAAAGCTGCTTAAGAATTGAATGGCATATTTAAATTTGATAAAAAATATGCATTTTTGAAAATATCAAAAAATCTCTATAAGCAATGCAATAAATGTTTAAAATATAAGCTAAATTTCTCATACAATAACATAAGAGATAAAAAATAAATCCGAGATCAATAAAAAAACGTATTTCAACTCAAATTTTATTTTTGATTTTTACGTTTTTTGCGCAATTGTTTCCACCACTCAAGACGTTTCACAATTTCACGCTCAAAGCCACGCTCAACTGGTTTATAATAACTCTGACGCCCAAGTTTTTCGGGAAAATATTCTTGTCCTGAAAAAGCATCTGGTTCATCATGGTCATAACAATAACCATTTCCATACCCTTCCTCCTTCATAAATTTCGTAGGAGCATTAAGAATATGCTTAGGAGGTGGTAAAGAGCCATTTTTGCGCGCACAACGCAGTGCTGCCTTATACGCGAGATATGTTGCATTTGACTTTGGTGCAGTCGCAACATAAAGACATGCTTGCGCCAAAGCCAATTCTCCTTCTGGTGATCCTAAATAATCATAGGCATCTTTTGCTGCATTACAAATGACAAGAGCTTGAGGATCCGCCAAACCAACATCTTCAACTGCCATACGAACCAATCTTCGCCCAATATAGAGAGGATCTTCACCAGCATCCAACATACGTGCCAAATAATAAAGCGCAGCATCAGGATCAGATCCACGAACGGATTTATGCAACGCTGAAATGAGATTATAATGCCCATCTCGTCCTTTATCATAAATGGGCGCACGACGCTGAATAACTTTTTGCAAAGCAACAACATCAAGAATCTCTCCCAATGGTGCAATAGACCAAACTTCCTCTGCCAATGTTAACGCTACCCGCGCATCACCATCAGACATCTCTATCAAAACGTCTCTGGCATCATTATCCAAGGGAAGAATTTTTCCCTCCACTTCTTCAGCACGCCTCAAAAGCATGTCCAAACTTTCATGATCATGAGAAAGAAATGTTAAAACACGTGCACGCGAAAGAAGAGCAGCATTAAGTTCAAAAGAAGGATTTTCGGTTGTCGCACCTATAAGTACCACAGTACCATCTTCCATCACAGGAAGAAAACTATCCTGCTGTGCACGGTTAAACCGATGAATTTCATCAACAAAGAGAAGTGTTTTATCCCCAGATATAAAACGCCTCTGCGCAAATTCAAAAATCTTTTTAAGTTCAGAAACTCCTGTAAAAATAGCAGAAACCTGTTCAAACGCGAAATTTGTTTCAAGAGCCAACAAACGTGCAACGGTCGTTTTTCCCGTCCCTGGAGGTCCCCAAAAAATCATCGATCCAATTGAGCCAGCCGCCACCATACGTGAAAGCAAACCATCCTCCCCAATCAAATGCTTTTGTCCTACAACATCATTGAGAGAAGCAGGGCGCATTCTTTCTGCAAGTGGCTGATTTTTATTAACTTGAAAATCAAACGACGAAGTAAAAAAATCTTTCTTCAAAAAAAACCTCAACGAATAAATTGGCGAATATACATACCATCACGTTCATATTCCAATTGCCAAGTACGCGAACGAGCTTGCATAAGAATCTTTTTCAACTGATGAATTGTTTTAATTTTATGGCCATTTACAACACGTAGAATATCTCCTGACTGAAAAATTCCAGCTGCATTACTCATTTCATCAAGATTGGTAATCACAACCCCTTTTGCAGATATAGGAAGATGAAAACGTCGACTATTTTGCGGTGTTAAATCTAACACTTCAGCACCAGCAAGAGGACTGTCACCCGTAATTTTTTCAGATTTTAAAAATGCAGTTTCTGATATCGATGAAAGTGTTATTTGTGTTTTTAAAGTTTTTCCACTTCGTAAATATTCCAAAGTAAGACTATGCTCAACATCAGCTGTCATCAAACGATACCCAAGACTATCTGGACTATCAACGCGTACCCCCTGCACACTCAAAATAACATCACCTACTTTCAATCCAGCTTTTTCAGCAGGACTATCTTTGATAACTTCAATAATCAGAGCACCATAGGGACGTTCTAAACCTAAACCACCAGCAATATCAGATGTAACATTTTGAAAAGAAGCCCCAATATAAGGCGGCACAAAATATTTTCCACCGCGTTTAACAGTATCAAGCATCACTTTTACAAGATTAACTGGAATAGCAAAACCAATCCCTACAGAACCACCAGAACGCGAATAAATAGCCGTATTAATTCCGATTAACTGCCCTTTCATATCAATTAAAGCGCCACCAGAATTCCCTGGATTAATGGCCGCGTCTGTTTGAATAAAAAAGTCAAAATCAGAAATCCCAACACGTGTACGCGCTTGCGCTGAAACAATACCACTTGTAACTGTTTGACCAACACCAAAAGGATTACCAATAGCAAGAACAAGATCACCAACTTCAACAGCATCAGAATTTCCCAAAGAAAGAACAGGGAATTGAGCATCTTTTTCCTCGACTTCAAGAATTGCAATATCAGTTGCTTCATCTTTGAGCACAATCTTACTCTCAAACTCCCGCCCATCAGAAAAAGCCACTTTAATTTCGCTTGCATCTTTAATGACGTGGTAATTTGTAACAATCAAACCACGTGCATCAACAATCACCCCTGATCCTAATGACGATTGCTTGCGAATAGGAAATTTATTTTGAAAACGACCAAAAAATTGCTCAAAAAATGGATCGCCTTCAAAAGGTGATCGTGCTCTAATTTGTCGAGCTGCATAAATATTTACAACAGATGGAACTGTCTTTTTAACTAAAGGAGCAAAAGAAAGAGTAATTTCTGTTTGTGTTTGAGGAACATGAGCATATACATGATCAAATGATATCTGCATCATAATTGCAAAAAAAATCCGCACCCAAAAAGAATACCTCATAATCCACTCCTTATAAAATCAGCACATTCTGTTGAAGATTAATAGAATTAAAAAACTCATCCCCGCAAATTAAGGACCTCTATTAATATTTCATAATAGAGAATAAAAACTATTTGAACAAAAAATATTATAAAAATAAGATAATTCAATATCCTATAATTTTCTCTCTGCACCTATTTCTCAACTAAAACAAACTTAAAAATGCTTACAAAAAAACCGCCTAAGACAAGGCGGTCTTTAAAAATCCAACAGAATAAAAAAACTCTACGAAGATGTCCTCTTTTCATTCTCAGAAGCCTCCATGCGAGCACGATCCCCAGCACCCTTCGCCTCAACATCACGATCAACAAATTCTATAACAGCCATGGGCGCATTATCACCGGTGCGAAACCCCGCTTTCATAATACGCAAATATCCACCGTTGCGTGATGCATAACGTGGCGCAAGCGTATCAAATAATTTTGCAACCTTTCCTGCATCACGAAGTACTGCAATTGCTTGCCGACGCGCATGCAAACCACCACGCTTACCAAGAGTAACGAGTTTTTCAACAATAGGACGGATTTCTTTAGCCTTTGGAAGCGTTGTCATAATCTGCTCATGCTCGATCAACGAAGTTGCCATATTTGCAAACATCGCTTTACGGTGACTGGCAGTACGACTCAACTTGCGTCCTGACTTACTATGGCGCATAAGCCCTCTCCTTAAATTCTAATTTTAATATTGATCTTCATAACGTTTTGCAAGATCATCAATGTTTTCAGGCGGCCACGCAGGAATTTCCATCCCAAGATGTAAACCCATACATGCCAAGACTTCTTTAATCTCATTCAACGATTTGCGACCAAAATTCGGTGTCCGAAGCATTTCAGATTCTGTTTTTTGAATAAGATCACCAATATAGACAATATTATCATTCTTAAGACAATTCGCCGAACGAACTGAAAGTTCTAATTCATCCACTTTTTTAAGAAGTGCAGGATTAAAAGAAAGCTCAGAATCAGCCTCTTCAATAGGCTCCTTTTGTGGCTCTTCAAAGTTAATAAATAACGATAATTGATCCTGAAGAATGCGTGCTGCAAAAGCAACAGCATCCTCTCCATTAACAGCACCATTCGTTTCAATCGTTAAGGTCAATTTATCATAATCCAAAACTTGACCTTCACGCGTATTTTCCACTTTATAAGACACTTTACGAATTGGTGAATAAAGACTATCAATTGGAATAAGCCCTATACGTGCATCATCAACACAATTACGATCAGATGGAACATACCCCTTTCCTGTGTTGACAATAAATTCCATACGAATTTCAGCATCTTCATCAAGAGTACAAATAACATGATCTGGATTTAGAATTTTCATATCCCCAACAGTACTGATATCTCCCGCCTTCACAACACCAGGGCCCTCTTTATAAACAACGACACGTTTAGGACCTTCTTCTTCCATACGAAGCGCAATTTCTTTTATATTCAGAATAATATCCGTAACATCCTCACGCACACCCGGAATCGATGAAAACTCATGTAAGACACCGTCAATCTGCACAGCAGTAATAGCAGCACCACGAAGCGAAGATAACAACACGCGACGAAGTGCATTTCCTAATGTTAAGCCAAAACCCCGCTCAAGAGGCTCAGCAATCACACTTATAATATTTGGATTATCATGCGCACATGATTCAACCTTATTGGGTTTAATAAGTTCCTGCCAGTTTTTCTGGATCATATTTTTATTCCCGTTCTTTAGTTCCGTTACCATTCAATCGTAACGACCAATGTGAACATCAGAGAGATCTCCGACAACAAAAAACAACACCCAATTAAACACGCCGCCTTTTCCGCGGACGACACCCATTATGAGGAATTGGTGTTACATCACGAATAGAAGTAATGACAAAACCAACAGATTGCAACGCACGTAGAGCAGATTCACGCCCTGATCCAGGTCCACAAACTTCAACTTCCAAAGAACGCATACCATGCTCTTGCGCTTTTCTTGCACAATCCTCTGCAGCAACTTGAGCAGCAAAAGGTGTCGATTTACGCGCACCCTTAAACCCCTGAGCCCCTGCAGATGACCAAGCAATTGCATTACCCTGAGCATCAGTAATAGTAATCATTGTGTTATTAAATGTTGAATTAATATGCACAACACCCGATGTAATATTTTTACGTTCGCGACGACGAACACGTGTGGCTTCCTTGGCCATAATTTCCCTTTCAACGATCTCATCACTGCCGTAACATCAGCAGCTCCACCTTCTTTTCCTTGTCAAACAAATCAAACAAGGAAATAGAATATATAAAAACCTTCCACAAAGGCCCTTATTTCTTCTTACCGGCAATTGCCTTAGCTGGCCCTTTACGTGTACGAGCATTCGTATGTGTACGCTGCCCTCGAACAGGCAAAGACCGGCGATGACGCAATCCTCGATAACAACCAAGGTCCATCAAACGCTTAACATTCATAGCAACCTCACGACGAAGATCACCTTCAACTTGATAGCCCTGATCTATCGCCTCACGAATCTGCAGCACCTCAGCATCTGAAAGTTCATGCACACGACGCCCCAAGGGAATGCCAACTCTTTCAACAATTTCTTGAGCAAATTTTGGTCCAATCCCGTGGATATATTGAAGCGCAATAATTACACGCTTATTTGTCGGGATATTGACGCCAGCAATACGAGCCACGCCTACTCTCCTTAGTTATTTTGACAAATTGTTATAAAGTACCTGATATACCTTACAGAAAAAAACAGACTCAGAAAAAAATCCTTCCGAATCCTCTTATTTCACTAAAATAAATTAAATTTGTTTTTGATAGATTTTATCTCAAAAGTCAACTCTTTTCATTTATTTCTAAAAAATCTCATGAAAGAAAATCCCTAATCACACGTGTCACTTCAGCAATACCAATCATTCCATCAATGACCTTCAACATTCCCCTCTCTGAATAAAATTTTGATAAGGGAGCTGTTTTTTCACGATATTCTGTTAATCTCTTTGCAAAAGCAACAGGATTGTCATCTAAACGGACCTGTCCACCAGCCGCTATTGTTTCCTCAACGCGCTTCTTCATACGTTCAATCAACACGTCTTCATCAACACACAACTCAATAACAGCATTAAGCCGTGTATTTTTTGACTGCAAAATCTGTTGTAATGCTTCTGCCTGCCCCACAGTTCGCGGATATCCATCCAAAACAAAACCGTTTACACAATCAGTTCCATCAATCCGATCTGATACGATTTGGTTAACAATACTATCAGGAACCAAAGCACCAGAACTTATAACAGCTTTAGCTTTTTTACCAATCTCCGTTTCTTTGGCAATCACCTCACGCAACATATCCCCTGTTGATAAATGAGGAATGTTATATTCCTCAGTCAACATTTTTGCTTGCGTACCTTTTCCTGCTCCAGGAGGACCTAAAAGAATAACTCTCATCGATTCCTTCTACCTCCACGAAGTTTTGATTTTTTTATCAACCCTTCATATTGGTGGGCAACAAGATGCCCCTGAATTTGAGCAACCGTATCAAGTGTAACAGTAACAACAATCAACAAGGACGTTCCCCCAAGATAAAAAGGAACCTGTAATGCAGATATCATAAATTCAGGTAATAAACAAACCAAGATAATATAAACAGCGCCCACAACAGTAATACGCGTCAAAACGTAATCAATATATTCGGCTGTACGCTCACCTGGACGAATCCCTGGAATAAAACCAGAATGTTTTTTCAACTGATCCGCAGTATCACTTGGATTAAACACAATAGCTGTATAAAAAAAGCAAAAAAACGCCATTAAAAATGCATAAACAATCATATAAAGCGGCTGTCCATGACCAAGAGCATAAGAAATCGTCTGAACCCATTGAGGCATTTTATCAGAAAAATTATTAATAGTGGCAGGTAATAATAATAAAGATGAAGCAAAAATAGGTGGAATAACACCAGCAGTATTCAACTTTAAAGGAAGATGCGACATATCTCCTTGAAACATTTGATTACCGACCTGACGTTTCGGATATTGGATAAGAATTCGCCGTTGCGCACGCTCTATAAAAACAATAAGCCCAATAACCAAAACAGCAATAAGGATGATTCCTATTAAAAGAAAAGTTGATAAATCAGCCTGACTATGAGCTGTCAAAAGTTGAGCAAAAGTAGAAGGGAAATTGGCTACAATCCCCGTAAAAATGATAAGAGAAACCCCATTACCAACACCACGTGACGTAATTTGCTCGCCAAGCCACATGAGAAACATGGTTCCCCCAACGAGTGTAATAACAGAAGAAATACGAAACATAAGACCTGGCTCTAAAACAATTTGAAGCCCTGTCCCTATACCGCTTTCAAGCGCAACCGCAATACCAAAAGCTTGTAGAATTGCCAATACTACTGTTACATAACGCGTATATTGATTGATAATCTTACGACCTAATTCCCCTTCTTTTTTAAGAGTCTCCAAAGAAGGAATAATAGATGTTAACAATTGCACAATAATAGATGCCGATATATAAGGCATAATACCCAGCGCAAAAATAGCCATACGCCCAACGGCACCTCCAGCAAACATATTAAAGAGTCCTAATACACCCGACGCATGATGTTCAAATGTTTGCCGCAAAGCATCGATATTAATACCTGGAAGAGAGATGTAAGTACCAAAACGATATACAAGAAGTGCAGACAGAGTAAACCAGATGCGTTTCTTTAATTCAGTTGCACGCGAAAAGGTACCGAAGTTTATATTGGAAGCAAATTGCTCTGCTGCTGATGCCATAAAACGTCTCCACTTCACACTCCAGTTCTTTAAATCACAGAAGTATAACCCTAAAATTCATATATGCATACACAAATAAATGCAGAATTTAAAAAATTCTTCACAAAAGATCCCACAGAAAAGATGTAATTCTTCTTTAGGTCTCTACTCATATTAAAAAAATTATCGAGCAATATCAGGAAAAATAATCTGACCACCCACTTTTTCAATCTTAACACGAGCAGCTTGTGAAGCACCAGAAACATGAAAAGTAATCTTAGCCTTCAAATCGCCATCAGAAAGAAGACGAATCCCATCTTTTTCACGACGAATAATACCAGCCTCTTTCAGAGCAATCATATCAACAGGCTTTTCAATATTCAACTTACCTGCATCAACTGCTAACTGAATACGTCCTAGTGAAACTTCATTGTAGGTTTTGGCAAAGAAATTTCTAAATCCACGTTTTGGCAAACGACGATAGATAGGCATTTGCCCACCTTCAAAACCATTAAGGGAAACACCAGACCGCGACTTTTGCCCTTTTACACCACGACCACCAGTCTTACCCGTACCGGAACCAATACCACGCCCAACACGCTTACGATTTTTTGTTGCGCCTTTGCAATCACGCAGTTCATTGAGTTTCATATCTAATACTCCCGCAACCCTTAACCTTCATCTATAACGCGAACAAGATGCCGAACCTGAGCAATCATACCCCGCACACAAAGTGTATCATCTAAAACGCGCCGACGACGCATTTTATTTAGTCCAAGCCCCTTTAAGGTTGCACGCTGAATCTGTGAATTTCGAATAGGGCTTCCTATTTGCTCCACCGTGATAGTTTTACCACTCTGCGATTTTTTCTGAACCATTTCCTAATTCCTTTTCTGATAATCTCAGAAATTATCCTTCTAGGTCAACCAAATAGCGACGACGCGCCTGCAAAGTAGAGTATTTTATACCACGTTGAGCAGCAATATCTCTAGGATGCATTTGATGTTTCAATGCATCAAATGTTGCACGAACCATGTTATAAGGATTCGACGATCCTAGTGATTTTGCAACAACATCCTGCATACCAAGAGCTTCAAAAATAGCACGCATCGGCCCCCCAGCAATAATACCAGTACCAGCAGAAGCCGAACGTAGCAAAACACGCCCAGCTCCGTGACGACCTTCAAGATCATGATGCAATGTCCGTCCAGACCGAAGCGGAACATAAATCATCCCACGTTTTGCAGATTCCGTTGCTTTACGAACGGCTTCTGGAACTTCACGGGCTTTACCATGTCCAAAACCCACACGCCCTTTTTGATCTCCAACGACAACAAGAGCAGCAAAACCAAAACGCCGACCACCCTTTACAACTTTCGCAACACGATTGATATGAACTAACCTATCGACAAATTCATTATCGCGTTCTTCTCTCTCACCACGCTCTTTTTGTGCCATTCCTCATTCCTTTTTCTTTTCCGGAAGCACGATAACAAGTCCCTCATCAAACTGGAAGAACTTAAACGAAATACCCTAAACTCTCTTTACTCATTCATAAATAAGAAGTTTTAGAAATTCAAACCACCTTCACGAGCAGCTTCAGCTAAAGCTTTAACTCGACCATGGTACACATATGCTCCACGATCAAAAACCACCTCATTAACACCCGCCTGCTTCGCACGCTCAGCAATTAACTTACCAACAGCAAAAGCTGCTTTTTTATCAGCACCACTCTTTAGCGACTTTTTTAAATCACTTTCAAGAGTAGAGGCTGAAACAAGTGTACATCCCCGCAAATCATCGATAACTTGAGCATAAATATTCTGATTTGAACGATAAACACTAAGCCGAGGACGTTCATGAGAAACCATTTTAATTCTACGACGAACACGCCTTGCACGACGTTGGATAATGTCCTTAGATGAAACCATAATACAAAATCCTTATTTCTTTTTACCTTCTTTACGGAAGATACGTTCATCAGCATGCTTAACACCTTTACCTTTATAGGGCTCAGGCCTACGATACTCACGAATCTCCGCTGCAACTTGTCCAACTTGCTGTTTATCAATTCCAAAAATAACAATTTCTGTTGGCTTAGGAACAGTTACAGTAACACCCGATGGAACTTTATAAACCACATCATGCGAAAAGCCTAGAGATAGTTGAACATCCTTACCCTGCAAAGCAGCACGATAACCAACCCCATTAATCTCCAACCTCTTTTCAAAACCATCTTTCACACCACAAAAAATGTTCTCAATCATTGAGCGCGACATACCCCATTTAGAACGTGCATCTTTTGACTGATCCCGCGGCATAACTGATATGATATTTTCCTCAAACTTGACTAAGACTTCATCATTGACGACGTAACTCAGCTCACCTTTTGGACCTTTTGCTTTAACCAGCTGACCTTCGACAGTAGCAGTAACTCCAGAAGGAATTGAAATGGGTTTCTTTCCAATACGAGACATTGTTCTAACCTACTTTTTCTTCCGTTTTCTTGACATAACTTAGAAAACACGACAAAGGAGTTCTCCACCAACATTCTGTTCGCGCGCCTCATGATCTGCCATGACACCTTTAGGAGTCGATAAAATCGAAATACCAAGGCCATTAGCCACCTGTGGGAGCGACTTAGCAGAAACATATACACGACGACCTGGCTTTGACACACGTGAAATCTCACGAATAGCAGCCAACCCTTCAAAATACTTCAATTCGATTTCAATTTCAGCTTTCCCATCACCTAAATCAATTTGATTATATCCGCGAATATAACCTTCCGACTGAAGAACATCAAGAACGCGCACACGAAGCTTCGAAGCTGGAGTAACTACTTTACCTTTTTTACGACCAAGTG
Source organism: Bartonella grahamii subsp. shimonis (assembly GCF_036327415.1). NCBI lineage: Bacteria > Pseudomonadati > Pseudomonadota > Alphaproteobacteria > Hyphomicrobiales > Bartonellaceae > Bartonella > Bartonella grahamii. The sequence goes on from NZ_CP123961.1 coordinate 1,697,269, forward strand.
CATTACGAATACGTGTTAACATATCACCAAGAGGATCTGACATAGACATTAAATAATCTCCTCTTACCAACTAGACTTTACAATACCAGGAATATGGCCAATAGAGCCAAGCTCACGCAACGCAATTCGCGACATTTTTAATTTACGATAATAAGCCCGCGGACGACCCGAAACCTCACAGCGATTACGAATACGAACTTTCGAAGAATTACGCGGCAACTCTGCCAACTGAACAGAAGCTTTAAAACGTTCTTCAAGAGAAACCTTCTGATCCATAACTATTGCCTTCAAACGTGCACGACGGGCAGCATAACGCTTTACCATCACCTCACGACGCTTATTTTTCTCAACGGCACTCACTTTGGCCATAATTTCACCTCACTACGTTTGCCGTTACGAGCGAAAAGGAAAATTAAAAGCACGCAATAACTCACGGGCTTCATCATCCGTTTTTGCTGTCGTACAAACAATAATATCCATGCCCCAAATTTGATCAACTTTATCATAGTTGATTTCTGGAAATACAATGTGTTCTTTAATACCCATAGCAAAATTGCCACGACCATCAAAACTCTTCGGATTTAAACCACGAAAGTCACGAACCCGCGGAAGAGCAATCGTAACAAGACGATCTAAAAACTCAAACATCCGATCTTTACGCAATGTAACTTTAGCCCCAAGAGGCATTCCTTCACGAACCTTAAAGGTCGCAATAGAATTACGCGCACGCGTAACAACAGCCTTCTGACCTGTTATTAGCCCTAAATCCTCAGCAGCAAGGGAAGGCTTCTTCGAATCAGCAGTTGCTTCACCTATCCCCATATTTATTACAATTTTATCAATCCGCGGAATTTGCATCGCGTTTCTGTAATTAAACTTCTCTTGAAGCGCTTTACGAATCACTTCAAAATAATGCACTTTCATACGCGGCACTTGTCTTTCCTCAGCCATTAATCAACTCTCCCGAACGCTTGGCAAAACGCACTTTATTACCATCTGCATTCATACGAAAGCCTACACGTGTAGGCTTACCATCTTTAGGATCAGCAATCGCCAAATTAGACAGATGAATCGGAGCTTCTTTAGAAATAATTCCAGCTTCTTGCTTCTGCGTTTGACGTTGATGACGTTTAATCATATTAATCCCACGAACAAAAGCCTTATTCTCTTTTGGACTAACTTTAATTACTTCACCACTACATCCTTTATCCTTACCGGATAAAACAACAACTTTATCACCTTTTCGAATCTTCTGCATAACATTTACTCCTTACAGAACTTCAGGAGCGAGCGAGATGATCTTCATATGATTCCTAGCACGCAATTCGCGGGGAACAGGTCCAAAGATACGAGTACCGATCGGCTCTTTTTTATTATCCACTAAAACCGCAGCATTACTATCAAAACGAATGACACTACCATCTGCGCGACGAATATCCTTAGCAGTACGGACCACAACAGCTTTCATAACATCACCTTTTTTAACACGGCCACGCGGACTAGCATCCTTAACCGAAACAACAATAATGTCACCGACCGAAGCATATCTCCGCTTTGAACCGCCTAACACCTTGATGCACATGACACGACGAGCACCAGAATTATCAGCAACGTCGAGGTTTGTTTGCATCTGAATCATGACTGGCCACCTTCTCTCAACATATATATCCAATTGTACCTTTTATACACTCGGATTTGCCTGCCAAATAACGATAAAGCCATCGCCTTTAAATTTATCAATGATAAAACACTGTTAAATTCTAAAACAATAAACTTAACTCATTACACTACATTGTCTTTTACAACACAACCCAACATTTATCTTTCGAAATTGGCCTAGATTCTTGAATAGAAACTTGATCCCCAATCTTGGATTGGTTGTTTTCATCATGCGCTTTATAATTTTTAGACTGCCGAACAGTCTTCTTAAGAAGCGGATGAGAATAACGGCGCTCAACTTTGACAACAACAGTTTTATCACTTTTGTCGCTAATAACAACACCCTGCAAAACGCGTTTAGGCATCTCTTATTTCCTTAAACCTTACTTTCACTTAATCTTTGACGAAGAAAAGTTTTAATACGCGCAATATCACGACGAACTTGTCTAACGCGCGCAGTCTTTTCTAATTGACCTGTTGCTTTTTGAAAACGCAAATTAAATTGCTCTTTCTTTAACTTAGCCAATTCATCTTTCATTTGGTCGAGCGTTTGCGCCCGTAATTCTGTGGCTCTCATCGCTTAACCTCATTATTCAGCAATACGCTGGATGAAACGCGTTTTTATAGGCAACTTTGCAGCACCCAACCTTAGTGCTTCACGTGCAACATCCTCAGGAACTCCATCAAGCTCAAACATGATGCGTCCAGGAGCAACACGTGCAGCCCAATAATCGACACTTCCCTTACCTTTACCCATACGAACTTCTGTCGGTTTAGACGTAACCGGAAGATCTGGAAAAATACGAATCCACACACGACCAGAACGCTTCATATAACGTGTAATCGCGCGGCGCGCCGCTTCAATTTGACGAGCAGTAATCCGCTCCGGCTCAACAGCCTTCAAACCGTAGGCACCGAAATTCAAATCCGTACCACCCTTCGCAACACCGTGAATACGGCCCTTGAACTGTTTACGGAACTTTGTGCGCTTTGGCTGCAACATTGTTCTCTACTCCAAATTTTAGTTCAATCTCAAAAACTAAGCATTTTCACGGCGACGATTCGATGAAGAACCAGATTGATCAACTTCCGTAGCACGACGTTCTGAAGCCATCGGATCATGCTCAAGAATCTCACCCTTAAAGACCCAAACCTTAATACCACAAATACCATAAGCGGTCTTAGCTTCTGCTGTACCGTAATCAACATCAGAACGCAAGGTATGAAGTGGAACACGACCTTCACGATACCATTCCATACGAGCAATTTCAGCACCACCAAGACGGCCAGAACAATTGATACGGATACCTTCCGCACCAAGACGCATAGCAGACTGAACAGCACGCTTCATTGCACGACGAAAAGCAACACGACGCTCTAACTGTTGAGCAATTGATTGTGCAATAATCGTCGCATCAATCTCCGGCTTACGAATCTCCACAATATTCAATGAAGTTTCAGCATCCGTCATTTCTGAGAGCTTACGACGAAGCTTTTCGATATCAGCACCCTTTTTACCAATAATCAAACCAGGACGTGCAGAATGAATCGTAATACGACACTTTTTATGAGGACGCTCAATAACAACCTTAGAAATAGCCGCCTGTTTAAGCTCCTCAAGCACATACGAACGAATTTTCAAATCTTCATGAAGAAGGCGCCCATATTCACCACTATCAGCATACCAACGAGAGTCCCAGGTCCGATTAACACCAAGACGAAGTCCTATTGGATTTATCTTCTGACCCATTACGCGGCCTCCACTTTTTCGGTAACTTCACGAACAATAACAGTAAGATGCGAAAATGGACGTTCAATTCTACTAGCACGCCCTCGACCACGAACATGAAAGCGCTTCATCACTATCGACTTACCAACAAAAGCTTCCGCCACAATAAGCGAATCAATATCAAGATCGTGGTTATTCTCTGCATTTGCAATTGCTGATTCAAGCGTTTTTTTCACAGTAGCAGCAATACGCTTGCGTGAAAACATTAAATCAGCGAGTGCCACATTAACTCTTTTACCACGAATCATTGCAGCAACTAAATTAAGCTTCTGCGGACTAACACGAATTGTCCGCGTGACAGCTCTTGCTTCATTATCTTTAAGCTGGCGCGAAACTCTAGCTTTTCCCATTCCTACTTCCTCTTCGCTTTTTTATCGGCACCATGACCATAATAAGTCCGGGTAGGAGCGAACTCACCAAACTTATGTCCAACCATCTCTTCAGAAACAGAAACAGGAATATGCTTATTACCGTTGTAAACACCAAAAGTTAAACCAACAAATTGTGGTAAAATAGTAGAGCGACGACTCCATATTTTTATAACTTCATTACGCCCACTTGCACGTACCTTCTCTGCTTTACCAAGAAGATAGCCGTCAACAAACGGACCTTTCCACACTGAACGAACCACTTCAGACTACCTTTCTCATTTCTTGCGTTGATGACGCGTACGCATAATAAATTTATCAGTGGCTTTATTGGAGCGCGTACGCTTACCTTTCGTTGGTTTACCCCAAGGAGATACTGGATGACGCCCCCCCGATGTACGACCTTCACCACCACCGTGCGGATGATCAACGGGGTTCATAGCAACACCACGAACATGTGGACGTTTACCACGCCAACGTGACCGACCTGCCTTACCATCATTAATATTCCCATGATCAGGATTTGAAACAGCGCCAACAGTTGCAAAACAGCTACTAGGAACCAAACGCTGCTCACCAGAATTTAAACGAAGGATAGCCATACCCTGATCTCGTCCAATCAACTGCGCATAAGTACCTGCTGAACGTGCAATTTGCCCCCCTTTTCCTGGTTTCATCTCAACATTATGAATAATTGTGCCTACAGGCATATTACCAAGAGGCATAGCATTACCTGGTTTAACATCCACATTTAAACCAGCCATAACAGAATCACCAACCGCAAGACGCTGTGGCGCAAGAATATAACTCAATTGCCCATCCTCATAGCGAATTAAAGCAATAAAGGCGGTACGATTCGGATCATATTCTAAACGCTCAACCTTCGCTGAAACATCACGTTTAAGACGCTTAAAGTCGACAAACCGATAACTACGTTTATGTCCACCACCCTGAAAACGAGCAGTAACACGACCACGATTATTACGTCCACCCTTTGAAGACAAACCCTCTGTCAACATCTTCACAGGTTTTCCCTTATAAAGACAAGAACGTTCCACAATAACAAGCTGACGCTGCCCAGGTGCCGTTGGATTAAATTGCTTAAGTGCCATTATTCCTATCTCCGAGCCTCTTTAAAGACCTGTCGAAACGTCGATAACCTGACCACTGGCCAGAGTTACGATCGCTTTTTTGACATCACTCTGCCGACCAACTATACCTTTGAAACGTTTCACTTTACCCTTACGGACTATCGTGTTAACTGCTTTAACTTTTACGCTAAAAAGCGCTTCAATAGCAGCCTTAATCTCAGGCTTCGTCGCTTTCGGCGCGACATTAAAAGCAACTTGATTATATTCAGAAATCATAGTCGACTTTTCAGTAATAACTGGGCTAATAATTATATCATAATGGCGAAGATCTGTCATTTAAAACGCTCCTCAAGAGCCTCAACAGCTGCCTTTGATAAAACAAGTTTGCTGCGACGCAAAATATCATAAACATTAATTCCCTGAATAGGCAAAATATCAATATCAGGGATATTAGAGGCTGCACGAAAAAAATTAATATCAATCTCTTTACCACCAATCAAGAGAGCGTTATTAAATCCAAGCTTAGAAAAATGAGAAACAAGCATTTTCGTTTTAGCATCCTTAACAGTCAACTCATCCACAATAATTAAATCTTTTGCTTTTAATTTTGCAGATAAAGCAAGACGTAACCCAAGAGCACGAATCTTTTTAGGAAGATCATGCGCATGACTACGAACCACCGGTCCATGTGCCTTACCCCCACCTCTAAACTGTGGTGCACGTGCAGATGAATGTCGAGCACGCCCAGTTCCCTTTTGTTTAAACATCTTTGCCCCCGTTCGTGACACATTAGAACGACCTTGGGATTGATGACTTCCCTGCTGACGACGCGCAAGCTGCCAACGAACAACACGTTGCAAAATATCCTCACGCGGAACAAGATCAAAAATAGCTTCAGAAACCTTTAATTTGCCAGCTTCATTACCATCAAGAGTTTTAATTACAAGATCCATTATTAGGCTCCCTCAACTTCAGAGGTTTCCGTCACCGGAGAAACCATTTCCGTTTTCTCCTTCACAAGACGGCGGATACCAGCAGGCTTCGGAGCATTATCAGGAAGACGCTTTTTCACAGCATCCCGCACCAAAATCCAAGAACCTTTAGAACCAGAAACAGCACCACGCACTAAAATTAAACCACGCTCAATATCAGTGGAAATAACTTCAATATTCTGTGTTGTTACACGCACTTGCCCCATATGGCCAGCCATTTTCTTCCCTTTAAAAACTTTACCAGGATCTTGGCACTGACCTGTAGAACCATGAGCACGATGTGTGATCGAATTACCGTGAGAAGCACGATGCCCACCAAAGTTATGCCGTTTCATAACACCAGCAAACCCCTTACCAATACTGGTACCAGTCACATCAACTCTTTGTCCTGGAACAAAATGCTCCACCGTAATTTCCGTACCAACATCAAGAAGATTGTCGGGACTCACACGAAACTCAGCTATTTTGGCTTTAGGCTCAACAGAAGCCTTAGCAAAATGTCCACGAAGAGCTTGTGAAATATTCTTAACCTTAGCAAAGCCTACACCTAATTGAACAGCAGTATAACCATTCTTTTCAACTGTACGCTGAGCAACGACTTGACAATTCTCCAAACGAAGTACTGTCACCGGCACATGCTCACCAGCATCATTATAAATACGGGTCATGCCCAGCTTCTGTGCTATTACACCTGAACGCATCGGGTCTGTTCCTTCTGTCCTCAAACCTCAGAGCTTAATTTCTACATCCACACCAGCAGAAAGATCAAGCTTCATAAGCGCATCCACTGTTTGCGGCGTTGGATCAACAATATCAAGAAGACGTTTATGTGTTCGCATCTCAAATTGCTCACGACTCTTCTTATCGATATGCGGTCCACGATTAACCGTAAATTTCTCAATCCGCGTCGGAAGCGGAATGGGACCACGGACATTTGCACCGGTACGTTTAGCAGTCGATACAATCTCACGCGTCGACGTATCAAGAATCCTATGATCAAACGCTTTCAAGCGAATGCGAATATTTTGACTGTTCATGCTCTTTATTTCCCTGTTATACAAAGTGCCTTCAATAATCAAAGCACTCAACAAGCATTATTTATTCAATGATCTTAGAGACGATACCGGCACCAACAGTACGACCACCTTCACGAATAGCAAAACGAAGTTTCTCTTCCATCGCTATCGGAACGATCAACGAAACATCCATGGCAACATTGTCGCCTGGCATAACCATTTCCGTTCCTTCTGGAAGAGTAACAATACCTGTAACATCTGTCGTACGGAAGTAAAACTGAGGACGGTAGTTCGTGAAAAATGGTGTATGACGTCCACCTTCATCTTTTGTCAAAATGTAAGCTTCTGCTTTAAAACGTGTATGAGGCGTAACGGACCCTGGCTTCGCCAATACTTGTCCACGCTCAATTCCTTCACGGTCAACACCACGAAGCAGAGCTCCTATATTATCACCCGCTTGACCTTGATCTAAAAGCTTGCGGAACATTTCAACGCCTGTAACTGTCGTCTTAGACGTTGGACGAATACCGATAATCTCGATTTCCTCTCCAACTTTAATAATACCACGCTCAACACGACCCGTAACAACGGTTCCACGACCCGAAATCGAAAATACATCCTCTATCGGCATCAAAAATGGTTGATCAACTGGACGTTCAGGAGTTGGAATATAATTATCAACTTCACTCATTAAAAGACGAACAGCATCTTCACCAATGCTTTTATCCTTATCCTCAAGAGCTGCCAACGCAGAACCCTTAACAATTGGTATATCATCGCCTGGAAAATCATATTTGGATAAAAGTTCCCGAACCTCAAGCTCTACAAGCTCCAAAAGTTCTGCATCATCAACCTGATCAACTTTATTAAGAAAAACAACAATCGCTGGAACACCAACCTGACGCGCAAGCAAAATATGCTCACGTGTCTGAGGCATTGGACCATCAGCCGCCGAAACAACCAAAATAGCACCATCCATCTGTGCTGCCCCTGTGATCATGTTCTTTACATAATCAGCGTGTCCTGGACAATCAACGTGCGCATAGTGACGATTTTCTGTTTCATACTCAACGTGTGCTGTAGAAATAGTAATTCCGCGTGCGCGTTCCTCTGGGGCAGCATCAATTTGGTCATAGGCTTTAAATTCACCAAAATATTTCGTAATCGCTGCTGTCAACGAGGTCTTCCCATGATCAACGTGACCAATCGTACCAATATTAACATGCGGTTTTGTTCGTTCAAACTTGCTCTTCGCCATCTGAGCTCTCCATTTTCCGTCCAAGCCAAGGACTAAGTTAAAAATTAATTACCAACCTGAAATTACGCGTATTTCTTTTGAATCTCCAAAGCAACAGCCGAAGGCACAGGCTCGTAATGATCAAACTGCATTGTATACTGCGCACGTCCCTGACTCATAGAGCGAAGAGTATTCACATAACCAAACATATTTGCCAAAGGAACCATTGCATTCACAACCGTTGCAATACCGCGCGTTTCAGTTCCCGAAATCTGTCCCCGACGAGAATTGAGATCACCAATAACATCACCAACATAATCATCCGGTGTAACAACCTCCACCTTCATAATCGGCTCAAGAAGCTGCGCACCAGCCTTCTTTGCCCCATCACGAAAGGCTGCACGAGCGGCAATTTCAAAAGCCAACACAGAAGAATCAACATCGTGATAACCACCGTCAATGAGAGTCGCTTTTACACCAAGCATAGGAAAACCCGCAAGAGGACCTGATCCCATAACACTTTCAATCCCCTTTTGGACACCGGGAATATATTCTTTAGGAACAGCACCACCAACAATCTTTGACTCAAAAATAAAGTCATCACCATCATGAGGCTCAAAAACAATTTTTACACGAGCAAATTGACCAGCACCACCCGATTGCTTCTTATGCGTATAATCAATTTCAGCCATTTTAGTAATCGACTCACGATAAGCAACTTGAGGCTGCCCAACATTTGCTTCAACCTTAAACTCACGCCGCATACGATCAACAATAATATCAAGATGAAGCTCACCCATTCCAGCTATAATAGTCTGACCAGATTCCTCATCCGATTTAACACGAAATGAAGGATCTTCAGCCGCTAGACGATTAAGAGCAATACCCATTTTTTCCTGATCTGCTTTTGTTTTCGGTTCAATTGCAATCTCAATAACAGGTTCCGGAAACTCCATCCGCTCCAAAATGACAGGCCTCAAAGGGTCACAAAGAGTATCACCTGTTGTTGTCTCCTTAAGTCCTGCAAGAGCAACAATATCACCAGCAAATGCTTCTTCAATATCCTCACGAGAATTTGAATGCATTTGAAGCATACGACCCAAACGTTCCTTCTTCTTCTTCACAGTATTCTCAAGAGAAACACCTTTATGAACTTTCCCAGAGTAAATACGACAGAACGTCAACGAACCAACAAAAGGATCATTCATAATTTTAAAAGCAAGCATAGACAGCGGCGCATCATCAGAAGATTCGCGTGTCGTCTCAGACTCAGTCTTCACATCGATACCACTAATTGCCGGAACATCAACTGGAGAAGGAAGATAAGAAACAACAGCATCCAAAAGCGGCTGAATTCCCTTATTTTTAAAAGCCGTACCACAAAGAACAGGATGAAACTGAACCTCTACAGTCCCCCTACGAATGAGAGAAACGAGCTGCTCGTTGGTTGGCATAACACCTTCCAAATAAGCCTCCATGGCAACCTCATCGACCTCCACAGCCATTTCAATGAGTTTCTCGCGATATGCTTCAGCTTTTTCCTTTAAATCAGCAGGAATTTCACTGATCACCGCTGATGCACCAATAGAACCATCCCACTTCAAAGCCTTCATCTCAACAAGATCAACAACACCTTCAAAGTCATTTTCAGCACCAATCGGCAACTGCAAAACAAGCGCCTTAGCACCTAATCGAGAACCGACCATCTCCACACTACGATAGAAATCAGCACCTATCTTATCCATTTTATTAACAAAAACCATGCGGGGCACACGATATTTCTCAGCCTGCCGCCAAACAGTCTCCGTCTGAGGCTCCACACCAGCATTTGCATCCAACAGCGCTATCGCACCATCAAGAACACGTAAAGAGCGCTCAACCTCAATCGTAAAATCAACGTGCCCTGGTGTATCAATAATATTAAAGCGACGCTTGCGACCATCACGCCCTTGCCAAAAAGTCGTTGTAGCAGCAGATGTGATCGTAATACCACGCTCTTGCTCCTGCTCCATCCAGTCCATCGTAGAAGCACCATCATGGGTCTCACCAATTTTATGATTCTTACCCGTATAGAACAGAATACGCTCAGTCATCGTGGTCTTACCAGCATCAATATGCGCCATAATACCAAAATTACGATAATCTTCAATTTTATATTCGCGAGCCATTATACTTGCCTTAGTTTAAACTTCTACCAGCGATAGTGAGAAAACGCACGATTAGCTTCAGCCATACGATGAACATCTTCACGTTTCTTCACAGCAGAACCGCGATTATTAGCCGCATCCATCAACTCACCAGACAAACGCCCAATCATCGTCGTTTCATTTCGACCACGTGCCGCAGCAATCAACCAACGAATAGCAAGAGCCTGACGACGATCAGGACGAACATCAATCGGAACTTGATAAGTAGCACCACCAACACGGCGTGAACGAACCTCAATATGAGGCGCAACATTCTCTAAAGCCCGATGAAATAGAGCCACAGGATCTGTTTTTACTCTTTTCTCTACAGAATCAAGCGCACCATAAACAATACGCTCTGCAACTGATTTTTTACCATCAAACATAATGGCATTCATAAATTTCATAATAACCAAATCACCAAACTTAGGATCTGGATTAATTTCACGCTTTTCTGCTCTATGACGACGGGACATTGGCTTTGTCTCTCAATATTATTTTGGACGCTTCGCGCCATACTTTGAACGACGCTGTTTACGATTCTTGACACCCTGCGTATCAAGCAAACCACGAATAATGTGATAACGAACTCCCGGCAAATCCTTCACACGACCACCACGGATCATCACAACAGAGTGCTCTTGAAGATTATGCCCCTCACCAGGAATATAACCGATCACTTCAAATCCATTCGTCAAGCGAATTTTAGCAACTTTACGCAGAGCAGAATTAGGTTTCTTCGGCGTTGTTGTATAAACACGCGTACAAACACCACGCTTCTGAGGATTCGACTGCAGAGCAGGAACTTTATTACGTTTAACTGGCACCACACGCGGTTTGCGAATCAACTGGTTTACGGTAGGCATGCAACCTTCCTCTTTTCGATCTACATTCGTCTCACCCAATCGGGCTTTTCTATTTTCACTTCTATCCACTCCAATAAAATCGGAACAGATGTCTAAGTCTACACACAAAGCCGGGCACACCTGCAAAAAAAACAGTTTACCCGAATATAAGCAGAGAAGGCAATAGCCTTTTGCACTAGCATTTGCTCTTAATCTTCTTAACACCCGCGAATAGTCTTTTGGTTCATATCCAGAACACCTGATCACTTCCACATCGGTTATGTCCACCTCTAATAGCGAGAACACGTACATTCGTCAAGAACTAAACAGCAGAAAGTTTTTAAAAATGAAAATAAACTAATTTTTAAAACTTTAAATTTGTTTTTATCGCCATTCTTGATAAATCAATTTACCATGAGTAATATCCCTATAAATAAAAAAGCACCGATGTGACTGCGATAAAACATGAATGCGGTAAATTAAATTGAATTGCATACTTGAGATCTAATGATGAACACCATGAAAATAGCAACGTGGAATATTGCCGGAATAAAAGCACGACATGAAACATTATATCAATGGCTGCAGCAAAGCCAACCGGACATAGTCTGTTTACAGGAAATTAAAAGTATTGATGAAAATTTTCCACGCGATGCAATTGAAAATCTAGGTTATCATATAGAAACGCACGGACAAAAAAGTTTTAATGGCGTTGCGATTCTCTCTAGGAAAACACCGGATGAAGTGATCCGTCGACTGCCAGGCAATGATAATGATGAACAAACACGTTACATTGAAGCCGTTTATTCAACAAACAAAGGTGTTGTTCGTATTGCATCTCTCTATTTGCCAAATGGGAATCCTATTGAGAGTGAAAAATATTCTTATAAGATAGAATGGATGGAAAGATTATATACACATGCAAAATTATTGCTTGCGTATGAAGAACCCCTTATTCTAGCGGGTGATTATAATGTCATCCCCGCTCCATTAGATGCAAAAAAACCTCAAGAATGGTATCAAGATGCCTTATTCCTCCAAGAAACAAGAAAAGTATTTCAACGTATTCTTAATTTAGGTCTTTACGATGCTATCCGGAATGTCACCGATACTCCCTCCTTCAGTTTTTGGGATTTTCAGGCGGGTGCTTGGCCTAAGAATAATGGGATTCGCATTGATCATTTATTATTATCACCAGAAGCTGTTGATCAACTTATTTGCGCTCATAGTCAAACAGAAGTAAGAGGATATCAAAAACCATCCGACCACGTTCCTGTTTGGATTCACCTTAATATCAATTAAGAAAGTACAACCCCCTTTTGAAACAACAAAAAAATTCCACTCAAAATAATAGTTATGCTACACCATATAAACAGTATATCTTAAGCAACTAAAATAAAAACACATGAATGGAGGACATAAATGAAGAAATCATTGTTAATGTTTATTGCAGCAACAGCCATTGGATTCTCAAGTATCGCGCATGCTGAACATGATACTCTTGAAAAAATAAAACGAACAGGAGAAATTACTTTAGGTGTCCGAGAATCATCTGGTTTAGCCTACGCTCTTGGTAATAATAAATATGTAGGTTTTCATACAGAAATGGCAGAACGTATCATTGATGATATCTCAAAAAAAATTGGTAAACCAATTAAAATTCATTATCTTCCCATCACTTCTCAAAATAGAATTCCTCTCTTAAAAAATAAAACCTATGATTTTGAATGCGGCTCCACAACAAATGATATTGCCCGCAGTAAAGAAGCAGCATTTTCTTATACAACATACGTTGAAGAGGTTCGGATTGCTGTAAAGAAAAACTCTAACATTAAATCTCTTGAAGATTTAAATGGAAAAACAGTTGCAACGACCACCGGTACAACATCTGTTCAACTTATTCGTAAAAACAAACATGCAAAAAACATTCAGTTTAAAGTTTTAAAGGGGAAAGATCACGGAGATAGTTTTTTATTATTAGAATCTGGTAAGGCGGATGCTTTTGTCATGGACGCTTCAATTCTTGCTGGACATATCGCTAAATCAAAGAATCCATCTGATTATGTCATTCTTGATACTGTACTTTCAGTGGAACCTATCGCCTGTATGCTCAGATTAAATGACAAAAAATTTGAACAAACAATCAACGATAGTATCGTACATCAGATTAAAGATGGATCACTTGAAAAGCTTTATAATAAGTGGTTTATGAAACCGATCCCACCTGCTAACACTGTTATGAACCTTCCCTTGTCAAAACAAACAAGATATGCTTGGGATCACCCCAATAATAAGCCTCGAGAAAGCTACACAGAAAAAGATTTATAGAATTTAATAAAGAAGAACCACACTCTTTAAAAATTGAGTGTGGTTTATATTTTAATTCACTTTTTAATAAATTTAGCCTATGTAGATGCGCTTAGTTTATTGCCCTATTTATGAATGACTAATTTGAGGGAATATCAATTAATGGACTTTTCTTTCCTTTGTAGAGATGACCTTACTCAAACACTGGTAACAGGATGTTTGGGAACTCCCGGCGTGAGTCATACCTATTTAGATACACTTCTTGATGGCTTAAAAAATACGGTTATATTGTCTATCACTTCACTTATCTTAGCTGTATTGTGTGGTATTATTATAGGAACAATGCGCACTTTACCCAAATCATCGATAATCAATTATATATTTCGCACTATCGGTGCTATTTGGGTAGAGATTATGCGTAATATTCCCCTCCTTGTACAAGTATTTTTGTGGTATTTTGTTGTTCCTAAGATTTATCCACCAGCGATGAAGTTTTCCTCCATTCTCTTAATAACATGCGCACTGGGATTCTTTACATCTGCACGCATTGCAGAACAGGTTCGTTCAGGTATTGAAGCGATTCCTTCTGGACAACGCTATGCTGCTATGGCAATGGGGTTTACAACTTATCAAAGTTATCGCTATATTATACTACCGCGTGCTATACGTACAATTATGCCACCTCTTACTTCAGAAGCAATGGGGATTGTGAAAAACTCGTCTATAGCATTCGCCGTTTCAATAAATGAGCTCATGCAATTTCAATACCAAGCAATTGAAGAGGTAAGCCATGTTTACGAAAATTATTTGCTTGTTACGATTCTTTATATTCTAATAGCCTTATTCGTATTCATTGTGATGACAGTCATCGAGCAAATACTCAAAATTCCTAATTTTCAAACAAAGGAAAATTGAATATGATGAATTTCATAAGCTCTCAGTTTGGACTTTATTTTCCCTTCAATTTTTCCGACTTTGATTTTTCCTTTTTTACCTTTGATGTATTTCGTTCTTACATTTTATCAGGTTTACTCTTTAGCGTTTTTCTAACTCTTTTTGCAACGGTATTGGGGTTTGTTTTCGGCACCCTTTTAGCAATGATGCGCCTTTCTTCCATAAAACTTCTTTCTTGGCTTGCAATCGTTTACATAACAGCTATGCGTTCAATACCACTTGTGATGGTTATCTTATGGTTTTTCGTGCTTCTGCCTTTTTTAACTGGTACATCCATCGGTGCAAATAAATCAGCACTCATTACTTTTACCGCATTTGAAACGGCTTATTTTGCAGAAATTATGCGTGCTGGAATCAATTCAATTCCGCAAGGACAAAAATATGCGGGGCAAGCTCTTGGAATGACATATTGGCAAAGTATGTACATTGTTATTCTTCCTCAAGCCTTTAGAGATATGCTTCCAGTCTTTTTAACACAAGTTATTATCCTTTTTCAGGATACAACCCTTGTTTATGCAATCAGTGGCAACAGTCTTTTAAATGGTTTTGATATTGCTGCTAATAATTTTGGTGTAAAACAAGAAGCTTATATCTTAGCAGCTGTTTTCTATTTTGTTATCTGTTTTACACTGTCACAAATAGTTTTGTATTTACAAAAAAAAGTATCCATTATTCGCTAATAGGAAAAAAAATGTCTACTCATATGATCGAAATAAAAAATGTTTCTAATTGGTATGGCGAAATTAAAGTCCTTAAAAACTGCACAACCAACATTAATAAAGGAGAAGTGGTTGTCATTTGTGGTCCATCAGGATCAGGAAAGTCAACACTCATTAAAACTATTAACGCTCTCGTCCCTTTTCAAGAAGGTGAAATTTGGATTAATGGGATACCAGTTCATTCAAAACAAACAAATATGCCTAAATTGCGAAGTCAGGTGGGAATGGTATTTCAACACTTCGAGCTTTTCCCCCATTTATCTGTCACAGAAAACTTGACAATTGCACAAATCAAAGTTCTAAAACGAAGCAAAAAAGAAGCACTTGAACGTGGATTCTTGTATCTTGAACGCGTTGGACTAATTGAACACAAAGATAAATATCCTGGTCAACTTTCTGGAGGGCAAAAACAACGTGTTGCTATTGCACGTGCCTTAACTATGGATCCACTTGTCATGCTTTTTGATGAACCAACATCTGCTCTAGATCCTGAAATGGTAGGTGAAGTACTCGATGTCATGATCAGCTTAGCAGAAGAAGGTATGACGATGATTTGTGTAACCCATGAAATGGGATTTGCACAAAAAGTCTCTGAGCGTATTATTTTCATAGATCAAGGAACAATTCTTGAAGACTGTTCATCTAAAGAGTTCTTTTCTGATCCGCAAGCAAGAACACCGAGAACGCAAGAATTTTTGTCTAAAATCCTAAGTCATTAACCGTTATATTATCACAAAAAGCTATCTCTACTGTAAACTTAGACACAAGACAGTAGAGTTTAATAACGGATGAAAGAATGTAAAAATTATTACAATCAGATATTTTAAAAACTGTTGTTTTTTAAAATATCAGCAACCAGTGAAATTGCTGTACGTCTCTCAAATTCATTACAAAGAGCAAAAGCCTGTTCTTGCAAAGGGCGAATCCAATTTTTGTCTTTTACGTTAGCTTTTTCATAGGCAGCAGTTAACATTGCCGTCCCACGGACAATTTTTCCTTCTTGAAGCAACATATTTCCAAGCATTGCTTGGGCGGAAGGATTTCCTTTTTTTGCTGAAAGTTGAAACCATCGTGCTGCTTGTATAAGATTCTTCTCCCTTCCCTCTCCCTTTAAAAATATTTTTCCTAAATGATACTGAGCTTTAGGATTTCCATAGTTTACTGCAGCCTGCATATAAAGATGAGCAGCATAAGAAGGATCAGGTTTCACAGGTGATTGAGGAATGCCTTTTTTTATATATCCCGCAAGTTTAACCAATGCGTCAGAAACATAACTTTCATCCTCTGAACCAAGATCAGCACCTTTTTCAACAATATATGCAAAAAAATGATATGCCTTATAATCATTTTCAGGGACACCATCACCGTTTGCATAGATAGAGCCAAGTTTCCAATTCGCACCAATATGGCCTCTCTTAGCCGCACGACGTAATGCTGCAATAGCCTGATTTATATGTCCATTTTTATAAGCAGACATGCCACATTTAAAAAAATAAAACGAACCATCATTCGCTTCTTGCAAGCTATTGACATCTATTGCATAAACAGTTGAAAAAAATCCTCCTAAAATCACAACAATCGTGGCATTTTTCCATACCTGAAACCTATTAACCATTTCCCCCCCTATCTCAATTTTAATAATTATATCTGTTACAAATTTTTTGTAGATATTTAAACTCTTTTTCTTAGTAAGAAGCATACGCTATTTTAAAATAAAAATTTTAAAAAAAAAGACAAATAAATAAAAAACATCCAAAATATTCGATAAAATTAAGTATCCATTTTTATATACAACAAATTGATTTTTAAATATAAATCATCATTCTATATTTTGTAACACATCCTTTAACATTCTAGCACTTATTGATCTTAAAATTTTATACGTATGAGTAAAAATCGTTCAATAAAATAACGTGCATTAAACAGCAACTTGAAAACGAAGAGAATACATGATGAATGGTAAGCGTTTAAGTATAAAAAACAATACGAAAGACGGATAAATACAATGTCGATAGTTAATTTATAACTTCATGACTGCCTTACCACCTTAAAGATAAAGTTTTTTGCCACCGTCAATCTATAAACAATACAGCTTTTTGTTTAACGGATTCCACCTGACATCGTTTCACATGGGGTTATTTCATACTTGACACACAAGCCCTGCCTCAGAATACTCACCACTACATACAACAAAAATACCACATGTGTAATTTACATGCCTTATATTGCTATTCTAAATGATGATGTTTTACAGCAAAAAAATCAAGGTATTGATTTATAATGATAATTTTCCTTTTTGCATGTTAAATGAAGCCCTCGAATATCGTAAAATTCTCTCATTCCAAACCTGCTCCATGTTGAATCAAGCAAATCCATCCACCTGCACGTTACAAGCAGGGGGAGCCGTGTGGAGTGAAACTGTGTAAGAAAAAACTAAAAATGCCTCTTATGAACGATCTTAAGTGCCAAAAGCTGTCACACACAACATTGGGAGTTAGCAAAGGTAGCGGCTTGTTACTTCATAAGCGTGAAGATGGGGGAACTCAATGGATCTACCGTTATACCATTCATGATCTCCGTCGTGAAATAGGCTTGGGTACCTTAAAAGATGTTTCTTTAATGATAAATATAAAACAATGGATTTCAGTAGAGATTTTATGATCGTTCATGAAAAACTAACAAAAGAAAAAGTTTCCTTTAAAGAAAATCTATACCAGCCCTAATGGTATGAAATCATCCATCAAAAAATAAAAAATTGAAATCAATCCAACCGCTCTAAAGCAACAAATATTTTCTTCTGCGCTGCACGCAGTTCTACAACCCTGTTTCGTTCACGCTCAACAATTTCTGCTTTTGCATTTGCTATAAATTTGGGGTTGTTTAACTTAAGCGATATTTTTTCAATATCTTGTTCAATTTTACTGACATCCTTCCTTAAACGAACACGTTCAGCCTCCAAATCAATCAACTGTCCTAATGGTAAACAAAAAACAGCCTCTCCCAAAATCATTTGTGCCGATACTTCCGGAACTTTATCAGAGAAATCAATAACTTCAATACGTGCTAATTTTTTAAGAAGTGCATCATAACGCTTCACACGCTCTCGCGTTACTTCCCCTCCTTCGACAACAACAAGAGGTGCTTGTATAGCCACTGGAATATTCATTTCAAAACGCACAGACCGAATCCCTGTAACGACATCAATAAGCCAATTAATATCATCAGCAGCTTCTTCATCTATCAATGTTTCCTCTGGCCATTTTGTCAATGCGAGCATATCCTCACGCTTGATGGCTTGCGTTTCTGTAAGAGACCACAATTCTTCCGTCACATGAGGCATAAAAGGATGAAGAAGTTTATAAACTTCATCTAAAACCCAAGCAGTACAAGCTTGAGCCTCATTTTTAGCATCTTCATTTTCACCCTGAAAAATAGATTTGAGAAGCTCCAAATACCAATCACATAATGTATTCCAAATAAAACGGTAAAGTGTGGCAGCAGACTCATTAAATTTATAGTGTTCAATACCAGTCGTTACTGCTGAAATCGTTTTAGATAACTCTGTTAAAATCCAACGATTAAGCGCCAGTTTTGCTTGTTCAGGCTTAAAAGTTGGATCATGCTTCACACCATTCATCTGTGCAAACCGGGTAGCATTCCACAATTTCGTAGCAAAATTACGGTAACCAGCAATACGGGAAGCATCAAGTTTTACATCACGACCTTGTGCTGCCATAATAGCCAAAGTAAACCGGAGCGCATCAGCACTATATTGATCAATAAGCTCTAAGGGATCAATAATATTTCCCTTTGATTTTGACATCTTTGCACCCTTTTGATCCCGAACAAGAGCGTGCACATAAACTGTTGGGAAAGGAACGTCACCCATAAAGTGAAGTCCCATCATCATCATACGAGCAACCCAGAAAAAAATAATATCAAATCCTGTCACGGATAAAGATGTTGGGTAAAAAGTGGATAATTCAGTTGTTTTATTTGGCCACCCTAATGTTGAAAAAGGCCAAAGAGCTGATGAAAACCAAGTATCTAAAACATCCGGATCACGAATTAATTCAACAACCTCACCATAATGAGCAAAGGCTGAATCTAAAGCCTCTTTTTCACTTTTTTCAACAAAAACCGTTCCATCAGGACCATACCAAGCAGGAATCTGATGTCCCCACCATAATTGGCGAGAAATGCACCAAGGTTGAATATTTTTCATCCAATTGAAGTAAGTCTTTTTCCAGTTATCGGGAACGAACTGCGTTTTTCCTTGTTGAACAGCCTCTATCGCTGGCTTTGCTAATTCAGCAGCATGAACATACCATTGATCTGTCAAAAAAGGTTCAATAGGAACTCCACTGCGATCTCCATGAGGAACCATATGGGTATGATCATCAACAGAAGCTAAATACCCCTGTTCTTCCATCAAAGAAACAATCTTCTGGCGCGCAACAAAACGATCAGATTTATCGAGACTTTCTACTAACATTTTTAATTCATCTGATAAAATCAAACCATCAAAAAATGCTTCATTTTCACGGAGAAAAATCTCGGCTTTTTGGGTAAAAATATTGATCAAGCGTAAATGATTACGTTGTCCTACTTCAAAGTCATTAAAATCATGAGCTGGTGTGATTTTTACAGCACCACTTCCAGCTTCAGGATCAGCATGCGTATCACCAACAATTAATAACCTACGACCAACAAGCGGCAAAAGAGCATTTTTACCGATAAGATTTTTATAACGCTCATCTTCAGGATTAACGGCAATTCCTGTATCACCAAGCATTGTTTCTGGTCTTGTTGTTGCCACTGTTATAAAAGTTGTCGCATCGTTTGGATCAAAAATTTTATCCTCAAGTGGATATCTAAAGTGCCACAAATGTCCTTGAACTTCTTTTTGCTCAACTTCAAGATCTGAAATAGCTGTCAACAATTTAGGATCCCAATTAACGAGGCGCTTATCCCTATATATCAACCCTTGCTTATAAAGCGTGACAAAGACTTCGCGAACCGCCTGCGACAACCCCTCATCCATTGTAAACCGCTCACGCGACCAATCACATGAAAGCCCAAGGCGACGCAACTGGTTTGCAATAACGCCTCCAGTTTCATAACGCCATTCCCAAATACGCTCAATAAACTTTTCTCTCCCCATTTCTTGACGCGTTGGTTCTTGGCGTTCTGCAAGTTGACGCTCTACAACCATTTGTGTAGCAATCCCAGCATGATCCATCCCAGGCTGCCACAACACGTTTCTGCCACGCATCCGCTGAAATCTAACGATTATATCTTGAATTGTCGTATTGAGCGCATGCCCCATATGAAGTGAGCCCGTAACATTAGGAGGTGGAAGCATAACGCAAAAAGGTTCTGCACTGCTTTTAGAACCAGCTCCCACTTTAAAAGCCCCACGAGTCTCCCATCTCTTTGCAACCCGTTGCTCTATAGAGGCAGCATCATAGTTTTTTTCTAACATTCTATCCATCCATAACGCCGCTGAAAAACACAATATATGATCAAAATATTATCAAAACCCAATCAGAATCGCGTGAATCCCTGCCATTCATTAGAGAGCTCGCAAAATTACAAACAAAGTTCTCATAAAATGAAAAACATAAAGATAATGTAAAAAAATAATTAAGATGATTTTTTAACCGCCTTCACAATCTCTTCACGCAAAATATCTTCCAGTAAAATAGGCAATTTAGACTGCAACCATTCTGCTATAGCTGGACGCAACACATCCTTTGCAATCTTTTCTGCAGAGGAAATGCAATATGCAGACAATTCCACATGACCAGGCTCTCCTCCTTCTGACTGTGATTTCCTTATCTCATCTTCATATTCTTTTGCTTTATAAAAAGAATTCCGTTCTTCAGAAGAAAGCTTCATCTTTTGCATATCCATACCAACTGTATTATTTTCTGCCTCTATATCCTCTTTCTCTTGCGTTATCTTCCCTCCTTGAGTTTCAGAAGAAAGACCAATACGATCAGCTAAAGCTTTCATAGCATCATCAACCGATAAGGTTGTATCATAAATACCCTCTGATGCAACTTCTGAACGACCCTCCGAAGCATTCACTGCAACATCTTCGTTTAAAAAGTGATCAGATTGAACCGCATTTTCTTCGATTATTTCACGAATAGATGTTAAAATTTCATCCATACTTGGCTCACGTAACACGCTTGAACTCTGTACCATACTTTACAACCTCTCAAAGACGCAACAACAAATAGAATCATATTTTCAGTGTATGCAAAAGAATCATAAGATCAACATGCCTCCTACGATATTTTCAAATATGCTTGTCATAAAGAGGGCGCTACACACAATTTTCTACACTTTAAAATAACATCTCACCATTCGATCTTTTAACATATTCAGCTATTGATTTACTAATCTTTTAAAAACTAAAATAATTTAAGATTAAAGAGCTACTTTTATGCGTTATCGGATATATTTAATTGTTTTTAAACCTAAATAACTCGCAGTCAATTTACCAATAGAAGACTGAACACTATAACTCGCCACAACAGCATTACGCTCCGCCATTGCAAGCGCAATCTGAGCGTTAATCAATAGAGTACGAGAATTTAAAACATCCAGCGTCGTTGCTTGCCCTACCCGATTTTCTTGAACACGACCTTTCAGAGCAATTTCAGCAGCACGAACACTTTCACGGTAAGCAATAACAGATGAGCGCGCACCCTCCAGCTGAAACCAAGCAGAAGTAAGTGCTTGCCTCGTATTACTATGCGCCAAATCGAGTTGAAGCTGCGCCTGTCCAAGCTGTTCCCTTGATTGGCGAATTTGCGCAGACGTACGCCCTCCTTCAAAGATTGGGACACTTACTGACAATCCTATTGATTTAGAAACTCCATCCTCTCCAGCACCGCTGTAGATTCGATTATAAGATGCTGTTGCAGAAAAATCAACTTTAGGGAGCAATGCTCCTTCTTTTGCCTTTACATTGTAAACACTAGCATCAACTAAATACTTAGCATAAAGGATTGCTGGATGCATCACAACGCTCATTTGGTAAGCCATATCAAGGTTGACGGGAAAATCTTTGGCTATGGGTGGGCGTTTTAACTTTTCAGGATCAGAACCAATAACTTGTCGATACACTGCCTCTGCTGCTTTTACATCAGCACGAGCAAGACTCAGCTCTGAAACCGCCACGGAACGTGCAGCTTGAGCTTGAGCAAGATCAACATACCCTCCTTCACCAACATCAAATTTTGCTTTATTGGAACGAACTTGTTCTTCAAGAGCTGCCAAATTTTCTCTCCGAAGATCAGCAACACGACGTGTGTGATAGACATTAGCATAAGCGGTCACTGTCTCTAGAAACGTATTTTGTTCAACATTACGAAGATATTCACGCTGAGCCTGCAACTTAACTCGAGC
This sequence comes from Bartonella grahamii subsp. shimonis, assembly GCF_036327415.1. Lineage (NCBI taxonomy): Bacteria > Pseudomonadati > Pseudomonadota > Alphaproteobacteria > Hyphomicrobiales > Bartonellaceae > Bartonella > Bartonella grahamii. Next base: position 1,719,854 of record NZ_CP123961.1, read on the forward strand.
TGAAGAAAAGATATTCTGCGTGATAAAACCGTCAAATAACCTTTGATTTAATCTCACGCCTATAGATCCAGAAGTGACATAAGGACCTGTAAAAGACTTATTCCGCCCATAGTTCCCAATCCCCTCAACTTGTGGCAATAACCCTGACCGCGCAATGACAACATCATCACTGGATATACGCACAGCTGCACGTTCACTATTCAACTTAGCATTACGTTTATAAGCCTTAGAAAAGGCATCCATCAATGTTTCAGCACAACCAGCCTCTGATAGTAAAATACTCAACACCAGTAATAAACACGCCTGAAACTTCTTGTTTATTCTAAACACAATACACACAATAACAAACCCCAAATAAGTTGCAAAACTATCTTTTATTCACAAAACAAACAAGTACTAAAATACAAAACTAGGTGTTTTTAAAAAACAAGGAAGAGGCTTTACAGCGAGATTAAAAGCACGACGTGCCGAAATGATTCCATCTTCTTTTATATAGATTTGTGCAACAGCAGCATTTCCATACCCTTCAACCACAACAAGACGTCCACAGTCTTTCATTTGATCAAAGATATCTTGTGGAATAAAATCAACAGATCCCTCAATGAAAATCACATCATAAGGTCCCTCAACGGCATATCCTTTCTCTAATGGACCATGAACGACAACCACATTATCACATTGATTACGTTCTAAAGCTTCAAGAGCACATTCAAAAAGAGATTTATTACTTTCCAATGCAATCACAGACCCTGCAAGTTTTGCAAGCAACGCTGCACAATAACCACTATTTGCACCAATATCTAAAACAACATCTGATGACTTTACAGCGGCAAGCTGTAGTAATTTCGCTAGAGATGCAGGTTTCATCAAATAACGTGCAGAAACCCCATCTTGCACTGGACATAGAATAATATCGGTATCAAGATAACTCAATACTTTCATATTTTCCGATACAAAATCTTCACGAGATACTGTTAAAAACGCTTCAAGAACTGATAAATCCGTTACATCGACTGTACGAATTTGATTGTCAACCATTTTGCGACGAAGCTCAGCAAAATCTGCAACCATAACGAATATTTTCTCCTAACCTACAAAAAACAAACAAAACAGCGATAATGATAGACGAAGATCTCTTAAACTATGGGTGTTACGAAAAAGGATGCTACAGTCAACAATTAGATTTTAACTGTATGATCTTTTATACAAAGGCGTCTTCACAACTATAGAGGAAAATAATCTATTTTCCTATACCTCATCTCCCCTAAAAGCCGTTTCATTTAAAATCGGCTGGAGGCCTCGCCCGGAATCGAACCGGGATACAAGGATTTGCAGTCCTCTGCGTAACCATTCCGCCACGAGGCCTCGTCAACAAACATACAGATTTCAATAAGGAAAGGCAACGCATCCGTCAAGGTGTAGAAATCTTCTCTCGCCTTTTTTCCTCTTATTACACAATTTATCATATTTTTTTTAAAAAAAGTAATTTTATCCTTTGCAAATCAGTATTGCTTTGCTATAGCCTTTTCAACTAAACAATAGGGCACCATTCCCCGGTAGCTCAGCGGTAGAGCAACCGGCTGTTAACCGGTTGGTCGCTGGTTCGAATCCGGCCCGGGGAGCCATATTCTTTTCTGTCACAAATAACTTATTGATTTTCCATATGTTTTTTAAGTGTGGGATGCGTAGATGAAAGTGAAGGAATAGGATTTTTGTTTTTTGCAATAAAGTAGAAACGCAATATTCTACAGGATGTATTTTTTGCAATGAATGCAAAATTTGCAATGAATGCAAAAAACGATTGATTCATTTTAAAATAGCACAAATAAAATTACTTTTTTCAGACTACCGTGCCTCTATCAGAGAGCACTGCAATTTTTGCGCATTATAAATTACGATTTCTTTCAGGAGAGAGAATTATTAAGCTCCATCAGCAATGAAAAAGATCTCATATAATTTTTTCCCAAGGAAAAAATGATTTGTACTCCATAAAGCAATTAAACTTAAAAACCGGCTCATGAAGCAATCGTTTTGAAAAATGGAGGAAACAACAATCAAGGCATATATTATATCCATACACCCCACATAACCTCCTCCCCATCCTAAAAGCAAAAAACATCAAACAAGTCTATAAACACTCCAGCGTCTTATCTAACAAGTTGTTCCCCCTGCTAACCACTTCAACACTTTACAAACAACCTTGCCTTGGGTATTCATCACACCGTCATAAAACATTTAATACATAAAGTCTTATAGGCTTTATATCCCTCAAAAAACAGTGTTTTACAGTAAAAAACAAGATAATGAGCTAAATTGTTAAGAATCCTGAGAAAGCCTTCAGAAATCATGACATTCTCGCTATTGTATTATGCAGTCACACGCTTTTTTTAGAGATATCTCTTAAATCTCCCCCAAGCCCATTTCACAATGACTCCCGTAAATGGTATAAAATGAAATCGATTAAACAACCCCATCTTTATTTATAATAAAGCTATACCATTATACTATTTTCCAACTCTCAATCTTAGCAATATCCCCTTGCCTTTGAAAAAATTGATAAGAATCATTTTATTTATTTCTCAAATGGTTATCTGTACGATAATTTCACATATAACGTGCAAGTGAATACTTTTGATTGATCCACCTAAATAGCTTCAAAATGAAAAAAAATTGCGCTATAATGAATTATTCAATATATAAAACAATAAGTTATTGTTAGATATCAATGTTTAAAATTAAAATTTATCATTAAGGATAAAATGCATCTTTTTTATAAATAATTTTATATAAATAAAATATATTTTTATTCCCATTTAAAAAAATGGGAATAAAGCAAACAAACAATCGCCTCTACAATAATGATTTTTTTCAAAATTTTAAATAAATCAAAACATTTAGAAGTTTTCATTTCTAAAAAATGAAAACCTCTGAAGGACCTTCTTATTTTGGCAAGAATATTTTATACCTCTTTCCAATTGAGAATAAATCAACAAAAGTAAAAAATCTCCAGTACATGAGCTTTTTTCAAGATTTTATCTAGGCAGCCTTCTTAACTGATTTTCGAAAACGAAAAGGCTTTGCACGCTTTGCCACTGCTTTTGCTTTTTTATGCCTCTCATTTGGAGATGAAGAATTCTTCCGCTGCAACTGCACACCCTCATCTTTTCGACCTAAAAACTGTTTTTGACGTTTAGATTTTTTAAAACGGCGCCTCTTATTGTTTTCTTTTTCTCTACTTTCTGGCACAATTGGCTTTTCTGGAAACGCTGCAAATTGTTCTGGAACAGACTCAGCCACCAATTTCATACGAATCAAGCGCTCGACAGCACGCAACCGTTCCCTTTCTATCTTCTCATCAAAAAGCGTAAGTGCTTCACCAGATGCACCATTACGTCCAGTACGACCAATACGATGTACATAACTTTCAGCTTCATCTGGTAAATCATAATTAATAACGTGGCTTACCCCTGGTATATCAATACCGCGTGCAGCAATATCTGTTGCCACAAGGATTTGCACAGATCTTTCACGAAAAGCTTTTAAAGCAGACTGACGAGCAGCTTGTGATTTATTCCCATGAATTGTTGCGACTAAATATCCTATCTTTACTAAACTACGTGTGACAGAATCAGCCCCATGTTTAGTTCGAGTAAAAACAATAACCGAATCAAAAGCTGGGTTTGTCAAAAGTTTACTTAAAACATTCTTTTTTTCATTCGTAGGAACACAATATAATCTTTGGCAAATCTCTACAGCCGTAGTACCTTGAGGAACAACTTCAATTTTAACCGGATCATTGAGTAAACATTTTGCAAGCACAGCAATTTCCCTCGGCATTGTTGCAGAAAAGAGTGCTGTCTGACGCTCTTGGTGCAAAAGCTTTGCAATTTGCTTAACATCATGAATAAACCCCATATCCAACATACGATCTGCTTCATCCAAAATCAAAAAACGAGATTGAGAAAGATCAACACACTTTTCATGAACAAGATCTCTCAAACGCCCTGGAGTCGCTATCAAAACATCCACACCTGCTTCCATACGTTTAATTTGTTTTAAACGTGATACGCCCCCAAAAACAAGACATGTTGAAAGATGTGCTCCTTTCGCCGCAGTGCGAATCGTTTCATCAATCTGAACAGCAAGTTCACGCGTTGGGGCTAAAATCAAAGCGCGTGCAGTTTTAGGACAGCGTTTATCACCCAAAGCCAAAATCTGACTTAAAATAGGTAAACTAAATGCCAAGGTTTTTCCAGAACCAGTCTGAGCAACACCCAAAATATCGTGTCCTTTCAACATCACTGGAATAGCTTGTTCTTGTATAGGTTTAGGTTTACTCATTCCAGCAATGAGTAAATTTTTAATCAAAAGAGTAGGCAGGCCTAACTTTGTAAAAACATTTTCTTCTTTTATAGGCAAAATAAAATCTTTCCTCAGCTTAAGAACTCAAAACAAATAACCAGCTGAGCTCTCCACTCAAGAATCCGCGCAAGAGAAATCCCTGACATTTTAAATGAAGCAACGCTTAAAAAACGGCTTGCGCAACTCATGAGTACCTTGAAATCAAGATAAAGGCGTATAAACTTCACTTTACAAAAAGCCAACAAACCAGCCTAAATGCCTTCATCCCCATTATCCTTGGATTATGATAAAAAAGCAAGAACTTTACGAAATACATTTATCATGAATAAAAAACAATATTTAGATCATTTACTTTTTGATGATTGTGTCCATCGGTAAATGTACCTTAATAAAATCAGGATAAATCTCGAGAAAAACTGGATTTTGTAAAGTTTTTTGACCGCCATAAATTAAATACCATTGGGTTTTATCAAAAATCGCCAAAGTTTTGTATCGAATGATGCGATCCTTCATCTCAAGAACTGTTGGAATCAAAGCATACAAAGTACCGTTATCAGTTTGTAGATACTCTATATTTTCTTTATCTAAATAATAAGCACCAGAAGGCAAATCCTCAAATTTCCTATGCAACTGTTGAAGAAAATCACTACGTAAAGCACTCTCTGTTGTATTCAATCGATGTGCCATCTCTTTATAAAGCCGCTCTGGCATATAACGAGAAATAGGCGTAAAATCCCTATTTTTTATAGCATTATTGACATCAACAACGACTCTTGAAAGTTCAGCTTTTTGTATTATTGTTGGCTGAAATGCTAAACTTTGTTGATTAACAATCAAAAAGAAAAATAGACTCAGCACCAAATAAAAAATAGGTTTCATCATTATACTTCTTTTTTAGTAAAATTTCAGTTTCTCAAATAACGAAATCAAATAACGAAATCAAATAACGTTTGATCATCAGTAATATCACGATAACGCCAACCTAACGCTTGAAATTTTTCCTCTAAAAGACAAAAATTACCGTATTTTTTTGTTTCAATCGCAACCAATACAGAACCAAAGTTTCTCGCTGATTTTTTAAGATATTCAAAACGCACAATATCATCATCTGGTGATAGTGTGGAAAGAAAATGACGCAATGCACCAGGATGTTGCGGAAAACTAAAAATAAAATATTTTCTCAACCCTTGGAAACGTAAAGAACGCTCTTTAATTTCTGGCAAACGCTCAAAATCAAAATTACCTCCTGAAATAACGAGAAGAATTTTTTTTCCCTTTAACTCCTGAGGAGGAATACTGTTAAGCGCATCAATCGATAAAGCACCAGCCGGTTCAAGGACCACACCTTCAACATTAAGCATTTCAACCATCGTAGAACAAACGCGATTTTCAGGAACCGTAATGACAGAATCAGGTGAAAATTGCTTTAGAATTGTATAGTTTAGTGCACCAATTTCAGCCACAGCAGCACCATCTACAAAAGTATCAATACTTTCAAGCTTAACGCGTTTTCCACTCTCCAAACAAGCAAGCAAACTTGCAGCTCTTTGCGGCTCAACAAAACGAAGCTTTGTTTTCCAACCATATTCATGTAAAAACTTGCTCACCCCACTTGCCAAACCACCACCCCCTACCGGCACAATCATTAAATCGGGTTCACTTTCTCCATTGCGTTTTTTCCATTGTAAAGCAGCTTCACAGAGCACTGTTGCCTGCCCCGTAATAATGCGAATATCATCGAAAGGTGGAGCCATTACACCACCGCTCTCCACGACAAAGGATTGCGCAGCTTCATAACATTGATCAAATGTTTCACCAATCAAACGAATATCAATGAATTCTTTACCAAAAATACGTGTTTTCTCAACTTTTTGTTGTGGCGTTGTCATAGGCATAAAAATCACGCCTTTACGTTTAAAATAACGACAAACAAAAGAAACCCCTTGCGCGTGATTCCCCGCTGAGGCGCAAACAAATGCAGAATCTGGTGATACACTTCTAAGCATTTCTGAAACAAAATTGAAAGCACCACGAATCTTATAAGATCGAACCGGTGTTAAATCTTCACGTTTTAAATAAATTTCTGCATCATACTTTTGACTAAGAAAATCATTTCTCTGAAGTGGTGTTTCAGCAAATACGTGATGCAATCCCACCATAGCTTTTGTGACGTCTTGAATAAATTGGCTCATAACACTAATCGTTTCATGCTTTATTTACATTATAAAAGCTTTTTCTAGCGATAAAGAAAACTATTGTCAGTCAAAATTTCACTAAAAAAATGAAAAATGTTTCTTTTGTCATTAATTCTTGATTCAATAAAAGATATAGCTTATGAGAGAACTCTCATCGCGGACGTGATGAAAACGGTAAACATAGCAGACTTAAAATCTGCCGGTCAAAGACCTTGCGGGTTCAAGTCCCGCCGTCCGCACCAGAACATCTTAATTTTCCTTATTTTCCAATGATTTATTAAAAATCAACAAAAATTAAACCACCTTCTAAATCACCTTTTGCCACTCCATTATAATACTATTAGATGGCACCGCGATAATGCTAAAGTACGAATCATTACTGCTTTTTGAATTACCTTTTTAGCACTTTGCCCCCCTCCTCGTCTTTTAGGGTGGAGAGGCAGTCAATCTCGATTTCCTCATCCTCGAGGATGAACAAATGAGGCATGTTTTAACGTTAAGCAGCTTTCACAACAGGATTTGGTAAAATTCGCTTAGCTTCTGTTGTAACTGATTTGTAATACTTAAGCTCTTCTTCGAGGCCATTTGCATCTAACAAACGCCCCATCATCAATCCTAAGATTTCTCCAACACCAGAAGCATCATTTACACTCTTAACAAGAGTAAAATATGAAAAAAGTAAGTGAGGTATAGAATGGAGATAGATCTGAGTTTAGTAGTAGCCAGTTGTTATTTATTTTATTGCTAATTTGAGGTTGGCTTATATTCTTCATGTCTCTTGTAAACGATGCAAAGGCTCAAAAACGAGATAGATGAAAAAGACAAAATAATAGATAAAGAAGCTGAAATAATACGTGCACAAAAAGATGTAATTCAAAAACAAGAAGAGTCAATTCGAAGATTAACTGCTTCTAAGATTATTTTTCCTCGAATGGCAGTAAAAAATTTGGCCCAAAAGCAGTTTCAAGTACTTTTTCAAAAACATTTTTCAAGACAGGCAATCACAACACGCTCTTTCACAGCGCACATATAAATACGCAACAGCCCTTAATGGGGGAACACGATCATCAATGCACAAACCATTCTCTTCCTTGATCTAGGTACTAAGACAGGCTGGGCGATACGTGGTGCGGATGGTCGTATAACAAGCGATACAGAACATTTTCAATCACGCCGTTTTGAAGGCGGTGGTATGCGTTATTTACGCTTTAAACAGTGGCTTACTGAACTAAAGAAGTCCGTTGATGAAATTGATGCGGTATATTTTGAAGAGGTGCGCCGGTATGTAGGTACAGACGCTTCTCATATTTATGGGGGCTTTCTAGCAACCTTAACAGCGTGGTATGAACATCATCAGATATCATATGAAGGCATTCCCGCTGGCACAATTAAGAAAGCAACAACAGGAAAAGGCAATGCCTCAAAAGAAGAAATGATTAAGACGGTATGTGCAAAAGGACATACGCCTAAAGACGACAACGAAGCAGATGTTTTAGCAATTTTATATTTAATGAAAGAAGGGGATGCGCATGCCTAATGCAATGCCATGGATAAGATTCTATTTGTATGACTGAATAAGTGGTACAGATAAAATGATATCTGAACAACGGGGGGGGTTATATAACCCTTCTCGTTTGCATGTACGATAAAAAAGCACCAATTAAAGAAGATTTTCAAACGCTTGCACGCGTTTGTCATTGCTCGCAGAAAAAATTTGCAGCTATTGTCGAATATTTAACGCAGAATAACAAACTTCTCCAAACAGATAAAGGGTTGTGGAATGCCCGCGTTGAGAAAGAATTAAAAGAAGCCACATGGCATAAGCACAGGGAGGACAAAGAGAATGTCCAGTAAATTACCTTGGGTACGTAATTTTTATCAAGAGTGGATTATGGACTTTGCTGGCACCGACGCAGCAGAGAAAGCTACTTATAGCACACTCACTGCTCTTATGTATCGAGCCTGTGAGCCGATTTATGATGACACTTCTGTATTAGCGCGCGTCGTTGGTTGTTCAGTACGAACCTTTAAAAAATCATTAGAAAAACTGATCCGAAAAAATTAATTCTTCAATTAGAAAATGGAAATTTATGGAGTACACAAGTCGAAGAAGAATTTAAATAGGCTTTCAGAAAGAGCTATAAAAGCTGCAAATACCAAGAGAAATCAGCAGAAAGATAACTCATCAAGAGAACATGATGAAGTCATGACGACATCATCACGAGGTCATGATGACATCACGATGAGTTCATCACGACAACACATTACATAAACAATAACATATATAATAAAAAACTAATACTATCGTATTAGCAAAAAAACTGAATTTGAAGATTTAGAAATAACTGATTTGGTTGACGAGCCAACAGAGGTTCATGCTGTTGAGACCACATCAGAGAAAATCGAAACGTTAGAAACAAACCAACCAATCATTCACGAGCGAGAAAGCGTTCCTAAGAAAGCGAAGCGGGTCAAAGTCGAAATCGCAAAGTTTCGAGATCATTGGAATGCCAAGACGGGTAAGGATGCTAGCAAGCGTGATTGACAAGCAACATGGCGTAACTGGGTAAGGAATTCAAAAGAATACGAAATTAATCAACAAGATGGAAACTATGGAAATCACTCTCAAAAGCAAAAAAGCAATGGAGAAATCATTGCAGAACGCATCAAAGATTTCGGAGATAGAGTTTTTTAGCACAAGCTTTAAAGCATGTGAATCAAGGGTTTCCAATCATGCTGAAACCTGGATATGAGATGACCGTACAAGAAGAGCAAAACACGCTTAAAGCTTGCCAACAGTTAGAGGAATTAGTATCTAAAAAAGCTTCTGCTCATGAGATTTCTTTTGCCTTTCGTTTGCTTTCTTCTGGAATGAAAATCCCTAAAGATATGGACCATGATTTTTCCGCTCTTTTCTACGGCATGGCTCTTGAAAGTATTTCATCTGTAATTCTACAGGAATCCATCAAGCGGTTCGCACGTGGTGAAGTAGAGGAAATATCCAAAGTGTTCATGCCAAGCGCTTCAGAGCTTGCGTCATATTGCAAAAAGTTAGAATTGGAACTTTTGTCAAAAGTCAAGACTATTCACAAAGCTATCATGAATACACGTGCAAAAGCAGAAAGAGGAAATATTGTTTTACTCAATCAATCCAAAGCAATAGCTTAAAATAGGTGATTATATGGAAAATTTGAAACAAAAACCAAATGAAAAAAGAATCATCAATTTTTTTATGAACAATTCATGGGAAAAACTGATAAGGGTAAACGAAGAAAATGCACTTGAGGCTTGTCTATGGCTTCACAGGTTTATTGCTGTAAAAGCTTCAAATGATGATATCGCTAACACCTTTCGTTTGTTTTCTGCAGGTGGCTTTCAAATGCGAAAAGATATGGATTATGACGCTTACGCTATGGCTTACCAAACTGAACTGAAAGGTGTTTCCTTATTGGTTTTGAAAGAAGCTTTAAAACGTATTTTGGCAGAGCAAAGTAGAAGGCATGTCTAAAAAATTCATACCAAAAGCATCAGACTTTTCTGAATATTGCGAAGAGCTTGAGAAAGATCTGCTTTCACGAGCCAAAGCCTTCATGAACTAATGACAGGCGAATTTAAAAGTGATTTTTAAAGAATAGCAAAGTAGTGAAGTTTGGTGATCATTTTACGATTAGATACGTATTTAAATCGATAAAAAGGCACCGTACAAAGTGATTTAAATATTTTATGATAAAAATCTCTAATATAAAACGCTCTGTACGGTCAAATTTGAGGCAAATAGACAAATTTGTAAAATTAGGATTAAAGCATGTTCATTTTAAAACATTTATTCTTAACAATCCGTAAACAACCCATGCAAAAAAGTTTGTTGCAACGGCTGTTGGTTATGTGCCTTGGGATGATGGAGCGGAAGAGTATTTTTACAACCTCTACGAATATGAAAACGGCACAAGAGAATGTGAAAAGTTTGATGGCGGTCAGTATTATACCGCACCAGAAAATGCAGATTTTAGTACCAAAGCGCAAGTAAAAGTGTGGGTTTACGGTGGTAATCTTCCTAGAAGCGTTCTGAATTACGAGCCCCTTATAGATGAGATCAATAAAGAGATCAAAAAATTATCGAAAACCACAGGAAATAAATATGTTTACAGATAAGTAGCTAAGGGCCTTGTTGGGTATTATAACTTTTATATTTTTATGTTTTTTAGGAATTAAAAAAATCTCTACTTTATTCAGAGTATTTTGGCATTCGCGTCTGTTTCTTTGGTAATAGTCACAACTGTTTTTGCAATTTTATGCAATTCTAATATTCCTTCTGAATTGCAGAGCAACCCAAAATACAAACGCGGCAATACAACAGGTTGGAAGACATTAACACGTGGCTTACAACAGTACATGCATAAACTTTTAAAGCTAATAAGTTTAGCGCTTGTCGTTTTAATTTTCCCAAGTAGTTATTATAAAGAAACGGTTTCTTTATCTGTCATTTCTAAGTACGTGGAGCATAAGCTTTCTTTTTCATTGGATACTGTACTTTGGTATTCAGATATTGCTCTTTGGTATTCTTTTTTAGTCTGTGTATTTTTCCTTATGTTGCGTACACGCAGTTTAATAAATATATCTATTTACACACTACAGTGCTCCGTTAAAAACCAAAAGTAAAATTTCCGATTTTATAAAACTGTTTAGTTTAAATGACGTTGTCTCTTCTCAACGTTCATAGATGAAATCAACAAGGAGATAAAAAACTATCGAAAGATTCTTGACATTATTCCTGTAATGTATATCTTCGGTGTTAGGTGCCTCAAAAACACCTTAAACGAACAGCGGATAGATTGCCGACACAATTTTTCTTCCGCACATTAAAGGCTTTGACTCATTGTATGTTACACGCATATAATGGCATTGTCGGGTGTAGTTGTGCTATACAATACCCTTATGGGAAAAGCGTAACGACGGACTGTTCGCCGTGTTTTTGAGCACCCGGCATTTTTATAAAAAATGTCAATGAAAAACGTCTAACAACAAAGAGTTCACCATGAACAATTTAGTAACAATCGACAGTGCTGGTATTGCTGTCCACAATCTCTTTGAAAATTGCAGAGGTTGGATTTGAAATATCACCTTTTTGAAAAAAAAGGGGTCTATTTGCTGGGAGTTCAGTGACAAATTTGAAATTGGAGATAAGAATAATCAACAGGCTTTAAAGCCTTCTCATAGTCAATAAATCTATTAAAAAAGGGGAAAAATGAAACAAACTTTAAAATTATTAAGCTGCATAGCTTTATTAAATATGGCTGGATGTCACTCAAAGCCTCCTTCAACATACTTTGTTATATGGGAAAAGCCAGGTGTAAATTTTACTGAGGTAGGAAAAGCACTGTTAGAGTGTGGTGCGCTATCTCCTTATAGTAGCGATAGAGACAATAGCAAATTAGGCTTTCATGAATGGTCGATGATTCATGCTTGTATGATCCAATCAGGATTTCACTATAAAATTAAAGATGGGAAATGGTGTGAAAATTGTAAAGATGATAGGATTCCGGTATATTCTCTTAATGGTTCTGTCAGGACTCAAAGAAGTGTCGAGAGACGCTTAAACAGCTCATTTTGTAAAAACAACGGTATAATAAAACTCTTAAATATCAACACTCCGTTTTGCCATTGATCATCAACAATTTGTTAAAGCCTTTACATTAGTAGAAGAACGCAAACAGTATAAAACACTCATTGAAGAAGCAAAACAGGTTGTAACAAAATCTGTCGTAAAAGCTGCTTAGATTTAAGTAAGAACATCCCCTTCCCCATCTTCAAAGGTGGGGAAGACGTTTCAAGCCGCGTTTTTAATTGTAATAATGACTTGCTTGCCAAGAACACTCAGTGTTTGCTCTAGTGTTTGAAGCTTAGTTGGATAATTTGGATTAAGAATGCGTCTTGCTTCTGTTTCTTTTTTACCCAAACGATTAGCCAATTCTGTTTTTGTGATATTCGCTTCATTAAAGGCGTCTACCACTGCAAGTTTAAGAGCATTCCAAGCATCTACCGTAACCTCTACAAGGTCTTTATACTGTTGTGGCATTGGTAAAGGCAGACCACGCATAGGATAGCTCCGTAATGCTACCCCTAAAGCTTCAACAGCATTCTCTAATGCCTCTGCTCTATTTTCTCCAGCTGTTATTGCTTCTGGTACATCTGGAAAGGTTACAATAAAACCACCATCTGGATCAGATTCCAGTTTTGCTTGATAAGTGTACTCCATGTTTAGGTCTCCTCGCCATAATCGAAATGCCTTTGAAACGAAAAATTAAAGCTGTTGAGAGAGTAACTCATACCCCCAACTGCTTTTTTATTATTTTCACGTAAAGTGGGTCAATTCACCAGATTTTATAACGGTTGTCTTGTCTCCAAAAGTTACCAAATAATGTGACCCTTTACCTGCATCAGGAGCTTCACTGTAATGAATGCCTCTTTTTCTGGCTTCTTTACGTAATTCTCTAAGCAATGCTTCTCGTTTCATTGAGCCTCCCCTTTCTGCATAAAATGAACATCGCACAAAAAGGTTCGATAGTCAACAATAAATCGAACAAAAAAGTTTGATACAGATTCTTAATGAAAGGATATTTATTGAAAAGTTAAAAGCAGAAATAAGAAAGCCGTGCCATTTGTGTGACATGGTTTTTTGATGAATAATTTGTCAAATAATATTATAATGTAATACATTAAAAACTGTTATTAATAAACTGAAACAATTTAAAAAATAAGCAAATTACGCTAAGATTTTATACGTTTTAAAGTACAAATCTAATGGGGCTACAAATATGCTAAATAAAGTGACGTTAATCGGGCACCTTGGTGCTAATCCCGAAAGCAAAACAATGACTTCTGGAGCAGAAATAGTCAATTTTAGTATAGCGACTTCTGAGAGCTATACAGATAAAAATACCCATCAAAAAGTAGAGAAAACAGAATGGCATTCAGTGGTGATTTTTAATCCACATTTGGCAAAAATTGCACTTCAATATCTCAACAAAGGTTCAAAGGTTTACATAGAAGGAAAATTACAGACACGTAAATGGCAAGATAAAAATGGGCATGACCGTTACACAACAGAGATTGTCTTACCACAATTCAAAGGCGAGTTGTATTTGCTTGATGCCAAAAAAGATCAATCGGCATCCCCTACCCCTTCACCTATTACTTCTCAAAGTTATGCTGTTGCTTCAGGGGCTGCTGATCATAGCATATCTCTTAATGATGCTATTCCATTTTGATTGAAAAAATATGACAAAAAGAAAAAAACGTGCAAAACGCGGACGTCCTCGGATTAAGGATGTATCAGAGAACCAAATGGACGCATTTCACGAGCAAAAACACCGCATGAAGCCATGGATAAATTGGCAATTGAAATGCGTGCCAAACGCTTCTGTTTGACCATAGAAGAGGCTAAAAATCCGCTTTCCGGTACCTATATCGGGCGGCTTTATTTGCAAGGCAAAATCAATCAAGACCAATATGATGCTGCACAAAAATATCTTGAAGTGAAAAACAATTACCTATGTGCAAAAGGATTGCCTAATGCTGTTTATGATGACTTTACTCCTTCATCAAATGAGGAGGCACAAAAACGGTGGATTGAAAGAGCAACTCATTGTTATGAAGTGACGAAAGAGGCTATCAAAGAAACACAACACCTCTATAGACAGTATAATCTTTATGCTGCATTACAATATCTTGTTATAGAAGATCAATCGCTAACACATCTTGTTAGTTCTTTGCGTATTGTTCTTAATGTGCTTCATAAGCACTTTAGCCGTTAAAAAAGAATTGACATCAGATGAAAAATCACTAAAATGTGTATATATTTACACATTATGAGTTTAGGGAATGGAACAAGATAGCCGAAAAATCATTGCAAAATTAAAGCGTGATGGCTTTGAACTTGTCAAAGTAAAAGGCTCTCATCATAAATTAAAAAAAGATGGTAAGGTTGTTATTGTTCCACATCTTAAAAAAAATCTTCCGATTGGTACAGCACGTTCTATCGCACAACAAGCAGGTTGGTTAAAAAAAGGAGAAGAAAAATGAAAAGATTTTTTGCCCTTGTTCATAAAGATGAAGATTCTGCTTTTGGTGTTCAGTTTCCTGATTTTGAGGGGCTTTTTTCTGCTGCTGATGAGGAAGAAAATTTAATCGCAAACGCAACAGAAGCACTTCAACTTTATTGTGAAGATATAGATATAGTGCCTATTCCTTCAAAATTTGAGGAAGTCATACAACGGGAATCTGTCAAAATAGCTTTGTCAGAAGGAGCTTTTTTAATACAAGTCCCCTTTATTGAAAATGATGCAGAAGTGGTACGTACGAATATATCTATTGAAAGAGGACTCTTACGTGCAATTGATGATTGTGCACAAGAAAGAGGTTTAACAAGATCTGCTTTTTTGGCAACAGCAGCGCGTCACGAGCTTAATATTTAGATTTTCTTCTTTTTTAGCTGTGTCAATACGTACCTTTTTGTTTCTAAAAACACCATATTTAGGTAAAAAAATAAAAAAAATACAAGATCATGATTTTTTTGTTGACATGATGTAAAAAATCGTATTTAATGACGGCACGGCACTGGTCGTATTGTGTCTAAAATTCAAAAATATTCCCTAAAAATTCAGTAAAATGTGAACTTGAAACGTGGCTAGAAAGCCCTGTTTTCTGGGGAATTCTGACTAATCTATTTTGCAAATAGCAAAAGCTATTAAATGACATTTATTGACCAATGATGTCATTAATTATGATTCAAAAGGAGCAATGATGAAAGTAATCATCACTAAGCCAATGTGTGTTGTTGGAGACAATAAAAGCACTGTTCGCTTTGAACCATCAACACCCAATAATCCATTTGTTGAAGTTTCCAATCAAGTCTACGCACGTCTCAAACGCGCTAATGCTGCAAAACCTTTTGTTGACGTCAAGACAACAGCAAAATCTGACAAGGCAATTGAACAAATTAAGCAGATAGAACAAGAAGCCGTACAAACATCGTCTGAACCAATGACAGAGAAAACCTCACTCGAACAGCCAAAAGCATCTAAAGCTTCCAAGTCACCTACCCCCAAAAAGGCTTAGACGTTGAAGTTAATCATCCACCAAAAATGGTATTTTCAACAGGTAAAGGATACCTTCACCAGTCTTCAAGCACCACGCCTTAATTGGGCTTTGCGTAATGCTCTAAACACCTCTGCAAAACAAGTCGAACGCTTTGCAGAAAAACAAATTGCCGATGTTACATCCGCCCAACCAAAGCGTGTCAAAAAAGGCGTTTATATTAAAGGAAAGGCTACAGCAAAGCTTCTCGAGACAGATATCATTGGTTCTGGAACACCGATACCTCTTAAATTTTTTCAAGCACAAGAAACAAAACGCGGCGTAACATACAAAATGTTCGGAAAAAAAGAAATTTTACCCCATGCTTTTATCAAAGGTGGGAGTTTTCCAAAGCGTGTTGAATTAAAAAAGCTGAATGGTAATGTGTTTCAAAGAAGAGCGTAATAACAAAGGTCATCAAACAAGAGAGTATTTTATCGAATGTGAAAAGCTTGCAAAGCAGATAGCTGTTTCGCAAATCGATTACTCAAGTCCTCAAGCGATGATAGGATTCTTGCATCACTTACAAAGCCAAATAGAGCAGAAAAATCATGTTATTGCCGAATTAGCACCAAAGGCAGAGGCTTTGTAAAGCTTAAAGACACGCCGTATAGCACTTGCCGAGCGTGGCTTTTATAATGGAAGTAGAGCGCAAAGATGCGCGCGCTCGTGGTTTATCCCTCTACCCGATTTCATCTATAAAGATGATTATAGTATTGCTGATGGGGAATTGTTGGCCATCACCAGCAACAAGACTTAAGGCTGGCATTCAAGTTGTTCTGAATGTTTTTTACAATAAGGGCTATTTAAGCGTCTCTCAACACTTCGCTGAGGCATGACAGCACCAGGACGACATATGGGAAGGTTGTCTGATTTATGATTTTCACACCAATCTTGTATTGTAAAGCTAGGACGAAAACCTGATTGCGCCATACACATTTCAATACTGGCAAATTGATTCAAATCTAGCGCCACAACCTTATTAAGGTCCGGTACTCCACATTC
Source organism: Bartonella grahamii subsp. shimonis (assembly GCF_036327415.1). Lineage (NCBI taxonomy): Bacteria > Pseudomonadati > Pseudomonadota > Alphaproteobacteria > Hyphomicrobiales > Bartonellaceae > Bartonella > Bartonella grahamii. The sequence goes on from NZ_CP123961.1 coordinate 1,736,551, forward strand.
TAAAAGTATTTTATTTCTCCATAATGTTGGAGAAAGTGAGGGAATTGAGTTAACACATCCAGTGATACTTAACAGAGCTATGCAACTCAACAGTTTTAAGATTTTCTTCATTTTGTCCCTCCTTCAATGGATTTAGTGACTATAAGAAGGCTCAAAAGCCTGTTGATATTTTCTGTCACCGCCGTTTTAAACAACGGTGAACAATATTGAGATGATTAGTGAAACAATCCCGCCATTCCAAGTGAAGGCAAGGATGGCGGATTGTTGGTCATTACAAACAGTAAGACTTAAGGATAGCATTCATATTGTTCTGGATGCTTTTTACAAAAAGGGCTGTTCAAGCGCTTCTTGACACTGCGCCTCGGGATCACAGCGCCCGGACGACATATGGGTAAGTTTTCGGCTTTATGGTTTACACACCACCCCCCCCCCCTTTCTTCATAGCGGAATCCTGATTGAACCATGCAAGCATGAATTGTTGCTATTGCATTATTACTGAGCTTTCTACTTTCTGGATCCTTATCATAAGGGGTTGGCATACCGCATTCTAACAAGGCTTTTCCTATCTCCGTAAAATCTGCTCCTGGCTTTTCCCATGCCCCTATAGAAGATGTGGGAGTCTTATTAAACTGGCACCCAGCTATACTCAATAGAGTTATCGCACTTAATAATTTTAAGGTTTGTTTCATTTTTTACTCCATGATTTACTTGAAGGAACTTGTTCACGATGAGATGTGCCATAATTATATCTACATTTATAACTCGCATTTCCAAGACAGGTATGGGAACTTATGGGATCTGAGAACATTTTCCATGTTTCTTTCCACCAGTTACTGCCAGCAGGGAGTGTCTCATAGGTATAATCATTGCCACCAATAACTCTGCTTACAAAGTCATATCTATGCCCATCAAAGCCTATCGTGGTTTGTTTGCCATCACTCACATAACCTAACAGACCGGATGCAACTAAAACATTAAAGGCGGGTCCATAGAAATTGATATTCGTGTTGTCGGCTATACCGTGCACACCTTCTTGTTTGAAAGAATTCAGCATATTCCCCAATGTCATCGTCCCACGGCTATGGCCATAAAGTTCTAACCCTGTAATACCATGGCTATACACCAAATCTTTTGCTTCTTGTGTGGAATTGGTCAAACCCCAAAAGTTATTTTCCATAAACTTCTGATAACCCGCAACCAGTAGTTCTGAGATAGCAGAATCGGCTTTGGGGAACACAACAAAATAAAGCGGTTCATTTTTATCCTTCGCATGTTGCTCTGCATAAACAGCCGCCTCATAGGGGGGTGTAAAAATGCCATTGAGGGACACATGCACCTTGCCATCAGAGCCGGCTTGCAAATGCTGCTTTTCCTCATCCGTTAAATAATGAAACTTAGGGATTTTTTGTCCACGAGCGTCTTTGATATACTGTCCATTTGCATCTTTTTCATAGATTGTATTGCCATTTTCATCACGGTCGACCACAGCGATGGGGTGCTCTTTGATAAACATGGTTTTATAGGATTCATCGCTGTATTTAAACCCTTCTTCTAAGAGTTGGGTTACCATTTCACGATTTTCATGGACGATTTGTTCCAGCCTGCCTACATCGAGCGGTTGTACACCCTGATGGGCGGTGGCAGTATCACGATTAAGGGAGGCTATGGCTTGCTCGACATCTTGCCCTGTCAATACCTTCTGCCCTGCTTCATCGGTCAAGACGATGGTGCCATCGCTAATGGCAGATTTTGTGTATCCTTCCTCTGAATCTTTAGCTTTTGAATGATCTAAGACATTTTTAGCGATGTTTTTCCCGACACCATATTTGCCTTGATACATCGGACCACCCCCAGAAAGGCTTAAACCTTGGCTGCTGGCTTTAGCATGCGCACTGTTGGTGATATCACTGGTGCTAATGCTTCCTGTGGTCAGGCTGTTTTTTCCTGCCGGCGCGGTACTTTCAATAATACCTCCGGCCAGGGTTGTTTTGTCTTTAACGTTGATCTTAAAGCCGCCATCACCCGCTTTAATGCCTGATTGTTCCACAACACTGTGATAATCGCTAGAGGATTTATCCTTGTTCAAGGATATATTGGTTGTGGCTGCATCATCCTTTTTTCCACCATTAAAGCCAATGGAAAGAGAATTTTGTTTGCTAGAACTTTGTCCCGTATCACTCTGGCTTTTTATGGTCAAGCTTCCTCCCACATCCACTTTGACTTGATTTCCAGAAACCACAGCGCCTGCCAATGTGGTGTTTCCTCCACTGTTGGTATGAACCGTTCCGGTGCCTATAATATGGCTGTTTTTGTGATGCACTTCCTCACTGGAACCCTTGCCTTTACCAAAGGAAGCATTCCCCATCCACCCTGTACCACCGGTACCATAACTATACCCAACATTCATTGAAGCGCTTTGCGAATGATTTTGCATTGTTTGCGTGTTTTGCGCACTTTCAAAGGTGATATGTTGTCTTGCATCCAAGGTGATATTCCCGCTCTGCTCATCATTTGCATAGACTGGATTGGTACCAGCGATAATATCAGCGCCAATACTATGGATGCTGCCTTTGTGGGCATGCATGTCTTCTGGCGTTCAATAGGAAGACTGAGGGAACAATCGCGCCATTCCAAGCGAAGGCAAGGATGGCGGATTGTTGATCAGCACAAACAGCAAGACTTAAGGCTGGCATTCATCCGCGTTTTTATACCTTTTACAAAACGGACTGTTTAAGCGCTTCTTGACACTGCGCTGTGGTATGACAGCACCAGGCTGACAAATGGGGAGGTTTTCTTCTCTAAATGTATAACACCACCCACCCACATGTTCATCTTTATAGCGGAATCCTGATTGAATCATGCAAGCATAAGTTGTTGCTCTTGCATTGTTGCTTCTCTCTCTATTTTCTCTATCAGGATCGATAAGGCTCGGCATGCCACATTCTAAGAGGGCTTTTCCTATCTCAGTAAAGTCTGCACCAGGCTTCTCCCACATACTCACGTATGCTGGAGAAGGTTTGTCAATATTTGATATGTCACATCCAGCGATATTTAACAGAATAAGCCCACTCAATAATTTAAACAATCTCTTCATTTTTTTCTCCATAAATAACCTAAACCTAAATTATCTAAAATCGCATGAGGTGCATAAATTTTTACATTATGAGGTGTTCCATAATCATGTTTACACGCATCACTCGCATCACCATAACAATTATGGGTGCTAGGTTTAAAGCCGCGTAGCGCTCCCACTTGCTCTTTCATTGGAATTGCTGGTGGAAATAATACATAGGGGAACTTCAGGGGTACCTTATAAGCAGTAGGTAGATTATGACCAATTTCTGTACCAATGGGATCGAATATATGGTTTTGTAAGTAAATATGATCTTTCTTACCATCACTCACATAATAGTGTGCATTCGCTATCGATAGAGAGTTATCAGCTGGCCCAAAAAGATAGATATCTGTTTTTTCTGCTATACCGTGAATGCCATGCTTTTCAAAGTCACGCATTCCATTACCCACTGTCAGACTACCACGGCTATGCGCACTAACAATAGCATTGTCATTGCCATAACGATAGATAAAATCTTGGAACTTTTTGGTTGAATTGCTCCATCCCCCAAAATACTCATAAATTGCTATCCCTAACTCTACCAGCACATCGTCAGCTTGGAGAAAGTATGTAAAGTAAAGCGGACCATTTTTATTAACAGCCAATTGGACAGCATTACCCGCTGCTTTTAAGAGAAGATCATCATGCGCTTGAACATCAGAGCCTAAAATATTCAAATCTTTTCCAGAGAGAAGTGTCGTCGAGCCTCCAATGAAAATCCCCCCCAATGGCTTGTGTCTCAAAATGCGCATTCCCCGTAATGGAACCTTCCGCTGCCGTGTTGTGAGGTTGATCGACCACCAAATTCAACGTGCCACCCGCTTGAATAAGAAGGGCACTATTTTGTCTCCCTTCATCATTCGTGCTTCTTGTCTAACTAACTCTTTAAGAATGGCTAGGACGCTTTGATGGTCGCTTTTGTAAAGCTTTTTTTGTTTGCTGACGTTTTCTTTCATTCTCAAAATGAGCTATCATGGCCCGTTCCTTCTTGCTCGTATTGCTTAGACCAAAAGTGTCATTATCCATAAATTTCTGATATCCAGCTATCATGAGATCGGTTAGGAACGAGTCACTTTTCGGAGGTTGTGTAAAATAAATCCCCTTTGAATCCTGCAATTTATATCGAAAACCTGCTTTTTTCATGCACTCATAAACTGAGGCAAATTCACTCGCATACGAATTCATATCACTAGAAGAAGCATAAACCGGTTTCCAGCCACATTTTAAAAGTGCTTGTTCAATTACAGCCCGATCTGTTCCAGGCTTTTCCCATAAAACCAAAGTCGATGGGGGAGGAGTTCCTAACTGACATCCAGCTGTACTTAACAGAGCTATACCGCTCAATAATTTTATGATTTTCTTCATTTTGTCCCTCCTTCAATGGATTTAGTGACTATAAGAAGGCTCAAAAGCCTGTTGATATTTTCTGTCACCGCCGTTTTAAACAACGGTGAACAATATTGAGATGATTAGTGGAACAATCCCGCCATTCCAAGCGAAGGCAAGGATGGCGGATTGTTGATCAGCACAAACAGTAAAACTTAAGGCTGGCATTCAAGTTGTTCTGAATGTTTTTTACAATAAGGGCTATTTAAGCGTCTCTCAACACTTCGCTGAGGCATGACAGCACCAGGACGACATATGGGAAGGTTGTCTGATTTATGATTTTCACACCAATCTTGTATTGTAAAGCTAGGGCGAAAACCTGATTGCGCCATACACATTTCAATACTGGCAAATTGATTCAAATCTAGCGCCACAACCTTATTAAGGTCCGGTACTCCACATTCTAAAAGTATTTTATTTCTCCATAATGCTGGAGAAAGTGAGGGAATTGAGTTAACACATCCAGTGATACTTAACAGAGCTATGCAACTCAACAGTTTTAAGATTTTCTTCATTTTGTCCCTCTTTCAATGGATTTATTTACGATAAAACAGCTCATAAGCCTGTTGATATTTTCTGTCACCGCCGTTTTAAACAACGGTGAACAATATTGAGATGATTAGTGGAACAATCCCGCCATTCCAAGCGAAGGCAAGGATGGCGGATTGTTGGTCATTACAAACAGTAAAACTTAAGGTTTGCATTCAGGTTGTACTGGACTTCTTTTACAAAACGGGCTATTTAAGCGCTTCTTGACACTGCGCTGTGGGATGACAGCACCAGGCTGACAAATGGGAAGATTTTCCGCTTTATAATTATCACACCAAGTTCCTCCCCATTTATCTTTATAGTGGAATCCTGCCTGAACCATACAGGCATCAATTGTTGCCCATCCATTATTGTTTACCTCTTTATTTTCTGAATCAGGATCGATAAGGCTCGGCATGCCACATTCTAAGAGGGCTTTTCCTATCTCAGTAAAGTCTGCACCAGGCTTCTCCCACATACTCACGTATGCTGGAGAAGGTTTGTCAATATTTGATATGTCACATCCAGCGATACTTAACAGAATAAGCCCACTCAATAATTTAAACAATCTCTTCATTTTTTTCTCCATAAATAACCTAAACCTAAATTATCTAAAATCGCATGAGGTGCATAAATTGTTGCATTATGAGGTGTTCCATAATCACGTTTACATGCTGCCGACGCATCACCATAACAATTATGGGTGCTAGGGTTAAAGCCGCCTAGCGCTCCCACTTGCTCTTTCATTGGAATTGCTGGTGGAAATAATACATAGGGGAACTTCAAGGGTACCTTATAAGCTGTCGGTAGATTGTGACCAATTTCTGTACCTATGGGATCGAATATATGGTTTTGTAAGTAAATATGATCTTTCTTGCCATCACTCACATAATAGTGTGCATTCGCTATCGATAGAGCGTTATCAGCTGGCCCAAAAAGATAGATATCTGTTTTTTCTGCTATACCGTGAATGCCATGCTTTTCAAAGTCACGCATTCCATTACCCACTGTCAGACTACCACGGCTATGCGCACTAACAATAGCATTGTCATTGCCATAACGATAGATAAAATCTTGGAACTTTTTGGTTGAATTGCTCCATCCCCCAAAATACTCATAAAATGCTACCCCTAACTCTACTAGTGTGTCTTTAGCTTCAGGGTGATAGGTAAAATAAAGGTGACCATTTTTATTAACAGCCATTTGCACAGCATTACCTGCTGCTTCATCGGGGGAATTAAAAATGCCATTGTAGAACATATAAACAGCACCATTAGGGCCTTTTTGTAAATGCTTTTCTTCATCTGGCGTTAAATAGCTATACAGAACAATATTTTTTCCATCACTGCCTTTTATATAGTTTCCATTTTCATCGGTTAAATAGAGGACATTGCCATTTTCATCATGCGCAACCTCACCAACTGGATGTTTTTTGACATTTGCGACTTCGCGCACTTTGTCCCAGTATCCCAATCCTTCATCCGATAAATCATTGATCATATCCACGCGATTATGCACTGCTCCCTCAAGCGGTGCGACATCTAGCTGTCCTACTGCCTGGTGGGCTGTAGCGGTGTTGCGGTTGAGAGAGCCAATGATTTGTCCAGCGTCTTGCCCCATCGCCCTCTGTCCAGTTGTATCGGTTAGGATGATACTCCCATCACTGATAGCGGATTTGGTTTCCCCTTCTGCTCCATCCTTAGCTTTTCCATGACTTAAAGCATTTTTAGCAATATTTTTTATCGTATCATTCCCAGAAAGGCTAACCCCTTGACTGCTGGCTTTAGCATGCGCACTGTTGGTGATATCACTGGTGCTAATGCTTCCTGTGGTCAGGCTGTTTTTTTCTGCCGGCGCGGTGCTGGCAATGATGCCTCCGGCCAGGGTTGTTTTGTCTTTAACGTTGATCTGAAAGCCGCCATCACCCGCTTTAATGCCTGATTGTTCCACAACACTATGATAATCACTAGAGGATTTATCCTTTTGGAAAGAGGCGCTCATGGAGCCCCCTCCACCCGTTTGTCCAGCGCCAAACCCAACAGAAACAGAGTTTTGCTTGCTAGAAGTTTGTCCCGTATCACTGCGGCTGGTAATGGTGAAATTACTCCCCACGTCTGCTTTGACTTGGTTTCCAGAAACCACAGCGCCTGCCAGTGTGGTATTTCCTCCACTGTTGGTGTGAACTGTGCCGGTGCCTATAATATGGCTGTTTTTGTGATGCACTTCATCACTGGAACCTTCCCCTTGACTAAAAGAAGCACTGCCTGTTGCCCCTGCGCCCCCCGTGCCATAACCGGTGCCAACACTCATGGAAGAACTTTCACTGTTGTTTTGTGTGCTTTGTGTGTTTTGCGCACTTTCAAAGGTGATATCTTTCCCTGCTTCCAAAGTGATATTCCCGCTCTGTTCATCGTTGATCAAAGGATTTGTGCTGGCAATAATATCGGCTCCAACACCGTGGATGCTACCTTCATGGGCATGCATGTTAACAGCGCGTCTGCCTTCTATGCTATTTGTTACTGCGGTGAAAACTTGAGAAGAGGCTTCTACTTTCTCAGTTTTAAAGCCCACGGTTACACTGCCAGATGCGCCAGCCATATTGGCAAGAGCATCCTTGGTAGAGCCCCCCAACCCTCCTAATGGGCTACTCAGTCCTTTGGTTATGTTCCCCTTTTCCCCTGTATTGCCAGTCAGCCAATCAACAAAATTCCTGCCTTTGTTAAAGAGGTGATTGATTTTCATGCCGGTCAGTATGCCATTAATAACTGTGTTATTGCCATCCTTATTGTTCATGCGGTCCGCTGAATCTTTTAAGCCTTGTACCGTGCCAAGGACACCGATATCACCAGAAGCTGTCACACCCGCAAAAGACTTTTCATGCTTTTCTTTTGCGTTAGAGGTATCATAGCTTTCCGATAGGGTAATATTATTGCCAGCATCAATGTTGACATCACGATCCGCCGAAACAATGGTTGCTTGTAAATTCACATCATTGCCACCATTGATCTGCACATCTTTGCCCGCCTTGAAATGAGATGGCGTATTGGTATTTTCCCATTGGTCCCCTGTGTCTTTGGCGCTCGCAATTCCAACACCTACAGAAGCACCGCTAGGGTTCTTTTCAAACTGAAACCCAAAACCTGTGCGTTCTTCCTTTGAGCTTGCCCTATGACGATTGTGACCAGGTGAAACATTCACATCATGGGCTGCCGAAACATTAATATTTTCCTCTGCGTTAAAATCAGAGCCCACCACGTTCACATCTTTTTTCGTGGCGGTGATGGTGATATTTTTGCCATTGAGAGAAGAGCCTTGATGTTCAAAACTCTCTTCATTTTCTGTCTTTCCCTCACTGCCATATATCGACACAAAGCCCTTACCTGATCCCACGCCAAAACCTGTTTCATGCTCCTCTGAATGGCTGCTATGGTGGTCCGTCATGCCATCAATCGTCACATTTTCTCCCGTCACATGAATATCTTCATTTGCAAACATATGAGAAGCAGTGATTGTGGTCTCTTTGTCTGATTGCGTGATAATGTTGCCCGTTGCCCCCAGAACAGAGGAGACCGTTGTGGTGTGCGATTGAGATGTATCGGACGATTTCTCATGCAAAAAGCCACTTGATGACGATTGTGCTTGTTGATCCAACTGTTCTTGGGCGCCTTTTATGACAATCTTTCCCCCAGCGTGAATGGTAATATCCGCTTGTTTCTGATCTCCCAGTGCTTTCTCTTCTGACGTTTCCTCTGCCTTACCGGCTATGAGCGTCGAGGCGACAACTTCCGTGTTGTTTCCTGAGTCAATGGCAACGCCTTTGCCCCCAGATATGCTTGACCCCACAACTTGGGTAGCATCAACCTTGTTATGCACGGATTTGCTGCTACTAAACACCCCACCGTCTTTATGATACGACATCTCATAATGTAAGCTATCCTCCGCATTGGTGATCAGGACATCGTTGCTGGCTTTCAGCCCCACCTTGCCCTCAGCCGCAATGGAACTACCTGTGATGCTAAGGTCATGCGGCTTGCCATCCTGCCCTGCAATGACCGTGGTATCACCTCCCGATTTTATCGAAGAGCCAACGGCATGAGAGGCTTGCATGTCCACTTTCGTGTTTTTGGCGCGAAGATGATACTCCATCTCATCTTCTCTTACCCCTATTGTTATCTCCCCTTGTGCGCCAAGAGCAACATTGCCCTTCGCATCTATATCGGAAGCAGCCATATGGATATCTTTTCCAGATAGAACCATGGTCTCTTTTCCAGAACTTAAATGAGAGCCATTATGCACAGCAACATGAGAGGTTTGATCCCCGCGATGGCTATTGGCACTGTTGCGCGTGGCATCAATCGAAACATTGCCCTCAGCTTTTAAGAGAAGATTATCATGCGCTTGAACATCAGAGCCTAAAATATTCAAATCTTTTCCAGAGAGAAGTGTCGTCGAGCCTCCAGAATTGACTTCCGATTTATGGTGCATGGTGGCATCACCCTGTTCATCATGGTAATGGGTTTCTGCTGAACCAATCGTCAAGTTGCCTTGTTCTGTAGCCATGGCAAGATCACCTCCGGTGGTGATCCCCACCCCTGAGGCGGTAATGTCCTGTTTAGCAATCACGCTCGCATTGCCCCCAGCAGAAAGCGCCTCGGTGTTTAATACTGTCTCCACGCCGTCAACCGTTGTGCGCCCTGCATCCAAACGAATATTCTTCTCTGCAACTAAAATAGCATCGTTACCCGCCGCAAAATGCCCGCCTTGACTAAAGATATCCCCGCCATGCACATGCAACTGGTGATTTGCCGCAATCCGCCCTGAATTGGTTATTGTGGAATTGCTGGTATTTTGGCTGGTGATATTGACATCATCCCCCATGATCAAAGCCCCAGCAGAAACAAAGGAAGCTCTGTCTTTTTCAGGGATGTAAAGCACCGGTGCGTAAACATCCATGCCTTTAACCTGTTGGCGCACATAAATCACCATCGGCGCTTCTAGGGACGCCAATTGTTCTTCACTCAAAGCCTCACCAAAGGGGAGATTGTGTGCTTTTGCATATTCTGCCCCACCATCCAGCAAGGTTTTGACTTGTTCAATGGCATCACTTCCGGGAATAAAGGAACCTTTGCCCAAACCTTGACCAACAAGATCACGCATTTGTTTTTCAATCAGCTGCTTTTCAAAATATGCATCGCCTAAGAAAAAAATCTCTCTGTCAGGATTGTAACCAATTCTGTTCAAATAATAGGCTGAGCCATAAAACTTGCCGACATCAAGGAATTCTGCCCGCGTTTCATAAATGAAATTCTGTTTGGGCAGCGTGCCACCAATCCCACCCGATTGAGGCTTTGGCAAAGGGAGCCCCTCAGAAAGTTCCCCTGCATTATTGAGATCCACTTTTGGTGTAAAGAGAGCACCAGCCCCAGTTAAACCACTTAAGGCCTCCAGTGGATTACCCCCAACCGCTTTGGCTTCAAAATGCGCATCCCCTGTAATCGAACCTTCCGCTGCCGTGTTGTGGAGTTGATCGACCACCAGATTTAAAGTGCCACCCGCTTGAACAAGACCAGGAACGCTCTCCAAAGCTTCTGAGCCAGTTTGACGATCCTTGCCATTGGCTATATCTAAAGAAACATCGCGGCTTCCATCAGCTTTATAGCCATAACAACTGTCTGTATAAGCCTGACAACTAAGATAAGTGTTTTTATAAGCTGTTGCCCCTAAATTGGTCAGCACATTGGCTTGGATATCGGCATTTCCCCCTGCTTCTATAATGCTATAATGGTTGTCAATATTATCTGCGTTAATGATGAGATTACCGTGAGATTGTATCATCCCTTGAACGGTAGGCTTATGCGAAAACGCCTGCGTGACAGTCTCTTCTGTCATGTGTGACCAGTTTTCGTTTATTGACCCGAACCATCCTCCCTTCCGCCGAGAACCATTCCAGGAATACTGTTCTATGCCTTTTCTGTTATCATTATATTCCCAAGTAAATGCCTTATAGACTGTTCCATCGCTTAAAATTGCGGTGCCGTAGATTTCTTCTTTGCTTGCCCAAACCTGTTGTTCAAATATAAAATTCTTCTTATCACTACCAAACGGCCACTTAGAAAGCTTTCCTTTACCCCAACTATTCGATCTCGTATCATGATATAAACCCCTACCATCAAGAAAATTATATTTGTCTGGTTTTTGGAATGCGATGGCGACTTCTTCCGTTTTTTCCGTGATAACAGGCGTGCTATCGGCTTCGTTTTTCAGAGTTTTGGTTTGGATATTTAAATTTCCACCTGCTTGAATAAAGCCCGCTTTGTTGACAAGGGAAAGGCTTTTTCCGCTGCCAGCTGCATTGGTGAAAGATAAATCACCCTCTGCCATTATGGCGCCAAAATCATTGAGCAAAGCTCCATCAACTTGTAAAGCACCATTGCCCTTCACATAGATTAAACCCGTTTTGCTGTTGGTCACATTGCCTGTCACGCTAAAGACTAAATCCTGCCCCGATGCCAATTGACCGCTATTTTTAAGCGCCCCTGTTTTGATGGTGAAATCTCGTGCCGCTAAAACAGAAGTTGCCTGATCCACCATAACCCCTGGAGCAACAAAGAGAATATCTCCAGTCCCACCCTGATCTGTCACGGCTTGGAGCCGTGCATTGTGAATATCAAGGGCATTGGTGCTGTGAAAATCTAAACCACCATACGTCAATTCGCTGCCCGAGACATCAATATGATCCGCAATTAAATACAGCGTTTGCGGCGTGTAAATATGAGAACGATTATTGCTTAAATCCAGTGTTGGTGCTGTCAATCTCACATCCCCCTTAGCAGACAGCACATTCTCAACACTGATCCCGCCTGATACCGATGTCAATGTGGCTGTGCCATAGCCAATGACCTGATCATAATAAATGTCGTTGCCAGCAAAAAGGTCAATATTACCACCACTAATAATATGTCCAACCTTTATGCCCGTTTGTGCCGTGATAGAAAGAGAACCTTTGTCATAAAAAACAAGATCACCAGAAGGATTCGAAGGGCTTACTTGCGAGTGAACAAAATCTAACCCTGTCATCAGTGTGCCTGCATCAAGGCTGCCACCCTTTAAAACAGCATCATCACCCGTCATCAGCGAAGAAAAATCAACCGCCCCACCCTCAATATTTGCCTTGCCATAGGCTAAAAGTTGCCCAAAATGAACGGGGGCATTTGTTTCTGGTTGTGCATGAATGGCGATATTTTGATGCGACAGAATTGTTTCAGAAACAGAAAGTCCGTTATGAGAAACCAGGGTGATATCTCCTGCCCCATAAATATTTTCAGCAACAATCGCACCTTGACTGCTCTGGAGATCAACATCCCCTTGGGTGCCAAGAACAACAACACCTGTAGCACCCGTTGCCGTCATATCAACCCCACCGGCTAAAAGCTGCGCCTTTATATCACCACCGGCATGTGCCTTGAGGTTCCCTTGTGCTAAAACAATCCCCTCAAGTTTCAAGTCTCCACCCGCTTCAAGAGCCATATCAGCACCTGCCCCTAGCCCAGCAACTTTAAAAGTCTGGCGTGAAGACAGCTCCATATTGCCTCCAGAAGTTGCCTTACCCGCAATCGATAAAAGCCCATCCTGCGCTTCTATTTTCAGATGACCATCAGCGCCAACCGTTTCTAACGTCACATCCTTATGTGCTGCAATATCAATATGCTTTTTTGAAGTGATGTGTTTTGCCAATACGCTCTGGCTTTTCGATTTGAGGACAACACCCTTATGACCAAAAACATTCTTCAACGATATTTTTCCATCCGCAGAAAGGCGCAACTGCCCCGCATTGGCTGCCATATCATGGCGCATGCGAACCCCAACACCTTTTTCTGTCGCCACAAGTTTTATTCTGTCCGCTTGTAGAGCACCTAACGCAGAACCATCTATCGCATATTCCGGCTTGCCGGTAATATCAGTCAGTTCTTTCATCTGCCGAGAAGCGTAATCAAAATGACCCGTCCCTGCTGTCACTCCTATCTCCTTGCCTGCAACAGGTCCTTCAAAATGCACCGTGCGTGAGACAATATCGACAATATCAACCGCCCCTTGGCCTGAGAAAAAATTGGCTCCTCTTGCACCAAAGATGATGTCCCCACCTCTCACCTCAAAACCTTTCAGAAAACCGCTCGCATCAATTTCGGGTACACCTGTGGTTAAGGTCGCATGGGGCGTATTGATAAAGCCACAGCCATCACAGCTTATCCCATTGGGATTGGCTATAATCACATCGGCTGGGCGCCCAAAAACCTCTCCTGGACCATGAAGCGCACTGCGCTTGCTGCTGGTTACTTCATTTAAAATCACTTTTGCTGAACCAGAATAGCGCAAATGCGGATTGCCCGGCATAATGCCCCCCAACTGCGATTGCCCCACTTCCTGCGCATGATTGTTCCAAATGACACCTGGGCTGCCAATATTAAAATCGTAATATTTATTGTGTGATAAGCCCTTGCCATTAGGGGTAACAATATCAATCGAGGGAACCCCATTGGGTGCTGCGACTATATCTGGGCGATGGGCGGCATTAGCGTTAGGATCCACAGTAATTTGTGCCTGTAACACTGAAGGTGTTAATAAAAAAGAAACACCAAGTCCGCTTACCAAAACCTTTTTGAGCATTGTACTGGAAACTAAAACGCCCAATAAAATTGCTCTGTTTGCTCTCTTCTCATATTTCATACTTTAACTCCCCAATAAAAGACGCTTAAAGTTCCATTGTTAATGTCATAAAAAATGTTCCTGATTTTTTGTGCTTAACTGTGCTCCAAAAAATACTGGAATAGTTTGCATCAAGAGAGACCATACCCCCCGCAAGCTTGACACCTGCTGTCCAACCGGCAAGCTGGTCACTCTTAATCCCATACAAAGCTTGCGAAAACACATGCCCATAATCCAAACCAACATAAGGGCGGAGTTCACCAAAAACCTTTTTGAAGGTCGCGTGGTTGCGCCATGGAATGGTGCGTAGCAACAAATCATTCCGACTAAAAAAACCGTTATTGCCAAAAAGCAAACTCTCACGCGTGCCACGAACATTGGAAGCCCCTCCCAATGAAATCTGCTCAGCCCCCAATAAATTATGCGGTGAATATTGACCACTCAAAAGATTGCTCAGTATAAAGTCCAAGCCCCCTACCTTAAAAGGCGTCATGACACTAAGCGTACCGGTAAATTTGGCAAATTGTGGCTCCGCATCCCCTGCTCCTGGCGCATGTTTCTTGACTGAATGAAACAAGGGGAGCCCTTGCAAATAACTCACATCAAAGGTCCAAGTCCCACCCAACATCTGGCGAGAATGCGAAATCCCAAAATTGGCGACACTATATTGACGGCTGCCCACTTCAATCTTATTGCCAAGAAGGTAATTGTTGGTTCTTTTATAAGAAAGACCTAAATTCAAGGTTGTAAGGGAAACACTATCCCGGTAAAGAACCCTGCTTGTACTCGCGTGTAACTCACTGGAATCTCCCGTCGTCTCAATATCGGTAAAGTTACCAGGGATAATGCTTTGGTAATTATAAACAGTGCCATTCAATCCAAAAGTCCAATAACCGTACGGAATACTCACACTCGCTGAAATGTTATTGCTATGTCCTTCTTGCTTGCTCCCACCCCAATAATCGGGCTCACTGCGTTGATAGTTAAAATCCCACGCATCATTCATCCCTAAAATATTTTCTACCCTCAAACCCCCACTATAACGCGCATAACCCGTGGAAGATTGTCCCATATTGTCATGAGAAACAGTAATTTTGAAAGTTTTATCGGGATGATTGTTAATATTGACAATGGTGCTCCCTTCTTCACGCCCTGGAAGAAGTTCGCTTTGAGCGTGCGCTGAACTCAAACGGTTGATCTGATCAAGCCCCTGTTCAATATCGCGCATGTTCAGAACATGACCTTTAAGCCCAGGAAAAGCACTCCATACAACATTGTTATAACGAGATGCCGGTGAACCATTATAGTAAATCTCTGAGAGCTTGCCCTCAACGACAACAAATTTGAGCGTCTTGCTGTTTTTGATATCTTGATCAGGAATGTAAAAACGCGCCGTCACATAGCCTTGATCCAAATAAACTTTGGTTAACTTCTTGATTAAGAGCTGAATATCGACAAGACCGATACATCTTCCAACATAGGGCTCTGTTACGGCTGATATAGAGCGCTTTTTGACATGATGCACTCCCTCAACAACAAGAGCATGAATGGGAAAACATTGTTTCCCCCCCAAAAGCATTTCTGGATTTTTCTCTGAAGGCGTTGTAATGCCTTTAGGCGTTAAAGCGCGTAAATTCTCAATTCTTTCTAATTGCTGCTTTTCTGAATACCCGCGAGAAAAATTATCTGTTGGGGAATGAAAAATAGCTGAGGAGCGCGCATAAACACTTACACCTGTAAATAAGCCAAATAAAACAAAAATAGCACGAAAAATTCTCAAAAGAGAACTTTGGCGTAAAAATATCAATAACAATACAGATTGCCCCCGCTTTGCACTATTCATGAAACACTCTTTAAAAGAACTTCATGAATCTCTAACAATACCACTCAAAACAGCCACGACCCTATGACACCACCCAAAACAACCACTGCTCTATGACGCTTTTAACAAAAGCACATGCCTTTGTAACCAAAGAAAAGGGACACCTAAAACTGCTTTATTTTACAAAAAACGCTTTATTTTAATTGCTGGAAATCTCTCCCCCCACATTTATATGAAAAACTTCTAACCAAAGCTGTTTAGCTCGTCAATGTTTAATACATCAATATCCCCAGTTTAACGCGACAATATACTTATCAATAATTAGAGATAAATTCACTCTCCAGTTCCTCTAATCCACTCAACACGACACGCATATAAACGAGACATCATGCTATCAATCTTATCTTTTGGTAAAAAATCATAGTAGCAAACAATAAAGGAATCTCTTTTGAGAACCTTTTAAAACAGTCACACAAAACTTTTTACAGGGCATTAGGCGACTTTTCTCCCAAAAAATGATCTGAGTGATTGTATAGGAAGAGTTTTGTCAGTTCTTTTTAGACCCTATATTATTTTTTTCAAATGATATAAAATAAAAACAACCTATATCAACATTGCAACATATAAATTCAACCCATGGCATATGTTTTGTAGGGGGAGTATAGGTATGCTTATACTTTTTTCAAAAATTAAGGAATTAAAAGCGTAAAGTAATATAAGCATTCTCAACAGAGCTTTTGATAACAATAAAGTTATCATTTTAGATTGCGATATAATTTCTTATAGGCAATATGAAAAATCTAATTCTGTTTAAGGTGTTTTTTAGTTCTTTGTGAAAACTCTCAAAAGCATGATAGGCTTCATTGGTTTCATCGGATAGTATGGTTTGAAGGCGTGTGATATGGTTTTGTGCAATCTCAGCAACATTGCCAGCCCAAATGCCCCAATAATCACTCATGGTAGATTTTTTAACAATCAGTATTTTGAGAGCATTGGAAAACTCTTTATAAAAGGGTAATCTTGTTTGCATGACTATGTTGCGGTTCATGAGCTGCTTTTCCAATCTCAAGCCCTGCGCTTTCTGGTTTCTCATAAACATGGATTTCATCTTCAACCGTCGTCATAATCTTTAAGGCAACAATCTCTAAGACATGACTGACATCTTGTTCTAAATTTATCTGGTTAAGAGTATTGGCAAAGTTCTCATCATGAGAAAGCAAAGCATTGATCACTTGCCAAACAACACTGTATCTCTTGTTGTATTTTAAAGCCTGTTCAGAAGAAACCCCAGTCGGTACCCCAACAACGGGTAAAATGATATAACCTCTTTTCTTACCCCTGGCGTAACACATGATACGCCCCACCGCCTGTATCACATCCACTTGGCTTTTGCGCGGGTGTAAAAACATGATTGCATCAAGAGCAGGGACATCCACTCCTTCAGAGAGACATCTTACATTGGTGAGCACACGGCAGGTATTTTCCCCCGCATCTTCCTTTAACCAATCAAGTTGTTTTGTACGCTCTTTAGCACTAAAGGTTCCATCAATATGAGCAAAGGTACAGTCAAGAGGCGGCGTCTCTTTATAAAACTTATGAAGAGCATACAATTCTTTCTGTATTTCTTGAGAATTGAATGTATCACGGATACGTTCAGAAGTTTTAATATCTTTACAAAAAGCCAAAGCCCGATGCATAGGGGCTGGGCCATCCCCAAGATCAATTTTCAGATCTATTTGGGTAAGGGCTTGATAACAACCCATGATTTTGGTTTTATCATCAAGAATAAGCCCATAATTATCGTCTGTTATCAGATGTTGAATGGATTGACTTACCTCTTCTTCATTAACACCTAAAATAATAATCTTATAAGGAACTAAGAGTTCATTCTTAACGGCTTTTGAGAATGTGTAGGTGTATAGCTCTTTTCCATAGAGCTCTTCATCATCCATAGATGACAGAATGCCATTCATCTCATTGGCTTATTTTTTAGCATTATCACTAAAGATCTTTGGCGTTACTGTCATATACAGACGTTTTTTACCCCGAATGATGCTGTTATCATGAACCTTGATAAATTCGGATTCATGCTTGTCTGTTCCTAAAACACCCCCCATTGTCCTATGGGCTTCATCACAAATGATCAGATCAAATTCCGGTAAATCATATTCCTTTTGTGCATCCGAAATCACTTGTATCGAATGGTAGGTTGGATCAGGAGAAACCTTATTTGTTTTGCTAGCTAGTTCTTTTGCATCGGTTGTTGCAGGCAAGACAAGATCAGAGATATCAAATTCAACAGCATCATTTTTATTCTTACGACGCTTTCCAACTTGTGTATCCGAACACACCGCAAAGGAACGCAAGGGAACTTGTGCAAGTGCGAGCGCCCTCGCATTAGTATTCCGGAAACCTGAAAGTACTGAGTTTGAATCAGCTTTTTTGCTTTTAGTGCTCATCGCACCTGGACATAACAAAATCTCCCAGAACTCCGAGACACCCACAGAGTAAGCTCATTTTTATGATCGAACTTTAGGGCTTTCAGACCCTACTGATCGCTGCGTAGACGACCAAAATACCTTTAAAATATTAAAGGTATTTCACGCGACTAGTAACCAAAATGAAAGCAGTGTTTTTTATCTCTCAAAGACTATAAGATTGGGCACTCTTCAAAAGAGAGACAATACGAAGGGCTGTCATCGTAGTTAGTCATCAACCCACACAATGTCTCTTATTCAGAACACGTACAACACGGTATAAGAAAAAATGTTGTTTGCAAAGTTCTCTCTTGCCTATACAAAAAGAAAATAAAAAATTTGGAGGGCTCTTATGATAAATGACATTTACTGTGTTGGACGCAATTATGTTGAACATGTTCATGAACTAGGCAATGTTGTTGAAGATGAACCCGTTATCTTTAGCAAGCCAAACAGTTCACTCGTTTTAGGCAACGAAATTTATCTCCCTGATTTTTCCAAAGAAATACATTTTGAAACTGAAATTGTGCTCAAAATCTCAAAGGACGCTTTCATGGTCACGGAGGCAGAAGCAGAAGAATGCTATGATGCCGTAGCAATAGGTCTTGATCTCACAGCGCGGGATTTGCAAACAAAACTGAAAGAAAAAAAGCTTCCTTGGCTTTTATCGAAAGGATTTAAAGGCGCTGCATACGTCTCTGACTTCATCAACAAGAAAAAAATAAACAACCCAATAACCTTTGCAATGAAGCTGAATGGCGAAACAAGACAAGTTGGTAATACGAAAAATATGATCTTTAGCTTTGAGAAGATAATATCATTTTTGAGTCACTACATTCAGCTAAGACGTGATGATCTCATATACACAGGTACTCCACAGGGTGTAGGAAAACTTTCTCAGTTTGACAGAATAGAATTATATCTCGAAGATCAATTAATTTCAGAGCTAAAAGTAAAATGAATCATCAAAGACTGACCTTTTTCATTGTTTCATTTTTTTAGTCATCTCACCGGGGCCAAATATGGCCCTTATCATCAATAATGCAACGAGATTGGGAAGAAAGAACGCATTTGTAAACGTTTTAGGATTGTGTACAGTAACATATGTGCATGGGACATTTTCCACACCTAGGTGTATCGCGCTCATTCTCAACCACAAAACGCTGTTTTTTAGTAAAACTCATGGATGGCAGCACTTTATTATACATGGGCTTTAAATCGATTAAATCTGGAATACACAGCTTAAATTCAAAAGAAAGAATATCAACGATATGAAAAGAGTACTATCGGTAAAACAAAACTTTTCACCAGCTATATAGACAGTTTTTTGACACAAATACTAAACCTCAAAGTATCAATATTTATAGCGGACTTCCCGAAGTTTTTGTCTTCTGGCGGTGGCATCAAAAAAGGCTTTGAACTTATCATAATACATTCTTTCAACATCTTTGCATGGTTTATTTTAATGGCCATTTTTATATCATTTGCCAGCTCCACTTTAAAAAAAGCAGCGGATAAAAGGTACGATTAACATAGCGACAGGAACAGTCCTATCCTTTGATAACAAATTGCAAGGATAATAGAGTAATCTTTTCCTGATTCTGTCTCTCACTATGAATAGCTCAACCTCTAACAGAGCTTATACAATCCCCTGTTCTTTTTTTCTTTGTATAACTGAGTTACGCTGCATTTCTTTATCATAGTCTCAAAGATTTTGTGTAAACAATGTGAATTTCTCGCAACGTTTTATAAATATTATCAATATCTAAACAGAATCCTTATTCATCACTTTAAAAGAAACAAGCTATGATATTCCTCTTTTCGTTTATGAAAAATAAAGTAACTTTTTGATTTATGATAGCAGCATACAAACAAAAAAGTGATTTTAATTTTTTATTATTAAAAACTGTTTCTTAAACTAAGATGAGAACTCTCGAGCGCTATTTGAGCAAAAATTAAAACTCTCATCATTATGAATAATAAAAATTAAAAGCTCCCTATTCAAATATCTGTTACGTTATTTAAGAGAAAAACATCCTCTTTTTTCAAAACCATATTCTTTTCTTTATCCACACAAAATCATAAAAAACGTTTTTTTCCTTTACACCTCATTTATATCATGCTTCGATACAAAATAATGCATTTTTTAGTGTAATTTAATCTCGAAATAATTAAAGGGAACCCCCAAAAAATGAACTGTAAACAAAATTTAAAAGATGGTCCTCAGATGAAACTACAACGTGGCCTAGATAACCGTCACGTACAACTTATAGCACTCGGTGGAGCTATTGGAACAGGTCTCTTCATGGGATCAGGAAAAACAATTAGTGTAGCAGGCCCTTCCATCATACTCGTTTATGCTATTATTGGATGTGCCCTATACTTTGTCATGCGTGCTATGGGAGAATTATTGCTTTCTAATTCACAATACCGGTCCCTTATTGATTTTTCAACCGATATGCTAGGACCGGGAATCGCTTTCTTTGTGGGTTGGAATTATTGGTTAAGCTGGGTTGTGACTGGAGCTGCAGATATTATTGCTATTATTAACTATATGCATTTCTGGTGGCCAACACTTAATTCATGGATTGTTGTTTTTTCTTGCATTGGTTTCTTTTTAATCCTTAACCTCCTTGCCGTAAAATTTTTCGGTGAACTTGAATTCTGGTTTGGTCTTATCAAAGTCGTAGCAATTTTAGCATTAGTTATTGTTGGATTTTATATGATCGTTACAGGCTTTACCTCTCCCAATGGTACTGTTGCCTCTCTTAACCATGTATGGAATGGCGGTAATATATTCCCCCGAGGAATTACAGGTTTTTTTGCTGGGTTTCAAATTGCCATTTTTTCTTTTGTTGGGATAGAAATTGCTGGAACAACTGCAGCTGAAGTCAAGGAACCTAAAAAAATTCTCCCTAAAGCAATTAATGCAATACCGGTGCGTATTGTACTCTTTTACATCCTTTCTCTCGCTGTAATTATGTCCGTTACACCTTGGAATCAAATTGTTCCAGAAAAAAGCCCCTTTGTCTCCATGTTTTGGCTTGCAGGCATTCCAATAGCTGCTGGTTTGGTGAACTTTGTTGTTCTCACTTCAGCAGCCTCTTCAGCAAATAGTGGTATTTTTTCGACTAGCCGCATGATATACGGGCTTGCAACACAAAAAGGTGCTCCTCCAATTTTAGGGAAGCTTTCCAAATACCATGTTCCAGCCAATGCTCTGTTCTTTTCCTGCTTATGTATTTTAGTAGGATACACAATTGCATCATCATCTCCAAGCATCATAAGTGCTTTTACAATTGTGACGAGCATTTCAGCGATTGCATTTTTATTCGTATGGTCCGTCATTTTGATTAGCTATATTGTGTATCGTCGCAATCACCCTCATCTACATGCTGAATCCGTCTACAAAATGCCGGGAGGTGTCATTATGTGCGGGCTTGTGTTAGTTTTTTTTGCTTTCATGCTCTATTTGTTGACATTAGAACATGACACCCTAACAGCTTTAAAATACAGTATCTTTTGGTTTATTTTCTTAGGTATAATGTATTTTATATTTATAGAAAAAAAATCGCTCCAAAGAACAAATAAAATCTATACAAAACATCTCCAAAAAGGGTAACTTTAGTTACCCTTTTTCTACTTAATCTCCTCCTCACACCTTAAAAGACGATGGTTCCTCCCACTACCGGTTTGTAAACAATCCGGCTTTTTAAGGAGGAATACTGCTGAGCACTTATATGGTTCACCTACATAAGGCTCTACGGGCTAGCCCTGCTTTAAATACTCAGCACATATTCTAAAAATACCTAATGTGTAAAATTTTATATGTCTTATATCACTGCTCTAAACAACAGTGTCTTACTGCATAATAGGATAAGATACGCGCTCTTTTTTAAAGAACTCTCTATAAACTTCACTGATATTATTTACTAATAAAACATGAGATTTTGTCTAAAACGCTCAAAAAACAAAATTTATAGTCAATTTTTTCTCAAAATTAAAAATACAGCTCTAAACAGAATATATTTTAATAGCCCTCTATAATAAAAAAATATTCTATGAAAATATTTTTCTATTTGTAATAAACGTTACTTATTATTATTAAAATTTAAACTAAATTTTCATTTTTTAAATAAATATGTAAATTTATTAAATATAGATTTATTTTTAATAGATTTATAATTTTAGTTATATTTTTCTATAATGGTAAAATTTTGTGAATAATAAAAGTTATATATAGAAATATTTATGCAAATAATTATTATCTATAATAAATATAGTATAATTTATATTATAATTCTTATACATTAAACAATTATTTCATTAATTAATAATGTTTTTTCTTTATTCACATATAGTCATAGAAAAAAATTCCTTTACTCTTTAGCCATAGCGTGTTCCGATAGAAGGGATTACCTTTTTTAGGGTAATTTTTAGCTTAAAATAACTAAGGGGAACTTCCCAAAAATGAATAAACAAAATTTTAAAAAAAAGCCGAAGAAGAAATTGCAACGTGGGCTCCATAATCGACACATACAACTTATAGCTCTTGGTGGAGCGATTGGAACAGGTCTCTTTATGGGATCAGGAAAAACAATCAGTGTAGCAGGTCCCTCAATCCTCCTTGTTTATGCGATTATTGGGTGTGCTCTATACTTTGTCATGCGTGCTATGGGAGAGTTGTTGCTTTCTAATACACAATATCGATCTTTTATTGACTTCTCAACCGATCTTCTAGGACCGTGTGCCGGATTCTTTATCGGCTGGACATATTGGTTGTGTTGGATTGTCACTGGAACTGCTGAAATTATTGCTATTGTCACTTATACACACTTTTGGTGGCCTGAACTCAATCCGTGGATTCCTGTTATAATGGGTCTTATGTCCTTTTTAATTCTCAACCTCGTCGCCGTAAAACTATTTGGCGAACTTGAGTTTTGGTTTGGTTTTATCAAAATCGTAGCAATTTTAGTCTTAATTGTTTTAGGATTTTATATGATCTTTACCGGTTTTGTCTCTCCAAACGGTACGGTTGCTTCTCTTAGCAATATATGGAACGGTGGAAATATTTTTCCGCGAGGAATTACAGGCTTTTTTGCTGGATTTCAAATTGTTATTTTTGCTTTTGTTGGCATTGAACTCGCTGGAACAGCTGCTGCTGAAGTAAAAGAGCCTCAAAAAGCTTTACCACAGGCTGTTAATTCAATACCAATCCGTATTGTATTCTTTTATATATTCTCTCTCCTTGTGATTATGTCTGTGACACCTTGGGATCAAATCAGTCCAGAAAAAAGCCCATTTGTAACAATGTATGCACTTATTGGTATTCCAACTGCTGCCGGTTTGATGAACTTTGTTGTCCTCACAGCCGCCGCATCTTCAGCAAATAGTGGAATTTTTTCTACCAGCCGTATGGTATATGGGCTAGCAACACAAAAGGGTGCTCCTAAATTTTTAGGAAAACTTTCTCGTAACCACGTCCCAGCCAATGCATTATTTTTTTCATGTTTATGCATCTTATTAGGTTATGCAGTTGTATCGTTATCTCAAACCCTCATAGCTGCTTTTACAATTGTTACGACGATTGCCGCAACTTTGTTTATATTTGTATGGTCTATTATTTTGATCAGCTACATCGTCTATCGTCGCAATCGCCCTCTCCAGCATACTGTCTCTCCTTATAAAATGCCAGGAGGTGTTATTATGTGTTGCGCGCTTCTTGTTTTCTTTGCATTCATTATTTATTTATTGTCATTAGAAGCTGATACTGCCATAGCTTTAAAATACACTCCAGCGTGGTTTATATTTTTAGGAATTGTATACTTTCTTTTTGGAAAAAAGAATTATGCAAAAAATTAAAAAATAAAGCTTATGCTGCAAAAACATATAAAAAAGGGTAACTTTAGTTACCCTTTTATATTTATCTATAAAATTATAAAAGCTATTGACAAAATATCTCTGTAGAAGCTTCAATTACGCTCTTTATCAACCAAAGCATTAGATTTTATCCAAGGCATCATAGAACGAAGTTTTTTACCAACTTCTTCAATAGGATGATTATCATTTAAACGCCGCATACTTTTAAAATGAGCAGCGCCAGCTTTATATTCTTGAATCCAATTTGACGTAAATTTACCTGTTTGGATATCTTTCAATATACGTTTCATTTCTGCTCTGGTTTCATCCGTAATCACACGTGGTCCAGACATATATTCACCCCATTCAGCTGTATTAGAAATCGAATAATTCATATTTGCAATACCCCCTTCATACATGAGATCAACAATCAGTTTAACTTCATGTAAACACTCAAAATAAGCCATTTCCGGTGCATAACCTGCTTGTGTTAATGTTTCATAACCTGCTCGAATCAGTTCAACAAGACCTCCACAGAGAACCGCTTGTTCACCAAAAAGATCAGTTTCGCACTCTTCTTTAAACGTTGTTTCAATCACCCCAGCACGTCCACCACCAAGTCCACATGCATAAGATAATGCTACATTATGTGCATGCCCTGAAGCATCTTGCGCCACCGCTATTAAGCAAGGAACACCACAACCCCGTTGGTATTCATGACGAACTGTATGCCCTGGACCTTTAGGAGCAATCATCACAATATCAACGTGTTTTTTAGGTTCAATCAAGCCAAAATGAATGCTCAAACCATGCGCAAAAGCAATCGCTGTCCCATCACGTAAATGATCATGAATATGTTCCTTATAAATATCAGCTTGCAATTCATCTGGTGTTGCCATCATGATGAGATCTGCCCATTTTGCTGCTTCAGCAACACTCACCACTTCAAAACCATCGGCCATAGCCTTCTTAACTGTTTCCGACCCTGAACGCAAAGCTATTTGCACATTTTTAACACCGGAATCTTTCAAATTTAAAGCGTGCGCACGCCCTTGAGAACCATAACCAACAATGGCTACTTTTTTCCCTTTAATGAGATTAACATCTGCATCACGATCATAATAAACACGCATAAAAAACTTCCTTCTTTTTCTATTTAAACTGGATTTCAGATTATTTTTATTAAATAAAAAACGTTATCTTCACTGCATCATACACTTATAAAGACAAAAAACACCGCTTATAAGAACACAGCAATCGAATAATTTTTAAAGTTTACATATTGCATAGAAAAACTGTAGTCCCCAAACATTCCCAAACCATATACGGATCCCCAAATCAACTTCAACTGCTATTCTACAAAAACAATAATTACACAAAACAAGATTTCTAAAGAAAATATATTTGCTAATATTTTACTCTTCTATCGTGCAACAAAACACTATATTCTAAAAATTAAGATACAATATACAATTTTTAACATGAACCAAATCAATACGGATAGCAAGAAAAATTACAAAATAATAAGTATTGTTTTAATACAACCTTCAAAAGCATATACAACAATATCTTTAGAACAATAGAGAGAGTATTTTACTTTTTACGTTCTTTAATATCCACGCTTCTCACGCAAAAAAGAACACCCCCATAGTGCCATTATGTTATTCATTTATGGAGTCTTATAAAAAACTTTTAATGTGCTCGAACTCTTTTCAAGAATCCCCTATAATAGTCTAAGGTTTATTGCACACCACCCTCTTTACTTCATAAAGCTAAAAATCGATATCATCATTATATTTGACAGCTCTTATTGCATTAAGCCTATTCATAAAAAGCATTTTTTGATTTTAAATCTGTTCATGATGAAATCATCAAAACCCTTATATGCCAAAAGCAGCATTGCACATAGAGAACAGTATATCTTATAAATTATCTCATTGCAAAAGCTGCCACAATATTAAATTAGCAAATAAAATGATGATAGCAATAGATTTCATATCATCCATGAAGATTTTACGTTATACTACTTACAGATAACCCGTAAAATGAGCTCAAACATCAAGAAACTTTGTGTATTGATCCATTAAAATCCTACGCACTGCTTTATAAGGAAAAGGAAAATACTTTCAAAACCCTATTTCTTATCCCTTCAAAGAAATTATAGTAAGAAGATTGTAACACTTCCTCATAATGGATGGTACAAATAAAGAACATCGCATACACTCACAAACAAAAGATAGCAAGCGACCAATAAACAGAGCAACAATAGAATATTTATAATGCATGCTAATAATGCTATTTATCTAAACATATATAAAATTGTTTTAAATAAAGTGGCAAAGCTTTATAAAATTTTTCTTTCAATTTTATAAGAGAGAAAAAATTACGATAATAACCGGATAAAACGCTGAACAGTATCATGCATTCCATACTCTAATGCATCTGCAATAAGCCCATGGCCAATAGAAACTTCATCAAGCCAAGGAATACGACTAACAAGAGCAGGAAGATTCGTAATCGTCAAATCATGTCCTGCATTGACGCCTAAGTGCAGCTCTTTGGCTTTTTTTGCCGCTACAGTAAGTTTATCCAACTCTTGATCCTGTTTTATCTTATCTTTAAACGCACCACCATAAGGCCCAGTATAAAATTCGACACGATCGGCACCAATCGCTTTAGCAATGTCAAGACCATCTACAAGAGGATTAGCAAATAACGACACACGAATTTTTCTTTTTTTCAAGCGCTGAACAATGGGTGTCAAAAATTCTGCATCACGAGCAAAATCCCAACCATGATCAGAGGTTGATTGAGCTGGATCATCAGGGACAAGGGTAATCTGATCAGCATATTTTTCTGCCAAATCCAAAAATGTAGCGCTTGGATAACCTTCAATATTAAATTCAGCCGTAGGAAAAGAGCTGTTAATTAAACAGCGTATATCCGGCAAATCAGTAAAACGGATATGCCGCTCATCTGGACGCGGATGAACCGTCAAACCTGCTGCGCCAGCTGTAAGCGCTATATACCCAATACTCTCAATATTTGGCCACGGAAGATTACGCCGATTGCGCAAAACAGCAATAGCATTGAGATTAACCGAAAGTTTTACTGCCATATACATCCCTATTTACATATACATTTCTAAACACAGAAAAAATACATCGCCCAGTATAATCCCAAGCAATAAAAATTCTCTATCGAACAATCGTCAAACGCTCTGCCGCACGGGTAATTCCGGTATAAAGCCAGCGTGCATACATATCACGAAATGCAAAACTTTCGTCAAATAAAACCACATTGTCCCATTGGGACCCTTGCGCTTTATGAACAGTTAATGCATATCCATAATCAAAATCATCATATCTTTTTTTTAACTGCCATGAAATCTCATTATTAGAATTTTCAAACGCTGCTTTTAAAAGTTTAATCTTCACCACCCCACGCTCGCTCTCTTCTGGCTTAACGAGAAGATTAACACCCGGTTTAACAGTTTCCTTCTGTGAAGTGAGAACTTTCCATAAAGAGCCATTCAACAAGCCTTTAGCAGGATCATTACGCAAACATACAAGCTTGTCCCCCGCTTGTGGATAATCCGCTGTAAACCCCTTCAACTCACGCAAACGTTTATTATAAAGATAACGCGTTCGATTAATCCCTACCAATACCTGATCAGCCTCCAAAACTAATTCTTTATCCACCTCTTTACGTGTAACAACACGCGCTGCCCCGTAATCGCCATAAGCAATATCGCGTCCTTCACGCACGTTCATAGCAAGACGTATAATTGGATTATCCTGCGCTTGTCGGTGAATTTCTGAGAGAAGAAAATCTGGTTCTCCATTGGAAAAAAATCCTCCTCCTGAAATAGGAGGCAACTGACCTGGATCACCCAGAACAAGAATAGGCGTCTGAAAACTCATTAAATCACGCGCTAATTGTTCATCTACCATCGAACATTCATCGATAATAATGAGTTTCGCTTGTGCAGCTGCACTTCTCCGGTTTAATGCAAATGTTGGAGCAATAGACTTTTTTCCTGTTATTTCATCGGAAACTTCCTCTTCTCCACGCGGACAATAAATGAGTGAATGAATAGTACAAGCATTGCTCGCACCTTTAGAACGCAAAACCTGCGCCGCCTTCCCGGTAAAAGCAGCAAACTGGACAGAACCATCAACTGTTTCCGCAAAATAGCGCGCAAGCGTTGTCTTCCCCGTCCCCGCATAGCCAAAGAGGCGAAAAAGTGGAGAACGCCCCTCTTTCAACCACGCAGCAACAGCCTTCAATGCATTATCCTGTTCCGGTGAAAATTGCATAGCTTACCAACATAAGATTTGCATAAAAAGAGCAGTATTTTGAAAAAAAACGACTATCAAGAAAAACTTTTTTATTAAGGATTGCTGACACACGCCCATCTAACAACTTTCGTAGCACAATTATCAATTATTTACCCATTGCTTTTTCAAGATATTGTAACAATCTAAATTTTATCTATACATCGATCTTCTTGGTAACACCTTATACTTATCAAATAAAATATCATTTTTTATAACAGTAACACCAACAATGGAATATGCATATCTTAAATTTAAAATAACACCTATATACGCTTTTTCTAACCAAAATTTAGAATGAGAAAAAGAGCATTGCAATTGCAAAACCCTCGCTAGAAAAAATGTCCTTAACAGGATAAGAATAATGTAATTTTTGAATACTGTTTTACACAATCAATCAGCTTTCTTGCACCTAAAAATAAAGTACATCCACTATTACGAAATAATAATTAAATATATCAAAAACCTTTTGGCAAAAATAGAAATAGCTCTCAACAAAACTGCTTAATCCTATGATGATACACCTATAAAGTTCCTATCTCCCTCTTATCATGATTTCAATAAATTTACTCTTCATGCTACAAATAAGTTATATCTCAACGAATAAAGAAAGACATCACGCTTATATGAAGCACACTTTATCTCGCACAAATATGTAGCTTTTTCTGTTTCGACAATAAAATCTGGTTCGTAAGTATGACCTTCTTGGTAGTTTATTATAAGAAAACTGGAGCTGGTTTTAATCCAGAGTAGCATTTCAGGTTCGTCCTCTAGAATATGAGAAAAGCGCAATTCTCCATCGACTGAGTCAAACTTTTTCTTTTTGTTACAATGTTTTAAAGTTTACAAAAATTAACTGATTAATGCTATTCTTATTGCTATAAATAACAATGAAATCAAGAGGTATAATTTGCTAATAGGCTTAGCGTTATGTCAAAATATCAGCGATGAGATTACTTTTTGATTGTTTTAGAAATGAAATGATGAGCTCAAATATTGATGAATAAAACGGGAGGTTTAAATTGAAAATATTAATTCCAGATGACTATCAAAAAGCCACCCTAACATTACAGTCTATTACAAAATTAATGAAATCGCATGAAGTACTGGTTATAAATAATTTAGCTAAAGAATGTGATTTAGAGGATAAGCTCAAAGAGATAGATATTCTTATCTTAATCAGAGAGCGAACTATAGTTGATAGAAATCTTCTCCTGAAACTGCCAAATTTAAAATTAATCTGCCAAACAGGCCCTATAGGTTCACATATTGATATAGAAGCTTGTAGAGACTTAGGAATTGAAATATTAGACGGTGGTGGAGATCCAACTTCTGCTGCTGAATTTGCGTGGCTCTTAATGATGTCTGCGCGTAGAAAACTCTGTAAATCTGTGTCTGATATGAAAAAAGGACGATGGCAAACAACATTTGGCAACCAAATGAAAGGGGCGACTCTTGGAATATTCGGGTTTGGGCGTATTGGTAAAATGGTTGCTCAATATGCTCAAGCTTTTGGCATGTCCATTTTGGTTTATGGGAGCGAGCGCTCAACGCAAGAAGCAAAAAATTTAGGTTATCATTTTACGCATTCAAAAGATGAATTTTTTACACGTCCTGACATTATATCCGTACATTTACGTTTAAGCGATAAAACCAGAGAAATCATTCAATTAGATGATCTATTAAGTATGAAACCTCATGCTCTTTTTGTCAACACAGCGCGTTCAGCTTTGGTTGAAAAAGGGGCGATAGAAAAAATACTAAGCTTGGAAAATTCAACTTACTTTGCACTGGATGTTTATGACAGCGAGCCAGTATATGAGAGCAAATTATTGCAATCAGAGAGAGTTCTTTGCACTCCGCATCTGGGCTATGTGACTGAAGAAAGCTTTGAGAATTATATGGAAAAAGCTTGCCAAAATATAGCATCTTTTATGAAGAGCGCTTAATGCTGGCTGAGCCAATGTTTGTAAAATTTATCTTATATCGCTAGCGTATCAAATTTGCACGACACATAATAGCTTATTTCCTTAGCTTTCATATTAATACCAATCGTATTGACAGATTTTTATGTCATCCGCATAAAATACCTCATTTATTGCTGCAAGCATTATTAAAAAAGGCTACTTCATTGGAATACAATTTAATTGGAGGGAGGCTGAGTGAGCAATAATAAATTTATAGAAAAAATTATTATCGATGGATTGTATTGCTTGTTGCCACTATCGCTCAAGCATCAGCCTGCTTCTTTGTTCAAGGGATTGGTCCTTTAGCTGAATTTTTTAAGAGGGATTTCTCGCTGAGTGACTCTCAAATAGGTTTGCTGTCTTCAGCAGCGCAATTCCTACCTATTATTGGCTTACTTATAGCTGGCGAATTACTCGACAAGTTTAACGAGCGCTATATTGTTGGCGTTGGCGCATTCGGTGTTTCTGTCACTCTTTTGTTGGGAGCAATCGCAGATAACTATATTTCCCTTTTGGTTTGTTTGCTCATTGTAGGGGGATTTTATAGTTCTGCTCAACCTGGTGGCGCTAAATCTGTTTCTGCATGGTTTCCACAATCGCAACGCGGATTTGCAATGGGAATAAGGCAGGCGGGACTACCATTAGGTGGGGCATTAGCTGGGATGGTTCTTCCTGCTAGTGCGTTTGTCTATGGCATACAAGGTGCGTTTTTGGTCGGTGCCATTGTTTCTTTTTTAGGGGGATGTATCTTTATTATTTTTTATCACGCACCAGCAAAAGTTGTCGCTATCGTTCCCAAAAGCAAGGCAAAAGTTTCGTTCTATGCAAATGTAAGGTCTCGTCTTGCGATGTTGGCTGCACCGCATATGAAGAATATTATTTTTTCAGGCGTTTCACTTGTGATCGTCCAATATGTTTTAACCATTTTTATAACTGTTTATTTTTATAGAATCTATCACCTGCCTCTAGATAAAAGTGCTTATTTGTTTTTTGTTTCACAGGCTTCTGGTGCCTTAGGAAGAATTATTTTAGCAGCGTGGAGTGATCATTGTAAAAAAGGACGATTTTTTCCTGTCTTGTTTTGCATGATTGCAGTCGTTTTTGGATTTTTAATATTAATTTTGGGCATGAATGGATCCATAATTTATTTAACTCTTTTATCTGCTTGGTTAGGTTTTTTTGGATTAGGATGGTATGGCCCTTGGGTTGCTTATATTGTAGACTCCTCGCCGAAAGAAAGCGTTGGCTTTTCTCTGGGATTAGCAATGTCTGTCAATCAAATCGCAATTATTGCTGCTCCACCATTATTTGGATTAATCCAAGATTTTACAGACACTTATTTACTAACATGGTTGATTTTAATTTTAATAATTGTTTTTTCACTTTTCTTAATAAAAAAGTAGGGGAATATAATTGGGGAGGAAACTATAATGATAAATGAAAATACTTTTGAGTTGAGCAATGGCGAAAGAGACAATCTTTGGGAGGCTTTAGACCATATTATTTATGATCCATATGGTGGTATTGAATATTCGGTTGAGCTAAAAAATAGCATTTTCGCTGCTACCCCATAGAATCTTGACAATTCTTATGAATCAAAAGATGTCTATTACCCCTAGACCATATTTAATCTTTGAAAACCTTCCTATTGATAGAAAAATTAATACGTCACCTAATCCTTATAATTTAGATTCGTCTTGTAAAAGCGGTTATATAAGCGAAAATTTAATTATGATGTTTTCTTTATTAATCGGAGAGCCTTATTCAATTAAGTTTGAAGGCGAACATATAGTAAATAACCTAGTTCCTTTAGAGGATAATAAAAAGGATTATACAGGATTAGGATCTGAAGTTGAGTTAGATTTTCATATAGAAAATGCTGCACTAAAATTTATAAAAGGTTTAAATTTATCTCCTAAAGGGATACTTTTAACTGGTGTTCGCAATGATGTTGATGGCCCGTTAACGAGAATATCTGATGCACGTCTAGCTTTAAAACTTTTAAATGAGGAGGATTTGAGGAGTTTAAGGGATAATTTATATATAATTAATGTTCCCTATAGATGGAGAAAAAATGGGGTAACCTCTACAAGTAAAGTGCCCCTCGTTCAAGGGGACAGTGAATTTCCAGATATCAGCGCTGTTTTTTATCCAGGCATGTTAGAACCACAGTCAAAAAAAAAGCCAAGGAAATTTTAGATCATTTTTATGAAGCTATTAAGGCTGTATCTTTTGGAATTAATGTACAACCAGGAAGATTATTATACATTGATAACAGAATGGCTCTACACTCTAGAGATAAATTTTTGGGATCATTTGATCGTTATGAAAATCCAATGCGGTGGATTCAAAGAGTGTTTGTATCTGCAGATTTATGGAGTCATAGATATGTAGAACAAATAAAAGAAAGAGTATTTTATTTTCAATGTTAATGTCCTGATAATGATATGATGCTGAGTATTATTCTGGTTTATATATATATATATTGACGACACATCTCATATGTATAGATCTCTCCCGCATAATCAGGTGAGGTGACTATCTAATTATAAGCTGTTGTGGCCAATTGATTTTCTATGGCTGCATTTGATTTTTGTTATTTTTGCCCTTTCTTTCAAACCGCTAGGGGTGGCTCCTATCAAGCCCTTGAAAGAGCGATTTAGAGTAATTTCATAATGCAAAACCAAAACATAGTAACAAACTTTTCTATTGTTTTCATAGACATGATTGCATGGTTGCACCCTTCAAGCATGGTGGCTTTTTTTCTTGCACGATGGAATCTTTCATATATGAGACAACATAATTAATTTATAATAGATAATTCAATGTATTATCTAAAAAATGCAACGAAATAGCTATTAAAGTGAACAGATGAATTAAAAAACAAACATCGCGTACAAATAAATTCAAACATAATTGGGCACACGACTTATAACATTTTTTAGATAAACAAATAATAATACACCCCATGTCTTTAAACCCCCATGTCTTTAAACAAAGAATGAAAATCATAAAATGAGCTCTAAGGATAATAGGAACTCTCCACAAAGAAGAGACAGAGATGAAGACTCCTAAGACTTCATCATCACCATCCTTCACTATTTTGTTACCATATTAATTTTATACAAGAATCTTTCCCTCA
The DNA here is from genome assembly GCF_036327415.1 of Bartonella grahamii subsp. shimonis. Taxonomy (NCBI): domain Bacteria; kingdom Pseudomonadati; phylum Pseudomonadota; class Alphaproteobacteria; order Hyphomicrobiales; family Bartonellaceae; genus Bartonella; species Bartonella grahamii. Next base: position 1,769,887 of record NZ_CP123961.1, read on the forward strand.
GAAGAAACAGCATTTGCAACAGCTTCCTCACTTGCCTCATCGGGTAATAACATCTCATTATGGGCACATCCCGATGGGATCATGGGAAAACAATTTTCTAAATGATAAACACGACAGTCAAAAAGAACAGGCTTATCACAAGCAATCATCTGCTGAATTTTATCATCAAGTTCATCGGGTTTTGAACAACGAATACCAACCGCTCCATAAGATTCTGCCAATTTTACAAAATCAGGCATAGATTCTGTATAAGAATGAGAAAGACGGTTGCCATGCAACAACTGCTGCCACTGGCGAACCATACCCATATATTGATTATTTAAAATGAAAATTTTTACAGGTGTGTCATGCTGAATTGCTGTTGCAAGCTCTTGAATATTCATTTGAATGGAGGCATCACCAGAAATACATAAAACAAGCGCATCAGGATGAGCAATTTGAACACCAATAGCAGCAGGGAGACCATAACCCATAGTCCCAAGACCACCAGAAGTCATCCAATGATTTGGTTTATCAAAGCGATAATATTGTGCTGCCCACATCTGATGCTGTCCAACATCCGTTGTGATATAAGCATTCGCACCTTTGGTAAGAGCATAAAGTCGTTCAAGAGCATATTGCGGCATGATAACATCTTTTTTCTCCGCATATGCCAATGAATTACGAGCTCTCCAGCGGTTAATTTGCGTCCACCACACCTCACGGACTTCACTGTTAAACGCTGATTGCTGTATCTTTAAGAGTTGCGTCATATCTCCTAAAACACAAGCAACATCACCAATAAGTGGCACTTCCACTTTTACGATCTTATTAATAGAAGAAGGGTCAATATCAATATGGATAATACGCGCATGAGGCGCAAATGCATCCAATCGCCCAGTGATACGATCATCAAATCGTGCTCCAACAGCCAACATAACATCACAATCATGCATGGCCATATTAGCTTCATAGGTTCCATGCATCCCAAGCATTCCAAGCCAATTTTTGCCAGAAGCTGGATAAGCACCAAGCCCCATGAGTGTTGAAGTAATCGGAAAATCACCCAGTTGAACTAAATCGCGCAAAAGCTTTACAGCTTCAGGACCTGATGAAATAACACCACCACCAGAATAAATAACAGGACGCTTTGCTTCTGCTAAGAGAGAAACAGCCTCTTCGATAGCCTGCGCATTCCCTTTCGGCTTTGAATAAGAATGTATAGATGTCGGCGCTTGAGGTGCTCTATAAAATCCTGAAGCAAATTGAACATCCTTAGGAATATCAATCAAAACCGGTCCTGGACGCCCTGATTGAGCAATAAAGAAGGCTTCATGGATGATTGCTGCAAGATCATTGACATTTTTAACCAGCCAATTATGCTTCGTACAGGGCTTTGTAATTCCAACCGTATCAGCTTCTTGAAAGCCATTTGTTCCAATGATCGTTGTCGCTACCTGACCAGAAAAACAAACAAGAGGTATAGAATCCATAAGAGCATCTTGCAAAGGTGTAACAGCATTCGTTGCGCCTGGACCAGAAGTTACAAGCATAACACCTACCTTTCCAGTACTGCGTGCATAACCTTCAGCAGCATGCCCTGCAGCTTGTTCATGGCGCACCAAAATATGCTGGAGTGTATCTTGGTGATAGAGCACATCAAAAATAGGCAGAACAGCCCCACCAGGATAACCAAAGAGATGCTTAACCCCTTGATCTATAAGAGCTTGAACCACCATTTCAGCTCCCGACATTATTTTTCCATCTACACTCTCTTGCTTTCTTGGATCATTTCTCATTTTTCCCACTCACCTACTTGATAGGACAATAAAAAAGCCCCTAACGGAGCCCATAAAAAAAGCCCCCAAAGGAGCCCATTACACAACACACACTGTATGATCACCCCCCATTATTCCAACGTATAAAATATATAAAAAAATTCCTTATAGAAGAATCTCTAATTCCATTGATACCATTCGTCAATAAAAAATTATATTTTCTAAAAAATTTCTTCTTCACGAATTATCTTTTGCAATTTTTTTGCAAAATTCCAGCGCTTTTCTCAAGAAATAAGTATCCATTTTTCATCAAATTGATGACGAAACCATGTCATTTGTCTTTTTGCATATCTTCTCGTTTGTATTTTCACCGCTTCAAGAGCATTCTCAAAGCTTCTATATCCATCCAAATAAGCCATAAATTCAGGTATACCAATCGCTTTCATTGCTGGTAACGAAGGGGAAAGCTTAAGATTCTTCATGATCATCACCTCTTCTAAAACGCCTCTTTCAATCATAGAATCCAAGCGTTTATGAATACGTTCATAAAGCAGAGGACGTGGTGGCATAAGAAGAATTTTTTCGGTAAAATTCGGCGCAATGAGAGGCGTTGTTTTTTTCTTCTGCCACCAACTGAGCTTTTCACCAGTTGCATCATAAACTTCCAAAGCACGAACAATACGCTGTCCATCTTGTGAAGAAATTTTTTCAGCAACAACAGCATCAATCTGCAACAACTGGCGATAAAGACTTGCAACGCCCTCTTTATCAAGCAGCAAACGCCACTTCTGCCGCACAACATCTGGAATATGAGGGATTTCCGAAATTCCCTCTAAAAGAGCACGAAAATAAAGTCCTGTTCCACCAACAAAAATAACTGATCTTAAAGAAAAAGTAGCCAATAGCTTCTGGACATCACACAACCATTGCCCTACTGAATAATTCAAAGTAGGACTCACATGACCATAAAGATAATGTGGAACAATCGCGGTATCAGCCTCCCTCGGCCGTGCCGTTAAAATATTTAAAACATCATAAACCTGCATTGAATCAGTGTTAATAATGAGAGCATTTTTTTCTTGCGCCATTTGCAAGGCAAGTTCTGACTTTCCACTTGCCGTTGGCCCTGCTATCAATGTAACTGTTCTCTGTGTCATGAATAGCAATCTTTCCCAATTAGTAACTCATTGCAACATGCATGACATTCCCCAAAGCCCCTGTATTTTATCTTTGTTATCATAGAATGAACACTTTAAACAAAAATACGAACACAAATTCTCCTCAAGACAAAGCACCTTATGAAACTTATAAAAAGAAAAATGAATGTAATAACGACATCAAGGGAAGTTCCAAGCATTTTTTGCTATCATAATTCAATAATAAACTACAGCCATAATCATTCTGTCCGTTAGTCCATTAAAAATAAACATATTCTTTGTCATCAGTCATAAAAACAATACTGAACTTAACCTATACAATCAAACAGCTTTAGTTTTTCCTATAAAAATAGCATGCTACCTGATTTATAATAAGGGCTTCAGAAATTATCTTTTTTATAACTATTTTTTCATCCATTACCAAGAAAGATATAAATATATATAACCAATTGAGTTTAATATGATTTTTTCTAGGATAACTTTTTTAAACTGAAGTGAAAAAAACATTTTCTATAGCACAAAAAGTATAATCACAAAGGGCTAAAAGTCTCACTAGATAAAACATTATTTATAATAATAATTGCATCCTTTGTTTTATAATAGTTGAGCGTTTTGCAACCTGCAATAAGAGCTCCCAATACCATAAGATTTTCTCATTTTTATCCTTCTCATAAAGCGCCATATCAATACCATTCACTTGTACACCACAAGCAGAGATAAAAATTGACTTAAACACAAGACATAGATCTCTTATGCAGCATTTCAAAACCTAGGCTTTTGCAATATTGGAAACTAGCAAATCTATGATGCTAGCAACTTATCCTTTTATTTAACGCAAAAACAGAGCTGCCTAGTGGATTTTATGTTACACAATCCATAATCTCCGTCGAGAAATGAGCTTGAGAAATATTGGACATCACATGGCTGAGCTACAGAATACCCCATATACTAAGGCTAATAAAAAAACAAAAAATTAATTTTTTAAGGATCAATCCATTAGAAGCGTTACGAACCGTAACTCTCCATCTGGACGCGCTACAATAAATAGAGCATTTTTGCGTCCAGCTTCACGTAATTTATGAATACGTTTTTTAGCCTCATCGATTGTTGTGATAGCACTCTGATTGATATCAACAATGACTTCACCAACGCGAATACGCTTTTTATCCGCTGCGCTATTTTGTGCAACAGATGTCACCACTAATCCTCGAAGTTTATCTGAAATTGAATAATGACGACGCAAATCCTCAGTCACTTCAGATAGCGTCATTCCCATCAATTGCATTGTCACGTCTTTCGACAGATCATTGTTTTTTTTATCATCAACTTCTTCTTCTATATCCTCATTTGCATCTGTTTCAATCAAACGTCCAAGCTTAACTTTTACTGTTTTTTCTTGCCCATTCCGTAAAACAGTAATATCCACCACTTTTCCTTCTGAACTTTCTGCAACTAAACGCGGCAAATCACGTGCATGCTTAATTTTGGAATTACCAAAGGAAAGAATAACATCTCCAGCTTGTAACTGGCTATTATCGACATTATTTCCTTCCGTCTGTTCTATTTTACCAGCCACCAACGCTCCTACAGCATTATCCAATTTTAAACTTTTTGCAATATCCTCTGTTACCGGCTGAATACGAATAGCCAACCAACCACGCCTTATTTCTCCAAAATCACGCAATTGATTAATAACAGAAAGGGCCATATCCGATGGAATAGCAAACCCAATACCGATAGATCCTCCAGAAGGTGAAACAATTGCTGTATTAATGCCAATGACTTCACCATTTCTATCAAATAACGGACCACCAGAATTGCCCCGATTAATTGCGGCATCTGTTTGAATAAAATTATCATAGGGACCAGCATTAAGATCACGGTTACGTGCAGAAATAATACCAACCGTCACACTTCCACCAAAACCATAAGGATTACCAATAGCCATAACCCAGTCACCAATACGTGCTTTTTCTGAATCACCAAAACGCACAGCTTTTAATTTTTTACGTCCCGCATCCACTTGAAGCAATGCTAAATCAGTTTTACTATCCTTGCCAAGGAGCTTTGCTTTGAGTTTTGTACCATCCGTAAAATTAACTTCAATATCATCAGCATCAACAATAACGTGATAATTTGTAACAATAATCCCTTTTTGCGCATCAATCACAAAACCAGACCCCAAAGAACGCACCTTTTGAAATTGACTATTTTTTTGACCATCTTTAGGTGTAAAAAAATCATTAAAATATTCCTCCAGCAATGAATCTTTGGGAATAACGGGTACCGAAGTATTTTCATCCTGTTCTGTTCCTTCAACAGTCTGTGCCGTAGAAATATTTACAACCGTCTCCAAAAGCTCAGAAGCTAAATCAGGAACAGAAAGCAATGTCTTGTCTGTCTCTGCGCCCCAAGACAAATTCACTGATCCTGATAAAAACAGAATCACACACAAAACAACTCTTGTGATAACAACTCTTGTGATAAAAGACTTCAAAAACGTATTTCTACTCACGATACTTCTATCCATGACATGCCTTTAACCAAAGCCGCAAAGAGCCTTACCAATTTATTATGCACAACCAGTATGGCTTCACACTCTCTTCCATTCATCATAGAAAAAGCAGCTATAGAGCATACTTCCCATATGAAATAGTATACATCTATTCTCCACTAGACTTTGAATCAGTTTTGCTCAAACTAGGACTCATTGTTGATGAAAGCTTTTTCTTTTCTTGCAAGGGATTTCGAAAATAAAAAAAGAAATCCTCATTTGGTGCAATGACCATCGGAATCCTTTCTAAATTCTTATACTGTTCCATCGCTAACCAAAAATCGTAAAAAGATGGATTAGTTTCCCGCGCACTTAATAAAATGCGAATACTTTCGGCTTGTCCTTCACCGCGAGTAATTTCAGCATCACGCTTTGCGGCCGCTACAATTTCTTCATATTCACGATTTGCTTCTGCCACAATACGATCTCGTTCTTGTTGACCACGAGCCCTGATGTTTTCCGCAGCAGCCTCTCGTTCAGCAGCCATTTGTCGATAAACATCTTCTGAAACAGCATCCGTTAAATCGGTTTTTCGAATACGCACATCAACAATCGTAATACCCAGCGAACCTGCATCTATAGAAAATTGCCGTTGCACCTCAGCCATCATTGCGCCTCGTTCATCCGATAAGGCTGCTTTAAATTCTCGTTTACCATAAACAGCGCGCAAAGCATCAATAAACCGTGGTGCAAGGTTTTCACGTGCCGCAATTTGTGGACGCCCTGAAGCAATACGCTGTAAAAACAATTTAGGATCCGTAATACGATAAATAAAGAACGCATCCACTTCGTAATAAGCCCCCCCACGAACTTGTACCGATTGCGTAGGAACATCATAACGCAACAAACGATTATCCACCACAATCATCTTATCCACAAAGGGCATTTTCAAATAAATTCCAGGATTAGACTCGACCTTAACAATTTGACCAAAACGCTTAATTGCCACTTGTTGACGAGGATAGACAATAAAAAGTGACATCCACAAAATGATCAAAAGAAACATTATAGTACTAAAAATAAACAAAAAACGAGACTGTTGCATTATTAGCGCCCTCCAGAAATATGAGCATCCAAGAGCGATGCCGAACGTGCCGATTTTGCTTTTTCTGATAAATTGTTACGCAGCAATTCGTTCAAAGGAAGATAAGGCACTGCTGGAAAATTAATTTGATCAAGAACCAATTTATTTGGTGAAGAAAAAATACGCCCCATCGTTTCCATATAAAGACGATATCGCGCAGCCTCTGGTGAAATGGCAGCCTCACGAGCTATAGCCTGAAAACGTTCAGCACGCCCACGTGCCTCTTCAACCATTTGTGCTTTTTCGCCTTTTGCGATTTCCCGTGTACGTGAAGCTTCACCATTTGCTAAACCAATCTTCGTAAAACGCACACGATTTCCTTCTTCAATCATTCGTCCACGTTCCTGCTCTGCTTGTTGAACAGAATTAAACGCAGCAGCAACCTTAGTAGGAGGAGCAGCTTCACTAATCGATACACGGCTTATTTCGACACCGAGTTGATATTTATCAACAGTCAACTGGGTAATTTTTCGCACATCGTTAGCAACTTCCTCTTTTTTATCGCGTAAAACATCATCAACAGGTCTGGAACCAATGACCTCGCGCATTGCACTTTCAGCAACCTGACGAACTGTCCCTTCTTGATCATTCACATTGAATAAAAATTGCCCTGGATGTGAAATGCGATAGTAAACAGAAAAATTGACATTAACAATATTTTGATCACTAGACAACATCAAACCTTCACTCTGTTGTTTCTGTCCAGTCTGCCCACCAATTGCAATTGTTTTTTCAGTTAAAGGCACTTTCATATAGGTCTCAATTGGCCAAAAATGAAAATGCAATCCATCACCGATAATTCCCGGCTTAGGCACACCAAAACGCAATTCTACTGCTTGCTCATTTTGTTGGACAATATAAAGTGATTGATAGAGCAAAAAACACACAGCAAGCAGAAGGAACAAAACAATAATTCCCCCTCTACTAAATTGTTGAAACTGATCCTTTCCTTTACGCAAAATATCATCAAGATTGGGACCATTTTCGCCACCATTATTACCACCAGAACCAAAAAGATTCTTAGCCGATGTTTTTTTGTCACCACTTTTCTTGTTTTTATCGCCACTCCACGGGCCACCACCATTTTGATTTGTCCAGGGCATTATCACCTCTTTAACTGACTACCATTCATTCAAATACCAACCATTCACTTGAATCTTATAGAGATTCTCTTATCTCATTAGCATGCAACTGATAAACCCTTTCCACTTCATATAAAAAAATTATTTCCGCTCATAAACAACAAAACGTGTCGGATGACTATCTTTATCCCCTTTTGGAATATCTTGTGTTTCCACAATAGTCCACTTTTCTTTATCAAAAACAGGAAAAAAACTATCACCTTCTATAGAAGCTAAAACTTCTGTAAGGAATATTTTATCAGCCATATGCAACCCTTGTTGAAAAATTTCCCCCCCCCCAATAATAAAAATTTCCTCTACATCATTTTGAGAAGCAACGCTTGTTGCAAGAGAACAAGCTTGCGATAAAGAATGAGCAACAACAGCCCCTTCAGCACCAAAGGTACAATTACGCGTAATGACGATATTTATACGTCCTGGTAAAGGTCTCCCGATAGAATCCCAAGTTTTTCTTCCCATAATAATGGGCTTACCCAACGTCAAAACTTTAAAGCGTTGCAAATCCGTCGATAAATGCCACGGCATCGCACCTTCACGACCGATGACCCCATTTTCTGCAACAGCAGCAATTAAACAAATGGAAATCGTCATACTGCTACCGGTGCCTTAATATGTGGCTGCGCTTTATAATTAAGCAACTCAAAATCCTCAAATTGAAAAGAAAAAAGATCTGTTACCGCTGGATTTATGCGCATACATGGCAAAGCATTTGGTATACGAGACAATTGATATTTTGCCTGTTCAAAATGATTAGAATAAAGATGAGCATCTCCCAGAGTATGAATAAAATTGCCTACTTTAAGACCGCTTACTTGCGCAATCATCATCGTTAGCAATGCATAGGATGCAATATTAAATGGAACACCTAAGAAAATATCTGCCGAACGCTGATAAAGCTGACAAGATAATTTACCCTCAGCAATGTAAAATTGAAAAAGACAATGGCACGGAGGCAAAGCCATTTCCTCTATTAATGCCGGATTCCAAGCTGATACAATCAAGCGACGAGAATCTGGCGTTTCCTTAATCATCGTTAAAAGATTATTAATTTGATCAATATGGCGTCCATCAGGAGCAGGCCAAGAACGCCACTGATAACCATAAACAGGACCAAGATTTCCCTTTTATCAGCCCATTCATCCCAAATCGACACACCATGCTCTTTCAACCATGCGATATTTGTATCGCCTTTAAGAAACCACAAAAGCTCATAAATAATTGAACGTAAGTGTAGTTTCTTTGTTGTCAACAATGGAAATCCCGCTTGTAAATCAAAGCGCATCTGATACCCGAAAATAGATCGCGTTCCAACACCCGTTCGATCTGTCCGATCAATACCCTGATTTAAAACATGAGATAAAAGAGCAAGATATGATTTCATAAGGCTATTATGTCCGATTCTTCTCATTATAGAAAATAAAAACTGTAAAATCCGTACAAACATAATTCAAATCTTTTTCCGAAAACATCTTACACAAGAAATTATTATAATCTGACTAAAATTTGATGCAAAAGATAAAATACTATAGACAGCTTCTAAGAAAATAACATAGAGGGATAATGAACAAAGATGGATGAATGTGAAATTGAAGGGATCGACTATGGAAAAACAAGAAGCTTTAGCTCCACATGATACAAGAAAACGTGTTCTTTCTATCATATCAAGCGCATCAGGTAATTTGGTGGAATGGTATGATTTTTATGTTTATTCTTTTACATCTATTTATTTTGCCTCGCAGTTTTTTCCTTCTGATGGAGATGTTGTTACCGAACTTTTAAAATCTTCCATTGTCTTTTTTATCGGCTTTCTTATGCGTCCAATTGGTGGTTGGCTCTTTGGTTTTATTGCGGATCGTTATGGACGTAAACGCTCTTTACTTATTTCTGTTTTTATGATGTGTGGCGGCTCTTTTCTTATTGCTCTCCTTCCTACCTATGAAACAATTGGAGCAACAGCAGCCATTTTACTCGTTTTGCTCCGTATGATCCAAGGACTTTCCGTTGGCGGTGAATATGGCACAACAGCAACTTATATGAGCGAAGTTGCTCTTAAAAAACGTCGTGGTTTCTTTAGTTCCTTCCAATATGCCACGCTTATTGGCGGTCAGCTTCTTGCAAGTCTGGTTATGTTTATTCTCGCCTTCTACCTCACAGAAGATCAGTTAAAGGCATGGGGATGGCGTATTCCTTTTGTGATTGGTGGATGTGGAGCAATTGTTGCAATTTATCTGCGTCGTTCTCTTCATGAAACAACCACAAAAGAGAGCCGCTCTCAAAAACACACTGGTAGTCTTAAAGAGCTTCTACACAATCACGGAAAAGCGTTCCTTTTAGTGATCGGTTTTACAGCTGGAGGATCGCTCATATTTTATACCAGCACAACTTATATGCAAAAATATTTGATCACGACGAGCGGATTTGATAAACCCACCGCCAATACAATAATGACTGCTGCACTGTTTGTTTTTATGTTACTTCAACCCCTCTTTGGTTCTCTCGCAGATAAAATTGGCACTAAAACTTCACTGCTTATTTGGAGTACCCTCTCCATCATCTTTATCGTTCCAGGGCTCAGAATCATTGGTAGCACCCATGACACTTGGACTGCGCTCTTAATCGTTATTGGAATGCTGTGTATTTTGAGTTTTTATACATCTGTCTCAGGTATCGTAAAAGCAGAAATGTTTCCTGCTTCAGTGCGTGCCATGGGAGTTGGGCTCTCTTATGCTATTGCCAATGCACTCTTCGGCGGCTCAGCTGAAACTGTAGCTCTCGAATTAAAAAAACATGGATATGAATCTATATTCCACTTTTACATAGCCGGCATGATGATCGTTGCCTTCATCGCAATTCTCTTAATGCCAGATGCTCGCAAAAAAGGGTATTTACAAGGAGACGATATTCATTAACCTTTGATGTTAACAAAAAAGGATTTTAACAAGAAAGCCCAGAATACTGGGCTTTTTTATATCTGCCTTATGGAAATTTAAAGCTCACAATTTTTTATCCCTTCAAACACTCTAAAGAAGAAATTTTCCTCTTGCATATACCGCTTATAAAAATAAATGGCTTCATATTATTATGCATAAATACTTCTTTTACTGAATTTGGTTCACTGAAGGTAAAAAACATTTAATTTATTTAATACTCCCATTCCCGCTCAAAATCGAAGAAAAACGATTATCTTTCAAGAAATTTTATCAATAATAAAGATTATATGTTGCCTCATGCTTTTGTTTAATACGTTCTTAATGGAACCCTCATGCAACACAAAGCCTTTCATGAAAAATAGAAATACATTATGTTATAAATTCGCACGCTTTTTTGAGAAATATTTCTCAATGCACCCAACTCCATTTCACGACGGCGCCCGTGAATGACATAACGTAAAAGCCCCATAAAGTATAAACATGTGTACCACCCTCTTTACACTTAATAAAGTGCAAGTCACTATATAAAGTGCAAGTCACTATCATTATACTATTTACGAGCTCTTAATATTCCATTCTTCCTTGGTACTTAAAATCGTTCATAAAAAGCATTTTTACGCACACGCCAACCTTGCATATAATAGTCAATCACACCATTTTATAAAACAACATCAAGCATATAAACTAAAGAGTATCATATCTTCATCATATGCAAGTAATTCACAATCAAACAAAAAGCAATACTTTCTTAAGGATAGTCAAAAGCGTATGATTTACGCAATATAACAATACCATGAGCCCAAACAACATTGATAGCTCTAGAAAAAATCTTTAATCATGATACAATGTCGCTTTTATAATGCACATCGTAAATAGCTTTAAAAAAAGTTATAGATCTAAAAGGGGAATACTTCATGAATAATCAAACAACTTTAGATCCACATGATACAAGGAAACGTATTTTTGCTATCATATCCAGTGCATCAGGAAATCTGGTAGAGTGGTACGACTTTTATGCTTACTCCTTTGCATCGGTTTATTTTGCATCACAATTTTTTCCTGAAGATGAAGATATCGTTACACAACTCTTAAAAACTGCAGGAATCTTTTTTATTGGCTTTCTTATGCGTCCAATTGGAGCATGGCTCTTTGGATTCATTGCGGATCGTTATGGACGTAAACGCTCAATGCTTATTTCTGTTTTTATGATGTGTGGTGGCTCTTTTCTCATTGCCATACTTCCCACTTACAAAACCTTGGGAATAACAGCAGCATTTCTTCTCCTTTTAGTCCGCATGTTTCAAGGACTTTCCGTTGGCGGTGAATATGGTACAGCAGCAACTTATATGAGCGAAGTTGCGCCCAAAAATCGTCGTGGGCTCTTTGCTTCTTTTCAATATGCAACAACGATCTCAGGTCAACTTCTCGCAAGTTTTATAATATTTATTTTAGCCATTTACCTTACTGAAGATCAGTTAAAAGCGTGGGGATGGCGTATTCCTTTTGTCATTGGTGGTTTTGGAGCAATTGTTGCAATTTATCTACGTAGTTTGCTCCATGAAACAACAACCCACAAAAGTCGCTCTGAACAACATTCTGGTAGTCTTAGAGAACTTTTTCGCAATCATAAAAAAGCTTTCTTTTTGGTTGTTGGCTTTACAGCTGGTGGATCACTCACATTTTATACATACACCACTTATATGCAAAAATATCTGATCACAACCACGGGCTTTGATAAACAAACCGCAACAACGATAATGACTGCTGCCCTCTTTATTTTTGTGCTACTTCAACCCCTCTTAGGTTCCCTAGCCGATAAAATTGGAGCAAGAGCTTCACTCATTAGTTGGAGTACCTTATCTATTATCTGCACCATTCCTGTACTTAAAATGATTGGGAATGCCCATAATGCCTGGACAGCACTTTTAATCATTATTGGAATACTCTGTGTTATGAGTTTTTATACGTCTATTGCTGGTATCATAAAAGCAGAATTATTCCCAGCCTCAATCCGCGCAATTGGTGTTGGATTTGCTTTTGCCATTGGTAATGCACTATTTGGCGGTTCTGCTGAATATGTAGCACTTGGACTAAAAAATATGGGATACGAATCTGTTTTCTTTTTTTACATAGTTGGTATGATGGTCATTGCACTCATCTCTATTCTCCTTATGCCCGATATAAATAAAGGAGGATATCTCGATAAAGACGATAGACTTCATTAAACTTATTCTTTGGATAAAAAAGCCCAAGAAAGTGGGCTTTTTTATAATTATTTACACAAAAACTTAATTTTTAATTATGAAACCCATTTCATTATCTTACTCTCAATAATGGACAGTCATCGAATACTTTCTATGACCTACAGACATTACTTCCATAACGTGTTAATTTGTAATGGTTGTTTATCATTTTGTATCTCTATTGAGAAACCCAAATGCTGTAAGATTTTTTCATTTCTATCCTTTTTATATCACGCCCTCATAACTGTACCTCTTGCAACTCAGAAACAGAGTTAATTCTATGAATAAAATTATTTAATAAAAGAATAAAATAGCCTATTATAAACTATTTCAATTACTAGAAATTGTATAAGCCTATTGATATAATTTAAATTTAACAACTTCCCATGAAATTAAAGGTATATTACTGTAGTAAAAACTTGATTAAGTCTTGTAGAGAATACTATTCCATTTACTTATAAATTCATTAAAAATGATTTTAATCATTTAAAATAATTAATAAAACTATTTATAATATAGAATAAATAATTTAAATTTGCAAAAGTATTGTATTTTAATAGTTTTCATAAAAAATAATCATTACACAATTGAATTTTTCTGGAAATCATAAACAATAATGTTTAGAAAATATGGACTATAAATCTAAAAGGGGAACATTTCATGAAACATGAAACAACTTTAATACAACATGATCCAAGAAAACGTATCTTTGCTATCATATCTAGCGCATCAGGGAATCTAGTAGAGTGGTATGATTTTTACGTTTACTCATTTGCATCTATTTACTTTGCACCACAATTTTTCCCTTCGGATGGCGATGTTGTTACCCAATATTTTAAAACTGCAGGAATCTTCTTTATTGGTTTTCTTATGCGCCCAATTGGAAGTTGGCTCTTTGGCTTTATTGCTGATCGTTATGGACGCAAACGCTCAATGCTCATATCTATTCTTATGATGTGTGGGGGCTCTTTTCTCATTGCCATACTTCCCACTTATGAAACTTTAGGGAGAACTGCAGCAATTCTTCTTCTCCTAATCCGTATGATGCAGGGACTTTCAGCAGGTGGTGAATATGGTATAGCTGCAACTTATATAAGCGAAATTTCCCTTAAAAAACACCGCGGTCTCTTCGCTTCTTTCCAATCTGGTACGCTTATTACTGGTCAACTTTTAGCTAGTTTTATTATATTTATTTTGGCACTTTATCTAACGGAAGACCAATTAATAACATGGGGCTGGCGTATTCCATTTATCATTGGTGGATTGGGAGCATTGGTTATACTTTATCTACGTCGTTCACTTCATGAAACAACCACTAAAGAAAGCCGCTCTCAAAAACACACTGGGAGTCTTAAAGAGCTTCTAAGCAAACACACAAAAGCTTTTTTTGTAATTGTTCTCTTCGCCTCTGGAGGATCTCTCACATTTTACACCTGTACGACTTATATGCAGAAATATCTGATCACAACTACCGGTTTTGATAAACATACAGCTACAACTGTAATGACCGCGGCACTCTTTATTTTCATATTACTCCAACCCATATTTGGCATCCTAGCTGATAAAATTGGAACAAGAAATTTACTTATCCTTTGGAGTGCACTCTCTACTCTCTTTACGATTCCTGGACTTCTTATAATAGGTCACGCACATAATCCATGGATTGCGCTATCAGCCATTATTGGAATACTCTGTATTATGAGCATGTATACATCCATCTCTGGTGTCGTAAAATCAGCAATGTTTCCCTCTTCAGTAAGAGCACTGGGAGTTGGTCTCTCTCATGCTATTGGCAATGCATTATTTGGTGGTTCTGCCGAATACGTAGCACTTGGATTAAAAAATATGGGACATGAATCACTCTTTTATTTTTACGTAGTCGGCGTAATGATCATTGCATTCATTGCCACCCTCTTTATACCGGATATGAGCAAAGGAGGATATCTTCAAGAAGACAAAATCGATTAAACCTTCGATATTAAACAAAAAAGCCCAAAACTCTTTGGGCTTTTTTATTGAGCAAAAATTGAATTTTAAAATTGTTTAAATTTTATCAAGTGCGTTTAATTGTTTGGCTACCAAATAGTAGAAAGTCATACGACTTTTTCTGCGATCTCCAGACATCATTTCTGCAACTTTTGAAACAGCCATTTTAGCACTCTTCTCATCAGAGCCTAATACATCTTGAACCCATTTTTCAACGCGTTCTAGCTCTTTTGGATCCGATGTAGCAACAAGTGATGCATCCTGTTTTTTCATCACTAAAGCTAAGCGATGACGAAGCCTTTCTATTGCAGCCTCATCGGGATTTTTATCATATAATTTAATATCTGCTAGATCATTAGTCATTTTGCTCCATCTCCTCTCCAAGAATTAGCGGCTGTATTTTACAACCGCGTTATATAGCTTCATAAATAATTAGAGGATTTAAAATATTAACAACCCCCCTTTTCTAAAGACCGTTCTTCATCTATACTTAAATGGCTGGCTTGCCAGCTATGGTAATAAATGGACAATGAAATAAACTCATTGGACCCGGGGGCGGTACCCGGCGCCTCCACCAAAATATAATAAGCGAAAATTATACTTTGGTGGGGGCGAAATAGGATCGACAAGGGCGTAAAGATTGCTCTTTTACTCGGCATAGTACCACCGTTATCGGACTAAATGAGTAGTTGCAAATGACAACTATGCGGAAGCACGTCTCGCTGCTTGATGTAGTGTGAATGTTTCAAACTAAGTCTTAAACCGTCGCAGGTTTAAGCGGGGTTCGAAGGCACCTGGCAACAGAAGCCTTCACTTTTTTAAACGTTGTTGATTGATCTTTCAGACATTATCAGACATTATTCACCATAGAGTTTCGTATTTATTTGATTTATTGAGGTGCATCGTAGACAAAATACTGCTAATTTTAAAATATATTCTATCACACAATATCAATACGCCTCGTTCTGCTACGTGAAATAAAAGGAATAAACTTCGATGGTTAAAGATCAAATCCGTTACGATATTCTCGTTCAGGATGCGCTTCGTGGAGTTATCCGTAAAGTTTTATCGGAAGTTGCCAAAGCAGGTCTTCCGGGAAATCATCATTTTTTTATAACTTTTTTGACGAATGCCCCAGGCGTTAAAATTTCCCCTCGGCTAAAAAATCGCTATCCCGAGCAAATGACAATCGTCTTACAACATCAGTTTAGAGATCTCAGTGTTTCAGAAACAGCTTTCGAAGTAACCCTCTCCTTCAGGGAAATAACCGAAAAACTCGTGATTCCTTTTACTTCCATTCAGGTCTTTTATGATCCTGTAGCAGCATTTGAAGCAGCATTTGATCTGCCCTCAAATCTTACCTCTGGAGAAAGTGAAAATTCAGAAAATACCTCAACTACGCCCATTACCCTATCAAACAAACAAAAAAAAGAAAACACGCTTACAAAAGAACAAAATTTCAGTACAAATAAAGAATCTTCAAATAACGATACAAAACAAAGTGCTGATGTTGTCTCTTTAGATTCTTTTCGGAAAAAATAAATTTTCTCATGACTGAATTGATTAATCTTCGCCAATTTCGAAAACAAAAAAAACGTACAGAAAAATCTCTTCGTGCTGAGCAAAATCGTTATCGTTTTGGACGAACAAAAACTGAAAAACTTTTCGAGCAACAAGAATCTTTAAAAACGCAAAAATTTCTTGATCAAAATCGTTTGCGAAACGACGAATAAAGGTGAAAAAATGCACGAAAATAATTCTATCGATTGGTCAAAAGTCATTCCACGAAAGATATCTGTTCGCGTTGATGGACACGCAACAAGCGTCTCTTTAGAACCACCATTTTTAGATATTCTAAAAGATATAGCCCGCAAAAAAGGACAATCTTTAGCCTTTGTTATCACTGATATTGATAGCAAAAGACCACAACAAGTAAATCTTTCGGCTTCGTTACGCGTTTATGCCCTTCAAAGCGTTCTCACCCAACGCATTTAATGTTTGTGCTTATTTTTTTATGTTCTCTTTCTGTTTATTCAACTGAAATTGTTGTGACTTTTTTAAGAGAAGTTTTTTAATCTAGAACGACAATGAAAAAAAGACTACAAAAGAGATATAATGAGTAATTTTTCTGATCACAACATACCTTTCTTTGAAGAAGATTCCCTTCCAGACCACGATAAAAAGAGCTCTGTTTTTTTCTCCCATACTCTAAAAAAACAAAAATCATATAACACAGACTATTTAGAACAACTCAATCCAGAACAACAACAAGCTGTTATGAATACTGAGGGTCCTCTTTTAGTTCTTGCAGGTGCTGGTACAGGAAAAACGCGCGTTTTAACAACCCGTATTTCTCACATTTTACGCTCTGAACTTGCCTCTCCTCAGCAAATACTTGCTGTCACTTTCACCAACAAAGCAGCGCGTGAAATGAAAATGCGTATTGGTGAACTTATTGGAAGAGTTGTTGAAGGTATGCCTTGGCTTGGAACCTTTCATTCCACTGGTGCTAAAATTTTACGCCGTCACGCAGAGCTTGTTGGCTTAAAAAGAAACTTTACAATTCTCGATAGAGATGATGTTCTTCGACTTTTAAAACAGCTTATTCAAGCTGAAGGATTAGACGATAAGCGTTGGCCCGCACGAAACCTTGCCATGATGATTGATTCTTGGAAAAATCAAGGACTTTCACCAGAACATATCTCAAAAAGTGATGCTCATTCCTTTGGCAACGGCATGGGACGCGAACTTTATCACAGTTACCAAAATCGATTAAAAGATCTTAATGCTTGCGATTTTGGCGATCTTCTGCTTCATTCTATCTCTATCTTCCAGCATAATCCAGATATTCTCCGCGAATATCATTCTCAATTTCGCTATATTCTTGTTGATGAATATCAAGATACAAATACGGCACAATATCTTTGGCTTCGCCTTTTGGCACAACAACCTCAAGGTCAACATGTTAATCTTTGTTGTGTTGGCGATGATGATCAGTCCATTTATGGATGGCGTGGTGCAAAAGTCGAGAACATATTACGTTTTGAAAAAGATTTTCCTTCTGCTAAAATTATTCGTCTAGAACGCAATTATCGCTCAACATCCCATATTCTTAAAACGGCCTCCCATCTCATTGCTCATAATGAAGAAAGACTGGGAAAAGTTCTTTTTTCTGCTCAAATAAAGAGTGAAGAAGAAAAAGTAAAAATTCATTCAGCATGGGATTCGGCAGAAGAAGCACGAGCAATCGGAGAAGAAATCGAACGCGCACAACAAACCGGTCATGCATTAAATCATATGGCTATATTAGTACGCGCATCATTTCAAATGCGTGAATTTGAAGATCGCTTTGTAACGCTTGGACTTAACTACCGCGTCATTGGTGGTCCTCGTTTTTATGAGCGAATGGAAATACGTGATGCCATGGCTTATTTACGCGTTGTTGTCCAACCCGCTGATGATTTAGCTTTTGAACGTGTTATTAATACACCGAAACGCGGTATAGGAGATGCAACCCTGCGTATTCTTTATGAGAGTGCACGTGCGCGTTCTGTTCCTCTCTTTTCTGCTGCCGCTAACATCATTGAAACAGACGAGCTAAAGCCTAAGGCACGCAGTGCGTTACGAAACCTTATTGAAAACTTCCGCCGCTGGAAAAATATGCTTCAAGACACTCCTCATAGAGAACTTGCCGAGATCATCCTTGATGATTCTGGTTATACAACCATGTGGTTAGAAGATCGCTCACCAGAGGCTCCTACACGGCTAGAAAATCTTAAAGAAATGATCCGTTCCATGGAACAATTTGAAAATCTTCAAAGTTTTTTAGAACATGTTGCACTCGTTATGGATGCTGAAAACAATGAAAATACCGATGCAGTCAACATCATGACACTTCATTCAGCCAAAGGGCTTGAATTTGAAACAGTTTTTCTTCCAGGTTGGGAAGAAGGACTCTTTCCCCACCAGCGCTCATTAGATGAAGGTGGACGTTCAGGTTTAGAAGAAGAACGGCGTCTCGCTTATGTTGGACTCACAAGAGCAAAAAAACACCTGCATATATGGTTTGTATCTCACCGTAGAATTCATGGACTTTGGCAATCTGCTCTTCCCTCCCGCTTTCTAGATGAATTACCAGCAGAACATATAGAAGCCATAGCAATGGAAACATCTTATGGTGGTTATGGAAAATCTTCCTTTCAAAATCACGATTCCTATTATACTGACTATGTGACAGCAAGACAGAAGCATACACAAAAAAACAAAACTATTGAAGGGAAAATTATCGCTCAATCAATCTCTCATGCATCATCAGATTTTTCTATCAATGATCGGATTTTTCACATAAAATTTGGTTATGGTCATATTACAGCAATAGACGATCATAAATTGACAATAATGTTTGAAAAAGCCGGAGAAAAGCGTGTCCTGGATAATTTTGTAAACAAAGCTTAACTAAAAGCAAACCACAATCAGTTTTTTAAAAGACATTTTTTTATTCTGATTATCATTTCCATTTTCGAACAAAGACTTTGAGGGGTAAGTTTTGCATATCAGGTAATGCGTTATAAATTTTATCAAGCGGCCAATTCCACCAAGCCATCTCCAAAAGGCACTCAATCACATAATCGGAAAAACGCATCCGCAAGTGCTTTGCAGGAACACCAGCGACAACCGCATAAGGCATAACATCTTTCGTTATAACAGCGTTCGCACCAATGATAGCGCCATGTCCAACTGTTACCCCAGGCATAATAACCGCACCATGTCCAATCCACACATCATGCCCAATGATAACACGTTTTGCACAGCGCCTTTCACGAAAAGAACAATCAAGTGCCATATAACGAAAGTATTCATTAGGGCGATAGGTTATTTTATGCGTTGAAACGCGCTCCATGGGATGCTCTAGCGCATTCACACAAACATGAGATGCAATAGAACAAAAACGCCCAATATCGCTGTAAATAGCCTCACTGTTACGCTCAAAATAAGAAAAATCTCCAACGGTTACATCCCGTAAAATCACCCGCTCATTAATTTCCACGTAACGCCCTAATTTACAACCGTGCAACCGTGCTGTCGTATGGATACGAGGCTCACTTTTATGAAATCGAAAATCGTTCTCAATATTCATGCATCTTTCACCAATATTTCATCAATAAATATGGAAAGACATACCAATCAAGCCAATAAAATCAACCATGAAACAGAGATTGCAAAACAAACCTGCCGATGTTACAATTCCTTGATTTATCTAAGAGAGTCAAACTATGAAAAATGTAATACGCATCTCGGGGCTGACAATCATATTTCTTGCAGGTATTTTTATTTATGATGCGCTGACCAATAAGCCTTTAGGTGATAATTTTACACTCACTGATTCTAATGGAAAAACTATTACTGAAGCTGATATTCGAAGCAAGCCTTCAATAATTTTTTTCGGTTTCACTATGTGTCCTGAAATCTGCCCTACGACATTGATGAATCTTGATCGGTGGCTTACAGCCCTTGGATCCAATACAGATAAATTAGGTATATGGTTTGTTACTGTTGACCCCGAACGTGATACACCAGAAGTACTCCATGAATATCTCAGTAATTTTAACAATGAAATCATTGGTATCAGTGGAGATCCTAATAAAGTTCATAAAATGGTCAATTCCTTTAACATCGTTGCTGAAAAAGTCCTTGGAACAGATGGAAACTATACATATAACCATACAGCAGCAATTTTTTTACTCAAAAAAGGTGGAAAATTAGCTAGCGTTATCCGTTATGACACGAAAGAAAGTGACAGCGAATTAAAAGATGAAATCGCCATTGAACGGTTAAAAAAACTCATCTTAAACTAAAAAAAGCCGATCAAAAGAAAGAACTGCATGTCGCAACAAATTCGCCTCTATTATACTGCTTCTAAAAATGAAGCAGAACGGTCCTACACCCTTATAGAAACAGCCTTTGACGAAGAAGGTTATCCTCTTGCTCTTACAGAGATAGATGAACAAAATGCTGTATATGAACTTTCACTCTATGTAGACCAAGAAAACTACGAGCATATTTCGAAACGTTTTGCACACATTCTTTCTATAGATCTTGATAAAATTAACAGTGAAATTTTACCTAATATTGATTGGGTTAAACAAAGCCTTGAAGGACTAAAACCTGTACATGCTGGTCCTTTTTTTCTTCATGGAAGCCATAATAGAGGCGACATTCCAGAAAATGTTTTACCTATTGAAATTGAAGCAAATCAAGCTTTTGGCACCGGCCATCATGGAACAACAACTGGTTGTTTAGAAATGATTGCCAAAGTCATGAAACATGAAAATCCCCAAAATGCACTTGATCTAGGTACCGGCAGTGGGGTACTCGCCATCGGCATCGCAATACTCAAACCTATTGCTATACTTGCATCTGATATTGACCCAATTGCTATTCAAGTTGCACAACACAATATCGAATTCAATGGTGTCAAGGAATATATCACAGCTGTTACAGCAACAGGTTTTTCCCATAATGAAATTGCTTCACGAGCGCCCTTTGATCTCATTGTTGCCAATATCCTTGCCAATCCTCTTATCGAACTTGCACAAGAAATGGTAAAGGCACTCCAAAAAGGCGGATCACTGATACTCTCTGGAATCCTCGAAGAACAACATGCCGATGTTCTAAAGGCTTATGTAAAACAAGGGCTGAAACACATTGAAACATACCACCGTCAAGGATGGGTTACAATACATCTAAAATAAAAGGAAAGGACGTTGTTATGTATCAATCTTTTGAAACAACAACAAATCCAGCTCATGCTCTAGAACGCATTGCCTCTCTTCGTAAAGAACTAGACTGCCTTGAACTCGATGGTTTTCTTGTTCCGCGTAGCGATGAACATCAAGGAGAATATGTCCCTCCTCATGCTCAACGCCTTAGCTGGCTAACCGGCTTTACTGGATCAGCTGGGATTGCACTGATTTTAAAAAACAAAGCCATTATATTCACAGACGGGCGCTATAGACTTCAAGTTCGCCAACAAACTGATTCTGATATTTTTGATTATGAAGATCTCATAACTTGCCCTCCCTCACGATGGCTTGAAAAAAATGGGCAAAAACTTTCTATTGGCTTTGATCCATGGCTTCACACCATTGCTGCCACCGATGCATTGAGAAACGCATTAGAAATGAAAGCCGGTGGAAAACTTGTAGCAGTTCAACATAATCCCATTGATCTACTCTGGCATGATCAGCCGCCATTTCCACAATCTGCCTTATCAATTCACCCTCTCAAATATGCTGGGTGCGATACAGATAAAAAACTCGCTTTGATTTACAAAGATATACAGCAAACTCATGCAAATGCTTTTATTTTTACAGATCCCTCTTCCATTGCATGGACATTCAATATACGTGGCAATGATGTTTCCAACACGCCTTTTTCCCTTTGTTTTGCTCTCGTTCCACTTAACGAAACACCAGCCTTATTCATTAACAGCAAAAAACTTGATGTAGAACAGAAACAATATTTGGAACGTTATGCAAAATTATATGAACCAGAACAGCTTATTCCAAAGATCAAAAAGTATGTCCAAAAAGGGACAATATTTGCCTTAGATCCACAACTAACGTGCGAAAAATTACGAACTGTTATTGAAGAAAACAATAGCTCTTTCATCAAACTTACTGATCCCGCTGCTCTACCACGCGCCATTAAAAATGACACAGAACTCAATGGCGCACGCAAAGCACACCTGCGCGATGGTGTAGCACTTACTCGCTTTTTTTCTTGGTTAGATAAACAAACACCAGACACAATAAGTGAAATTTCTGCAGCTCAAAAATTAGAAGAATTTCGTATAACAACAGCAAAAGAAATGGGAGAAAAACTCGAAGATCTGTCTTTTGATACAATCTCAGCAGCAGGTGCAAATGGTGCCATTATTCATTATCGTGTAACAACACAAACAAATAAACAACTCAATGATGGTGAACTTTACCTTGTTGATTCAGGTGGACAATATCGTGATGGAACGACAGATGTCACACGCACAATAGCAATTGGGAATATTGGAGAAGAAGAAAAACGCTGTTTCACGCTTGTCCTCAAAGGTATGATTGCTCTTTCAACTGCTCGCTTTCCAAAAGGAACCCGCGGACAAGACATTGATATTCTAGCGCGCATTGCATTGTGGAAAGCTGGTTTTGATTATGCTCATGGCACCGGTCATGGTGTTGGGTCTTATCTTTCTGTTCATGAAGGACCACAAAATATTTCCCGCAAAGGGTGCCAAGAACTCATCTCCGGTATGATTCTTTCAAACGAACCAGGATATTATCGCGAAGGTGCTTTTGGTATCCGTCTTGAAAATTTGATAATAGTAAAGCCCGCGCAAAAAATTGATGGTGGAGATATAGAAATGCTTTCGTTTGAGACGCTCACACACTGTCCCATTGATCGAAGACTCATTCTCCCAGAACTTTTGACGCAAGAAGAAAGACAATGGCTCAATGATTACCACGCACGCGTTTATCAGATGAATGCACCTTACTTAAATGAAGAAGATAAAAAATGGGCAAAAGAGGCAACAATGCCCCTTTAAATGAAGCAACACAAATATCTTCCAACGCTTCTTACAAAAACACCACACGCTTCTCTTTTTAAGAAAAAATGCGTATTCACCATCAGCAAATACAAAAAACGCCTTTATAAAATACTTCAAGTTTTTTTGCCGATACGAAAAAAGCTCTTCCCAAACTGAAACAGAACGGGATATACTTGTAAAAGATAAGGCTTATCAACTATCCTCCACCATCTCCATACAATTATAACCTTATTCTGCTATATAGAAATTTTCATTATATTTTGTAATCCTCCGCATCGCATTTCTAAAACGCCTATTATAACTAGCTTATTACGCCGTTTAGATTTAAAAATTCTACATATTTATTGAAAATTTTTATCTTGTTTCACAGTGATAACCTATATCTTTTACTAATAATAACCTTGTATATTCTTCATCATAATAGTTTAAGTTTAATATTTAAGTTCAACGTTTTTTTTCAATAACTTAATAAATATCAAAGTCTATGGTGCTCTATTTTTGCAAAAAAATAGCCCCTATTATCCACTTTTTGATTCCATCCCCCCAAAATATAAGAGAGGTAATCACACAAACAGCATACGCATCTTCTAGAAAATGCCCTCTAAACATTATGTTCCTCAATCAACTGTAGCCACGCCTCTTCATCAATAACCTCAACACCTAATTCTTCAGCTTTAGCCAATTTGGAACCCGCTCCAGCTCCAGCAACAAGAAGATCTGTCTTTTTAGAAAGTGAACCAGATGTTTTGGCTCCTAATCGCTCTGCCAATGCTTTTGCTTCATCGCGTGACATATGCGCCAAAGTTCCTGTAAAAACAATTGTCTTCTCTGCTATCGAGGAAGAAGCCGTCATGGTAGGCTCCTCATCAAGAGGGGTTACTTCTTCAAGTAAAATAGACAAAACCTCACGATTATGCGCTTCTTGATAAAAATCAACAATTGCGCTCCCTACCTGTGGTCCAATTCCTTCGATATTTGTAAGCTCCATCCAAGCTTCATTGCCTTTTTCATTTTCCTTATCACATGGCATAAGTGCTCCCATAGCCGCAGTTTCAAAAGCTGTATAATTTTTATAAGCACGCGCAAGACGGCGTGCATTCACCTCTCCAACATGACGAATCCCCAATGCAAACAAAAAACGGCTTAAAGGAATTTCGCGGCGTGCATTAATGGCATCATACAATTTGCGCACTGAAACAGTACCAAAACCTTCTATATTTTCTAAACGTATCAAAGATTTTTCTTGGCGACGTTCTAAAGTAAAAATATCGGCCGGTGTATGAATACAAAGCGCTTCATCTTGAGCGTAGAAAAAAAACTCTACCTGTTTTTTACCCAAGCCCTCAATATCAAAAGCATTGCGCGCAACAAAATGACGAATACGCTCAATCGCCTGTGCAGGACAAATAAGCCCCCCTGTACAGCGACGCACAGCTTCTCCCACTTCACGAACAGCATGACTCCCACAAGCTGGACACAAATGAGGAAAAATAAAAACAGCAGCATCTTTCGGGCGTTTTTCAATGATAACATCAATAACTTGAGGGATCACATCACCAGCACGTTGTACAATCACGCTATCGCCTACACGGATGTCACGTCCTTCACGGATAGGTTCTCCTTTATGACCAATTCCCTTAATATAATCCTCATTATGTAAACTAGCATTGGTCACCACCACTCCACCAACAGTAATAGGCGTAAGACGTGCAACAGGTGTCAAAGCTCCCGTACGACCAACTTGAATGTCAATATCTTCCAAAAGCGCTATCGCTTTTTCTGCTGGAAATTTATGCGCTATCGCCCAACGCGGCGAACGAGAAATAAACCCCAAGCGCTTTTGGAGCATCAAATCATTAACCTTATAAACAATGCCATCAATATCATAGCTTAAAGAATGACGGCATTCTTCGATATCGTGATAATAAGAAATAATTTCTTTTACTGTCTTAAAGACTTTTGTTAATGGATTGATAACAAAGCCATATTCTTTTAGCTTTTTCATCATCTCCATTTGACTTTCTGCCAATATTTCACTCACCTCACCACAAGCATAAGCAAAAAATTGAAGTTTTCTGCTAGCAGTTATCCGTGAATCAAGCTGACGGAGTGAACCAGCTGCCGCATTTCGAGGATTGGCAAAGGTTAACTTGCCCTTCTCTTGTTGGCTGATATTAAGTGCTTGGAAATCCTCCCGCCCCATATAAACTTCACCACGCACCTCAATTATATCAGGAAAATCACCTTGCAAAACTTGTGGAATATCAGCAATTGTTCGGGCATTTGCCGTCACATTTTCACCAACAGTTCCATCCCCACGCGTTGCCGCCCCCACAAGCCGCCCATTTTCGTAGCGCAAAGACAAAGATAAACCATCAATTTTTGGCTCCGCTGTTATTTCCAACACTTGTGTTTCTGGAAGCCGTAAAAAACGTCGAATACGCTCCACAAATTCAGTAACATCTTCAGAGCTAAACGCATTATCAAGTGAAAGCATTGGCTGTGCATGAACAGATTTTTCAAATTTTTCAGAAATTGGTGCCCCAATTTTATGTGAAGGAGAATCAACACGAATAAGCTCTGGAAAAAGAGCTTCAATTTCTGCATTACGGCGGCGCAAAGCATCATATTCTGCATCAGAAATTTCAGGCTGATCATCACGATTATAAAGCACATCATGACGTGCAATCTCTTTTGCCAACCACTCTAATTCATTTTCTGCTTCAACAGCTGTGAGATTTTTATCTGCATCTTTGTTCATAAAATCTATTCCAAATTACAAGCACTGCCACAAGGATCTCCATGCCTCCTCATAAAGTGAATCTCAATAAATACAAGCTTTCCAGTATTTTTATCGCTGACTAATTACCTTTATGCTAAAAGCTTTTGAGCCGCTGCACGCGCTTCTTCAGTAATCTGTTCTCCTGCCAACATACGAGCAATTTCTTCTGCACGCTCATGCTCTTCCATTTTATGAATCGCAGTAACAAAGCACCCTTTATCATGACTCTCAATTTTTGAAATAAGAAAATGACCATGCGCTTTCGATGCAACCTGTGGAGCATGCGTAATAGCGAAAACCTGGACATGTTCTGATAAACGTTGCAACCGTTGCCCAATAGCAGCTGCAACAGCACCCCCAACGCCTGTATCAATTTCATCAAAGATCAGCGTCGGTGCTGATCCTCGATCAGACAAAACAACTTTTAATGCCAACAAAAAACGAGACAATTCACCGCCAGAAGCCACACTAAGCATCGGTCCAGCACGTGTTCCAGGATTTGTTCGCACCCAATATTCAATACGATCACATCCCTCTGCACTCCGCTTTTCCATATCACTTTGCATTTCAACAATAAACTCAGCCCTCTCTAATTTCAATGCCGGTAACTCAGTCATCACGCTTTCAGACAAGTGCTTTGCAACCTCTTGACGTTTTATTGACAACGCTTGTGCTAACATATCATAATTTTTTTGTGCTTGTCTTGCCTCATCTTCAAAACCTGTCAATATAGTCTGAGCCTCTTCAAAGTCAGCTAGTTCAGCATCCATTTTATCGCGTAACTGAACCAATTCATCCGCAGAAACTTGATATTTACGAGCAAAACCCCGAAGAGAAAAAAGACGCTCTTCTATCCGTTCCAATTCATCAGGTTCAAAATCTAATGCTCGTATTGCCGTCTCAATACCTTCTTGTGCTGTTGCAAGTGCATGCAATGCCTCATCAATAGATTTAACCACTGGTGCAATAAGCTCTTGTGCCTCAGGAATTTTTCGCTCCAAACGCCTCACCAAATTAGAAAGCACTGGGATTGGTGATTTTTGCCCCGTTAAAAGATCATCCGCTTCTTTAATATCCGTCGCTATTTTTTCTAATTTAAGCATATCGGCACGACGAAGAGAAAGAGCATCCTCTTCACCAACTTTAAAATCAAGCTTTTCAAGCTCTTCTACACACGCACGAAGATAATCAACCTCACGTACAGCGTTCTCTACTTTAAGACGCTGCCGTTGCAAACGCTCCTCAAATTCACGCCATGTGTGATAACACTGACGCAAATTTTCCACTTCATCCTCAAGCCCACCAAAGGCATCTAATAATTGGCGATGTGTAGCAACATCAACAAGCGCACGATCATCATGTTGTCCATGGATTTCAACCAGCAAACGGCCAACACTCCGCATTAATGCAACACTAGATACTTGATCATTGATAAAAACACGGCTACGTCCATCACTTGATTGTACACGTCGTAAAATAATATCACCCTCATCATCAAGACCATTCTCACGAATAAGTTGACGTGCAGGATGTGAAACAGACACATCAAAAACAGCTGTGACCTGCCCGCGGTCAGCACCATGACGCACAAGCGAAGCATCACCCCGCCCCCCTAGAGCAAGTGATAAAGCATCAAGGAGAATAGACTTCCCCGCACCTGTTTCTCCAGTTAAAACCGTCAACCCCGCCGTAAAATGAATATCGAGCGTTTCGATCAAAACAATATTATGAATCGAAAGCTGTACTAGCATAGAGAATCAACGTACCCTCTTCTTATCACCACCTAAAGCATTTGAGATCCAAGAAGATTTATGCTCGCGTGGCGATATTTTATTCTTCTGCAAGAGATTATAAGAAAATTTATACCACTCACTTTTGGGATAATTACGTCCTAAAATAGCTGCCGCCGTCTGTGCTTCCGACATTAATCCGAGAGCAAGATTAACCTCAGTCAAGCGAAAAAGTGCTTCTTCAATTTGATTTGTATCGGAATACTCTTCAACCACGGTACGAAACCGTCTACTTGCCGCAAGGTAGCGCCGCCCCTCTTCATAATAACGGCCAATCTGCATTTCTTTACCAGCCAGCTGTTCGCGCCCAAAACGTATTTTATCCTTAGCATCCTTGACATATTCAGAATTAGGATAACGCTCTATAAGGAGCTGCATAGCAGCAATAGCACGTTTCGTATCACGTTGATCACGCGTAACATCAGGAATCCGACGGAAAGAAGAAAGACCAATAATATAGTACGCATAAGCTGAGTCAGTCGCCCCTGGATAAAGAGTAATATAGCGTTGAGCCATACTAATTGAATCATCATACTTTCCGAGTCGATAATTAGTAAAAGCACCCATGACTAAAGATTTACGCCCCCAGTCTGTATAAGCATACTGTTTTTCAATCTTCAAAAACTTCTTCGCTGCATCCCCAAGCTTCCCACTCTCAAGGCTAGCAAGCGCCTGATTATATAAAACATCTGGTGGCTCTATTTTCAAAACATAAGCAGATGGATCAAGGGTATTTTTCTCTTTAAAGAAGCATCCCGCCAACATACAGGTGCTTCCCAAAAGCACCCCCCCCAATATCTTGCGTACAATGTTAAATTTTCTATACGTCATATTTCCAACGCACACATGGGATTCTTTCATAGTTTTTCCGTCCTCCACAGAATATCACCTTGTAGCAAAAACAATTTATCAAAGGTTTTATACCATATCACTTTAAAATCCACATAACCAATTTAGCAGTTTAGGTCAATCATCCCCTTAAAAATCAAATAAACAATAAAAAATCTTGTCAATTTTTTTACTTTTTCTCTAAAAAGCTTTTTTCGTAATATGATTCGTTTGCCAAAACAGCCTTCACCAATTGCGCATTAATTCTATGTCCACTACAATAAGAACGAAATAATCCAATAAAAGGCGCCCCAAGCAAAGCAGTATCACCAATCGCATCAAGCATCTTGTGCCGAACACATTCATTCTCCCAATAAGGACCATCGGGATTTAAAATTTTATCATTAAGGCCGATAACAAGAGAATTTTCCAAAGAAGCGCCTCTCGCTTTTTTAGAAAGCCTTAATTTTTCCACGTCTTTGATAAAACCAAAAGTGCGTGCACGTGACAAATCATCTCTAAACCCTCGTGTGGTAAGATCAAAACTGAAATGTTGCTTACCAATAGCAGAAGAAGGAAAAGAGATCGTTATATCAAAACGACGTCCATCGAATGGCAAAAACTCTGCAACACCATGAGCTCCTTCAACCCGCAACGGCCTTTTTATAATGAAATAGGGACGGTATGCATCCTGCTGTACAATGCCAACATCTTCAAAAGCTTGGCAATATAGCCACGCTGAACCATCCAAAATAGGAATTTCATTATGTGACACTTCAATAACAAGATTGTCCAAATTATAAGCAGCAATTGCTGCCATCAAATGTTCAATTGTTTCAACCCTTACATCTCCATCTCCAAGCACAGTTGATAATTCAGTTTCTCCTGTTTGCGATGCATGGGCTTGAAATATTTTCTCTGTTCCATCTAATCCACAACGCTTAAAAATAATACCACATCCAACATCTGCTGGGCAAACCTTTACCACTGATAAACAGCCACTGTGAACGCCAATCCCCTTAAATGTCACTGCTTTTTTAAGAGTAGACTGATATTTGGGTACTAAATTCATCATATTATTTTATTGAATTACTTTTACATCTTTTAACAAAATTTATAAAACCATAAAAACAATATTCATAGTAAATAATAAAAAAACCCGCTTAATTATAAGCGGGCTTAAGAAATAAAGTATTTTATCCAAAAAACAGCAATATATTTTACTGTATAATTTTTGACCGATCATCAAAAAGGTAATAAAA